>CAZXTM010000011.1:0-99255 GCA_964643765.1 uncultured Bifidobacteriaceae bacterium | reverse complement strand
ATGCCGAGATTGGTGAAGGTCACCGTTCCGCCCGCTTGCCCGATCCGACGGGCCAGCACCGGCGCATAGCCGGTCCCCGTCGGGCAGGGCAGGAGCGGCGCACAGGGCACGCTGCCGCCGATCCCGACGGCATCGCTGGCCCCGACGGCCGTGTAGGACACCGGGGGCGCGGTTGGCGGCGTCGGCGACGTTGGCGTCGTCGGGGTCGACGACGTCCCGCCCCCGCCGCACCCGACAAGCGTCAGGCCGAGGACGATGATTCCAATTCCGGTCGCCGTTGTGTTCCGCATCGCTCACCCAGATTCATGGCCACAATCCGCACCGTGCAAGGCACCAGAGTATGCGCACCCGCGCCTTCAGTGATAGCGTCGTCGTCAGTGATGACGCTGCCTGCCTGGGACGATGGCCGCTGGACCGCCCTGCCGGTGCTCGAGGGAGACACCGCCGCCGATGTATGTGTGGTGGGCCTCGGGGGCTCTGGTCTGGCCGCAGTGGATGAGGCCCTCTCACTGGGTCTCTCCGTCGTCGGGGTCGACGCCGGCGAGGTGGCAGACCAGGCGGCCGGGCGCAACGGCGGGTTTCTGCTGGGCGGCACCGCCCGCTTTCACCATGAGACCGCCGCGCGATACGGCCACGACTGGGCCCGTGCATTTCATCGGCTGACCCTGCAGGAACTCGACCGCATGCAGGCGGCCACGCCGGAGGCCGTCAGGCGAACCGGCTCGCTGCGCATCGCTGTTGACGAGGAGGAGTGGAACGACTGCCAGCAGCAGTTCGAGGCCATGCGGACGGACCAGCTTGGCGTCTCTCACTACAGCGGACCCGAAGGGCGTGGCCTGCTGTTCCCCGACGATGGTGTCTGCAATCCCCTGGCACGGTGCCGTGGGCTGGCCATACAGGTGATGGCGCGTGGCGCACGGCTCTTCGAACAGTCAGCCGTCCTCCAGCTGGAATCGGGCCGTGTGCACACGCGGCACGGCACGGTACGGGCCCCCCATGTCGTGGTGGCCATCGACGGCCGGCTGGCTGCGCTCTGCCCCTCGCTGGCGCCGCAGCTGTCATCCATCCGCCTGCAGATGCTGGCCACCGCACCGCTCCCGGCCCGGAGGTTTCCGCGGCCGGTGTATGCGCGCTGGGGCTACGACTACTGGCAGCAGTTGCCCGACGGTCGCCTGGCACTCGGCGGGTGCCGCGACTACTCGGAGGCAACGGAGCGCACCGACGATCCCACACCGGGTGGAGACGTGCAGGTGCACCTCGAGCGCCTGCTGCGCGATACGCTCAAGGTGAAGGCGCCCATCACACATCGATGGGCGGCCGTCGTCAGCTACACCGCATCGGCGCTGCCAATCTTCGCATCACCTCACGCCGGCGTGTGGGCCGTCGGCGGCTACAACGGGACCGGGAATCTCATGGGCGCTCTCTACGGTCGTGCCGCCGTGCGGCGCGCAGTGGGCCTGCCGACGGTGCTCGACCCGCTGCTGACCGACTGACACTCACGGGGGGCGTCCCTGAGACGGGCCGCTCCATGGATCATGCCCCTGGGTTCGCAGCCCATCCGCATTTATAGGAAGATGGAATCACTATGGCGACCGCACGATTCGACTGGACCGATCCCTTCCTGCTGAACGACCAGCTGACCGACGAAGAACGCATGACGCGCGACTCAGTCCGCGCCTACTGCAAGGATCGGCTGTTTACCCGTGTCCTCGATATGTTCCGGCATGAGGGCGTCGACCCCTCCATCTTCAGGGAAATGGGCGAGCTCGACATGCTCGGCATCGCCATCCCCGAGGAATACGGCGGGGCGGGCATGGGGGCCGTGGCCTACGGTCTTGTGGCCCGCGAGGTCGAGCGCATCGACTCGGGCTTCCGCTCGATGATGAGCGTGCAGGGATCGCTCGTGATGCTGCCCATCCATGAATTCGGCACCGAGGCGCAGCGGCAGAAGTTCCTGCCCAAGCTGGCCCGCGGCGAGTGGATCGGCTGCTTCGGCCTCACCGAGCCGGGCTACGGCTCCGATCCGGGCGGCATGATCACCCGCGCCCGGAAGGTCGACGGTGGCTACCAGATCACGGGCGCCAAGACGTGGATCACCAACAGCCCCATCGCCGACGTCTTCGTCGTGTGGGCCAAGGATGACGAGGATCAGATTCGCGGGTTTGTCCTCGAGAAGGGCATGAAGGGCCTGAGCGCCCCGGCCATTCACGGCAAGGTCAGCCTGCGCGCCAGCATCACCGGCGAGATTGTGATGGACCACGTGTTCTGTCCCGAGGAGAACGCCTTCCCGGACATCCGCGGCCTGAAGGGCCCCTTCACCTGCCTCAACAGCGCCCGGTATGGCATCGCCTGGGGCGCCCTCGGCGCCGCCGAGGACTGCTGGCTGCGCGCGCGGGCCTATGTGATGGAACGCAAGCAGTTCGGCCGGCCGCTGGCCGCCAACCAGCTGATTCAGAAAAAGCTGGCCGACATGCAGACCGAAATCGCCCTCGGGCTGCAGGGCTGCATCCGGCTGGGCCGCATGAAGGAGGCCGGCACGGCCGGCGTGGAACTGACCTCGCTGCTGAAGCGCAACTCGTGCGGCAAGGCGCTCGACATCGCACGCATGGCCCGCGACATGATGGGCGGCAACGGCATTACCGACGAGTTCCACGTGATCCGGCACATGGTGAACCTCGAGGGCGTCAACACCTATGAGGGTACCCACGATATCCACGCGCTCATCCTCGGGCGCGCGCAGACCGGCATCGCCGCCTTCGCCAACTAGAAGCGGAAGCGCACACCGACCGTGGGCAGGCGCGGCAGCGCCTGGTCACGGTCCTCGACGATGGCAGGCCGATCCGAATTCGGGTCGTATTCGAGGCGCGCATCGAGGGCGCCGGCGTTTCGCCGGTTCAGCACGTTGATGACCTCGGCATAGAGCTCCCAGCGGCCCATGGCGCCACGAGGCCGCCACGTGAGCCGCGCATCCACGCGTGCGAACAGCGGCAGCCGTGCGTTGCCGAGGTTCTCGACCCCGCCGTAGTCGACGCCGTAGACGAGCAGCCCCTGCGCGTCACGCATCGGCCTCAGTTCCGCGATGTTGCCGTCACCATCCATATCGAGCACATCAGGTGCGCCCAGCACCCGCACGCCCAGAGGGGCCGTCCGCGGAAAGCCCGACGCGATGCGCGTGGTGGCCGCGATGTCCCAGCGGGACGTCAGGGCGTAGGACGACACCATGGTGAACGCATGGCGGCGGTCGTACTCGAAGTCATAGGACCGGCCGTAGGCCTCGCGGATGGCACGCCCGAGGGTGTAGCTGGTCCAGCCCGTCAGGCGACCACCACCCAGGCGGCTGAGGTACACATCGAGGCCGTAGGCGGTGCCCCTGCCCTCGTTCACCGGCACGGTAGTGATGAACGGTGAGGTCGGCACGCTCCACTGCAGGTCGGCCGGGAAATCGTAGCGTGCCACGCGCGCGGCGCGCACAGGCTCGGGCTCGAGCTGACCGATCAGCGCGTCGGTGAACCGCTTGTAGTAACCCTCGACCTTGACGGTGATGCCGGCGCCGAGTGTGCGTTCGACCCCGACCGACAGCTGGCGCACCTGCTCGGAGCGGAGACGGCTCATGCTCGTCGCGCTGAAGTCGAGCACGTAGTCACTCTGTGCGAGCTTCTCGTCGCCCGGGCTCTGGCGATACACGCCCACGGCTGCCAGCAGCCGCGTGCGTTCATCGGCGGCCACGGTGGCCGATAGCCGCGGCGACAGCCGCGTCTCGCGCGTGTTGCCGAACCGATCGAGACGGAGTCCGCCCTGCAGCGAGACGCGCGCGCCCGCCTGCCAGGTGTCCTGCAGCCAGGCGCCGGCGCGCGTCGCCGAGGTCGACGCCACCAGCAGGTCGGGCAGGCCGGCCCCGCCCTGCACACTCGACCCGTTGGCCGCCGACTCGTTGCGGTCACCCGTGACAGAGAAACGCTGCGCCGTGTCGAGCACATGCGCCTCGAACCCGGCCTCGAACAGGTGCGTCCCCGCGCTCACGGTGAACTCCTGGCGCAGCGACACATCCTTCACCCCAAGCGACCGCTCGAACACGACGTTGGCCAGCCCGACCGCTTCCTCCGCGGGTGAATTCGAACGACGACTGGCGTTCTGGAACGCCGCATCCACGCCGAGCGTCGACCGCGTGTCCGAATAGCCGAGGATGGTCCGCGACTGTGCGCGGGTCCCGATCGTCTGGTCGAGCCGCAGCCACGACAGGTCGTTGTCGGTGTCGTCCTGGAACTCGCCCCGCGCATCATCTGAGTCGAGCTCGACGTTGGCCGCCTGCCGGCTGATCATCCCGAAGGCCGACACGCGTGTGCCCCCTGAGGGCGCCCAGGTGACCTTCGACTGCAGGTCCTGGAACTGCGGGAAGTCCTGCCCCGTGATGCGCGAGGCCACGAAGTCGTAGTAGGTGCGCCGCCCGGTCACGAGCCACGACCCCTTCTGCCCGCCCGGCAGGCCTCCTTCGAACACCGTGTTCGTATCGGTGACACTGAGGCTCGCCGAGCCGTTCATGCCACCCGATCGGCCGTCGCGGTTCTCGACCACGAGCAGCGACGAGAGGCGGTCGCCGTACTTCACGCTGAAGCCGCCGGTCGCCAGTTCAAAGCGCTGAATCGTTTCCGGATTGAACGCACTCGTCAGCCCGAACAGACGGAACGGGTCATGCACCTCAACCCCGTCCATCATCGTCAGGTTCTGGTCGGGGGCACCGCCGCGCACCGAGAGGCGGCTGCCGAATTCATCGGTCGGGGCCACGCCGGGCAGCGTCTGCAGGGTGCGGTAAATGTTGTCGAGGGCACCGGGCGTGCGGAGCACCTGCACCGGCTGCACCGTCTCGGCCGCGGGCGCCGCTGTGGGAGCCGAGGCCACCACGGCGACACTCGTCGAGAATCCGGCATCGCGGGCCAGCGCGAGTTCGAGGCGATCGACATCACCCTTCGAGACATCAACGGTAGTTGTCAGCGGAAAGTAGCCCGGGGCGGTGGCCGTGACGTCGGCCGTGCCCGCCGCGAGGCGCAGCCGGAAACGTCCTGTCGCATCGGTCGTCTGCGTCGCTCCGCCCACGATGACCTCGGCTCCAGGAAGGGGCACCTGCGTGTCGGCGTCGATCACCACACCGGTCACGCTGCGCTCACGAGGTTCCTGGCCCCGTTCCGTGGCGGCTCCCTGGGCAGCCTGACTCGCCTGGCCCGGAGGGGCCTCGGCACGGTCACGGCGGCCCGCGTCGGCCGGCACCACCGAGGCCGTCGCCAGCAGGAGCGGCAGGATCACCGCAGGCAGGTGCCGGCGGAAACGACGGATGACGAACGGCGCAACGGTGTCAGGTGTGGGAATCAGCGGCACTCTCAATAAGACATCCTTGGCCACGGCAAAGTTCCTGCCTCAGCCCGGGTATAGTGGGTGGATGCGCTCCCGCCCCTGGTTCCCGGCACTGACCGTGCTGGCGCTGCTGGCCGCCGCGCCGGTGCTGTCCGCCCAGACCTCGGCCATCGATGCCTGGCGCGCCACGCGCGAACGGGCCATCGTCGACGAACTGATGCAGTTTGTCGCACTGCCGAACATCGCCACCAGCGACGCCGACATGCGGCGCAACGCCGTGCATGTAGCGGGCCTCTTCCGGGCCCGCGGATTCACTGTCACCAGCACCGAGGGCACCGGAGCCCCCGTGGTCCTCGCCACGCTCGATGTGCCCAATGCCCGCGGCGTGATGACCCTCTACATCCATTACGACGGGCAACCGGTCAACCCGGGGGAATGGAAGAACTGCCCGCCGTTCGCGCCCTGCCTCGTCTCGCCGTCAGGCCCTCTCGCGCTGACGCCTGCGATCACCACGTTCGATCCGGAAACCCGCATGTACGGCCGCTCGACCTCAGATGACAAGGGCCCCATCATCGCGGTGCTCAACGCCGTCGACGCCCTGCGAGCCACCGGGACCGGGCCCCTCTGGAACCTCCGGGTCGTCCTCGATGGGGAAGAGGAAGCCGGGTCGGCCAACTTCCGACGCTTTGCCACGGAACGCGCGGCGGCGCTGAAGGCCGATGTCGCCATCACCCTCGACGGCCCCCGTCACCCCAGCGGACGCGCCACGCTCTACTACGGCGTTCGGGGCAGCACCGGCATCACCGTACGCATCTTCGGCGCGCGCCAGGAACTGCACTCGGGCAACTATGGCAACTGGGCCCCCGACCCGTCCATGCGGCTGGCGAAACTACTGGCCTCGATGAAGGACGACACGGGCCGTGTCACCGTCAAGGGGTTCTACGACGATGTGGTACCGCTGACGCCGACCGAGCAGCTGGCCATCGACGAGATGCCGAACGTCGAGGCGGCGCTGAAGCGCGACTTTCTCGTGGCCATGCCCGAACGGGGTGAGGTGCGCCTCGAGCGAAAGCTGAGCGAGCCCACGCTGAGCGTCCTGACCATGGAATCCGGCGACGGCCTCGAGTCGCCCTCGCGCACCGCCATTCCCGGATGGGCCGGGGCTCGGCTCGAGATGCGCCTGGTCAACGGACTCCAGCCGTCGATCATGAACCGTCGCCTCATCGACCACATCCGCAGTCAGGGCTATCACGTGGTCATCGGACGCGACCCGTCGGAACAGGAACGGCTGACCCACCCGCTGCTGGCGCGCGTCGACGAGCGCGCCGGTTCGTATGCGCCCCGGGTGTCGATGGATGACCCGATGGCCAGTGCCGTCGCCACCGCCGTGGCCCGCGGCGGACGACCCATCATCCGCACGCCGACGCTCGGCGGCAGCATGCCGTTCGCCAGCTTCAGCGAAGTGATGCCCACCGTGGGCATCTCGCTGGTGAACCACGACAACAACCAGCACGGGCCCGACGAGAACCTGCGCCTCCGCAACCTGTGGGAAGGCATCGACATCATGGCCAGTGTCATGACGATGGAGCGGCCATGAGCGCTGCCCCGCTGCCGTCCAGCATCCAGATGGTCCGCCGTGACGGATGGGCCGAGTTTGTCTTCGGCCAGCCGCACGCCTCACTGCTGCCGGTGCAGGCCATGCAGCAGGCCGCCCAGGCGGTCTTCCGCGAGTGCGGCAGCGACCCGCTCGCCTATGGCGCTCCGGAAGGCGTCTGGCCGCTGCTCGAGTGGCAGCGCCGGCGCACCGAAACCCTCGAGGGCCTCACCCTGTCGCGCGGCGAAATCATCGGTACCTCGGGCAACTCCCAGGGGCTGGATGAAGTCTGCACGCTCTTCACCGACCCCGGCGACATCGTCTTCGTCGAGTCGCCGACCTACCACCTGGCGCTCAAGACGCTGCGTGACCACCATCTCGAGCTTCGGCCCATTCCCATCGATGACGAAGGAATCCTCGTCGACCACCTCGACGCCGCCCTCGACGCGCTGCGGATCGAGGGGCGCCGGGCCCGGGCCCTCTACACCATCCCCACGTTTCACAACCCGACCGGTGCCTTGCTGCCACTCTCACGCCGGCAGCGGCTGGTGGCACTGGCCGAGCGGCACGACCTGCTCATCATCGAAGATGATGTGTACCGCGAGCTGTGGTTCGATGCACCGCCACCGCCGTCGCTCTTTGCGCTGGCTCCGCGCGGGCGGGTCATCCGCCTCGGCAGCTACTCGAAGACGCTGGCCCCGGGGCTGCGCCTGGGCTTTGTCACCTGCAGTGCCGGGCAGGCCCAGCGGTTCGCGGATGACGGCGTGCGCGACAGTGGCGGCGCCCCCAGCTTCGCGATGGGCATGATGGTCGCCCTCCTCTGCCAGTCGGGGGGCTTTGATGCCCACCTGGCGTCCCTGCGCCAGTCGCTGCGCGAACGGCGCGACGCCCTGCTGGCGGCGCTCGACGGCGAGCTGCCGGCCGGGTGCGGCATCACCCGCCCGGGGGGCGGCTATTTCGTGTGGCTGACGCTGCCGCCAACGGTCACCGTGGCGGCCCTGCTGCCCGCCGCCGAACGACGCCGCGTGTCGTTTGTGCCAGGCACGTCGGTCTGCATCGACGGACGGGGCCAGCAGCAGCTGCGCCTGGCCTTTAGCCTGCTGACACCGGAAGAGATGGCCGACGGTGTCCGGCGAATCGCAGCGGCCATCGCTGACGTCTCATAGCGTGTCTTTTTCAAGGAGTAGAACGTACATGCGCATCCGGATGACTGTCGCCGCCCTGGCCCTGACCCTGGCCGCCACCACAGGCCTCCTCGCTCAGAAAATGACTCAGCTGAAGGTCGGCGGGGGCGGCAGCCCACACGTCCGCAGCGAGTTCACCATCGACGGAGCCGACGTTTCGATCGAGTACGGCCGGCCCTCGATCAAGGGCCGTCCCGAAGCGACGCTGATGCCCCCGGGCACCGAGTGGCGCACCGGCGCCGACGAGGCGACCACGATCAAGACGAGCACGGGGCTCATGTTCGGGCCCGTGCACGTCAACCCCGGCACCTATACGCTGTACACCGTGCCCGGCGAGCGCAACTGGCAGCTGGTCATCAGCAAGAAGACCGGCCAGTGGGGCATCCCCTATCCGAAGGGCGAAGATCTCGGTCGCGCCCTGATGACCGTCGGCAAGACCGCTGCCCCTGTCGAGATGCTGACCATCAGCATGGAAGACACCAAGGCCGGCGGCCTGCTGGTGATCGAGTGGGGCACCACGCGGGTGACCACGCCGTTCACCGTGATGCCGAAGATGTAACGTTGCCACGCCCCCGGTGTCTGGCATTGGCCGGACACCGGGAACCCGTCCTCAGTTCCCGGGTCCCCCCATCCTCCGCAACGCGTCCGCAAATTCCTCGGGCGTATCGACGTCGACAAACGCCCCCTCGTCCTGCACGGGCACGTTCAGGATCTGCGCCGCGTGGGCCCGGATCACCGGCTTGGCGCCCTGTGCCGGATCCGCCTCCAGCAAATCCCCGAAGACGCAGGCATCAAACACCACGGGGTGTCCATGTTGCGCTCCGCTGATCGGTCGAACAATCGGCGCGCGGCGGTCGTGCCACGCCTCGAGCAGGCGGACCACGGTGCCAGCCTGAACGAAGGGCACGTCGACCAGCGTGACCACGGCGGCCTCGAGTGGGCCAGACGCCTGCAGCCACCGCAGCCCGCACTGCAGCGACGACAGCTGCCCTGCTGACCAGCCGGCGTGATGCACCACGGTCACGCGCGGATCGCCCACACCCACCGTCTCGGCCACTGAGGGATGAGCCCCCGTCACAACAACCACGCGAGGCACGCCGGCCTCTGTCAGCACGCGCACCACGCGCTGCACGATGGTCTCGCCCTCCGCACGCAACGGGAGGGCCCCTTTCGGCCGGCCCATGCGTGATGACGCACCAGCTGCCAGAATGACACTGCCTACCTGTGAGAAGTCACGGGAATTCGTGGACATCGCGAGCATACCTACTCAGTACTTCCGTAGAGACACCGAGTCGGCCCTCGCAATCACCTTGACTTGCCCGAGAGCGACTCCTACACTGCGCGCAGAAGTCAGTTCCCCTGGCACCCCGGACATCGGCCCGCACACGGCCTCATTGTCTGATACCACCGGTATCCGTGGGTGTGGCAGCGGGTGAGCGGTTCTCATCTGTTTGGAATCGGAGGACACGTGTATGCCGAACGGGACGATTGCACGACTGTTGATCGACAAAGGCTTCGGGTTCATCCGTGATGAATCCGGTAGCGAGCACTTCTTCCACCGCAGCGCCGTCCGTGGCACGGTGTTCGAGCTGCTGCGCGAGGGCCAGCGGGTCGAATTCACCCCGGAGGAGTCTCAGAAAGGACCGCGCGCCGGCGACATCCGCCTGGTCGAGTAAGGGTCCACGGCACCGTCCGGCCCCGGGGGGGGGCCGGCGGCCCATCAGCGGGCATGGCGGAAGCGCCTGAGAGTCGAACTCAGCCCGCCCTCTCGCAAGGGCAGCGACCGGTTTTGAAGACCGGGAGGGCCACCGGGCCCCGTTCGCTTCCATCTCGATCATAGCGCGGGCGCGACGCTAGGCGCCGCCCAGTGCACGCCGCATCCGCTCCAGAAAACTTCCACCCCTCACGAGCTCGCCCGTCCGGGCACTGAGTGACAGCACCTCACCACCGGCATGCCCGGCCCACTCGGGATCGGCCGTCAGCGTCAGCAGCGCGGCCTGGCGATGCCTGGCGATCGCCGCCACATCGCGCGCCAGACCGGCCACTGCGTCGCGCGGCAGACCAACGGTCGGATGTTCAGCCACGAGCAGCCTCGGCGACTGCGCAAGGGCCCGGGCCAGCCGCACGCGCACGTGCGTTTCGGGGTCGATGCGCCCCAGCGGTTCATCAAGCAGTGACGGCGTCACCCCGGCCTCGGCGGCCAGCGCGTCGACCTGGGCCCGCACCGCATCCGGCATCGGATCGACCTGCAGTGTCAGTGGCATCGCCATGTTCTGGCGCACGCTGAGCATGTCGATCAGCACCGCCCGATGACTGACCAGCCCCAGGGCATCGAGCGAACGGAGCCAGCCCTCGGCATCGGTGATCTCGCGCGTGCTGGTGCCGAAGAGCCGCACATCGCCTTCGTCCGGCAGGGCGGCCCCCGTCAGCAGGTGCACGAACATTTCGGCCGCCTCGGCATCGAACCCGGTGAGGTGCAGCACGGCGCCGGGGGCCACCTGCAGGTCGCGGATGCGCAGGGGCCTCAGGCCCTGGTAGGCCCGAGTCAGGTCGCGCATCTCCAGGAGGAACGGCATGGTCAGGCGTCAGGGCCCGAGCGGGTGCGGCGCCGGGCTTCAAGCCTCGCAAAGTCGGCGGCAGGCAGCCACACACGGCCCAGGGTGGCGCGGGTCTCTCCGGTGCCGTGAAAATCCGAGCCTCCGCTGACCGCCACGCCCAGATCGTCCGCCAGTGCCCGATAGCGGGCCCGGGCGTCCGGCCCCTGGTCCGAATGGAACACCTCGATGGCATCGAGCCCCTCGCTGACGAGCGGCTCGATCAGGTCGTCGCGCTTCGTGACGGCAGGATGGGCAAACGACACCACGCCGCCGATGCCGTGGACCAGCGCCACGACCTCGAACGGGCTCGGTCCCTGCCGTGGCACAAACCCGGGCTGGCCGGTCGCCAGCAACCGCTCGAAGGCATCGGCCACGCTTGTCGCATGGCCGCTCCGCACCAGCGCGCGCGCAATCCAGGGACGGCCCACCGATGTGCCCGGGCGCTCGCGGGCCTCGTGCAGCAGGGCGTCGACGTCCAGCGGTACCCCGGCACGGGCGAGCCGTTCTCCGATGGCCTGCACGCGCTCGACCCGACGCTCGCGCTGCCGGCTCAGGAAGGCCTCAAACCCCGCATCCCGGTGGTCGATGAAGTACGCGAGCATGTGCACATCGCGGCCAGCATCGACGGCTGTCAGCTCGACCCCGGGCACCACACGGACGCCGTGCGAGGCGGCCAGAGCCGTCACTTCATCGACGGCCCCGGCGGTGTCATGGTCGGTGACCGCAATGACGGTCAGCCCGGCGGCTGCCACACGGGCGACCAGTTCGGCCGGCGTCAGACGTCCGTCTGACGCGGTCGTATGCATGTGCAGGTCAATCACAGCGACTGCCGCCGATCGCGCAGCGCCCGGTACTCGCGAATCAGCAGCGCCAGGTGCTGGCGCTCCTCCTCCGCAAACTCGAGGAAGATCTGCTTGCCTTCGGAATCCTCGAAGCGCGCCCCGTAGCGCTTGAAGAACCGGTGCGATCCCCGCTCGCAGCGGATACCGATCCGGAGCGCCTCGAGGTCGTCAACGCCCTCGCGCTGCACCTCCTCGGCGCCGGCCGCAAAGAGGCCATGCGCCGCGCCCTTGAAGAACAGGAACGTCGGCTGCGATTCAAGCGACGGGTCGTCGGCCAGCAGCTCGCGGTAGCGGTGCTCCAGCGTGGCCAGATGCTCCTGTTCCTCGGACGCCAGCGTCTCGAACATCTCGCGCCCCCGCGGATCGCGCGCAATGCGCGCCGCGCGGGTGTAGAACTCGAGGCCGCTGCGCTCGGTGGCGATGGCCATCCGCAGTGCGTCACGGGCAAACAGCTGCTCGGAGGTCGCCGCGGCAGCCGCAGAGGAGGTGCGACCGGTGCGGCACGCCTCGCATTCCCCGTACACCTGGACCACGACCTGCGCGGGCGTGAAGGCGCGGGCCGCCGCCACCTCCTCAATCAGCGACTCGATGTCCGAGCTCAGGAACTCGAACGACTGGCTGCAGCTCCTGCAGATGAGGTGGAAGTGGCGCGGATGCCGATACGAATGCTCGAAGCGGAACCGCCCCTCGCCGAAGTCGACCTTCCGCGCCAGGCCGGCATCGACCATCCAGTGCAGCGTGCGATAGACGGTGGCGCGGCTGATGCGATGGTCCTCGCGGCGGATGAGCGCCACCAGATCATCAGCGCTCAGGTGTCCCTCCTGACGGAGGAACACCGAGACGATGAACTCGCGCTTGCTCGACCGCTTGGTCCCGGCCGGACGCAACTGCTCGAGGTCGGGGAGGCGGGAAGTGGCGCCCACAGGCTCCTTCGGCACGGCCCGGGCCGGGCCTACGCGTTGAACGACTGGCCGCACCCGCAGGTCGACGTCGCGTTCGGGTTCTTGATGGTGAACCCGCCGCCCGTGATGGTGTCGACAAAGTCGACTTCCGCGCCCTTGAGGTAGCTGACGCTGACCGGGTCGACAAACAGCCGCACGCCGTTCGACTCGAACGCCTGGTCGCCGACGCCGGCCCCCGACTCTTCGATCATCAGGCCGTACTGGAATCCGGAGCACCCACCGCCCTGCACGAACACGCGCAGGCCGCTGTCCGCCTTCCCTTCCTCAGCCAGCAGCTCGCGAATCTTGCCCGCCGCCGCCTCGGTCACCGTGATGAAACTCGCGGCAGGAGGCATCACCGGCATGTCCACCGCGCTGGAGGTCTGCTGTTCCGTGTGCATGGTCTGATTCTATCAAATGGCGCCCGGTCAGGCAGACGGAGCCACCAGCCCGGCCAGGGCCGACCCCGTCTCGGCTTCCACCTCGGCATGCAGGCTGTTCCCGTGCGCATCCATGGTCACGATGGCCGGGAAGCGGTTGAGCTGCAGGTGCCACATCGCCTCGGGTGTCCCGAACTCGAGGAACGAGACGCCGGTCACCTGCTCGATGCTGCGGGCGTAATACTGGGCCGCCCCGCCGATGGCGTTCAGGTAGACCGCCCCGTGCTGCCTGAGGCCCGCCAGCGTCTTCGCCCCCATGCCGCCCTTCCCGATGACGGCCCGGATCCCGAACTTGCCGATGATGTCCGCCTGATACGGTTCCTCGCGGATGCTGGTCGTCGGGCCCGCGGCCGTCACGCGCCAGCCCCCGTCGGCCGTCTTCGCCACGACCGGCCCGCAGTGATACAGCACGGCCCCTCGCAGATCCACCGGCGCGTCGTGGGACATCAGGTGATGGTGCACGGCATCGCGACCGGTGTAGGCCGGCCCGCTGATCAGCACGATGTCGCCCACCTTCAGCTGGCGCACATCGGCCTCGCTCAGCGGCGACTGCAGCGAAATCTCGCGACCGCTGCGCACAAACCCCGACTGGTCGAACATCGGCACGGTCGGCACCGACGGGTCGCGGTAAATCCAGCGACGCAGGGCCCCCGTCTGGCCGTCGAGCTGCACGCCCAGCCGGCGGAACGCCCAGCAGTTGTAGGCCACCGACACGAAGAAGCTCGCCGGCAGCCGGTTCAGCGCCCCGATCTTGCAGCCGATGAGCGACACCTTGCCGCCGAATCCCATCGTCCCGATGCCCAGGGTGTTGCACTCGCGCATCACTTCGGCCTCGAGCGCCGCCAGTCTCGGATCATCGTTCACGTCATCGAGGGTGCGGAACAACTGCTGCTTCGCCTCGCTGTAACCGCTGGTGCGATCGCCGCCGATCGCCACGCCGATGGCGCCGGGCCCGCAGCCCTTGCCCTGGGCCTGCCACACCGCGTGCAGGATGCACTTGCGCACCCCCTCAAGCGTGCGATCGGCCCGGCCGAGCTTCGGCAGCTCGGTGGGCAGCGAGTACTGGATGTTCATGTTCTCGCACCCGCCGCCCTTCAGGATGAGGCGGATGTCGATTTCGTCGCGCTCCCACTGCTCGAAGTGGATGACCGGCGTGCCGGGGCCGAGGTTGGTGCCGCTGTTCTCCCCGGTGATCGAGTCGACCGAATTGGGACGCAGCTTCCCGAGGCGCGTCGCCTCGGCGACGGCGGCCTTGATCTGCTGCTTCATCCAGACCTGATTGGCACCCACCGGGGCCTTTACCTCGAAGGTGGGCATGCCGGTGTCCTGGCAGATGGCCCCCTCGCCCGTGGCCGCCTGGTCGATGTTCTCGGCAATGATGCGCAGCGCCATGCCCGAGCGCGAGTCGCCGGCCTCGAGCGCCCGCGCCGCCGCAATGGCGGCCCGCACGTCAGGGGGCAGGTCGGTCGAGGTCTTGATGATCAGGTCGAGAACAGATGCAAAAAAGTCAGGCAGCATGCAGGACGTATTATGAAACATCCCATGCAGTGCGTCAGCCCTCGGCTCGCCGCCTTCTGTCTCGTGGTCTCGACGATTGCCGGGGGAGCCCACGTCCTGCAGGCACAGACGGCGCCCCGACGCTCTGCCCCCGTCGACCTCGGCGTCCTCGAAGCCCCGGACCGCGACGCCTGGCAGATGCCCGAGCGCATCATGGATGCGCTGTCGATTGGCGACAACTCCGTCGTGGCCGACGTGGGGGCCGGGGCCGGATGGTTCACGGTGCGCCTCTCGGCGCGCGTCGGGCCCGGCGGTCGCGTCTACGCGCAGGACGTGCAGCCCGAGATGCTCGCGGCCATCGAACGGCGCGTCCAGGGACAGGGCCGGAGGAATGTCCGCACGGTCCTGGGCACTCCCATCGATCCAAGGCTTCCATCAGGGGCCATGGATGCCATCCTGCTCGTCGATGCGTATCACGAACTGACCGATGCGCCCGCCCTTCTGCGGCGACTGGCCACAGCGCTGAAGCCCAACGGCCGGCTCGCCATCATCGATTTCCACCCGGGCGAGGGCGGTCCGGGACCGGATGCCACCGAACGGATGGCGCCCGCGCGCATCGAGGCCGACGCGGCCCGGGCCGGGCTCACGCTCGACCGGATCGAGACTTTCCTGCCGTTCCAGTACGTCCTGATCTTCCGCCGCTAAGCGGACGAACAGTCACCCTGGCGACCGAGCAGGCGCCAGGCCGTCGGCAGCAGCGTGGCGGCCGCCGCCACCTTCAGGACATCCACCAGAACAAACGGATAGAACCCCAGCAGCAGGGCCGTCTGCCAGCCGGTATCCTTCGCCAGCCACGCCACCCCGCCCGCAAACAGCACCGCCAGCCCGGCCAGCATCGCCAGCACCGATCCACCGATACGGCGGTCCAGCCCGCGCTGGGCCAGCGCACCCACCACCGCTGCAGCCAGCGGATAGGCCATCAGGTAGCCCCCCGTGGGACCCAGCAGGCGCATGAGCCCCATCGACAGGTCGGCTGAGAGCGCGAACACCGGCAGACCGGCCGCACCCGCCATAAGATAGAAGCACTGGCTTGCCGCGCCCAGGCGCGCTCCGAGTACCGCGCCGCCCAGCAGCACCACCATCGGCTGCAGAGTCAGCGGCACCGGCGTGAAGGGCAGCGGGACTGACACCTGCGAGGCCACGGCGGTCGCCGCCGCCACACCCGCCACGGCCAGCAGGCGTGCAGAGGTGGACGACACCGTCAGACGGTCGAGCAGCGTGGCAGGCGAGGGAACAGAGGCAGCGATAAGCGACATGGCTATGGATTCTATCGGCAGGCCCCGGGCCCTGACAATCGCCGGCTCTGATTCCGGTGGCGGGGCCGGCATCCAGGCCGACCTTAAGACCTTTGCCGCCTGGGGGGTCTACGGCACCTCGGCCATCACCGCACTCACGGCCCAGAACACCGTCGCCGTCACCGCCGTGCACCTCGTGCCGCCCGCCATCGTCACCGCCCAGATTGAGGCCGTGATCTCCGACATCGGCTGCGACGCCGTCAAGACCGGCATGCTCGGGACGCCTGAGCTCGTGGACACCGTGGCCGCAGTCCTGCGCCGTCACCACCTGCCACAGATCGTCGTCGACCCGGTGATGGTGGCCAAGAGCGGCGACCGCCTGCTCAACGACGATGCCGTGCGCGCAGTGATCACGCAGCTGCTGCCGCTGGCACGCGTCGTGACCCCCAACATCCCCGAGGCGGAAGTGCTGACCGGTCTCACCATCCGGACCACGGACGACATGCACGAGGCCGCCCGGCGTCTGGCCGGCCTGGGGGCGGCCGCCGCGGTCGTCAAGGGCGGACATCTCGACGGCGACACCGTGGTCGACGTGGTGTTCGAGGGAGGCCAGCTGCACGAGCTGGTCGGTCCCCGGGTGCGCAGCCGCCACACCCACGGCACCGGCTGCACCATGGCGGCATCGGTCGCCGCCCAGCTGGCGCGGGGAGTGCCACTGGTCGAGGCCGTGACCGCCGCAAAGCGTTACATCGCCGGCGCCATGCAGAGCGGCGTCGACGTCGGTCGGGGCCATCAGCCCCTCGACCACTTCTGGCGGGGCGTTGGCGCCCCCTGAGGGCCCGCCTCATCACGCGTATACTCGTGGCACGCATGTCTTCTCTGACGGCCATCACGCCGGCCGTGCTCGACCCGGTCGCCCTCGCCCGACTGGTCGACGACCCGGGCCACGGCGCCGTATGCACATTCGTGGGGGTGGTGCGCAACCACCACGCCGGGCGGCGCGTTACCCGCCTCGTCTACGAAGCCTACGAGCCCCTGGCACTCAAGGCCCTCGACCGCATCCTCGCCGAGTGCGCCGAGGCCTGGCCCACGACGCGCGTGGCCATCCACCATCGCACCGGACCGCTCGCCATCGGCGAGGCCAGCGTGGTCATCGCCGCGGGCTCTCCGCACCGGGCCGACGCCTTCGCGGCCACCCGCTACAGCATCGAACGCATCAAGCAGATCGTCCCCATCTGGAAGCACGAATTCTTCGAGGGCGGGGAGGACTGGGTGGAAGGGGCGACCGCCGATCCGGATGACGCCGCCGCGAAGGCGGAGGCCATGAGGCTCGCATGCGCGTGACCGTGCGGCTCTTCGCCCGCCTGCGCGAGCTGGCGGGCACCGGCGACCTCGACTGCGAATGCCCCGGGGACGCCCCGACCGTGGCTGATGTATGGCAGCAGCTCGTCACACGGCATCCGTCCCTCGCGCCCTACGAGCGGGCCGTGTCGTGCGCCATCAACGCGGAATACGCGCGGCGAACCTCACCCGTCTCCGACGGTGATGAAGTCGCATTTCTGCCGCCCGTCTCCGGCGGCTAGCACTGCCGGCTCAGTTCCGGCGCGCCCGTCCGGGGCGCGCCTTTTCCGGTTCTTTCAGAGGCCCTGATCGTGTTTGACAAGCTTGCCGCCGTGGAAATGCGCTACGAGGAGCTCACCTCCTCGCTCGGAACTGCCGAGGTGCAGTCGGACCCGACCGAGTATCGCAAGCAGGCCAAGATGCTCGCCGACATCGAGGCGCTCGTGCTCAAGTATCGCGAGCACCGCACCGTGAGCGCCGAAATCGCGCAGGCCGAGGAGCTGATGAAGAGCGGCGACCCCGAGATGCGCGACCTCGCCCAGGAAGAACTGGCCGACCTCACGGCCAGGCAGTCGCGCATCGTCGACGAGCTCAAGATCCTGCTCATTCCCAAGGACCCGAACGACGACAAGAACGTGCTGGTGGAAATCAGGGCCGGCACCGGCGGCGAAGAGGCGGCGCTCTTTGCCGGTGAGCTCTACCGCATGTACACGCGTTATGCCGAGCGCCAGGGCTGGAAGCTCGAGGTGCTGGGCATGAGCGAAGCCGGGCAGGGCGGGCTCAAGGAAGTCATCGTGAGCATCACCGGCCAGGGCGCCTACAGCCGCCTCAAGTACGAGAGTGGTGTGCACCGCGTGCAGCGCGTGCCGGCCACCGAAGCCTCAGGGCGCATCCACACCTCGACGGCCACCGTGGCCGTGCTGCCCGAAGCCGACGACATCGACATCCAGATCAACGACAAGGACCTGCGCATCGACACGTTCTGCTCGAGCGGCCCCGGCGGGCAGAGCGTCAACACGACCTACTCGGCCGTGCGCGTGACCCACCTGCCGACCGGAATCGTGGTGTCGCAGCAGGACGAAAAATCGCAAATCAAGAACCGCGCAAAGGCCCTCAAGGTGCTGCGCTCGCGGCTGTACGACCTCGAGATGCAGAAGCAGCAGGATGCCATCGCCAGGGAGCGCCGCGGACAGGTGGGCTCCGGAGATCGCTCCGAGAAGATTCGCACCTACAACTTCCCGCAGAGCCGCATCACCGACCACCGCATCAACTTCACGACGCATCAGCTGACGGCGGTACTCGACGGGAACCTGGCCGAACTGATCGACGCGCTGACGACCTACTACACCGCCGAAAAGCTCAAGGAAGTCACCGCCGTCGGGACGGGACTCTAGCCCTCCCGATGCGCATCCACGAGGTGCTGCGGCAGGCTCGGCAGGTGCTGCAGGCCGCTGGCATTCCCGAGGACGAGGCCACGCGCGATGCCGAGTGGCTGGCCCGTCACGCACTGCGCCTTGACCGGGCATCGCTGCTGTCCTGTCTGCGGGACGAGTGGCCCTCCACGGTGCCCCGGGCGGCGCTCGATGCGCTCGTGGCACGGCGCACCGCGCGGGAACCGATGGCCTACATCATCGGCAACCAGGAGTTCTTCGGCCGGGACTTCGAGGTCGGCCCGGGCGTGCTGATTCCCCGGCCCGAGACCGAACTGCTGGCGGAAGAAGCCCTGCGCCGGCTCGACCCGGACAGACCATGCCGGGTGCTCGACATCGGCACCGGCAGCGGATGCCTCGCCGTCACGCTCGCCTGCGAGCGTCCTCTGGCGCAGGTGTCGGCCACCGATGTCTCCAAAGACGCCCTCCTCATCGCCGTCCGCAACGCGGCCCGGCATCAGGCAACCGTGGCATGGCACCACGGCACGCTGCTCGCCGACGCCCCTGGGCCCTGGGATCTGATCGTGTCGAACCCGCCCTACATCGCCGAGCGCGACCGCGCCACCCTCATGGCCGAAGTGGTGCGCTACGAGCCCGCCCAGGCGCTCTTTTCGGGCCCCGAGGGTCTCGATGTCATCGCTGGTCTCATCGCCTGCGCACCGGAGGCGCTGGTCGTCGGAGGCACCCTGCTGATGGAAATCGGCGCAGGCCAGGAGGCCGCCGTCGCCGCCCTGGTGGACAGGGCGCCGTCACTGCGCCTCGAGGCCATCCGACCCGACCTGCAGGGCATTCCCCGCATCGTCGTGGCCACGCGCATCGCCTGACCGCTTGTCGCCCGCCCCCGCCGTGAGGCAGCATGACGGGGCATGACCTGCCTCTTCTGCCGCATTGCCGAGGGAAGCATCCCGGCATCGAAAATCTACGAAGACGACGACCTCATCGCCTTCCACGATATCCACCCGCAGGCCCCCCTGCATGTGCTGGTCGTGCCGCGGGCCCACATCGCCACGCTCAACGAGCTGTCGCCCGAACACGATGCCCTCGTCGGTCGACTCCAGCGGCGTGCGGCAGCCATCGCCCAGGCGGCCGGCTACGGCGAGTCGGGGTTCCGCACCGTGATGAACTGCAACGCCGACGCCGGGCAGACGGTGTTCCACATCCATCTGCACGTACTGGCCGGCCGGTCGCTCGCCTGGCCCCCGGGCTAGCTGCCCGACTGCATCCCGACGCGCGTGCGGTCGGCCAGCAGGTAGCGGCCCACGCCGTCCTCGCGCCGCACCGTGAAGTCGACGACCCGGTAGCCCCGGGCAAAATAGGCCTCGAACACCTCGCGGGTCTGCAGGCGCCACGCCATGGCCATCGCGGGCTCGTCGCGCTGCAACTCGGTCCAGCCCACGGGAATCTCGAGCCACAGCCGCGGCGCGTCCATGGCCAGATCGATGGCCTCGCACGCGCGGAACGCCCCGCGTGTGGCAGTACGGTTGATCGTCGGGGCCGACCCGACCTCGGCACTGGTGACTCGCTGGGCCTCGGGCGTCCGCAGCCGGCGTTCCACATGGGGCTCAGTGATATGCCACTGCGCCACCAGGCGGTCGGTCGGCGTGCCGCGGTGCAGATCGCTCGTCGACTCGCCGTAGACGTTCCGGTGGTATTCCTCGGCCACGCAGCCCAGCTTCGCGATGTTCAGGTGCGCGTTCATTGTCTGCAGCGGGTCGAACGTCCACTCGATCAGGGTATAACCCAGTTCGATCGCCCGCTCCCGCTGGACCCGCTTCAGGCGCAGCCCCAGCCCTCCCCGATACTCGGGCAGCACGCCGGTCATGTGCGACCACTGCAGCGGCGTGCGGTCCTTCATGCCCACCAGCGAGTACGAGAAGCCCACCATCCGGTCGTCGGCGTCGAAGGCCCCGAGCAGGATGGCCCCGCGCTTCACCGTGATGGTGAACACCACCGGAGGCACCATGTCGAGCGGGTCGGAAAACCCCCACACGGTGCGTTCAAGATCGTAGACGCGCTTGTAGTCTTCGTAGGTGGACAGCTGGCGAATCGTGATGGCGGACATGGACGGCCCTGAGAATATCAGACGTGCTGCAGAACTTCGTGCAGCGACCGGATGACCGGCACTCCTGCCGGCACCCCGGGTGGATGGTCGCCCGACCGCCGCAGCAGCAGTGCCCGCATACCCACCGCCAGCGCCCCGCCCACATCTGCCGTCAGGCTGTCCCCCACCATCAGCGACGTCTCCGCCGTCGCCCCTGCACGTGCCAGCGCCTCGACGAAGATGCTGGGGTGCGGTTTGAGATAGCCGTGTTCGTGCGACGAGATCGTCGTGCTGACCACGTCGGTCAGCGCAAAGTGCTCGAGAAAGGCCGCAAGGCTGCGGTGGCTGTTCGAAATCAGCCCGAGGTGCAGTCCCCGCTCCAGCAGCGCCTGCAGCACCGTGACCGCATCGTCGTAGAGTTCGAAATGGTGGATGACCGCCCACTCGAGATAGATGCTCCGCGCGGCATCGATGACCCCGGCGCCGCGCCCCCCCATGTGCTCGATGATCGAGGCGGTGTAGTGGATGAAGAGGTCGTCCTGGAAGAGGGGCTCCTCGACGTCATCGAGGATGAACGACGAGGCCTTCACCGCCGCGTCAAACCGCTGCGGATCGACCTCGACCCCGAACCGGCGGCACGCCGAGGCATAGCCTGGCCCCTGGAAGGTTGGCCCCGGATAAATGAGGGTGAAGTCGACGTCGAAAAACACTGTGGTGACCGGCCGTGTATCTGACATGCGTCGCCTGCGGCGCCTCCCGCGCGTCCTCCGCCCCTGACATTACAATAGAGGCTCGCCATGGCTGACTGGAAAGACACCTGCAACCTGCCCCGCACGACCTTTTCAATGAAGGCCAACCTGCAGACGGCCGAACCCGAGGCCATCGCCCGCTGGGACGCCATGGACCTCTACGGCCAGATCAGGCAGGCACGAAAGGGCGCCCCGACCTATCTGCTGCACGACGGCCCCCCGTACGCCAACGGCGAGATTCACATCGGCACGGCGCTCAACAAGATTCTCAAGGATCTGGTGGTCAAGTCGCACAACATGGCCGGCTTCGACGCCCCCTATCTGCCCGGTTGGGACTGCCACGGCCTGCCCATCGAACTGAAGGTCGACCGCGAACTGGGACCGAAGAAGCGGACCATGACGACGGCCGACTTCCGCCGCGAGTGCCGGGCCTATGCCGAGAAGTACCTCGACATCCAGCGGCGCGACTTCAAGCGCCTCGGCATCCTGGGCCTGTGGGACGAGCCGTACAAGACCATGGCGTTCCGCTACCAGGCGTCCATCGTCCGCGCCCTGGGTCGCTTCGTCGAGCAGGACATGGTCTACAAGGGCAAGAAGCCCGTGCACTGGTGCACCCACTGCCGAACGGCCCTGGCCGAAGCCGAAGTGGAATACGAGGCGCATGTCTCGCCCTCGATTTACGTGGAGTTCCCGCTGGCCGAGGCTGCCAGGACTGACCTCGCCGCGCGCGTGCCCGCACTGGCCGGCCGGCCGGTGTCGGTGCTCATCTGGACCACCACCCCCTGGACGATTCCATCGAACCTCGCCGTGGCCTTCCACCCGACCTACGTGTACGGGGCCTACGACGTCAACGGCACGGCGGTCATCATCGCCCGCGATCTGACCGAGGCCGTGGCGTCGCGCACGGGCCGCACCCTCGGCGAGCCGCTGGTGACCTTTGAAGGCGCCGTCATGGACCGGCTGACCTTCCGGCATCCGCTCTACGAGCGCGATTCGCTCGCCATCCTCGCCGACTACGTCACCCTCGACGCCGGCACGGGCATCGTGCACACGGCGCCCGGGCATGGTGCAGACGACTACCAGAGCGGCGTCCGCTACGGCCTCGACATCTACGCGCCGCTCGATGCCGGCGGCCACTTCAACGAGACGGTGGAACTGTTCGCCGGGCTGCAGGTGTGGGAAGCCAATCCGAAGGTGGCCGAGGCGCTGGGCGCCAGGGGGTGCCTGTGGAAGCAGGAGGAATATCACCACCAGTATCCGCACTGCTGGCGCTGCCACCATCCGGTCATCTTCCTCGCCACGGCGCAGTGGTTCATCGCGATGGAATCGCAGCAGCTCCGCGCGCGTGCCCTCGAGGAAATCCGCGGGCGCGTCCGCTGGATTCCGTCCTGGGGCCAGGCCCGCATCGAGGGCATGATTGCCAATCGGCCTGACTGGTGCATCTCGCGCCAGCGCGCCTGGGGCGTGCCCATTCCCGCGGTCGACTGCACCGCCTGCGGACAGGCCCTGCTGACCGCAGCGCTGGTGGAGCAGGCCGCCAGCGTCTTCGACACCTATGGGGCCGACGCCTGGTACGAGCGGCCGATCAGCGAGTTCCTCCCGGCAGGGCTCACCTGCCCCGCCTGTGGTGGCACCCACTTCGAGCGCGAGCACAACATCCTCGATGTGTGGTTCGACTCGGGCTCGAGCCATGAAGCCGTGCTGCCCTTCCGAGAGCACCATCACTGGCCCGCCGACATCTATCTCGAGGGCAGCGACCAGCACCGCGGCTGGTTCCATAGCTCGCTGCTCGTGGGCATCGGCACCCGTGGCCGCGCGCCGTTCAACCAGGTGCTGACCCACGGCTTCGTCGTCGACGAAGACGGCCGCAAGATGTCGAAGTCGATCGGCAATACCGTCGCCCCGCAGGATGTCATCCGCCAGAGCGGCGCCGAGATCCTGCGCCTCTGGGTGTCGATGGTCGACTACCGCGAGGATATCCGCCTCGGGAAGGAAATCCTCGCGCGCACCGTCGAGGCCTACCGGAAGTTCCGGAACGTGCTGCGCGTGCTCGTCGCCAACCTGTACGACTTCAATCCCGCAACCGATCTCGTGCCCGTCGAAGAGATGCTCGACATCGACCGATGGGCGCTGGCCACCTACGCGGCCACCGCTGATCGCATCGTGAAGGCCTACGACGAGTACGACTATCCGGCCGTCTATCAAGCCGCCAACGGCCTCATCACCACCGACATCAGCGCGTTCTATGTCGACGTGGCCAAGGACCGCATGTACACGGTCGGGGCGACGTCGCAGGCGCGCCGGTCAGGCCAGACGGCGATGTATCTCATCGTCGAAGGCCTGTCGCGCCTGCTGGCACCGATTCTGTCGGTCACGATGGATGAGCTGTGGCATGCCCTGCCCGGCGACCGGCTGCCGTCCGTGCACCTGGCGCTCTTCCCCATGGGCGACGAACTGGCCCCGTGGCGCGATGCCGACCGCATCGCCCGGTGGGCGCAGCTGCGGGCCGTGCGCGACGAGGTCAACCTGGCGCTCGAGCAGCGCCGCCAGGAGCAGGTTATCAAAGCGAACCTCTCTGCCCAGGTGCGACTGACGACCAGCGGCGACGAACTCGTCCTCCTTCAGGCGCATCGCGACTTCCTGCCCACGCTGTTCGGGGTCTCGGCCGTCACGCTGGACGAGTCCACTCCCGGCCAGCCCCGCCACATCGACGTGCAGAAGGCCGATGGACACAAGTGCGAGCGCTGCTGGCGCTTCGTGCCCGAGGTGAGCCGCGCCGAGTCTACCGCCGGCCTCTGTCCGCGCTGCGTGGATGCCCTGCCCGCAGTGGGGGCCGCGTGATAGGTCTCACCCGCCCGAGCCGGTTCGAGGCGGCCGTGGTGGTGACGGTCGTGGTCGTCGACCAGATCACCAAGTCGCTCGTGCGCGACCGTCTTGCCCTGTACGACAGCGTGACGGTCATTCCAGGCTGGCTCGATCTGACGCGCGTGCACAACACCGGCGTGGCCTTCGGCATGATGAATGGCGCCGATTTCCCCCTGAAGTCAATCGTGGTGCCGTCGCTGGCGGTGCTGGCCATGCTGGGCGTGCTGTGGTTTGCGCTGACCATTCCGGTGACGGATCGCTTCGCGCGCTGGGGCATGGCTGGCGTTGTGGGCGGCGCCATCGGCAATCTCATCGATCGGGCCACCGCCGGATACGTGCTCGACTTTGTCGATGCGTACCGCGGCGACTGGCACTTCTGGGCGTTCAACGTCGCCGATGCCGCCATCAGCATCGGTGTGGTCTGTCTTCTTCTCGATGTGCTGGGGGTCGGGCGCCGTGCATCCCATCCTGTTTGATCTCGGACCGTTCACCATCTACTCGTACGGCGTGCTGCTGGCCGCCGCCTATCTGATCGGCCTCTGGATGGCCGTCCGCCGCGCCCGGGCCGCCGGCCTCGACGGCGACCGGGTGCTCGACCTCGGCATCTGGGTCATCATCGCCGCACTGGTCGGTGCCAAGGCGCTGCTCTTCATCGTCGACTTCGAGCACTTCACCAGCAGCTGGGCGGATTTCACGCAGCTGCTGCGCTCGGGCGGCGTTTTCTATGGTGGCCTGATCGGGGCGACCGTCACCTGCATCTACCAGCTGCGGAAGCACAACCTGGCCGTCTGGCCAGCGGGTGATCTCTTCGCGCCGGGCATCGCCCTCGGCTACATGGTCGGGCGCCTCGGCTGCCTCATGGCCGGCTGCTGCTACGGCAAGCCCACGCAGGTGGCCTGGGCCATCACCTTCACCGACCCGGCCGCGGCCATCAATGTCGGCACCCCGCTCAACGTGCCGCTGCACCCCACGCAGCTCTACGAGTCCCTGGCCGGACTGGCGATCTTCCTCGTGCTGATGGTGACCGAGCGGCGCGGCCGCCAGTTCGCCGGGCGCTCCTTCTGGCTCTTCGTCCTGCTCTACGCCGTCTCCCGCTTCATCATCGAGTTCTACCGGGGAGATGAGCGCGGCTTTGTGTTCACCATGGTCTCGACCTCGCAGGCCATCTCGCTGGCGCTCGCACCGCTGAGCCTGTTCATGCTCTGGTACCTGAGCCGCCCCCGAATGGCCGAAGCATGGAAACGCTGACACTCACCATCTCCCCCGACGCCGAAGGCGAACGCCTCGACCGCTACCTGGCCGGCGAGGTCCCGCACTATTCGCGCTCGCAGATCCAGCGCCTCATCGACGAAGGGCATGTCGTCGTACCCAGAGTTCGGGTGACGAAGGCCAATTGCGTGCTGCGCGCCGGCGACACCGTGCAGGTCACGCTGCCGGAGGCACGCGCCGCGCGGCCGGAGCCGCAGGATCTTCCGCTCGACATCCTGTTCAATGACCAGGACGTCGTGGTCGTCAACAAGCCGGCCGGCATGGTCGTGCATCCCGCGGCAGGCAATCACGACGGCACGCTCGTCAACGCCCTGCTGCACCACGTCAGAGACCTCAGTGCCATTGGTGGTGAGATCCGCCCGGGCATCGTGCACCGGCTCGACAAGGGCACCAGCGGCGTCATGGTGGTCGCCAAGAATGATGCCGCCCACCAGGAACTGTCCCGGCAGTTCCACGACCGCGAAGTCGAGAAGGAGTACGTCGCCCTCGTCTGGGGCCTCGTGCAGCAGCGCAAGCGCATTGACGCCTCCATCGGGCGCGACCCGAAGCATCGGCAGAAGATGTCGACCCGCGCCTCCCGCGCCCGGGAGGCTGTCACCCGCGTCACCTGGGCCCGCGACCTCAAGGGCCTCACCTTGCTCCGCGTCAGCATCGCCACCGGACGCACGCACCAGATCCGCGTGCACCTGAGCGCCATCGGCCACCCCATCGTCGGCGATGCCCTCTACGGAGGGGTGCATCGGCGTGTCCCGGGCCAGTTCCGGGCCCTGCAGCGATTGGCCCGGCCCTTCCTTCACGCCGAGCGCCTGGCGTTCACCCATCCGCGCACCGGCGAGCGTCTAACCTTTACAGCGCCCCTGCCGGATGACCTGCTCGAGGTGCTGATGGCCGTGACGCCGGTCGACCTGCAGGCCACGCTCTTTGCGCGGCCCGAGGACGCCGCCGGCAGCGGCCACCCCGACGACGAGGACTAGCGCCGCCGGGTCGACCACACAGGGAGACACCATGCTGGGCACCACAGGACTGAAGGCACTGCGCGTCGACTGCATCGTCGGCATCTATCCCCACGAACGCGAGCGCACGCAGACGGTGTTCCTCGATGTCGCTCTCGACTATGATTTCGGCCCGGCTGCCGCATCCGATGCCATCCGCGACGCCGTCGACTACGACCGCATCGCCTCCGGGCTGACCCTCCTGCTGACCGATCGCAAGTTCCAGCTCATCGAAGCGATGGCTGAGGCCTCGGCCACCTGGGTGCTGACGCACATCCCTGAGGCTCATCGCGTCGCCATCGAAGTCCGCAAGCCCGCCGCCGTCCCGGCGGCCGACTGCTCGTTTGTCAGGGTCGAACGGGTGCGGGCGTGACACGCACGTCAGCGGCCCCGGTGGCCCTCGTAACCGGTGGCGCACGGCGACTGGGACGCCACCTGTGCGAGGACCTCGCCAGTCAGGGCTATCGGGTCGTTGTCTGTTATCGGCACTCAGACCACGAAGCGCAGGCCGTGGTCAGCGCCATCAATGAGCGCGGCGGCCAGTCACGGGCGGTGGCCATCGACGTCTCGCAGCAGGCGTCTGTCACCCGCGCCTTCCGTGATGTGGCCGAGCATGAAGGTCGCGTCGATCTGCTCGTCAACAACGTCGGCAACTACTCACCGTTGCCGTTCGACGCGCTGACCCCTGAGGCCTGGGACGCTACGCTCGGGGCCAACCTGTCCGGTCCCTTCTACTGCACACACGCCGCGCTGCCACTGATGCCCGACGGATCGCTCATCGTCAACATCGGAATGGCCGGGCTCGACGGCATCCGCGCCAATCCGATCGCAGTCGACTACTACGTCAGCAAGACAGGGCTCCTGTCTTTGACCCGTTCGCTCGCAGTGTCGCTCGGTCCCCGGCGCATCCGCGTCAACATGGTGTCGCCCGGGCAACTCGACAATTCCATCGATCTTCCCGACGAGGCCCACCTGCCGCACCTCATTCCGCTCGGCCGGGCGGGTACGCCGGACGATGTGGCCCGGGCCGTGCGGTATCTGATGGGCGCCGACTACGTCACGGGAGCGAACATCGACGTGGCCGGCGGCTATCGCCTCTGATGCCCTCCGCCGTCACGTTTGCGCCCCTGTGGCACCGGGCGGACGAGTGGGCGCATCGCCTGCGGCACATCCGCGATGCCCGCCGGTTTCTCTACCTGTCGGCTTTTTACCTCGAATACGACCGCTACGGGCAGTCGCTGCTCGACGCACTGCTCGAGGCGCAGCAGCGGGGCGTGGCGGTCCAGCTGATTCTCGATGCCTTCGGACAGACCCTGGGCGGAGTGCTCATGACCACCGCCCAGCGGCGGGCGCTGGCCGACCACTGCCGGCGACTTGAACAGGCGGGCGCCACCGTCGTCCACTATCGGCCAGATGCGATGATCCAACGGCTCTCCGGCGGTGGCCAGCATGTCAAGATTCAGGTCAGCGACACTGGCGAGGTGCTGTTCGGCAGCAGCAACATCACCGCGTCTTCCTTCGAGGGATGGCACGAGTATTCAGTGGCCATGACGGGGCCCGTCGCCCGCACACTGCTCGACAGCCTGCGCCACATCGGCGGCCGTGTCGACCCGGCCCATCTCGACGCACTTCCCCCGCATGACGACCGGGCCGACCTCACGCTCGACTACTGGTTCTGCAATCCAAACCTGGCACAGGGCTGGAACGGCGCCTTCGGCTGGACAGGCGCAAACGAGGTCACGGAGCAGATCATCCGGATGGTTGACGCCGCCCGACAGTCGCTGCGCATCACTAGCTTCTACTTCAAGCCCACACCGCCGCTACTGCGCGCGGTGATCGAGGCTGCACGGCGCGGCGTGACGGTCGAGGTCTTCCACTCACACCGGGACGCACTGCCCACGACGGATCTGGCCTGGATTGCCGCGGCCTCGACCTACGAGGCTCTGCTGGGCGCCGGCGTCCGCGTCTTCGAGCATCGCGCCGGCGAGCACTCGAAGCTCGTCCTGGTCGACGATGCGTGGGTCGCCTTTGGCAGCTACAACTGCGAAGACGCCGCGCATGATCGGCTGGCCGAAGCCATGCTGGCGTCGTGTGATCCCAGGGTCGTGGTACCGGCGCTCGAGATCTTCAGACAACTGGCTGCCGACCCGCAGAACGTCCGTGTGACACCCGAGGGCTTCCGCCAGTGGCCGCGGCGGTTGAGAGCACGGGTGCGGATGCTGGGCCGATTCAAATGGTGGATGTGATGCGCTTCCTCGAGATTGAGCACAAGTTCGTGGTACCGGACGACTTCGACCTCGCCGGCTTCACGGCCAGCATCGAGGCGCTGCAGCCCCTGCGCCGCACCGCACTTGATGTGCACGACCGCTATTTCCTGACCAGGCATGGCCGGCAGCGGCGGTACGTCATCCGCCACCGGTTCGATGCCGAACTGCATCAGCTGACCCTCAAATCATTCGGCGATGACCCCGAGACCCGCACCGAGGTGTCGCTTGACCTGGGGCATCATGCAGGCGACCAGGCCGCTGCGGTGGACGCCTTTCTGCAGCCTCAGGAGGTGGAGTGGACCGGAACGATTGAAAAGACGATTCGCGTCTGGTACTTCGCCGACTGCGAAGTGGTGCACTACTCGGCCAGCGCCGGCGACCGGACGATCAGCTGCGTGGAGTTCGAAGCCGTGCATGCCGCATCGGTTGATGCAGCGCTGGCGGTGCTCGACCGCTACGAGCGGGCCACCGGATTCGCCGGGTGCCCCCGTGCGATGACCTCGCTGGTGGGATTGCTTTTCCCAGGCGTGCTGCCCGGAGCCTGAGGATCCTGGAAGACACAGGTCGCCGGCGGCCCCTGATGGAGGCCGCCGGCGCCTGTCATGTCACCGTCCGCGCGCCGAGGCCGGGCGGCGTGCAGCCGACGCCCGTCGGGCTGAGGCCGCACGGTCGGTGCGCGGCTTGCGGGGCTGGTCGTTCTGGCGCACCAGCGCCAGCAGCAGCACTTCGTCGATGGTCGACACCAGGTGGATGGTGAGCCCGCGTCGCAGCTCGTCGGTGAGATCCTCCTGGACGTTCTTTTCATTCAGCCTGGGCAGAATCACCTCGGTGATCCCGGCGCGCTTGGCGGCCAGCACCTTCTCCTTGATGCCCCCCACCGGCAGCACCTTGCCAGACAGCGTGATTTCGCCCGTCATCGATACATCGCTGCGCACGGCGCGTCGCGTCAGCACCGACACCAGCGCACTGACCATCGTCACGCCGGCCGACGGGCCGTCCTTGGGAATGGCGCCTGAGGGCACGTGCAGGTGAATCTCGGAGGTCTTGAAGAACTCGGGATCGATGTTCCATTCGGTGGCGTGCGTGCGCACCCAGGACAGCGCCGCACGGGCCGATTCCTTCATGACATCGCCGAGCTGGCCGGTCAGCGTGAGCGTACCGCCGCCCGCCATCCGCGTGGCTTCGACAAACAGCACTTCGCCACCGACGGGCGTCCATGCCATGCCGGTGGCCACACCCGGCGCTTTCGTCCGCATGGCAACTTCTTCGTCCACGAACCGGGGCGCCCCCAGCAGGGTCATCACCAGCTCGGGCGTCACCTTCACCCGGCGAGCGTCACCCTCGGCCAGGCGACGCGCGACCTTGCGGCAAACCGCGCCGACTTCACGTTCGAGATTGCGCACGCCGGCCTCGCGCGTGTAGCCGCGGATCAGCAGGCGAAGCCCGGCGTCGGTGAACGTCAGCTGCCGGGCAGTCAGGCCGTGATTGGCCACCTGCCGCGCCACCAGGTGATCGCGGGCAATGGCGAGCTTCTCGTGCTCGGTGTAGCCGGCCAGCTCGAGAATCTCCATGCGGTCGCGCAGCGGTCCGGGGATGGTGTCGAGCACATTGGCCGTGGTGATGAACATCACCTCGGACAGATCGAAGGGCACATCGAGGTAGTGGTCGCGGAACGTGGCGTTCTGCTCGGGATCGAGGACCTCGAGCAGGGCCGAGGAGGGGTCGCCGCGGAAGTCGTTCCCGAGCTTGTCGATTTCGTCGAGGATGAACACCGGGTTCTTCGACTCGGCGCGTCGCAGACCCTGAACGATCTGGCCGGGCAACGCCCCGACATAGGTACGGCGATGGCCCCGGATTTCGGCCTCGTCCCGCACGCCGCCCAGCGAGATGCGCACGAACTTGCGCCCAATCGACTGGGCAATCGACCGGGCCAGCGACGTCTTGCCCACCCCGGGCGGGCCCACAAAGCAGAGGATCGGCCCCTTGAGTGACGGGTTGAGCTTGCGCACCGCAAGATATTCGAGGATGCGGTCCTTGAGCTTTTCCAGGCCGGAGTGATCGGCGTCGAGGACCTGCTTGGTGTGGGCGAGGTCGATGACCTCATCGGTCTTCCTGGACCAGGGCAGCGCCACCACCCAGTCGAGGTAGGTGCGCGCCACGGTGTACTCGGAGGCAGAGGGCGACATCTTCGAAAGCCTGTCAAGCTCACGCAGGGCCTCCTTCCGCACGGCGTCGGGCAGGCCGGCCGCCTCGATCTTCTCCCGGAGCTCATCGATCTCCCGTGACTGATCGTCGCCCTCGCCCAGCTCCTTCTGGATGGCCTTGAGCTGCTCGCGCAGGAAATAGTCGCGCTGGTTCTTGCCCACTTCCGACTGGACCTGCGACTGGATCTTCGAGCCCAGCTCGAGCACTTCCAGTTCCTTGATCAGCAGGCGGTTGAGCAGGTCGAGTCGCGCACGCACGTCGACGGTGGCCAGAACCTCCTGCTTACCTTCGGTGCTGAGGCTGCCGAGGCTGGCGGCAATGAAGTCCGCCAGGCGACCCGGCTCCTCGATGTTCATGGCGAGCGTCTGCAGGTCGTCTGACATCAGGGGGGACAGCGTCACGACCTGCTGGTAATTGGCGCGGATGTTCCGCTGCAGCGCATCGATCTCGATCGTGTCGGCTGCAGACAGCACATCCGGCAGCTCGGTCACCCGGGCCTTCAGATACGGACTGGTGCCAACGACCTCGTCCAGCCGCACCCGCGCCACGCCCTGCACGATGATCCGCAGGCTGCCGTCCGGCAGCTTGAACATTTTGTGGATATGGCTGGCCGTACCCACCTTCTGGAGGTCGCCCTGCTTCGGGTCGTCTTCGGCCGGATCCGTCTGGGCGAAGACGGCGATCATGCGTCCTGCAGTGACCGCCTCGTCGATGAGCCGGACCGAGCTGTCGCGGGCCACCGCGAGCGGCATGAAGGCCTGCGGGAACAGCACCGTGTCGCGCAGCGGCAGGATGGCCAGCTCGGCCGGCACGGGCGACGCAGGCCGCTCAGACGGTTCAGACGAAAGAGACTCAGTGTGATCGCTCATGCGACCCTCCTCGAATGGCAGCCCCGGCGCCCCTCCGGGGGCCTCGAACGGGTGGGAAGAGGGGCGCAGGCCCCGCCACTCCGGCGAGGCCTGCGGTCGGAAGGACGCGGAACCTAGCCCTGAAACTCGTAAAACAAATTGCTCGACCCGCGGCGCTGCGCTATCCGCTCGCGCTTCTGGGCATTCTCTCGCGCTTCCTCGCAATCCTTGCACCGAACCGCGAACGGGAGGGCGCGAAGGCGCTGTTCGGCGATGTCCTCACCGCACTCGAAGCAGTGTCCATACGTGCCCTCTTCGAGTCGCGACAGGGCCTCGTTGATCTTGTTGAGCGTTTCCGCCTTCATCTGGATGAGGGCGAACTCGATGTCTTCCTGGATGTCGACCTCGCTGGTCTCACCCTGGTCCATGACCTCGTGGGGCTTCTCAGAGCACTCGGCGCGCACCCCGCGGATGCGTCCCTGCACCTCGAGCACGATGTCGCGACGACGATCTTCAAGAATCTGCCGGAGTTCGGCATACCGGGAACGCCGGGTGTCAACGACGGTTGCTGCCTGCCGCTTTGCTGTCTTGGCCATGTCAGCCACTCCTTCCTGCGGTGCCGCCGAGTCACTTCGGCGTGCGCCTGTGTTCGCTTCTTGCAATCGCGATGCCGTCTTCGGGCTTCGAAACAAAACCCGCTCGGCTCGCCTCGGACCTGACGTGGGCCCCCTCGGACAGCCGCTTCCAGTGACGGAATCGGCTCGCGCGTGGGTCTCGGGAAGGGCCCTGAGGGTCCCGACGACCCCATTACTGGTAAAAATCCCTGCGGATCAATGCGCTCCGGGTGCAGAACTCACGGGAATCTCTCGGGAATCCTGCCCGGTTACAGCGATTAGACGCCGCCGACCCCCGCAGGGTTCTGAGACATGTGTCCCCTGCAGATGTCCTCCACGCGAGACAGGACAAACCGCCAGACGGTAGCACGGCATCCCCGGTCGGGGCAATGAGTAGCCGGGCATCCAGCGCACGGGAACCGCGGGCAGCCCACGCGCCCGGGGAGGGTAAACTTTACACACCGCATGTGCCCTCGCTGCCAACGCCGACCTGCCAAGAGAGCCTGTCCGGCCCTCGGTATCGACATCTGCGCAACCTGCTGCGCCACCGACCGACAGGTCACCATTGCGTGCCCGGCCGACTGCCGGCACATCGTGACAGCCCAGACCCATCCGGCCGCCCAGGTCAGGCGGAGGCAGGAATCTGACCTGACCACGCTGATGCTGGCCATGGGGCGCCGGTTCACCGAGGCCGAACTGCAGGTGTTCTTTCTGCTCGCCAGCCAGGTCGTCCAGTTCCGGCCTGAGGGACTGGCCACGCTGCGCGACGAGGACATCGCCGACGCCGCCCTGGCCATGGCCGGCACCCTCGAGGCGGCCTCCCAGGGGCTCGTGGCACATCTGACCGGCGCCAACACCGTCAGCGAAGGGTTGCGGCGTGCACTCGACGAGATGGTGGCCGTGCTCGGACAGCAGGGTGGTTCCGCCGTAGCGCCGATGGCCGCCGGCGTGCTCCGGGCCCTGGCGCAGGGGGCCGAAGCCCTCAAGGCTGCGTCCCCCGGCGACCCCACGGCTTTCCTGTCGCTCCTGCGCCGGGTGCTGCCGCTGCCCGCAGCCGAGGCCCCGCCGCAACCGGCGTCACCGATCATTCTGCCCTAAGCCCGTGGTATGCTCTTGGTTTGTTTCTGGAGTCCTGACCATGGCTATGCGTTGTGAAATCTGCGGCAAGGGACCGACCTACGGTCGCCGCGTGTCCCATGCCCACAATGTCCGTCCCCGCCGCTTCGAGCCCAATCTGCAGAACGTCCGGGCCGAGGTGAATGGGGCAACCCGTCAGATGCGGGTCTGCACCCGCTGCATCCGGTCGCAGAAGATCACCAAGGCGGCGTAGTGGCGCACGAGGCCCTCACCCCCTCCGGTGCGGCTCCGGCGATCGGGCCATACTCACCCGTCGTCCGGGTGGGTCGCACCCTGTATCTGTCCGGGTCGATTCCCCTCGACCCGGCGACAGGTCAGCTGGTCGAGGGCGACATCACGGCCCAGACCGAGCGGGTCATGCAGAACATGGCGGCCCTGCTGGCCGCCGGCGGCGCCGGCTTCGGCCACGTGGTGAAGACCACGGTGTTTCTGGCGGACATGAATGAGTTCGCGGCCATGAACGAGGTCTACGCGCGCTACTTCGCGGCCCCGTATCCGGCGCGCTCGACCGTGCAGGTCGCCAGGCTGCCGCGCGACTGCCGCGTCGAAATCGAAGCTATCGCGATTCTCGACTGACGTCGAGCACCCCTTCTACCCCACGCAGCGCCCTGACCACCTTCTCCAGGTGAGTCAGGTCGCGAATTTCCACCGTCATCGCGACGGTGGCATGCACGTCGTCTCCCGTCGTCGCCTCGAGGCTGCTGATATTCGTGTTGATGTCGGCGACCTTCGCACTGAGGGCCGCCAGCATGCCCTTGCGATCTTCCACCGTCAGCACCAGCCGCACCGTGTAGGGCGCGGTGTCGCCGCCCTTGTCCCACTCGACGTCAACGCGTCGGGCCGGGTCGAGCTGCAGGTTGACGACGTTCGGGCACTGCACGGAGTGCACCGACACACCCTTCCCCCGGGTGATGTAGCCCACGATCTGCTCCCCGCGGATCGGGTTGCAGCAGCGGGCCCGCACCACCATGAGGTCGTCGGCGCCGCTGACCTTGATGCGGTCGCCGCGGTCGCCGGGTGAGAGCACCCGGCGCACGGCCTTCAGCACGGGGTGCTCCGGCGCCCGCTCGCGCAGGTCCTCGGGCGGCACCAGCTTTTCGATCACCTGGCGGGCCGACACCTTGCCGTACCCCATCTGGGCCAGCAGGTCGTCTGCCCGCGTCGCCCCGAACTCGGGGGCCACTGCCGCCAGCCGGTCGCCCTCCATCAGCCGGGCGGCATTCAGGTCGAACCGGCGCGCTTCGCGCTCGAAGACTTTCCTGCCCAGCTCGACGGCCCGGGCCACCTCTTCCTCTTGGATCAGGTGCTTGATGCGGTTGCGGGCCCTGGCTGTCACGGCAAACGAGAGCCAGTCGCGGCTGGGCGTGTGGCCCGCGTTGGTCATCACCTCGACAATGTCGCCGTTTTTCAGGCGGGTGCGGAGCGGCACCATCCGGCCATTGACTCTGGCCCCCACGCACTGGTGGCCCACGTCGGTGTGCACGGCATAGGCAAAGTCGATCGGGGTGGCTCCCCGGGGCAGCACCTTGACCTGCCCTCGCGGCGTGAACGTGTAGACCTCTTCCGGGTAGAGATCGACCTTGAGGTTCGACAGGAACTCCTGGGGGTCGCGCACCTCCTGCTGCCACTCGAGCAACTGGCGCAACCACTGGAAGTACTGTTCGTCGCGGCCGGACCCGACACGCCCTTCCTTGTACTTCCAGTGGGCGGCGATCCCTTCCTCGGCCCGGTGGTGCATGTCGGCCGTGCGGATCTGCACCTCGAAGGCCAGCCCGCGCTCGCTGATGACCGTGGTGTGCAGCGACTGGTAGCCGTTCGGGCGCGGCATGGCGATGAAGTCCTTGAACCGTCCAGGCACCGGCGTCCAGGTCTGGTGAATGATGCCCAGCGCTGCATAGCAGTCCTTGACCGAGGCGGTGACGACCCGGAGCGCAATGAGGTCATACATCTGCTCAAGGTCAATCTTCTGCCGCTTGAGCTTGACCCAGATGCTGTAGAGACGCTTCAGGCGGCCATCGACGGACACGACGGGAATCTGGGCCTCGGTCAGCGTCGTGACGATGCGGCGCTGGATGTCGTCGATGCTGTCCTCGGCCGCCTGCCGGCGGGCCTCTACGCGCGCCTTCAGGCTCTCGTAGCCGACGGGTTCGAGGAAACGGAATGACAGTTCCTCGAGCTCGTTCTTGATCTTCGACATGCCCAGGCGGTTGGCGATGGGGGCGTAGATGTCGAGCGTCTCCTGCGCAATCCGCTGGCGGCGCTCCTCGGTCATGTGCTGCAGGGTCCGCATGTTGTGCAGGCGGTCAGCCAGCTTCACCAGGATGACGCGGATGTCATCCACCATCGCCAGCAGCATCTTCCGGAAGTTTTCGACCTGGCGTTCCTCGCGCGACGAGAACGGAATCGCACCGAGCTTGGTGACCCCTTCCACGATGTGGGTGACATCCCCTCCGAAGCGCTCGCGCAGCGTGTCGGGGGTGGTCAGCGTGTCTTCGAGGACATCGTGCAGCAGCCCGGCCGCCACGCAGACGGCATCGAGTTTCATGCCCGCCAGGATGTCGGCCACCTCGAGCGGATGCACCAGGTACGGCTCGCCCGAGTGGCGCACCTGGCCTTTGTGCTCGAGGGCCGAAAACACGTAGGCCCGGCGCAGTAATTCGATGTCGGCGTCGGGATGGTAGGCCCGGACCCGGTCAAGCAGGTCCTCGAAGCGAATCATGGGGAGGTGGGACCATGATAGGGGCGGGGTTGCGGGGGGTCAAGAAACGGGGCTATACTCTGCGTTCCGTTGGCTGTCTGTCCGCAGGTTTCGGTCGGACCGCTGGCGAAACGGGAGTTTCACAGCTCGACAGGGGGATATGATGAGGATTCGGTCAGCAGGAGCGTACCTGGCTCTGGTTGTCGGAATGAGTGTGGCGATGGCCGGGTGCGAACGCCTGGGCCAGATTCAGGCGATGAAGGCGTTTAAGGACGGCAACAAAATGTTCGCCGCGAACGACTTCCGTGGTGCCGTCCGGAGATACGAAGACGCGTTGGCCGCCGATCCGAACGGCACCCTCAACTCGTGCGGTGACAGCCCGGGCTGCGTCTACTTCTACCTGGCCAACTCGTACGAGCGGCTCTATCGTCCGGCCCGTGCCGGCACGCCCGAGAACGACGAGTTGCTGACGAAGGCCGTCGCCAACTACAAGCTGGCGGCCGACAAGATCACCAACCCCCTGATGAAGTCGCGTTCGCTGCAGTATCTGGTGGCCGCGTACGGCCCCGACAAGCTCAACGACCCGACCTCGGCCGAGCCCATCATCCAGCAGATGATTCAGCTCGAGCCCAAGGAGCCGACGAACTACTTCATGCTGTCGCGCCTCTACCAGGACTCGGGGGAATACGAGCTGGCCGAGCAGGTGCTCAGCCAGGCCCAGCAGGCCAGCCCCAACTCGCCCGACGTCTACCTGCAGCTCGCCAGCTTCTACAACACGCAGGGCGACTTCCCGAAGACGATTCAGAACCTGAACGAGCGCATCAAGGTCGAGCCGAACAACCCCGAGGCCCACTACACGGTGGCCACCTACTACTGGGACAAGGCCAACCGAGACTTCCGGCTGTCTGACGCCGAGAAGATGCAGATGATCCAGGACGGCCTCGCCTCGGTCGACAAGGCCATCGAGATCAAGAACGACTACATGGAGGCGATTGCCTACAAGAACCTCCTGCTCCGCCTGCAGGCCAACGTCGAGAAGAGCCCGGCCAAGCAGCAGGCCCTGCTGAAGGAAGCCGACCGTCTCCGCGACATGGCCAACGAGCTACGCAAGAAGCAGCAGGAAGGCGCCAAGGCGCCGGCCGGCACCGAGTAGCACCATGGCCGCCCGGGTCGCCTCGCGGTCCGGGTGCACCAGTCGAAGACCTCCAGCGCCGCCCCCTCCCCCGGGGGGCGGCGTTGTGCTGTACACCCCCCTCCCCCGTTTACGCCCCGGTCACAGTAGAATGGTAAGGTTTTGCTTGAGAGAGAGGACCCCCACGCTTCTATGGATGCCTTTGTGAATCGCCTTCGCTTCGTCATGCCCCTCCTGGCCTGCCTGCTGCTTGTGTCGGCGGCGCGTGCCCACGCCCAGGGTGTCACCACCGGTTCGATGACCGGGGTGGTCACCGATGCCCAGAACGCCCCTGTCAGCGGGGCCAGCGTCATCGCCATTCACACCCCCTCTGGCACCAACTACGAGGCCACCACCCGCACCGACGGCCGCTTCACGATCATCGGCATGCGCGTCGGTGGTCCCTACGTCGTCACGGTCACCTACACCGGCTCAGGCACCGCCTTCGAGCCGCAGACGGTCGAGAACATCACCGTCAACCTGGGTGTGGCCACCGACGTCAAGGTGGCCGTGCGGAGTATCTCGGTCCAGGAGACGGTCACGGTCGTCGGCCAGTCGGACACCGTGTTCAGCTCGAACCGCACCGGCGCCGCCACGGCGGTCAGCCGCGACCAGATCCAGACGCTGCCCAACATCACCAACCGCCTCGAGAACTTCACCCGCCTGACACCACAGGCCAGCGGCCTGTCGATGTCCGGGCAGGACAGCCGCCTCAACAACATCACCGTGGACGGGTCCTATTTCAACAACTCGTTCGGTCTGGGCAGCGCCCCTGGTGACCGCTCGGGCGTTGCCCCGATCTCGCCGCAGGCCATCGAGCAGATCCAGGTGAACATCGCCCCCTACGACGTGCGGCAGGGCAACTTCGTCGGTGCCGGCATCAACACCGTCACCCGCAGCGGCACCAACCAGTTCCGCGGCTCGGTCTACCGCCAGCAGCGCGACCAGGGCCTGGTGGGTACCGAGGCCAAGTCTGCCACGGTCAACCCCGGCACATTCACCTTTGCCAATAACGGCGGCTGGCTCGGCGGCCCCCTCGTCAAGAACAAGCTGTTCTTCTTCGGCAACTTCGAAGACGAATCGCTGACCCGTCCCGGCACCATCTTCCGCGCCAACACCGGTCAGGCGTCGGCTGGCACCATCACGCGCGTCCTGGCCTCTGATCTGGACGGAGTCAGCCGGCTGCTCAAGAACGGCTTCAACTACGACACCGGTGCCTACGAGGGCTACGATTTCTCGACTCCGGCACGCCGCTCGCTGGCCAAGGTCGACTACAACCTCAATGCCAGCAACAAGTTCACGCTGCGCTACACCCAGCTCGACTCGAACACCGACGTGCTGATGTCGAACTCGAGCTCGCTTGGCTTCGGCGGCCGCAACAACAGCCTGTTCTCGATGAGCTACGACAACTCGAACTACCGCATCCTCGAGAACATCAAGTCGGGCATCGGCGAGTGGAACTCGGTCATCGGCAACAGCATGTCCAACTCGCTCATCGTCGGCTACACCTACCAGGACGAGAGCCGCGAGGCCCGCGGGACGTTTTTCCCCACCATCGACATCCTGGGCGGCGACAACACCGGTTATATCTCGACCGGGTTCGAGCCATTCACACCGAACAACGAGCTGCGCTACAAAACGTTCCAGCTGCAGAACAACTTCACCAAGTTCACCAGCCGGCACACCATGACGTTCGGCGCCACGCTTGAGCGCTACGAGTCGGAGAACGTGTTCTTCCCGGGGTCGCAGAGCGTGTATGTGTATAACTCGCTGAACGACTTCTACACCGACCTGAATGGCTACCTGGCCAACCCCAACCGGACAACGTCTCCGGTCACGCTGCGTCGCTTCCAGGTTCGCTACAACAACATCCCCGGCCAGGAGAAGCCCATTCAGCCCCTCGAGGTGCTGTATGGCGGCCTCTACGGTCAGGATGAGTGGAGCGTGTCAGACAACCTGAAGGTCACCGCCGGCCTCCGCATCGATGTCCCGAAGTTCGGGGAAACGGGTTACCAGAACGCCCTGGCCGATGCCCTCACGTTCCGGAACGAAATGGGCCAGCCGGTGCAGTACCAGACGGCCAAGCTGCCCGACCCGAAGATTCTGTGGTCCCCCCGCCTGGGCTTCAACTGGAATGCCAACGAGGCCCGCACCACGCAGATCCGCGGCGGCACGGGCATCTTCACCGGGCGCCCGGCGTATGTGTGGATCTCGAACCAGATCGGCAACACCGGCGTGCTGACCGGCTTCACGCAGGCCGACAACACCACGGCGTATCCGTTCAACCCCGACCCGGCCCGCTACAAGCCGACGAACGTGGCGGGGGCACCTGCCAGCACCTACGAGCTGGCCCTCACTGATCCGGACTTCAAGTTCCCGCAGGTCTGGCGCAGCAACTTCGCCGTCGACCAGCGCGTTCCTGGCAACATCACCCTGACGGCCGAGTTCATCTACAACCTCGACGTCAACGGCGTGTATTACATCAACGCCAACCTGCCGGCCGCGCAGGCGACTTTTGCCGGTGCCGATGGCCGACAGCGCTACACCAGCAACCGTATCCACGCCAACGTGGCCAACGCGGTCGTCCTGAAGAACCAGAACGTCGGGCGGTCGTGGAATGCCGCGTTCTCGGCGAATAAGACGTTCCGGGGCGGCTTCCTCCGCTCGGCCTACAGCTACGGCGAATCGAAGAATACCGTCGATGCCGGCTCGATCGCCTTCGGCTCGTGGAACGGTAATCCGACGCCCGGCGATCCGAACAACCCGGGTGTGGGCTTCTCGGGCGGCTCGCCCGGCCACCGGGCCTTCCTGACCGGCTCATACACCCGCGAGTACTTCGGCTTCGGCGCCACGGGCCTCTCGTTCTTCTATGAGGCTCGCACCATCAGCAACACGAGCTATCTGGTGTCCGGCGACATCAACGGCGACGGTGGCACGCTGAACGACCTGGTCTACATCGCGCGCGATATGTCCGAGATGAACTTTGAGACGTTCACCGCGAGTGGACGCACGTTTACCGCCGATGAGCAGGCGATGGCCTGGAATGCCTACATCAACCAGGACCGCTACCTCAGCCGCAACCGCGGGCGTTTCGCCCAGCGCGGGGCGGTGTTCCTCCCGCTCGTGCAGCGCCTTGACTTCAGCCTGACGCAGGATCTGTTCAAGTCGCTGAAGGGCCGCCGGCACGAACTGCAGTTCCGTGCCGACGTCCTGAACTTCGGGAACATGCTCAACAAGAACTGGGGGGTCGCCCAGCGTCTGATCTCCAACCAGCCGCTGATCGCCCGCGGGGCGGATGCCCAGGGTCGGGCCCTCTACCGCCTGCGCAATATCGGCAGCGATCTCCTGTCGAAGAGCTACCAGCAGACGGCCGACCTGAGCGACGTGTATCGCGTGCAGTTCATGCTGCGCTACTCGTTCAACTAAGCCCACCCCCGCGCGGGTGCGTGAATCTCAACGGGCCCCGTGGTCACCCGCGGGGCCCGCGTTCTGTACCGCAGTCGGCGCGCACAACCGTACGCTAGACTGCGGTCAGGTGGAGGTATTCGCGTGAGGCGGGCATGTGCGGCGGCGATGGTCTCTCTGCTGGTTCTGCTGGGTCCGGTCGTCAGCGGGGACACGTCCCGTCTGACATCGGCACAGGACGCGCTGGCCTCAGCGACCGCCGCGTTCCATCGGTTTGACGATGAGGCGGCGCGCGATCTGTTGGCGGGTCTGACCGCACCGGCCGGATCGCGGCTGATGGCCCCGGCACTGGCAGCCCTCACGCACTTGCCACATCCCTTTCATTCGGGCACCCCATCGGAGGGCCGGGCGGTGCTTCTGGGACTCGGCCCCACGAAAGACGCGAGGCTCTCCGCAGCAGCATCCCCTGCCGATCGGCTGTGGCTTCGGCTCCTCGAGAGCGCGTTCGGAACAGAGCAGGGCCAACCGGCCTGGGCTGAACTGGTGCAGACGGCCGATGCGATGGGCATCACGGGAGCCATTGACGCGAGGGACTCGCTGCTTCTGTCCGCCAGATTTCTGTTCTCGGCCTCGGCCGTTGGGCCGTCGGCGCCACAGCCGGGCGCGGTGGCGAAGGCGGTGGCGGGACTCGAAGAACTGCTGACCATTGCTCCTGCCGATGTCGATGCCCGCCATCACCTGATTCGGTTGTATCTCCGCAAGGGCGAGGCCGTGCAGGCGCGGCGACATGCCCGTCTGCTGCTGAGCCAGGCGTCGGAACCCCGGTTGACAGAGTCGGCCCTCATGGCCCTGACCACGGCCGGGGATTGGGCGGCCGCATCCGACGCCTTCCGATCGACGGCCGGTGGCAAGGTCGCGGCGCTCTCACTGCCAGAGTCAACCCTGCAGCTGTGGCAGGCCTATCTTCTGTTGCAGGAAGGGCGCATCTCAGAGGCGGAAGCGCTGCTTCGGCCGCTGTGGACGATTCCCGGCGAGGTGGCCCTTCCGGCTCGGGTCACGCAGGCGCGCGCGCGGGCGATGTGGGTGATCGAGACGAGACGCTGGATGGACGCGAGGCTGGCGCCCACTCAGACGGGCATGGACGCCGACGTGGTGGCAGGCGAGCTGCTGGCCGCTGGAATGGCCGGTGTGCGCGTCGGCAACCAGCAGCAATCCATCGATGCCCTTGCGCGCATGGCGCTCCTGGTGGGCGACGGCGATCAGTCGGTGCCCGTCGTTACGGCAGCGAGGCCCTCCCCGGCACCCATCAGGCCAGGGGTCAACCGGCCCGGGGTCACGCCGATTCCCACCTCCCGCCCCATGCGGGCCGGGGCGACCGGGACCGCGAATGTCAGTGACGACCCGGCGGTGATTCGGCTGGGCACTCAGCGTCGACGTGCGGCGGTCATGGCGCAGCAGCTGGAGGCCGTGTCGATCTTCGCCGAGGGTCGTCGTGATGAAGCCATCGTGCTGGCGAGGCAGGCCGCGGCAGTGGCAGACGACCTTCCTGCTGATGGCCTGTGGCCGATGCCGGTGAAACCTGCGCACGAGCTGGTCGGGGACCTCCTGCTCGAGTCGCGTCGACCGCTGGAGGCGATGACGGCCTATCAGGATTCGCTGAACCGGTGGCCCCTTCGACCGCTGTCGCTGCTGGGCCTCTACCGGGCGGCCACCATGGCTCGCGACCTTGAGAGGGCCACGGCGGTGAGAGGCCAGCTCGCATTGGTATGGGCGCGTGGGGACCGAAGCTGGTCGGAAATCGCGGAAGTGCTCGGCCCCGTGAGGCGCTGAGGGGCAACGTCCCTAAAGAAAACCGGCCATCCCGCTGACGCGGGATGGCCGGTCGATGTTTGGCTCGGGCCCATGACGGGCACCGCGGTGTCAGTCTTAGTTGGCCCCGGCGCTGGCGCCTGCGGCGCGACGCATGGCTTCGGTCACGATACCGACCTTTTCAACACCGGCGCCCTTGGCCGCGTCGATGCAGGCGATGATTTCGCCGTAGGTCAGCGAGCCGGCTCCCGCGATGAACATCGTCTTGTCCTTGCGGGTTTCGAAGATGGTGCGCAGGCGTCCTTCGAGTTCCTGAATGGTGACGTCCTGCTTGTTGACCGAGATACGGCGGTCTGCCGTGTACTCGAGCACGATCTGTGACACGTCGACCTGCTGCTGCTGTGCCTGCTGCGTTTCCGCCGGCAGGTTGATGTCGAGGCCCTTCTGCGACAGCGGCAGTGCGGCCATGAAAATGACGAGCAGCACGAGCAGCACGTCGATCATGGGGGTGATGTTCATGTCGGCAGAAGCTTCAAGCTTCTTGCCCATCATCACCTTGTCTGCGCCGTGGTGCTTGGATGCGGCCATGGCTTAGTTCCCCCCTGCGTTCGGTTTCGGGTCGGTGATGAGCCCGATGTCTTCGATGCCCACAAGCCTGAGCTGGTCCATCGCAGCCATGACGGCGCCGTACTGGGCTTCGTCATCGGCCTTGATGAGCACAATGCGCTCGGACTTGTCGGCGAGAATCTCATCGACACGCTGCCGGAGCTCTTCTTCACGAACAGGCACGCCGTTCACAAAGAAACGCCCCTGGTTGTCAATGGCAACCACCGTCTGATCCTGGGTTTCAGGCTTCTCCGAGCTGAATGCCGCGATGGGCAGCCGCACGTCGGCACCCTTCTGCAGCAGTGGGGCCACGATCATCATGATGATCAGCAGCACCAGCATCACGTCAACCAGCGGGGTGACGTTGATGTCTGATTTCGGTCCGCCCTTTGCCCCGCCTACGTCCATACCCATGGTGGGTCCTCCTTCTCAGGCCTCGGTGGCGGCCGTGTGCAGCAGCGGAATCGCCGATGCACAGGACCGCCATCCACAGGGCAGGTGCTTAGGCTGTCTTCTTGATGAAGTAGTCGACCATCTCCGACGAGGAGTTGTCCATCTCCACGTTGAAGTATTCCAGTCGACCCGACAGGTAGTTGTAGAACCACACCGCCGGAATGGCCACCACGAGACCGAGCGCGGTTTCGACGAGGGCTTCCGCAATACCGGCCGAGACGGCACCGATACCACCCGAGCCGCTCGAGGCGATACCGACGAACGCGTTGATAACGCCGACCACCGTGCCGAGCAGACCCACGAACGGTGCGGTTGCACCGATGGTGGCCAGGCTCGAAATGCCCTTCTTCAGGTCGTTCGAGGTCAGCGCCGTCGCACGCAGAATTGAGCGACGCACCGTGTCGAGCACGTCTTCACGACCGAGCTGTCCGCCGCTCTCCTGCTGGAACTGGTATTCCGAGAGACCGGCACCGACCACCTTGGCCAGGTGGCTGTAGCGGTAGTCCTTCGACGAGGACAGCGCAATGGCCTCCTTCAGCTTGCCGTCCTTCAGGTGCTTGGCGACCTGAGGCGCGTAGGCCTTCGACTGCTTGGTGGCCTGGCTGAAGGTGTAGATGCGCTCGATGGCCACACCCACCGACAGGAACGACATGGCAAACAGCATCAACGCGATGATCTTCGCCACGACGCCCATCTGCTCGTACATCTCAATCCAGTCGAGTTCCTGCGCGAACGCAGGCGAGCTGACCAGTGCCATCACGAGAGCGGCGAATGCGATACGCCCCATCTGAACCATCTTCCGACCTTCCATTGCGTTCCTCCCGAAAGAGACCGAGTACCCAGTTGAAACCATTGCGTCCATAACTCCTGAACTACTGCAGCGTGAACTGCACCGTGACGGTCATGATGACCGGCACCGGCACGCCGTTCAGGAGCGTCGGCGTGAACTGCCACTGGCGCACGGCGTCGAGGGCCGAGGCATCCAGCAGCGGAATAGAACGAAGCACCCGGGCGTCCTTGACAGCGCCGTCAGGGCCAATTGTGGCTTCGATGATGACCACGCCCTGGACACGCGCCGACTGAGCAATCGGAGGATAGACAGGGTTGACATGCTTCACCTTGGCCGGGGGCTTGATGTTGCCACCCACACGCACCGGCGCTGCCGGCGGAGGCGGGGGGGGCGGAGGAGGCTCGGGGATGCCGCCGCTGATGCCACCGGCCACACCTCCTACGATGCCGCCATCGATGCCGGCATTGCGTTCGAAGTTTTCCAGACCCGTTTCCGGCTTGATCTCCGAGGGAGCCTCAACAGGCGCCGCATTCGGGTTCACATCAGCCGGCGGAGGGGGCGGGGTATCGGCCGCCGGAGGCGGCGGAGGTGGAGGCGGGGGGGGCGGAGGCGGCGGGGCCACCGACACCATCATCAGAGAATCTGACATGGTGGGCAGCGCTCCCACGGCCATGAGCGGCACAATCACCAGGGTCGCCAGAATCGACGCCTGAATCAGCATCGTCAGCGGCACTGTGTACCACATCTTGTTCCCCATCTTGATTGATGGGTCAACAATGTCGCCAAACATGTCGCGTGGCACGAATCCTCCTCACATTCCCGGCGGCAACCGTAAAGGTCGCCGATTATAGCCAGCCCGAAAAAACAGTGTCAACGCCCCGAGTCGCTCGGTCGCTGCCATGACTGCTCGGATATCCCCTTAGACCCCGGTGAGCAGATTTTGCTCCCGGAGCCCGTAGAGATTTTTCCAACGCCCGGCGATTCTAGCCGCCCGGCGTCACCGCGTCAACGATTCGTTGCTACTGCTCGATTCGCATCCCGTAGAACGAGCGGTAGACAAACACCATGCTCGCCACGAAGAACACCGCCGCCAGGCCGCCGGTCAGCATCGGACCCGACTGCGCCGTCAGATAGACCCCCAGCTCGACCGCCAGCAGGCCGAACAGCGTGGTGAACTTGATGACCGGGTTCATCGCCACCGACGAGGTGTCCTTGAACGGGTCGCCCACCGTGTCGCCGACAACCGACGCCGCGTGCAGGTCTGTGCCCTTCATCTTCAGCTCGGTCTCGACGATCTTCTTCGCGTTGTCCCAGGCGCCGCCCGCGTTGGCCATGAAGATGGCCTGGAACAGCCCGAACAACGCAATCGAGATGAGGTAGCCGATGAAGAAGAACGGCTCGACAAACGCGAACGCCAGCGTCGAGAAGAACACCCCGAGGAAGATGTTGAACATCCCCTTCTGCGCATACTGCGTGCAGATCTCCACGACCTTGCGGCTGTCTTCCACCGACGCCTTGGTGGCGCCTTCCAGATCGATGTTCGCCTTGATGAACTCGACCGCCCGGTATGCACCGGTCGTGACGGCCTGCATCGAGGCGCCCGTGAACCAGTAGATCACCGCGCCGCCCGTGATGAGGCCCAGCAGGAAGGGCGGATGCAGAATCGACAGCTTGCTGATGGCCATCTGGTCGGTCAGGCCGCCGGTCAGCGCCATGATGATCGAGAAGATCATCGTCGTGGCCCCCACGACGGCCGTGCCAATCAGCACCGGCTTGGCCGTCGCCTTGAAGGTGTTGCCCGCGCCGTCGTTCTCCTCGAGCAGGTCCTTGGCCACGTGGAAGTTCACCGCGAAGCCGAAGTCCTTCTTGATTTCCTGCTCGATGCCGGGCAGCTGTTCGATGGTCGACAGCTCATACACCGACTGGGCGTTGTCGGTTACCGGACCGTAGGAGTCGACCGCGATGGTCACCGGGCCCATGCCCAGGAAGCCGAAGGCCACCAGGCCGAACGCGAAGATGGCCGGCGCCTGCATCAGGTTGCCGAGGCCCATGCCCGAGACCCAGTAGGCGATGGCCATCAGGCCCATGATCGCCAGGCCCAGCCAGTACGAGCTGAAGTTGCCCGCCACCAGGCCCGAGAGGATGTTGAGCGACGGACCGCCCTCTCGCGACGAGGTGACCACCTCGCGCACGTGCGACGAGTTGGTCGACGTGAACACCTTCACGAATTCGGGAATGATGGCGCCGGCCAGCGTGCCGCACGTGATGACCGTCGACAGCTGCCACCACAGGTCGGAGTTGCCGCCGAGCGACGGAATCAGCAGGTAGCTGAGGACGTAGGTCAGCACGACCGAGACAATCGACGTCAGCCACACCAGCACCGTCAGCGGCGCCTCGAAGTCCATCTTCTGCGCCCCGGCATACTTGCCGGACGCGATGGCGTTGTTGACCAGGTAGGAGCCGGCCGAGGCCAGCACCATCATCACGCGCATCATGAAGATCCAGACCAGCAGCTGCACCTGCACCGCCGAGTCACTGACCGCCAGCATGATGAACGAGATGAGCGCCACGCCCGTCACCCCGTAGGTTTCGAAGCCGTCGGCCGTCGGGCCGACCGAGTCACCGGCATTGTCGCCCGTGCAGTCGGCGATGACGCCGGGGTTGCGGGCGTCGTCTTCCTTGATCTTGAAGACGACCTTCATGAGGTCGGAACCGATGTCGGCAATCTTGGTGAAGATGCCGCCGGCGATGCGCAGCGCCGCAGCGCCCAGCGACTCGCCAATCGCAAAGCCCAGGAAGCAGACGCCGGCGTATTCACCGGGAATGAACAGCAGGATGGCCAGCATGAACAGCAGCTCGACCGAGATGAGCATCATGCCCACGCTCATGCCGGCGCGCAGCGGAATGTCGCAGACCGGGAAGGCCTCGCCGCGCAGGCTGGCAAACGCCGTCCGCGAATTGGCCAGCGTGTTGATGCGGATGCCGTACCAGGCGACGCCGTAGCTGCCCGCGATGCCCACCAGGCTGAAGAGCAGCACCACGCCGATTTTCCAGGCCTCGAGCCCGATCAGCGAGAAGTAGGCCACCATGATGACGCCGATGAAGACCTCGAGAATCAGCAGGAACTTGCCCTGCTGGACCAGGTAGGCCTTGCACGTCTCGTAGATGAGCTCGGAAATCTCGGCCATCGAGCGGTGCACGGGCAGGTTCTGGACGCCCTTGTATACCCACGCGCCAAACAGCAGGCCCAGCACCGAGACCAGGAGCCCCGACAGCAGGATGTCGTGCCCGGTCATGCCGAGGAAGTCGCCCTGGTTGAGATCGGGCAGCTGGATGTTGATTTCCCCGCCGGGGGCGTGGCCGCCGGCGTGTGCCGGAGCGGCATGGTCCTGCCCTGCGGGTTCCTGTGCCGCTGCCACCACCGGTGCGGCCACCAGCGCCAGCGTCATCGCCAGCAGCGCCGCAGCCACCCGGCTTCCCATGAAATGCGTGCGAAGTCTCGTCAGCATGTGCTCCTGTCCTCAGTGAATCCAGACGCCACCGTCTCTGCCCCTACCGCCCCTGCTCCCGTCGGCGGAGGCGGCGGCGTCAGCCCCTCCACCCGGCCGGGCAGCGCCATGCCCCCGGTCAGGAAGATCCGTATGCCCTCTTCCACCGTGATGTCCGGCGAGGACACCTGCGCCCGGGGCACGACCACGATGTCGCCCAGGTACAGATGGTTCGTCGGCACATACACCGCCGCGAAGGCCTCGGGGCCCTGGCCCCGGTCGAGCGTGAACTCGCGGGTCAGGAACCCCAGCAGCAATCCGCGTCGCGGCTCGTCCACCAGGACGACCCGCTTGAAGCCCTGCTCGTTGTCTGGCGAAAACGCCACGACGAGCTGTTTGACCGGCGCGTAGATTGTCCTGAAGACGGGCACGTGGAGCAACCAGCCCTCCGCCTTCGACAGCAACCGACGCCCCAGCACGTTGGTGGCCAGCGTGCCCATCAGCAGCACGACCAGGGCCGTGAGCAGCACGCCCAGTCCCGGCACCGGCCGGCCCAGCCACCGCTGGGCCAGCGGAATGGCCACCCCATCCACGGCCCTGAAAAACCATACCAGGGTGACGACGCTCACCAGCACCGGCACCATCACGACAATGCCGGTCAGGAAGCGGCGGCGCAGCCACGCCATTGCCACGGTCATCCCCTCCCCAGCCATAGCAGTGCGGCCCCTGACAGCAGCAGCCGATACACCGCAAACCCATGAAGTGTATGCCCAACCAGATAGCGGAGGAAATACTTCACGGTGAGGTACCCGACCACGGCCGAGACCGCCATCCCGGTCAGCAGCGGTCCCACCGGCACCGGCGCCGCGGCCGGAGCCTGCAGCACATCGACCAGTTCCTTCAGCGCCGCCGCCGTGATGGCAGGCAGGCCCAGCAGGAACACGAACCGCGCCGCAGACTCGCGCGTCGCGCCCAGCAGCATGGCGACCGTGAGGGTCGCCCCCGATCGGGACACGCCGGGCACCAGGGCCGCGGCCTGCGCCACACCAATCAGCAGCGCCTCTCCGTAGCCCAGCGCCGCTGCCTCGCGTTGCCGACGGCCCCACCACTCGGCCAGCGACAGCCCCAGCGCGCCAGCCGCCAGCGTGGCGACCACGACCTCTGGGGTGCGGAGCGGCCCCGACACCAAATCAGAGAACGCCAGCCCTGCCACCCCCACCGGCAGGGTGCCCACCACAATCAACCGGCCAAGATACTCCCAGGAGCCCTCCCGGCCCAGCAGCGCCCGCGGGGCGGCCACCACGAGGCTCGCCACCTCGGTCCGGAAGAACCACGCCACCGAGAGCAGGGTGCCTGCATGGCAGGCGACATCGAACGCCAGGCCGAAGCGCCCCGGGTCCCAGCCGGTCAGCGCCCTCGCCAGAATGAGGTGTCCCGAGCTGGAGACGGGCAGAAACTCGGTCAGGCCCTGAATGACGCCGAGCAGGGCTGCGGCCGCCAGCTCCAAGCCTTACGCCTTGCGGACCGGCTGGGGACGTCCCTCGGCCTGCCGGCCGCTGACCACGATGGCGATGGCCGCCGCGATGAACACCGTCGAATAGGTGCCGCTGATGATGCCCACCAGCATGGTGAAGGCAAAGCCCTCGAGCACCTCACCGCCGAACAGGAAGAGCGACAGCACCGACAGGAATGTCGTGCCGGCCGTGATGACCGTGCGGCTGAGCGTCTCGTTGACGCTCGCATTGACGACCGACTCGAGCGAGTCGCGCCGGCGGGCCTTCAGGTTTTCACGCACGCGGTCGAAGATGACGATGGTGTCGTTCACCGAATAGCCGGTGATCGTGAGGATGGCCGCCACGATGTTGAGTGACAGGTCATACCCGAAGAACACCAGGAACGCCAGGGTCACCAGCACGTCGTGCAGCGTGGCCGCGATGGCCCCGATGGCGAACGCGAACCGGAACCGGATGCCGATGTAGATGGTGATGCCGACAATCGAGGCAAGCGTCGCGTAGATGCCCTTCAGCTGCAGATCACGCCCGATCACCGGGCCGACGATGTCGCGGCTGATGACCTCGAAGGTGCCCAGATTGGCGGCCGTCACGGCATCGACCACCTGCCGCGCGCCCTGCTCGAGGCTCGTGCCCTGCTCGGCCGTCTCCACCAGCGGCAGGCGCACCAGCCACTCGTTGGCCTGGGCCTCGCCATACTGCTGCACGACCTTGTCGCCCGGAATGGTGTCGAGGGCGCGGCGCAGTCCGTCTTCGGCGACGGGCTGCTGGAAGCGCAGGACGAGGCTCGTGCCGCCCGAGAAGTCGATGCCGAGCGGAAGGCCGCGCGTGACGATGAGCGCGATGCCCGCGGCGATGACCAGCGCCGACAGGCCGAGGGCCTGCCATCGCCACTGGATGAAGTTGTAGTTGGCGTGCTCGAAGATGCGCATGACTAGATGCTCAGGGTCGTGGTCTGGCGGCGGGACAGCACCAGGTCAAACATCGTGCGGGAGACAAAGACGGCCGTGAAGACGTTCGACAGCAGGCCGATGGTCAGCGTGGTCGCAAAGCCGCGGATGGGTCCAGTGCCGAACTGGAACAGGAACGCCGCGGCAATGAGTGAGGCCACATGCGTGTCGAGGATGGTGAGGAACACCCGGTCGAAGCCCGACGACACCGCCTGCTTGACCGCCCGTCCCGCGCCCAGTTCTTCCTTGATGCGCTCGAAGATGAGCACGTTCGAGTCGACGCCCATGCCGATGGTCAGGATGAAGCCGGCGATGCCCGGCAGCGTCATGACCGCGCCCAGGTAGGACATCAGGCCGAGCAGGATCACCAGGTTCACCACGATCGAGGTGAGGGCGTTGAAGCCGGCCAGCTTGTAGTAGACCAGCATGAAGAGCATGACGAGCAGGAGGCCGCCGAGTGCGGCGGTGACGCCGGCGCGAATCGATTCGGCGCCGAGCGAGGGGCCCACCGTGCGTTCCTCGAGGTAGGTCAGCGACGCCGGCAGCGCGCCCGACCGCAGCGTCAGCGACAGGTCAGCGGCTTCCTGCGGACTGAACGTGCCGGTGATGCGGCCGTCGTAGTCGATGCGGCTCTCGATGCGCGGAGCCGTCTGGATGCGTCCGTCGAGCACCACCGCAAGCTGGCGTCCAATGTTGGCCGCCGTGAACGCCCCGAACTTGGCGGCGCCCTCGGTGTTGAAGCTGAACCCGACGGCCGGGCGGTTGTATTCGTCGAGCTGCTGGGTGGCGGCCCGCAGGTCGCGGCCCGTCACGGCCGGCACGCGCCGCACCGCGTAGTAGTAGCCCACCGCCGGCTGGCCGGGCACGACGACATCGGGACGCGCAGGCAGGATCTGAATCTCGGGTGGCACGTTGCCGCCGTAGGCCTGGCGCGCCGCCGCCTCGTCGGCAAACGGCCCCTGCTCGACCAGCTTGAGCTCGAGCAGCGCCGTCGACCGGATGATTTCCTTGGCGCGGTTGACGTCCGACACGCCGGGCAGCTGCACCAGAATCTGGTCGGCCTCGCTGTGGCGGGCCACGATGGGCTCGGCCACGCCGAGCTCATTCACGCGGCGCTCGATGGTCTGCAGGGCCTGGTTCACGGTGCTCTCGCGGTTGTCGACCGTGATGTTCGGCTTCATCTGGAAGGTGTAGGCCCCGGGCCCGTTCGACGAACGGTCGTAGGACAGCTCGATCGCGGTGGTCGCCGTGCGGAACACCGCCTCCTGGTCGCCCGGCACGCCGGTGACCGTGAACGCGGTCGACGAGGTGGGCGTCACGGTGACGCCGGCCACGCTGGCCGTGCGCATCGCCTCGCGCAGCTGGTCGGCCGTACCATCGGTCAGCAGCCGCAGGGCCTCGTCGGTCTGGACGCGGAGGACCAGGTGGACGCCGCCCTTGAGGTCGAGCCCGAGCCGCACCTTCTGGTCCGGGGGGAAGAACGCAAACACCGCCAGCGCGATGACGCCGACGATGATGAGCACACGGGTTTGGTTGTTCTTGGCCATGATTGCAGGAATGATGCGGTCAGGCGGACTGGTCAGCCACCGGCGGCTGCCCCTGGTAGCCGACAATGGCTGTCCGGACGACGTCAATGCGGACGCTGGGGGCGATCTCCAGCTTGATGCCCTCTTCGGAGACGCGGGTGATGGTGCCGACGATGCCCCCGGTGGTCACCACGCGGTCACCCGCTTTGAGCGCCTGGAGAAATTCGTCGACCTTCTTCTGCCGCCGCTTCATGGGCAGCAGAATCAGGAAATAAAAGATGCCGATGACAAGGGCGAAGGGCAGCAGCTGCACCCATGGGCTGGTGGCCTGCGCCGGGGGCGCAGCCATGGCAAGCAGGCCGGGCAGACTGAGGTCGGTCGGGGTCATGCGTTCAGCGCGCCAGAGGAAAAAGTCTGGCGAAACTCCTGTCGGAAACGGTCAAACGTTCCAAACGCAATAGCGTCCCTTACCCTCCGCATCGTGTCAAGGTAAAAGAACACGTTGTGCACGGTGTTCAGGATGCCGGCGGTCATCTCGCCGGCCACGAACAGGTGCCGCAGGTAGGCGCGCGATACCGTCCGGCAGGCGTAGCAGCCGCAGGCCGCATCGACGGGCCGATCGTCTTCCGCATGCACGGCGTTCTTGATGTTCATCACGCCGTGGCGCGTGAACAGCCGGCCGTTGCGCGCATTGCGGGTGGGCATGACGCAGTCGAACATGTCGACGCCGCTGGCCACCGCCTCGATGAGATCGAGCGGCGTGCCCACCCCCATGAGATACCGGGGCTGGTCCTCGGGCAGCAGCGGCGCGGTGTGGGCCACCATGTCGTACATGACGGCGCTTGGCTCGCCCACACTGAGGCCCCCGATGGCGTAGCCGTCGAACCCGATGTCCCGGGTCAGCGCGGCACTTCTGGTGCGCTGTGCCGGGTCGGCCCCCCCCTGGACGATGCCGAACTGCAGCTGACCGCGACCGTGTGCCGAGGCGTCCCGCCGCTCGAGAAAGTGCGCCCGGGCGCGCGCGGCCCACCGCGCTGTCAGCCCGACGGAGGCGGCGATGGCCTCGGGCGGGGCGGGCAGGGCCGGGCATTCGTCGAGCACCATGGCGATGTCAGACCCCAGGTTGAGCTGGATGTCGACGACCGACTCGGGCGTCAGCAGCCGGCGGCTGCCGTCCAGGTGCGAGGAGAAGGCCACGCCCTCTTCGGTGAGGCGCCGCCGGTCGGCGAGGCTGAAGACCTGAAAGCCGCCGCTGTCGGTCAGCATCGGCCGCGGCCATCCGGAAAAGGCATGCAGCCCGCCGCGCCGCGCAATGAGGGCGTCGCCCGGGCGCAGGTGCAGGTGATACGTGTTGCCCAGGATGATCTGGGCCCCGGCCTCGACCAGATCACGCGGGGTGAGGGCCTTGACGACGCCCTGGGTGCCCACGGGCATGAAGACGGGCGTCTCGATGATGCCGTGCGCGGTGCGCAGGCGCCCCCGGCGGGCCTGGCCGTCTCGGGCCAGCAGGTGGAAGGTCTCAGACATCGCGCAGACGCTGTGTATTATCGCTGACGTGAACAAACTGCGCGTCGGAGTGCTCTATGGGGGCCGGTCGGGTGAACATGAGGTGTCGCTGGCATCGGCCGCGTCGGTGCTGGCGCACCTCGACCGGTCGCGCTACGAACCGGTGGCGATCCGCATCGGCCGCGACGGGGTGTGGCGGCTCGACGGCGCGGGGCCGACGCGCGTGTCCGCGGCAGACGTGATCACGGCGGCGCAGCGGGGCGAGGCCGGACCCGCCGACGCCGCCACGGTCGTGCTCCGCCCCCATCCCTCGACCGAACCGCTGCTGGTGCTCGATGCACACGGCACCGTGACCGGCCGCCTCGCGCTCGACGTTATCTTCCCCGTCCTGCACGGTCCCTTCGGGGAGGACGGCACGCTGCAGGGGCTCCTGGAGCTCGCTGATCTCGCCTACGTAGGCCCGGGCGTCGCCGCGTCGGCTGTCGGGATGGACAAGGTGCTGATGAAGCAGGTGTTCGAGGCCCACGGGCTGCCGCAGACGCGCTGGTGCGCCTGCACGGCCTTCGACTGGCGGCACGATCCCGCCTCGGTTCGCCAGCGTGCGCTCGCGCTGGGCCTGCCGCTGTTCGTGAAGCCGGCCAACCTCGGCTCGAGCGTCGGCATCTCGAAGGTGCGCACCGCCGACGAGCTCGACGCCGCCATCACCGAGGCACTGCAGTACGACCGCAAGGTCATCATCGAGGCCGGCGTCGATCAGGCGCGCGAGATCGAATGCGCCGTGCTTGGCAACGACGAGCCGCGCGCCTCGGGCGCCGGCGAGATCATTCCCGGGCGCGAGTTCTACGATTACGAGGCCAAGTATCTCGACGATTCGTCCGTCTCGGTGATTCCCGCCGACCTGCCGGAGGCCCAGGTCCGCGACGTGCAGCGGCTGGCCGTAGCGGCCTTCCGGGCCATCGACGGATCGGGGCTGTCGCGCGTCGACTTCCTGCTGTCACGCTCGACGGGTGCGCTGCTGCTCAACGAGATCAACACGATGCCGGGCTTCACCACCATCAGCATGTTCGCCAAGCTGTGGGCGGCCAGCGGCCTGGCCTTCGGTCCGCTGCTTGACGAGCTCATCACTCTGGCGCTGGCACGCCATGCCGCGCGGCAGGCCCTGCGCACCACGCCGCTGTGACCCTCCGTCCCTTCACCGGTCGCGCCCGTGCGGCCATCGCTGCACTCGGCCTGGCGCTGGGACTGGCACCGGCGCCCGCCGCACAGTCGTCGGGTGGCGGCCTCACGGCCGGCGACCGCGTGGCCCGGGCCTACGACGTCGTGCTGGACGCCGACTTCGCACGCATGCCCGCCGTCGTCGCCGACACGTGCGGACCGGCGCCGCCCGAGGTCTGCACGGGCCTGCTGACGATGAGCCGCTGGTGGGAGCTGGTGCTCGACCCGGAGCATCCCGGTCGCGACGCGCGGTTCGTCACGGCCGTGGAGCGCGCCGTGAAGGAGACGGCGGCGTGGACGGTGCGCGAGCCGCGCCGCGCCGAGGCCTGGTTCTATCACGGCGTTGCGCTCGGTGCCCGCGGACAGTGGCGCGTGCTGCATGAGGAAAAACTCGCGGCGGCCCGTGAGGGCAAGCGGGTGAAGGAAGCGCTCGATCGGGCGCTGGCGCTCGACCCCACGCTGCAGGACGCCGAGTTCGGCACGGGCATGTATCGCTACTACGCCGGCATCGTCCCGTCCTTCATGCGCTGGCTGCAGTGGATCTTCTCGCTGCCCGGCGGTGACCGCGTCGACGGCCTCGCGCGCATGGAACGGGCCAGCCGCGGCGGACAGCTGGTCGGGGCCGAAGCCGACTACCAGCTGCACCTGATCTACCTCTGGTACGAAGGGCGCATTCCCGACGCACTCGCCAAGATTCGCCACCTGCAGCAGCGCTATCCGCACAACCCGCACTTCCCGGACGCAGAGGCCACGATTCACCGCCGCTATCGCGGCGATCACCGCTCGGCGCTGCAGGTGGGCGAGCGCCTGCTGGCGATGGCCGCGCAGGGCGCCGTGCACGAAGCGGCGCTCGCCGCACCGCGTGCACGTCTCATCATCGCGCAGGCGCACGAGGCGCTCGGGCAGCGTGAGGCCGCGCGCCCGCATCTCGCGGCGATCCTCGCCGACGCGCGCTCGGCGCCTGTGGATGTGGTGCGCCTCGCGCGGCAGATGGATCGTGCGTCACGCCCGCGTCCGTGAGGGCACTTGACAACGTCCGGGGCCGCCCGTGTGCATTCCTGAATCTCGTATCGCCTAGCAAAAACGCGTACGCAATACAACCACTAAAGGTTTTCTGCTTGACAAGCTCGTTTTTGCACTCATAATCTATATCTGGTATGAGGGCGTGAAACTCAAGCCATGGCTTGTGATCCACAAGCTACGGCTGCCAAGAGGCAGAGTGCGCCCGTCAGGAGGCATCATGGCGAAGAAGGCTGCGAAGAAGGCTGCGAAGAAGGCCGCGAAGAAGGCCACCAAGAAGGTCGCGAAGAAGGCTGCAAAGAAGGCCACCAAGAAGGCTGCGAAGAAGTAGCGCAGGCTTCTCGCTGCGAGATCGCCAAAAGAGGGGGCCCTGCGCCCCCTTTTTTGCTGTACGGCGCCTAGCTGGACGTCGCGCTGCCCGCCACGGCGTGGGCGCCGGGCGTCACGGCGCCGCTATTGTTCGGGGCCGATCCACCGGACGCCATCCCAGATGCGGATGCGCTGGATGCTGTCCCACGGCTCGAGCCGGTCCACCACGTCCATCCCGCCAATCACCTGCCCGAAGGCGGGATAGCGCGCATCGAGGTGCGGCTGCGGCGTGTGCGTGATGAAGAACTGGCTGCCGCCCGTGTCGGCCCAGTCGAGCGCCAGCCCCACGGTGCCACGCAGGTAGGGCCGCTGGTTGAGTTCATCCCGCATCGTGAATCCCGGGCCGCCCTCGCCGTCGCCACGCGGGTCGCCGGCCTGCGCCACAAAATCGGGCACCACACGGTGCCACGGCACGTTCGTATAAAACCCCTGCCGCACCAGCGCCGTGAAGTACGCCACCGTCCGTGGCGCATCGACCACGGCCAGCTCGATCTGCACGCTGCCCTGCGTGGTGTCCAGATAGGCGGTGGGCGTCACCGTCGGGCGCAGCAGCGCGTTGAGGTCGGACAGCTCGGGCAGCGCCGAGGCAGGAGCCGGCGTCACTGGCAGCATCGCAGCCTCCGGCTGCGCCTCTGCGAGGAGTGCCGCGGCCTTGAGCCGCACGGCCCAGTCGCGGTCTCCGAGGGCGGTGGTCAGCGCATCGGAGGCCTGCACGCCCGAGAGGGCATGCAGGGCCTCGAGCATGGCCGCCCGTGCCACATACGAGGCGTCGCCCGACGCACGCGTCAGCGCCTCACGCAGACTGGGCACGGCCTCCGTGGCCTTCAGCGTCGCCAGGGCGCGCGCCGAGGCCATGCGCACCACGGGGTCGTCGCTGACCAGCTTCGCCCGCGCCACATTTACTGCGGACGGATCGCCCGAGGCCGCCAGGGCGGAGATGACTGCCGGCAGGACCCGCTGGTCCTCGTCAGCCAGCATCGCCGTCAGCCGCGGCCCGGCCCGCTCGGCGGTCAGCGTGCCGAGCGCCGTTGCCACGGCCGCGCGCACCGACCAGTGCGCATCGGCATCGAGCCCCGACAGCACCGTGAAAAACGCCTCGGCGTCGATCTGCGACAGCGTCGTCAGCGCCGCTGCGCGCATCGCCGGCGATGGCGAGGAGACCAGGTCGAAGCACACATCGACGGCCGCGCGCGCGCGCAGCTGCCCGAGCACGACCACGACTTCGCGCTGAACAACCGGCGGGGTCACCCCCCGGGTGAGCAACGCCAGCAGCGGCGTCGCATCGACGCCTTCGCGAATGCGCCCCAGGGCCCGGATGGCCTCCACACGCACGGGTATCGGTTGTGCGGCATCGGTGGCCAGCGCCGCCAGCGACGCGCGCGCGCCGGCGTGCCTGATGCCTCCCAGCCCCTTGGCGGCAAAGCTCCTGGTGATCTGGCCCTCCGAGCCCAGCAACTGCTCGAGCACGGCCGCGGCGCGCGGGTCAGCGGTGCGCTGCACGGCATAGGCCAGGGTCCACCACTGGCTGCGCGGTTTCCCCGACGCATCAGTGATGGCTGACGACAGCGCTTCGTAGTTCGCCAGCCGCGCCAGCGCATACACACCGAGCCGCACGGCCTCGGCGGCGGGGCTGCGCGGATAACCGAGGTCATCCGGCAGCACACCGTTGAGGGCGCCGGCGTCGAGGTGCCGACGCACCATGGTCGCCACAGCCGCTGCCGAGGGCTGGTGACCGATGAGTCCGAGCGCCTCGGCTGCGCGGCCCTGCAGCACCGCATCGTCGCCCTCGAGCGCAGGGATCAGGGCCGATCCTGCCCGCTCGTCACCGATGAGGCCGAGGGCAAAGGCCGCCATCTGGCGGACTTCGGCATCAGGCTCAGCCGTCAGCATCGCTCCCAGCGGTTCGATGGCCTCCGTCGCGCGCACTCGTCCGAGTGCCTGGGCGGCACGCCTCCGGATGTGGGCCAGTGGATCGGCCAGCAGCACGAGCAGGTCCTGGCCCGGGGCCTCGCCGCGCACGCGCCGCTCATCCTCGAGCGACATCGTCCACTCGAGCTTCTGCTGGGCAGTGGGCGGTGGCGGGCCGGCCGGGGCGACAACGGGCGGTGCCGAGGCACACCCCGCCAGGCCGACGGCCAGCACACACCCGAGAAGGCCGAGGCGCATCAGCGGGATCCGTCAGCGTCGATGACCAGGTGCCGCTCGGTGGCCTTCTCCACCCGATCGCGCATCACGCGGACGCCGATGCCCGGGTCGGTCGGCACAGCGATGGTGCCATCGGCGGCGATGTCGATGGCCGGCTCGATGAGGTCGGTCGCGTAGTAGCGCTTGCTGGCCGCAATGTCGCCCGGCAGGCGGAAGTTGGGCAGGCTGGCCAGGTGGATGTTGTGTGCACGACCGATGCCGGTCTCGAGCATCCCGCCATGCCACACCGGCACGTTGTGGGCGGCGCACAGGTCGTGCAGGTCGATGGACTGCTGGTGACCGCCCACCCGGCCGGGCTTGATGTTGATGATGCGGCAGGCGCCAGCCGCAATCGCGTCGCGGCCAATGCGCACGGTGTGAATCGATTCATCGAGGCAGATCGGCGTGGCGATGGCCTGCTGCAGCGCGACGTGATCCATCACGTCGTCGTAGTCGAGCGGCTGCTCGATCATCATCAGGTCGTAGGGATCGAGGCGCGCCAGATGCGCCGCGTCGGACAGCTGATAGGCCGCGTTGGCGTCGACCATCAGCGGAATATCGCCGAAGCGGGCGCGGACGCGCTCGACCGCCTCGAGATCCCAGCCGGGCTTGATCTTGATCTTGATGCGCTGATAGCCCGCCGACCGCTCGCGATCGACCTTCTCGACCAGCTGGTCCAGTGAATCCTGGATACCGATGGATACGCCCGAGGAAATACGGCTGCGGGTGCCTCCGAGGGCGGCCGACAGCGGCTGCCCCTGAATCTTCGCGTACAGATCCCACGCCGCCATCTCGAGCAGCGCCTTGGCCATGTTGTGGGTGCGCACGCGCTTGAGCGCCGGGAACACCTCGCGGGGATGTCCGAACTCGCGCCCCACCACCAGGGGTGCCAGGAACTGCGTAACGATGTGCCACACCGTCTCGGTGGTTTCACCGGAATAGTAGGGATGCCCCTCGGCAACGGCCTCGCCCCAGCCTTCATGGCCATCGCCCTCGACACGGGCGAGCAGGAACTCGCGTTCGTAAGAGCGGCCAAAGCTGGTTTCGAAGAACTGCACGAGCGGCAGCCTGCAGAGGAAGAGTTCGAGTCGGGTAATGTTCATCGGGTCTCCGGAAGTGTGCTCCTGCAATATACTCGGCCCACGTGATGTTCCGTCATCTGGCGGTCGAAGGGCCGATTGGTGCGGGCAAGACGGCGCTGGCACGCCGACTGGCCCGGCGGCTCGACGCCACCACCATCCTGGAAGACCCCGAGAACCCGTTTCTCGCCGACTTCTACGGCGAGCGTCCCGGGGCCGCCCTGCAGGCCCAGCTGTTCTACCTGCTCAACCGGCACCGCCAGCTGACGCACCTGCGCCAGGGCGACCTGTTCCTGCAGTCGACCGTCGTCGACTATGTGTTCGACAAGGACAAGATTTTCGCCTATCTCAACCTCGACGACAACGAGCTGTTCATCTACCAGCGCCTCTTCGACCTGCTGGCCCGCGACGTGCCGTCACCCGACCTCGTGATCTACCTCCAGTCGCGCACCGACCAGCTGCTCGACCGCCTGGCACGGGCCGCCGCCGAGGGCGACCCCGAGCTGCCGCAGCCCGGCGACGACTACGTGCGCGAGCTGAACGAGGCCTATCAGCACTACTTTTTCCACTACTCGGCCACCCCGCTGCTCGTGGTCGACACGTCGCAGTTCGATCCTGACACGGACGATGACGCCCTCGATGAGCTGGTGCGACAGATCAAGGGCATGGGCAAGGGCACGCGCTACTACATCGCCAGGAAGTAGGGTAAGCTGAAACCCGTCTATGGCCTGGTTCAAGAAGGCGCGTAAGCCGCTGGCCACCCCCGAGAAAGTCAGCCGGGTCCCCGAAGGCCTGTGGGAAAAGTGCCCCGGGTGCGACGCCATTCTCTACGCCAAGGACCTGACCGCCAACCTGCAGGTGTGCGACAAGTGCGGGCATCACTTCCGGATGGGGGCCATCGACCGCCTGTCGCTGCTGTTTGACGGCGGTCACTGGCAGGAACTGGCCCCCGACCTGCGGTCGAACGACCCGCTCCGGTTCACCGACACGAAGCCGTACGCCGACCGGCTCCGCAAGACCATCGCGGCGACCGGACGGAACGACGCCGTGATTGTCGGCGCTGGCCGCATCGGCGGACGCGAGGCCGTCGTGGCCTCGATGGACTACAGCTTCATCGGCGGCTCGATGGGCGTCGTGGTCGGCGAGAAGATCACGCGCGGCATCGAACATGCCATCGCAAACAGGGCCGGTGTCGTCATCGTGTCGTGTTCCGGCGGGGCGCGCATGATGGAAGGCGCCCTCTCGCTGATGCAGATGGCCAAGATTTCCGCCGCGCTGGCCCGCCTCGATCGCGAGCGGCTGCCCTACATCTCGCTGCTGACCGACCCGACGACCGGGGGCGTCACGGCCAGTTACGCCATGCTGGGCGACCTCAACATCGCCGAACCCGGGGCGCTCATCGGGTTCGCCGGCCCTCGCGTCATCGAGCAGACCATCCGGCAGAAGCTGCCCGAGGGCTTCCAGCGTGCCGAGTTCCTGCTGGAACGGGGCATGCTCGACCTGGTCGTCGATCGGCGCGAGCAGAAGGCCGTTGTCGCACGCGCCCTGCGGTTCCTGCAGGCGTGACGCTGCGCGACCGGCTGTCGTCGCTCGAGCACTTCGGCATCAAGCTCGGCCTCGACTCGATGCTGGGGCTGGCCGACGCCCTCGGCCATCCCGAGCGCGCCTATGCGACGGTGCACGTCGCCGGCACCAACGGCAAGGGGTCAGTGTGCGCGATGGTCTCGGCCGGCCTCAGGGCTGCGGGCTATCGCACCGGCGTCTACACCTCGCCGCACCTCGACCGGATCGAGGAGCGCGTCGCCGTCGACGGTGCCCCGATCAGCCCCGAGGCCTTCGACGCGGCACTGGCCGAGGTGTTCCAGGCCATCGACCGGCTGCAGCGCAGCGGCCGTCTGCCCGTCACTCCGACGTTCTTCGAAGTGGTCACTGCCGCAGCGTTCGTGGCCTTCCGCAACGCCGGCGTGGCGATGGCCGTCATCGAAGTCGGCCTGGGCGGCCGCATGGACGCCACCAACATCGTGGCACCGGTCGCGACGGCCGTCACCTCGATCGCCCTTGATCACGAACGCCACCTCGGATTCACGCTGGCCGCGATTGCCTACGAGAAGGCCGGCATCACCAAACCCGGGGTGACGATGGTCATGGGGCGCCTGCCTGACGAAGCGGGGGTGGTCGTCGAGGCCGAGGCCACTGCCGCGCACGCCCCGCTGATTCGTGCCGACGATGCCGTGGAGGTGGTGCGCCATGACCGCGGCACCTGCGTGGTGCGGTGCACGCACTGGGGCGCACACGGAGACCTCCACCTGTCGCTGGCAGGCCGGCACCAGGGCACCAATGCGGCGACGGCGGTGGCGCTGCTCAGGGCCGTGGATGCCGCCGGCTATCCGATAAAGTCATCGGCGGTGAACCACGCGCTGACCGGGGCCTCGTGGCCCGGTCGTCTCGAGTGGATCGCGGCGGGGCGCGGCCGCCTGCTGATCGACGCTGCGCACAATCCCTCGGGAGCCGAGGCGCTGGCCTGCTATCTCAGGGACGCGGCAGAACCGCCGATGCCCATGGCGCTCGTGGTGATGGAAGACAAAGTACTGGACGGCATCGTCGGCCCCCTGGCACCGCACGTGTCGCACTGGTGGTGTACGCAGGTGCCGATCGCCCGATCGCGTCCGCATGACGGACTGGCGCGGGACGTGCGCGCCCTGTTTCCCGGCACGCCGGTCTCGTCGACGCCCGAGCCGCTCGAGGCCATCAACCAGGCGCTGGCGGATCAGGGACGCGCCATGGCGGCCGGGTCGATCTACTTCATCGGCCCCGCACGCGCGCGGCTGCTCGCCGCTGGCCACGCGTCGATTTGATATCCTCGACGGCGACTGTGAGACGCCTTTCCCCGCTCCTGCTCACCGCCCGGCTGGTTGTGCTGGCGGGAGTCCTCTGGTGGCCGGTGCCCGCCGGCGCACAAACCGTGGCGGGATGGATCACCCGTCAGTTCACGATCGAGCGCCTAGATGCCGACCGCATCCGGCTGATACGAGAAGTCGAGATCGAGGGTGAACCCAACTCGCCCAATGCCGGGAAGAAGTTCTTCGCCGACGAGATTGACTGGAACCTGAAAACGGGCGACCTGACGGCGTCTGGCAACGTGGTGTTCTCGTCGGCCGACGCCCGGATTGCCGCAGATCGCGTTGTGTTCAATACCCGCACGGACACCGGCACGTTCTACAGCGCCTCGGGCATGGCCTCGCTCGGGGCCGAGGGCCAGCGCAGCCAGGTGATGTTCGGATCACTCGACCCGGACGTGTACTTCTACGGCGAAACCATCGAGAAACTCGACGTCGACAAGTACCGCATCAGCCGCGGCGGCTTCACCACCTGCGTGCAGCCCACCCCGCGCTGGGAGATGGTGAGCCGGTCGGCCACCATCAACCTTGACGACTACGCCGCGATGCGGCAGGTCGTGCTTCGGGTCAAGGACGTCCCGGTGTTCTACCTGCCGGCCCTGTACGTGCCGCTGCAGAAGGACGGCCGGTCGACGGGCATCCTGATGCCGACGTACGGCCGGTCGACCTACCGGGGGCTGTCGATCAGCAACGGGTTCTTCTGGGCCATCAACCGCAGCCAGGACCTGACGCTGATGCACGACTGGTTCACGTCGAGGGGACACGGGCTGGGCGCCGAGTACCGCTACATCTCGGGGCCGGCGGCGCAGGGCAGCTTCCGCACCTACTGGCTGAACGAACGCACGCGCACCCTGCAAACGGTGAACGGGTCGGTCGAGGAACCTGGCCGGCGCAGCTACATGGTCATCGGCAACCTCGTGCAGCCGCTGCCCGGGGGCCTGCGGGCCAACGCCCGGGTCGACTACTTCTCGGACGTATCTGCCCAGCAGCTCTACAACAACAACCTGTACCAGATGGCCTTCAGCAACCGGAGCATCGGTGGCGGGCTGTCGGGCTCATGGGGACCGCTGAGCGCCTCGGCAGCCTTTCAGCGGACCGAGTCGTTCTACTCGTCCACCAGCTCGTTTGTGAGCGGCCAGGCCCCGGGCCTGCAGCTGTCGTACTCGGGCCAGCGCATTGGTCGGCTGCCCCTGTACTTCTCGGCCACCACCGAGGCCACGCGCGTGCTGTACCAGCAGAAGTCGGGCACCAGCGTGAATGACCTCGGCCTGGGCCGCATCGACGTCCGCCCGTCCCTGCGGCTGCCCCTCAGTTCACTGCCGTTCCTGTCGGTCAATGCCACCGCTTCGTACCGCGTGACCTACTTCTCACAGAGCCTTGACACCACGACTGGCGTGCAGGTGCCTGACCCGGTGACGCGCAAGTACTTCGACCTGCGCACCGACCTGATTGGCCCCATCTTCACGCGGGTCTACAGTCCGCGCAACGCGCTGGCCGATCGGCTCAAGCACGTGGTCGAGCCAACCGTGTCACTGCAGCGGATCACCTTCATCCCGGAGCAGAAGCGCATCCCCACTGCAGCGTCGGCTGAATACATCATCGGCGGGGTGACCCGCGTGACCTATGGCCTGGCCAACCGCGTCCTCATCCGGAAGGCAGCAGCGCCGGCGGGTGACGGCACGGCCCCCACTTCGCCGAGTTCAGCGCCGCGTGAGTTGCTGTCGGTCAGCGTCAACCAGAGCTACTACTCGGACAAGGCGGCCAGTGTCTTCGACAACGCCTACGGCTTCTCGACCTTCTATCGCAAAGCCAATCCGTTCTCGACGATTGCCTTCAACGCGCGAACCAGCTTCACCGACACGTCTTCGGTCAGCGTCCGCGCCGAATACGACCCCACGATCGAGACCGCTCGGCTGATTGGACTCGGCATGAACGGCACCATCCGCTCACGCATCGCCGACATCACGGCGGGGTGGAGCCGGCAGGTCTTCGGTGGCGTGGCCGTGGCCGGGTCGCTGACCTCGAGCCACTACATCCAGCAGGCGACCACGATGCGCCTGCTGGGCGGCCGGCTGGGTGGCACCGTCTCCTTTAACTACGACATCAGCCGAACGACGCTGCTCAACCAGCGCTATATCGCCAGCTACAGCGCGCAGTGCTGCAGCATCGGGTTCGAGTACCAGTCGTTCAACTTCCCCGGGATCGATCCTCGCTTCCTCGTGCCGCAGGACCGCCGGTTCAACTTCACCTTCACGCTGGCCGGCCTGGGCACCTTCTCGAACTTCTTCGGCACCTTCGGGGGCCAGTCGTTCTGATCATGGACGGCCGCGGCGTCATCCTGGTCACCGGCGCAGCGGGGTTTGTCGGTGGACATCTCCTCCGTCGACTCCGCCGCGACGACGTTCCGGTGGTCGGCTGGCACCTGCCGGCTGCGCCTCCGAGGGATCGGCACGCCATCGACTGGTCGGCCGTCGACCTGCTCGATCACGCGGCCGTGATCACGGCTCTCGACGCGCTCAGGCCATCGGCCATTTATCATCTGGCCGGTTCCGCCCACGTCGCCGATTCGTGGACGCACACCCGCGAGACCTTCGAGGGCAATGTGCTCGCCACCCAGCACCTGCTGCGCGCGCTGCGTATGCTGCGGCAGTCGCCTCGGGTGCTGGTGACAGGGTCGGCCACCGTCTACGCGCCGTCGGCGACGCCGCTCACCGAGCAGTCACCGCTGCGCCCGTCCAGTCCCTACGGCACCAGCAAGCTGGCGCAGGAGCGCCTCGCCGCCAAGGCCTGCACCGAGTGGCAGCTGCCCACGCTGCTGGTGCGGGCCTTCAACCACATCGGGCCTGGCCAGACGCCGGCGTATGTGGCCTCGAGCATCGCCCGCCAGGTCACTCTGATTGAACGCGGCATCCTGCCGCCCGTGCTTCGGCTGGGCAATCTCGATCCGCTGCGCGACCTGATGGACGTGCGCGACACGGTCGAGGCCTACGTGCAGATGATGCGCTCGGCAACGCCGGGACTGCCCTACAACGTCTGTCGCGGCCAGGCCATCCGCATCGGCGCCCTGGTCGACCTGTTCCTGGCGCGGGCCAGGGTCGACGTGCGCATCGAGCAGGACCCGACGAAGATGCGGCCGAGTGATGTGCCCTTCCAGTGCGGCAGCCACGACCGGCTCACGCAGCACACGGGCTGGCAGCCGCAGATTCCCCTCGAGCAGACCGTGGACGACCTGCTCGACTGGTGGCGTCAGCAGGACGCCACCGCCTGAGCCCCGGCCCCCGGATCACTCGCGCACGAGGCGCTCGAGCACCCCGGCGAGCAGGGCGGCACGGAAGGTCAGCGGCTCGAGTTCGATGTGCTCGTGCAGGGCGTGCGCGCCGTCGCCCACGGCCCCGAGGCCGTCGAGCGTGGGCACACCCAGCGCCGCCGTGAAGTTGCCGTCCGAGCCGCCGCCCGTCGCCCCTTCCTCGAGCCGCGCCCCCATGGCTTCGGCCACCTCGCGCGCGACCGTGAACAGGCGCACCACGCCCGGCGACCGCTCCATGGGCGGACGGTTGAACCCGCCCGTCACCTCGAGGCGCGCGCCCGGCGTCAGCGCCGTCAGCGCGTGCATCGTCCGGTCGAGCATCTCGGCATCGGCCAGCGTGACGGCGCGCACATCCACCTCGGCGGTGGCATGGTCGGGCACCACATTCGACCGCGTGCCGCCGTGCATCACGCCCACGTTGACCGAAATGCCACGGTCGAGATCGCGCACCTGATCGAGGGCCAGCACCTGCTGCGCCAGTTCCCTGATGGCGTTCACGCCCTTCCGGGGATCGACCCCGGCGTGTGCCGACACGCCATGCGCCGTGATCTGGTACTGCGCGATGCCCTTGCGGGCCGTCTTGAGCGCGCCGCCGGCCAGCGCCGGCTCGAGTACCAGCACCGCATCACTCCGCCGCGCTTCTTCCTCGATGAGTGCACGCGACGTGTCGCTGCCGGTCTCCTCGTCGGTCGTCCAGAGCATGGTGATCCCCACCCGATCGAGGGACTGGCGCGCCATCACGGCCCGTGTGGCCAGCATCCCCAGGGCGATGCCCGCCTTCATGTCGAGCACCCCGGGTCCGTGCAGGCGACCGTCGCGCTCGACGATGGGCATGCGCGCCAGTTGCCCCATCGGCCACACCGTATCGAAGTGGCCGACAATCAGCACCTGCCTCGGCCCCGTCCCGAAGCGCGCCACCAGGTGGTCGCCGGCCGTCGTCTGCGGCACCCGCGTGACCCGGGCCCAGATATCGGTGAGGCGCGACGCCAACAGGGCCCCGCAGCGGTCGACCGCCGCCTTATCGTCGGTGGGTGACTCGACGGCAACGAGTGCGTGGATCAGTTCGAGCAGCCAGGGGCGCTCGTCATGGCAGAAGGCAAGCAGGGAGGACGACATGCGACGAGCCTATAATACGGGCATGCGACTGGCTCTGCTGATGGTGCTCGTGACCGGCGGCATGCTGCAGGCCGCCCAGGCCCCGGCCCCGTTTCCGACTCCCCGTACGGCACCTGCGCCTGCGGCCGCGCCGCCGCGCGAGTCATCGCCGGCGACACCGGCGCCAGCATCCACCACGCCGGCACCTCCTGCGGTCACCAGCACCCCACAGGCCGCGCAGCCTCCAGCGGCGACACCGCCTTCGGCCCAGCCTCCGGCAGCCACAGCCTCATCCCCGGGCAGTGCCACCACGGCCGCGCCCGATCTTGGCGGCGTGCCGATGTATCCGAGCGCCGTTTATTTGCGCTCGTATGATGCCGGGCGCGGCCAGAAGTTCCATCTCTACGGCGTGCCGCTCTCGTATGCGGAGACGGTCGCGTACTACCAGACGGCTCTGAAGAACAAGGGTGACAAGCTGTTCGAGTCGCCGCCGACGCACCAGTTCGAACTGGGCCGCTTCCGCGAGAACGAGATGGCGTTTCCGCCGAGCGTCACCGTCAAGGACTTCACGTGGGGCGGCTCGGCCGGCTACGTCAATCCGCACACCGGCGGGCAGCCTGCGCGCTTCCCGACGGTCGTGCAGATTGTGCCGGCCCCCGCGCCGGCTACGACTCGGCCCTGACGTAGATCTCGCCAGCCTGCTTGAACTCGGCCGCCTTGTCGGCCATGCCCTTCTGTGCCTCGGCCCGCAGCTGCTGCGTCAGCTCCATGCTGCAGAACTTCGGACCGCACATCGAGCAGAAGTGCGCCACCTTCGCTCCGTCGGCCGGCAGTGTCTCGTCGTGGTACGCACGGGCCGTCACCGGGTCCATCGCCAGGTTGAACTGGTCCTGCCACCGGAACTCGAATCGTGCCTTCGACAGCGCATCGTCCCATTCCCGCGCGCGCGGGTGCCCCTTGGCCAGGTCGGCGGCGTGGGCCGCGATCTTGTACGCGATCACCCCGGCCTTCACATCGTCGCGGTTGGGCAGGCCGAGGTGCTCCTTCGGCGTCACGTAGCACAGCATGGCGGTGCCGTACCAGCCAATCATCGCGGCGCCGATGGCGGACGTGATGTGGTCGTAGCCCGGGGCCACGTCGGTGGTCAGCGGCCCGAGCGTGTAGAACGGCGCCTCGTGGCACCACTCGAGCTGCTTCTCCATGTTCTCGCGGATGAGGTGCATGGGCACGTGGCCGGGGCCCTCGTTCATGACCTGCACGTCGTATTCCCACGCGATCTTCGTGAGCTCGCCCTGCGTCTGTAGCTCGGCAAACTGCGCCTCGTCATTGGCATCGGCAATCGAGCCGGGCCGCAGCCCGTCACCCAGCGAGAAGCTGACGTCGTAGGCCGCCATGATTTCGCACAGCTCGCGGAAGTGCGTGTAGAGGAAGTTCTCCTGGTGGTGCGCGAGGCACCACTTGGCAATGATCGATCCCCCACGCGAGACGATGCCCGTCATGCGCCGCGCCGTCATCGGGATGTAGCGGAGGAGCACACCGGCGTGCACGGTGAAGTAGTCGACGCCCTGCTCGCACTGCTCGATGATGGTGTCGCGGTACACCTCCCAGGTCAGGTTCTCGGGCCGGCCGCCGACCTTTTCCAGCGCCTGGTACAGCGGCACGGTACCAATCGGTACCGGCGAGTTGCGGAGGATCCACTCGCGTGTCTCGTGAATCTGACGGCCCGTCGACAGGTCCATCACCGTATCGGCGCCCCAGAGCGTCGACCAGCGCAGCTTGTCGACTTCCTCCTCGATCGACGAGGTCACCGCCGAGTTCCCGATATTGGCGTTGATCTTCACCAGGAAGTTCCGGCCGATGATCATCGGCTCGAGTTCGGGATGGTTGATGTTGGCGGGAATGATGGCGCGCCCACGAGCCACTTCGCTCCGCACGAAGTCGGCCGGCAGCCCCTCGCGCGCTGCGATGAACGCCATCTCCGGAGTGATTTCGCCGCGCCGCGCATAGTGCAGCTGCGTCACCACCTTCTGCCCCCGACGGGGCGCCACCCACGATTCGCGCAGCCGCGGCAGCCCCTCGCGCGGGTCGTGCCCCTGGGGGCCGCTGCTGTCGTACAGCCGCACGGACCGGTCGCCGTTACTGAGCGAGACCTCGCGCATCGGCACGCGCAGCGTCACGTCGCCATGCGGCGTCGTGACGATGTGCTCGTCGTAGACTTTGGAGGAGCCGGGAAACGCCTCGCTGTAGCTGAGCTGGGGACCTGGTGTGGTGGACGACTTCGATGCTGGCGCCATGCCGCGCTCCCTCCGCCGGTCTGAGCCGGATCAGGTTCCAAGGGTGTCTCTCAATCCGGCCTGTGTTCACCGCGCCTGTGCGGTGCCGGATACCCCTGTCGGTTTACTGACATGATACCTGACGTGTCTCCCTCCGCACTGCCCATCGACACCTCGCTGCCCTCGGTGCGGGCCGCGCTGGCAGCGCACCGGGCCGTGATCGTGCGGGCCGCACCCGGCGCGGGCAAGACCACGCGGGTGCCGCCGGCCATCGCCGACCGGGGCCGGGTCATCGTGCTGCAGCCGCGGCGCATCGCCGCACGTTCGATGGCACGGCGCATCGCTGAAGAACAGGGCTGGACCCTCGGCCACGAGGTGGGCTGGCACGTGCGCTTCGACCGGCAGGCGCGCGCAGATACGCGCGTGCTGCTCGTCACCGAGGGCATGCTGACCGCGTACCTGGCCGACGACCCGCTGCTGTCTGGCGTCGCCACCGTCGTGCTCGACGAGTTTCATGAACGCAGCCTGCATACGGACATCGGGCTCGCCCTCGTGCGGCAGGCGTGGCTGGCGCGCGACGACCTGCGGATCGTCGTCATGTCGGCCACGCTCGATGCGGCCCCCGTCTCGCGCTTCCTGCACGACTGTCCGGTCATCGACGTGCCCGGAACACTGCATCCGCTGACGGTCGAACATGCGCCTGGGGCGCCTCTGCCCGCGGTGGTGCAGCAGGCCGTGGCGTCGACAAATGGCCAGATTCTCTGTTTCCTGCCCGGTGCCGCCGACATCGAGCGGGCGCGAGCGTCACTGGTGTCTGACGCGGGGACGCGCCACATCGAGGTGGTGCCGCTGCACGGCGGCCTCTCGGCCGACGAGCAGGACCATGCCCTGCAGCCATCTCGCACTCGTCGGGTGATCTTGGCCACGAACATCGCCGAGACGTCGCTGACGGTGCCTGGTGTGAGCGCCGTCATCGACACCGGCCTGCACAAGGTGGCGCGCTACGATGCGGCCCGGGCCATCGATGCCCTGGTGCTGGAACGCATCACGCAGGACAGCGCCGACCAGCGCGCCGGCCGCGCGGCACGTCTCGGGCCCGGGACGGTGTGGCGGCTCTGGGATGCCCGCGATCGCCTGCGTCCGTCGCGGGAACCCGAGATTCACCGCGTGGATCTGGCGCCAGTGCTGCTGCCGCTGCTGGCTGCGGGCAACCGTCCCGATGACATCGACTGGTTCGACACGCCAGACCCTGGACGAATCGAGGCGGCGTGCCGCCTGCTGGAACGGCTCGGGGCACTCGAGGGCGGATCGGTCACACGACTGGGCCAGCAGCTGCGCCGGGTCCCCGTGCATCCACGGCTGGCGCGGGTGCTGCTGGCGGCCGGAGGCCACCGTGACGCGGCGCGTGTGTGTGCACTGCTGTCAGAGGGCGTGCGCCCGGCCGTTGACACTGCGGCCGCTGCCTGCGACCTGCTGCCGTGGCTCGATCGCTGGGCACAGGCGGCGACGCCCCATGTGCAGCGCGTGGCGGCGCAGCTGGAACGGGCAGTACGAGACGCTAAGGCCGCGGCTGGACGCCCGGACGGACCGCCCGCCGCGTCGCTCGATGAGCGCACGCTGCAGCAGGCCCTGCTCGCCGGGTATCCGGACCGCGTCGCCAGGCGTCGCGACGGCACGACGCCCCGCTACCTGCTCAGCTCGGGCCGGGGCGCCGTTCTCGGCCGGGACAGTCGCGTCACCGACCAGGCCTGGATCATCGCCCTCGACGTCAGCGCTCCGCAGGCGGGAGGCCCGGAGGCGGTGATTCGACTGGCCTCGGCCATCGACCCGGCGTGGCTGCACACGACGACCTCTGAGGTACGCCACCGATTCGACGCCTTGCAGGGTACGGTCAAGGCATCACGCGTAGTGCTGTGGGACGCGCTGGTCGTCTCCGAACATCCGTGCCCGACCGACCCTGAGGCACGCGCCCGCATGCTCGCTGAGGAATGGCTGCGCCAGCCGATGCCCGACCGGGCCCTGCAGTGGCTCCAGCGCCTTGCGTTTGTCGGAGCCGAGGTTGACGTCCCGGTGCTCGTGCAGCAAGCGGCCACCGAGGCAACGGCGCTTGATGACATCGACCTCGAGCCCACCACACCGTGGGCGCTGCGCCAGCACGTGAACGCAGGTGCGCCCGACTCGGTGCCGCTGCCGAGCGGACGCGCGGCGCGCCTCGACTATCGGGCAGACGGCTCGGTGCATGCCGCCGTCAAACTGCAGGAGCTGTTTGGCCTGGCCGACACGCCGCGCCTCGGGCCACGCCGGGTGCCGGTGACCTTCGCGCTGCTGGCCCCGAACGGCCGCCCGGTGCAGACCACGAGCGACCTCAGGAGCTTCTGGAGTACGACCTATGCGGAGATCCGGAAAGAACTGCGTGGTCGGTATCCCCGGCATCCGTGGCCCGACGACCCGTGGACGGCCACGCCCACGCACCGCACCTCGCCTCGCCGGTGAGCCGCCGGTGCTACTTGCGCGACATGGTCCAGTCGACGGTCGTGCCCATCGCGCTGGCCGCACCGGCGATGGTGTCACCCTTGAGGGTGCCGGCCATGTCGTAGGTCATGCCGCCGCCCGACGGGCGGTCGCGCTCGATCTGGAAGGTGATGCGGTCGCCGTCAATGGCCCCCGCGTCGATGGTCCACACGCGTCCGCCCCCGAGATCGAACTGTCCCGTCAGCGTCGTCCCGTCCGCCTTGAGCGTGACCACGGCCTCGACGGTGCCCATGGGGCTGCTCATGGCGAAGTTCCAGGTGCCATCGATGGGCGCCATCGCGGACGGCTGTCCGGTAGCCAGCAGCACCAGAGTCAGGGCCAGCAGCAATCTGTGTTTCATGTCGGTCCTCCAGCCACATGAGACGCCGCCACCCGGCCCGGAGGTGCCGGAAACCACCAGGAGCAGGCCAGGCACCGGGGAGAGGCCTGCCGGAGGCGGCATGCGGCAGCCCTTCCGAGGCCCCCCGCCTGGGCGTTGGCGATGCAGGCCCCTGCTGTTCTCTATGGCCCCAAGGGATTCGTTCAGCGTAGACTACGGGTTTATGCGTTTCCCTGCTCTCGGTCTTCTTGCGTTCGCCTCGGTCCTCGCGTCGGCGTGCAGCAGCTCGCCGATGGCATCGCCCACGTCACCGACGACGTCGGCCTCAGCCACCAACTCGGCCATGACCGCCCTCAGCGGCACCTGGGCCTCGTCCCCGACCGGCACCGGCAGCACGGCCGTGTCGGGCGTATGCAGCAACACCCAGTACACCGTGACGCCGGTCGGTACTGATCGCGCCACCGTGACGTACGGGGCCACCTGCATGGGCATCGCCATCCGTGGCACCGGCGACGGCGTGGCCTCGGGCAACACGGTCGCCTGGAACACGGCAGGCTCAGCCGGACCCTGCGGCTTCACGCTCAACGGCACCGCAACTCCCGTGACCAGCGCATCCGCACGCATCACCTACAGCGGCACGGTGTGCGGCATGCCCGTCAGCGGCAGCGAGGTCCTGACGCGCTAAAGCGCGTCAGGTTCCTTCCCCTCGACTTTCCTCCCCCGTCAGAACGGGTTGAGCACATAGCCCTCGCGGTCGAGGGCCATGTGCGCCACCATCGCCGAGTAGGCAATCTCGACGGCGGGCGTCACCACAGCCCGGGGCAGGTTCCGCCCCATGGCGGTCTGGCCGCACAGATAGATCCGTACGCCGGCCGCCTTCAGTTCGTCGAGCATCTTGAGGTTCGGATTGTCCTTGCCGAACCGCTTGCGGTATTCGTCGTGGCCGAGCGTGTCCTTGCCGGCGGTCCCGTGAATGACAAGCGCGGCTTTCAGTCGCTCGCGCGGCACGCCGGCCCGTGCATGCTGGTTCAGGTAGCGCGCGACCGTGTCGAAGTTCTGGTTCAGCTCGCCGGGTTCCGGCCCGACATTCACGTCAAACCTGAGCTTGAGGTCGACATCCGTGGGCGGACGCAGCGTCGCGTCGGGCACGTCGAAGACGCCCCCGAAGCTCGGGATGATCGGGCCGAAGTGCCTGACGGCGCCCGGGGCCGAGGTGGGCGCCTGCGCCGCGGTGGGTCCGGCAAGGGACAGCAGCGCGGCCGCGGTGATCAGCGTTCCTGAGAGGACGAACCATGTCATGCGCATGGCGCGATTCTACGGGCAGCGGCGCGTCACCGCCCGGCCTTGCTGAGACGAGGAGGCCACGCGTGGCCGCCCCGCTGTTCTCTGCCTCCTGCGACGTCCAGGGCTCAGCGCGACGCCGCACCGAGCTGCGTTGCCGCCTCGCGCACCTGCTGCGCCAGCGCACTGATGGCCGCCGACACCGTGCGCACGCCTCCCTGCGCCTCCTCGAGCCGGCGCTCTTCGAGTCCCTCGCGAATCTGCGGCATCGTCTTCACGCCGTAGCCCGTGTAGAACCCAGGCGCGTAGATCTGGTGCTTGAACCACTCGCGACGCGGCAGCCCATCGCCGGTGGCCAGCCGCTGTTCCGATTGAATCAGCAGCCGATTCACGCGCTTCAGTTCGTCGCGCGCCGTCAGCGCGGCCGACGAGAGCCGCTGGCTGCGCCCGTAGGCCTGCTCGAAGGCCTGGCTGGCCTCGCGCAGCTGCGCGAGGGCGGCACGCACGGGCCGGAGGTCGAGCCGCGCCTCGGGGCGCGTCTTCGCCAGGTCTTCCAGTTCGTCGACATACCGCTGGAATGTCTCGGCCGAGTCGGTGAACTGGAACGGCAGCACGGGCGCATCGGCCAGCCGCAGCAGCAGTGTGCCGGTCAGCTGCGCCAGCGTGCGTCCGTACTGGAACTCGCCATCCGAAAACATCGTGTACCAGCGCACCGTGTCGTACGCCGAATGGTAGATGCCTCCGCTGCTTTCCCCGCCGAAGCCCACGTTGAGCGCCGACACGGCGAGGTGCTGCAGGAACGGTGTGAAGTCAGAGCCCGATCCCAGCGGCTCGAGCCACAGGTTCTGGTCGCGCTCGCGGACGGCACGCTGCGCATCCGCTGTGCCCTGCACCTGGCGCCGCCGCGACTCCTCGGCCACCGGCCGCCCCGTGCGCGGGTCCATCACCTCGCGCGCCACCTCGCTCATCATCTGCTGCAGGGCGTGCGACCCGCCCACGTTCAGCCAGCCCTTCCCGGTGCTGTCCGAGTTGATGTAGACCGCCGCGTTTGCCTTCAGCTCGGCGGCATGCTTCTCGGCCCACTCCGTCGAACCGAGCAGTCCCCATTCCTCGCCGTCCCACAGCGCCAGGATGATGGTGCGTCGGGGACGCCAGCCCGTCTTGAGCAGCTCGCCCAGCGCACGGCCGGTCTCCATAAGCGACACCGCACCGCTGATGGGGTCATCGGCGCCGTTGACCCAGGCGTCGTGATGGTTGCCGTAGATCACCCACTCGTCAGGCAGCTCGCGCCCGGGGATGCGGACGATCACGTTGTGCAGGGGCCGCGTCTGCCAGTCGAAGCGCAGTGCCACGCGGGCCGTCGCCGGACCGGGGCCGGCGTGGTAGGTCACCGGCAGCGCCCCGCGCCACTCGGGCGGCACCACCGGTCCCTTCATCGCCCGCAGCAGCGGCAGGGCATCGCCATACGAAATGGGCAGCACGGGAATCTTGAGGATGGTGGCGGCCTGCTCGCGGGCCAGCTTGCGCGCCCCGGGCTCGGACGCCCATCCCGGCGACAGCGGGTCACCGGGGTGCACCGGCATGTCCATCACACTGCCACGCTGCACGCCCTGGTCGGGACGGAATGGGCCGTCCGGATACACATCACCCTGAAAGAACCCATCGTCCCTGGGATCGGAATAGATGAGGCACGCGACGGCGCCGCGTTCGTGGGCGACCTTGGGCTTGATGCCGCGCCAGCCGCCGCCGTAGCGCGCCAGCACGACCTTGCCCTTCACGCTGATGCCCATCTGCTCGAGCCGATCGAAATCGGCCGGCATCCCGTAGTTGACGTAGACCACTTCTCCGGTGACATCGCCGTCACCCGAGTACGCGTTGAACACCGGCGTCATGTCGGCGTCGGCGGAATCGGGATCGGCTGCCAGCACCGGCTCGGCGATGGCCATGGTGTGCCGCATGGGCGACACCATCTCGACCGTGCGTTCGGCGGGCCACGGCATCAGGGCCTCGAAGCTCTCGATTCGGGCATCGAGTCCGAATGAGGCGAACGTGTCGCGCGCAAACTCGGCGACCGTGCGCGAGCCCGGCCGGCCGGCCACGTGCGGTTCCCCGGCCATGACCTCCATGTAACGCCTGAGGCGTGCGCTGTCGGGCACGGCCCGCAGCTGCGCCTCGCGCGCGCGCTGGGCCTCGACCTCGGCCTGCGGAAATCCGCGAATCGGCTGCCCCTGCGCCGCCGGGCGCTGGCCTCCCAGCGTCAGCAGCACCACCGCCAGCACAAGCATGCGCATCATCACGGGTTCCTCCCTCAGTCGACCGTGCGCAGGATCACGCACTTCAGATAATAGGTTTCGGGTACGCCCAGCAGCACGGGATGGTCACGCCCCTGCATCCGCTTCTCGACGACCGTCACGGGACGATGGCTGTCGACCGACGCTTCGTAGAGGGCCTGCCCGAACAGGGCTTCATCGACGTTGTAGGAACAACTGCAGGTGACCAGGAATCCGCCGGCATTCAGCAGCCGGAGCGCCCGCAGGTTGATCTCCTTGTAGCCGGCCATGGCCGTCCCCACCGACGCCTTGTTCTTCGCGAAGGCCGGAGGATCGAGCACGATGCAGTCGAAGCGTTCGCCCTGGCGTTCGAGGTGCCGCAGCTCGTCGAAGACATTCGCCTCGCGGGCGACGACCTGCGGCAGGCCGTTCAGCAACGCGTTGCGGGCAACGCGGCCCACGGCGTCGGCCGAACTGTCGATCGCGATGACTTCGCGGGCCACCGAGGCGAGGCGCAGCGCAAAGCCGCCGTTGTAGCTGAAGCAGTCGAGCACGCGACCCGTCGCGTAGCGCGCGGCGGCCTCGCGGTTTTCTCGCTGATCGAGGAAGAGGCCGGTCTTCTGGCCGTGCCAGCAATCGACCTCGTACTGCACGGAACCTTCGCGCACGGGCACGAGGGCCGGCACCTCGCCGTGGAGCAGGCGCACCTCCTGCGGCAGCCCCTCGAGGGTGCGCACCTTCGGATCATTGCGCGCCAGCACGCCGGTAGCGCCCGTCAGCTCGACGAGCAGCGGCACCAGCGTCGGCAGCAGGCGATCCATGCCCTGCGAGAGAGCCTGCACGACAAGGACCTCGCCGTACTGATCGACCACCAGCGAGGGCAGCAGGTCGGCTTCGCCGTGCACGAGGCGACAGGCGGTGGCATCGAGCTGCAGTGCACCGCGGAACTGGATGGCCTGCCGCAGCCGCGCCTTCCAGAACGCCTCGTCAATCGGGCGTTCGTCGCGCGCGAGCATGCGCAGCGTGATTTGCGACTGATCGCTGAAGAGGGCACTGCCCAAAGGACGATCCTTGACGCCAAGGACCCTCACCACATCGCCGGGCTGGGCCTCCACGGCCGCGACGTCTGAACGGTAAATCCACGGGTGACCGGCGCGCACGCGCGCCTCCCCCTTCGGTGTGATGCGAACGACAGAGGACACAGGAACCTGTACTATAGCCCCGGTTTCCTCCCGTCCCATGCCCGACGCCCGCCCCGCTCACCCCGACACGCACGACGGCGCCTTCGCCTGGTGGCACACCGCCGACACCCGCGCGCGGCGGGCGTTCACGGCCGCCGCCCTCGGCTGGATGCTCGACTCGTTCGATGTGATGCTCTATTCGCTGGTGCTGGCGGCGCTCATCCAGGACCCGGTGCTGCAGCTGTCAACCGCGACGGCAGGCACGCTCGGGGCACTCACCCTGCTGGCCGCTGCCGCCGGCGGCGTCGTCTTTGGCGTCGTGGCCGACCGCGTCGGCCGCAAGCAGACGCTGATGGCGGCGGTGCTGTGCTACTCGGTGTTCACGGCCGCGTGCGGCTTTGCACAGACGGTGCCCCAGCTGGCCGTGTTCCGCATCCTGCTGGGCTTCGGTATGGGCGGCGAGTGGGCCACCGGCGCCACGCTGGTGTCAGAGACGTTTGCCCCGCGGCATCGTGGCAAGGCGCTGGCCTTCGTGCAGAGCGCCTGGGCCATCGGCTATGCGCTGGCGGCGGTGGTGAACCTGCTCGTGATGCCTGTGTGGGGCTGGCGGGGCGTGTTCTTCGTCGGCGTCATTCCGGCCCTGCTCACGCTGTGGATCCGCCAGCGCGTCGAGGAACCCGAAGAGTGGCAGCGGACGCCACCCTCGGAACGCGGCCGGATGGCACAGCTCTTCACCGAAGGACGGGGACGGCTGACGGCCCTGCTCACGCTCATGAACGCCTGCACCCTCTTCGGGTGGTGGGGCCTCAACCTCTGGGTGCCCGCCTACCTCAATCTGCCCGAGGCACGGGGCGGGATGGGACTGAGCGCCTCGACCATGTCGTGGTTCGTCATCGCCATGCAGGCGGGCATGTGGCTGGGCTACGTCAGCTTCGGCTACCTCGCCGACGCCGCCGGGCGGAAACGCACCTACGTGGCCTTCGTCCTGATGGCCGCCGTGCTGCTGCCGCTCTACGGCCAGGTGCGCACGCCGGGTCTGCTGCTGGCGCTGGGCCCGTTCGTGGCCTTCTTCGGCACGGGACACTTCAGCGGCTTCGGGGCCGTCATCGCCGACCTGTTTCCCTCGGAAGTCCGCGCGACGGCCGCCGGGCTCTGCTACAACCTCGGCCGCATCGCGAGTGCCGCCGCGCCGTTTGTCGTGGGCGAACTCGCGGGCACGCGCGGGTTTGGCGCCGCCTTCGCCGTGGCGGGTGCCGCGTTCCTGCTGGCCGGCGTGAGCTGGGCCTTCATACCCGGCCGTCGTCACGCCTAGACCTCCAGCTCTTCACACCGCGCAGCGCTGCAGGTCCCGAGTCCGTGCGACGGGCACATCGGACCCACGCCCGGGAACGCTGCCGCCTCTGCCGCGGACCTCGCGAGGCCCGCAGCCGGTGCCGCTCCTAGCCCTTCAACGCCGCCGGCGTGCGCTCATGCCAGCGCGCCGCATCCTGATAGGCCTTGCCGAGCGCCAGAATCTCGCGTTCCCGGAAGGGCTGCGCGTAGATCGTGGCGCTCGTGGGCGTGCCGGTCTCGGCGAAGCCATTGGGCAGGTTGAGCGCCGGGTAGCCCGCCAGGTTTGCCATGTTGAAGTGGCGCTGCGAGGGCGGCTGCGGACGCGCCGGCTGCGGCTGTGGACGCGGCGCTCCCTCGGCTGGGGGACGCGGGGCGCCCCCGCCGGTGCCCGTGCTGTTCGAGCCCATGAGATACACATCGACATGCGACGTGGCCTTCGCCAGCGCATCCATCATCATCATCCGCGCCCGCTGCGAACGCAGGTACTCGACGGCCGGCACCACGCGCCCGGTCGACATTCCGCCGCCGCGGCGTGTCGACTTCAACCGCCCGGCCCTCACCACGTCATCGAAGAACACGGCCGACTCGACGCTGATGGCACTGGTGTTGGCGTAGATGTCGGGAACCTCGACGGGAATGAACTGCTTCACCCCCAGGCGTCGGAAGGTCTCGAGCATCTGCGCGGCATTGGCCTTCGCCGCCGGCGCCGTCAGTTCGTCGAATGATGACTGGATGATCCCGACGCGCAGCTTCGAGAGATCGAGGCTGCCCGTCCAGTTGAAGGGCACGTCGATCATGCTCATGTCGCGGTCATCGGGACGGCAGATGGCCTGCAGCACCAGCGCGCAGTCTTCGGCATAGCGGCAGATGGGCCCGAGCCGATCCTGCGTCCATGACAGGGCCATGACGCCGTAGCGGCTCGTGCGGCCGAAGGTGGGGCGCAGCCCCGGCAGCCCGCAGCGTGCCGACGGGCTCAGGATGGAGCCGCTCGTCTCTGACCCAATCGCAAACGCCACGCCCCCGGCAGCGGTGGCCGAGGCCGGCCCGGCCGACGAACCACTCGACCCCTGCGTCGGATCCCACGGGCTCCTGGTCTGCCCGCCGAACCAGTTGTCGCCGGCGGCCAGCTCGCCGGTGGTGAGTTTCGCGATCAGCACGGCACCCGCCGCACGCAGCTGCTCGACGATGGTGGCGTCGTAGTCGAACTGCTGATCTTTGAAGGCGGCCGATCCCCAGGTGGTGGGGTACCCCTTGACCGAGATGATGTCCTTGGCACCCCACGGAATGCCGTGCAGCGGCCCCTTGTAGCGCCCTGCGGCAATCTCGGCGTCGGCACGCCGGGCCTCGGCGCGGCCCAGATCGTCGAGGAACGTGACGACGTTGTTGAGCGTGGCATTGTGGCGGTGCAGCCGCGCCAGGTACATCTCGGTGAGCTCGAGCGAGGTCACCTGCCGCGTGCGAATCAGCTCGGCGAGGTGCCGGACGGGCCAGAACGCGACATCCTCGAGCGATGCGGGCCGGCGGACGCGCGGGGCCGGGCTCATGGCAAACGGCACCCGTGTGCGGTCGACCTTCAGCCCGGGCACGAGGGGACTGAAGTGGAAGGGCGGCGACACATCATTCGGAATCTTGAGGTCGCGCAGCTCACGGTACTGTGTCAGGTTGCGATTGGCCGACTCGACCAGCGCCTGCTGCTCTTCCTGCGGCAGGTCGACGCCCGCCAGGCGCAGGGCCTCAGCCACCATGGCCGGCGTCAGCGCCTGGGTGGCGGCATCCTGCATCCGGGCCCAGAGGACACCGGGCACCAGGGTCGAGCCGAGCCCGGCACCGGCGCAGACGGCCATGAAGCGGCGGCGTGATTCGTGAGCTGTGGACATGCGGGTCTGTTCCTCCGTGCGCGCCTATAATACCGGCCATGCACATTGCACTGGGGGCCGACCACGCCGGCGTCGAGCTGAAGGACGCGCTCAAGGCGCACCTCGAGCGTCGCGGCATCACGGTTTCCGACATGGGCACCCACGGCAGTGCGTCGGTCGACTATCCCGACTTCGCGCGGCAGGTGGCCGACGCAGTGCGCGAGAGACGGGCCGACAGGGGCGTGCTCGTCTGCGGCAGCGGCATTGGCATGGCCATCGCCGCCAACAAGGTCGCGGGCATCCGCGCCGCGGCGATTGGCGACGTGACATCCGCGCAGCTCGCCCGCGAGCACAACAACCTCAACGTGCTGGCGCTCGGGGCGAGGCTCACGCCGCCAGAGACCGCGCGTGCCGTCCTCGACGCTTTTCTCGACACGCCCTTTGCCGGCGGTCGCCACGAGCAGCGCGTGGCGAAGATTCACGCCGACGAAGCCCGCTAGCCCCGGTGCCGCCCCGTGCCGCCGGGGTGTCACAGCGGTGTAACAAAGTGCTATAGTCCGGCGGTTATCGTTCCATCCCCAGTCCGGGGCCCGCAGGCCACCGGAGGAGGCGACCGCATGCGACCCAGTTTCCCCCGCGCTTTCCTGGCCACGCTCATGGCCCTGTTTCTCGTGCTGGTCTCCGGCCTGACGCCGGCGGCGGCGCAGACCGACACCGGTGCCATTGTCGGGTCGGTGACCGACAGTTCCGGAGGCGTGCTGCCCGGCGTGACGGTCACGGCCACCCAGGACGCCAGCGGCACCGTCTCGACGACGGTGACCAACGCAAACGGCCAGTTCATTTTCCCGAGCCTGCGCGTGGGTGTGTATACGGTCGCGGCCGAGCTGCAGGGCTTCAAGCGCGCGGTGCAGGCGCAGGTGCGGCTCAGCGTGCAGGACCGGCGCGAAGTGAACTTCACGCTCGAAGTAGGCGCACTCACCGAGCAGGTGGTGGTGACTGGCGCGGCGCCCCTGCTGCAGACGCAGACGGCCGACATCGGCGTGGTCGTCGACGAGCGGCAGGTGAATGACCTGCCACTGCTGGGCCGTCGCTATTCAGAGCTGGCCTTCCTCGTGCCCGGCGTCGTCGCGGCCCCGGCCGGCATTGCGAGCCGCGGCGAAGACACGTTCTTCAACTCGAACGGCAACTACGCCACGTGGAACAACTACATGCTGGACGGGGCGGACAACAACTCGTTCTCGACCAACCTGCAGGAACGCAGCCCCCAGGTCGTGCAGCCGCCGGTCGATGCGCTGCAGGAGTTCAAGGTGCAGACGCGCACCTACTCGGCCGAGTTCGGCCGGTCGGCCGGCGCGGTGATCAACGCCTCGGTCAAGCAGGGCACCAACGCCATCCGTGGCAATGCGTATGGGTTCTTCCGTGACGAGGCCCTGAACGCCAACACGTGGGACAACAACCGGGCGGGCCGCCCCAAGGGGCCGTTCGATCAGCAGATTGCCGGCTTCACGCTGGGTGGGCCGCTGTCGAAGAACCGGCTGTTCCTGTTCGGCGACTACCAGGCGACGCGCACCAATCGCCAGCTGTCACAGACGGCCACGGTGCCCACGGCGCGCATGCGGACGGGTGACCTGTCCGAGCTGACCGGCACGCTCAATGCCACGAATCAGTTCGTGCCCGCCGGCTGCGTTGACGTGGCCGCCCGGCGCATCCTTCCCGGCTGCATCGACCCGGTGGCCGCCAAACTCATCAACCTGTATCCGCTGCCGAACGTGCCGGGCACCGGCTTCTTCAACAACAACTTCATCTCGAACGGCATGCTGCAGAGCAACATCGACCAGTTCGACGTGCGCAGCGACTACAACGCCGGGGCCAACGACAAGGTCTTCGTGCGCTACAGCTTCCAGAACACCGACCGCTCCGAACCGCCGCTGCTGGGGGACCCGATTGCGTCGGGTGACTTTGCCAGCAACATCCTGATCCGCGGCCAGAACGGTGTGGCCGGCTGGTCGCACATCTTCGGCAATTCGGTGTTCAGCGAGTTCCGCGCCGGCTACAACCGCGTGCGCTCCGACTCGGTGCACCCGGCCTTCGGCGTCGACTCGAATTCGCAGTACGGCATCAAGGGCGTGCCCAAGGATCCCCGGTTCTACGGCGGACTGCCGCACATGCCCATCGCGCGCTTCGCGCGTCTCGGCGGGCCGTTCTTCCGCCCGCAGTTCCAGACCTCGCAGGTGTTCCAGTTCGCCGAGCACCTCACGTGGAACAAGGGCGCGCACACCTTCAAGTTCGGCACCGAGCTGCGCCGCGACGTGGTGCGCTACATCGACCTGCGGTCGCTGAACGGTGAACTCAACTTCCCCGATGGCCGCTACACCAACCTGGGCCTGGCCGACTTCCTGTTGGGCCTGTCGAGCGTGCAGCGCCTGACGCTGTTCCACGAGCCGAATCTCTACACCAACGGTTACCAGTTCTACGCGCAGGACGCCTGGCAGGTAAACGACGTGCTGACGCTGACCTACGGGCTGCGCTACGAGCATTTCACGCCGATGTTCGATCGCAATGCGAAGCTGACGAACATCGACCCGGCCACCGGCGCCATCCTGACGGCGAAGTCGTCGGGCAGCACCTACGAGCAGACACTCATCCGCCCCGATCGCAACGACTTTGCGCCGCGCGTGGGCTTTGCGTGGAGCATGACGCCGACCGTCGTGCTGCGCGGCGGCTACGGCATCTTCTACCAGCAGACCGACCGCTACGGCTCGGAAAGCCAGCTGGGCCTGAATCTGCCGCAGCTGGTCGACGCCGCCATCTCGGCCAACTCGGGCAACGAGCGTCCGGCCTTCACCTTTGCGGAAGGCTTCACGTCGCTGGCGCCCGAGAACGTGAACAAGGCCATCGTGCAGTGGCGCATCCAGGATCCGAACCAGCGGACGCCGATGGTGCAGCAGTTCAGCATCGGCCCCGAGTGGCAGTTTGGGTCGAGCATGGTGGCCGCCGCCGAATACGTCGGCAACCGCGTGACCCACGGCCGCCGCATCCGCAACCTCAACCAGGGCATCATCGAGCAGGGGCCGACCGGTCCGCGCGTCGTCTATCCCTACGCGCAGTTCGGCTACAACAACGCGTTCCTGCAGCAGATCGTCACCAACGGCAACGCCGACTACAACGCGCTGCAGATGCGCGTGCAGCGGCGGATGTCTGGCGGCCTGGGCTTCACGATGGCCTACACGCTCAGCAGCGCCAACGGCGACTTCCTCGATCACCTGAGCGCCGGCGGCGGTGCCACGGGCAACACGCCGCAGAACGCCTACAACATGGGCGCCGACTACGGCCCGCTGCCCTTCGATGTCACGCACCGCATGGTGACGAGCTTCATCGCCGAGCTGCCGTTCGGCGAGGGTCGGAAGTTCACTCCGAAGGGGCTGGCGGGGGCGCTGCTCAATGACTGGTCGATGAACGGCATCCTCACGCTGAGCTCGGGCCTGCCGTTCACCGTCAGCGCCGCGGACCGCGCCCTCACTGGCCAGGGCCGCAATCAGCGCGCCGACTGCGTGGGCGATCCGGTGCCGCCGGGGTTCAACCAGACGCTCGACAAGTGGTTCGATACGTCAGCCTTCGCCGTCCCCGCCCAGTACACCTACGGGAGCTGCGGCTACAACACCATGCGCGGCCCGGGCTTCAAGACGATGAACCTGTCGCTCTTCCGCTCGATTCCGCTGCCGGGCGAGCGCCGCATCGAACTGCGCGCCGAGACGTTCAACCTGTTCAACTGGGTGAACTACGGCCTGCCGGCCGCCAACGTGTCGAACCTGAACACGTTCGGCACCATCACCAGCAGCCGCGGTGACCAGCGCGAAATGCAGCTGGCCATCAAGTTCTACTTCTAACCGGAGCCGCACGCCATGCCCCACCGGTCGTTCGTCGCTCGTCTCCGCCGGGTCGCCCTGCTGGCCGTCCCGGCCCTGGCCATCGCGGGTCTCACGCTGCAGGCGCAGGGGCCCGCGGCCCCGGCCACCACCGGGGCCAGCGCCACCTGGCACTGGCTGCAGAAGCTGGGGACCACGGCCAGTGCGCTGCACACCACGGCGCACCCGGACGACGAACACGGGGGCATGCTGGCACTGCTCAGCCGCGGCGTCGGCGCGCGCGTGTCGCTGATGACGCTCAACCGCGGCGAATCGGGCGACAACGCGCTGGGCCCGCAGCTCTTCGACGGCCTCGGGCTCATCCGCACCGAAGAGCTGATGGTCTCGAACCGCTACTACGGGGTCGACCGTCAGTACTTCACCTCGGTCGTCGACTATGGCTTTTCGAAGCGCCTAGAAGAGGCCTTCGACAAATGGGGCCGCGACAACGTGCTGCGCGACGTCGTCCGCGTCATCCGCACCGAGCGCCCGCTGGTCATCGTGTCGCGCTTCCAGGGCAACCAGCGCGACGGGCACGGCAACCACCAGACCGCCGGGCTGCTGACGCAGCAGGCCTTCGAAGTGGCCGCCAATCCGATGATGTTCCCCGAACAGATCCGCGAGGGCCTCAGGCCCTGGCAGGCCCGCAAGCTCTACATCGGCGGCATGCGCGACGACGAGGACTGGACCGTCCGCGTCGACACGGGCCAGTACGACAGCTGGCTGGGCGAGTCGTACGACAACATCGCCCGCACCGGCCTCAGCTTTCAGCGCTCGCAGAACAGCGGTCGCCTTGCCCTGGGCACCGGGCCCAACTACGGCTTCTACAAGCGCATGGGACCCGGCGTGGCCGCCGGCAGCAGGGAACCTGACTTCTTCGACGGCATCGATACGACCCTGCCCGGGTTGTTCCGCATGCTCGGACGCCCCGAGCCCGCCGGCGCTGCCGCGCAGCTGCAGGCCATCGACGCCGCCATCCAGCAGGCCCGCCGCACCTTCGACGGCCGCGATCCGTCAGCCATCGTGCCAGCGCTGGCGCGCGGACTCGCCGCCACCCGCACCGCCATCACGGCCTTTTCTTCGGAACCCGATGCGGTGCTGATTCTCGAGCGCAAGGCCGATCAGTTCCAGCACGCCATCAACGCCGCCCTCGGCCTCGACCTCACGGCCGTGGCACAGCCGGCCGGCCTGCCCGAGCCCACGGGCCCGGGGGCTGGCTTCGCCCAGGCACCCACCATGCCCGCCGTCGTCCCCGGACAGACGTTCGAGGTGCGCGTGGCCATGAGCAACCGGTCTCGGCTGGGCATCACGCCCGAGTCGATCACCATTGACGGCGATCGCGGCTGGACGGCCACCGCCGCAGAGGCGACCGCCCTTCCGGCCACGCTCGGCCGCGGCGAGGTCATCAGGCGCCGTTTCTCCGTGACGCTGTCGGCCGACGCGCCGATCAGCACGCGGCCCTACTTCTCACGGCCGTCCATCCAGGAATCACGCTACGACTTCTCTGACGCCGCCGAATTCAGCAAGCCTGCCACCGATGCCCCGGCCGAGGCCCTGGTCCGTTACCGGGTCGAGGGCGTGCCCGTCGAGGTGCGCAGCATTGTCAGACGACGCGAGTCGAAGGCGCCGTACGGTGTGGTGCTGCGCGAACTCCGCGTCGTGCCGGCCGTCTCGCTGACCGTCTCGCCGACGACGGCGGTGGTGCCGCTGAAGGCCGAGCGCAAGCGCGTCACGGTCGACGTCGATGTGCAGAACAACCACCCGGCGGGCAGCCAGGGTGACGTCACCGTGCGGGTCCCCGCGGGGTGGACCGTGGAGCCGGCGAAGGCGCCCTTCCGGTTCCAGCGCGCCGGCGAGCGCGCGTCGTACCGGTTCACGCTGTCCATGCCCGACATCGCCGCGCAGCTCTACGACGTGAAGGTCGTGGCCACGAGCGGCGGGCGCGAGTACGCCGAAGGGTTCGAGGACATCGACTTCCGCGACCTCGAACTGCGCCACCTCTACCGTCCCTCGACGCTCGCCGTCCGGGGCATCGACGTGGCCTTCGTGCCGGGCCTCAAGGTGGGCTATGTGATGGGCCTCGGCGACGCCGTGCCCCAGGGCATCGCGCAGCTCGGCTATGCCGTGACGCTGCTCGACGAGCGCGCGCTCGCGAGCGCCGATCTGTCGCAGTTTGATGCCATCATGACAGGCACGCGCGCCTATGCCGTGCGTCCCGACCTGCGCACCTACAACCGTCGGCTGCTCGATTATGCCGCCGCCGGCGGGCACCTCATCGTCCTCTACAACACGCAGGAGCTGGTGCCGAACCAGTTCGCGCCTTTCCCGGGTGAGCTGACGCAGCGCGCCGAAGAGGTGTCAGAGGAAGACTCGCCCGTCGAGATCCTCGCACCGGACGCCCCGATGCTGCGGTACCCGAACGTGGTCACCCAGGCCGATTTCAACGGCTGGGTCGAGCAGCGCGGCTCGAAGTTCTGGGCGACGTGGGACGCTGCCTACACGCCGATCATCGCCACCTACGACAAGGGACAGGCGCCGCAGCGCGGCGGCTGGCTATGGGCCCGCACGGGCAAGGGGCACTACACCTACTTTGCCTATGCGTTCCACCGGCAGCTGCCCTACGGCGTGCCCGGGGCCTATCGCCTGCTCGCCAACCTGCTGGCGCTGCCGCGCGCGAACACCAGATAGGCCACCACGCCGGCCGCCAGGAACGCGAACGAGAACACCACGCCCTCGCCCGGGCCCTGGACGAAGAGATACAGCCAGAGGCCCAGCGAGAGCACCGCCGGCACCGGATACAGCCACATCGTGAACGGCTGCGGAATGTCGGGGCGATAGCGCCGCAGCAGCATCACGGCCGCGCACTGCCACACAAAGCGCAGAAGGATCTGCACCTGCATCAGCCAGCTCACCAGCTGCCCGAGTGAGAAGAAGCAGAAGGGCAGCGAGATGAGCGTGATGACCACGAGCGACACGTGCGGAAAGTGCTTGGTGGGATGCACCCGGGCAAACACCTGGAAGAAGTCGCCGTCGCGCGCCGCCGCAAACGGCACGCGTGAATAGCCGAGAATCGTGGCATACAGTGACGCCGCCGCCACGCCGAGGATGAGCGCCGTCATGGCAACGCCGGCGATCCGCCCGGTCGCCGGGTCAGCGAATGTGCGCACGATGAACTCGGACGCGATGGTGCGAAGCGTCGCCGCTTCCTGCCAGGGAATCAGTCCCAGCACGACCACGGTCATCGCCATGTAGAGGGCCGCGACAATCGCAATCGACAGCACGATTGATCGGGGCACCGTGCGCCCGGGATCAACAATTTCCTCGGCGATGTTGCACACCTGGTTGTAGCCGCCGTAGCTGTACATCGCCAGCACGGCCGCCGCACCCACGCTGGTCGCGAGCGCCCCGTCCATCACGAAGGCTTCGGGGGGGAAATCGAACGCCATGGCCGGCGAGAAGGTGAAGAGCCCCACCCCGATGACCCAGCCCACGGTCACCAGCACGCCAGCCAGCATCACCACGGCCAGCCGCCCGATCGACTCGATGTCGCGCCACAGCAGCGCGGCCGTGCCGACGCAGAGGCCGGCCGCCAGCACGTTGTGCTGCAGGGGTGTCATGGTCGTCCAGACGAACTGGAGGTAGTCGGACACGCCCACGGCACCGCCCGCAATGGACAGCGGGGCCACGAGAATCGTCTGGAAGATGAACAGGAAACCCATCAGCCGACCGAGGCCGAATGGCTGGAACGCCTCGCGCAGGTAGAGGTATCCGCCGCCGCTGCCCGGCAGCGCCGCACCGAGCTGCGCATACACGAGCCCGTCGCAGAGGGCCAGGATGGCCCCGGCGATCCATGCGTACAGGATGTGCGGCCCGTTCATCGCCTGCACCATGAAGGGAATGGTGAGGAACGGACCCACGCCGACCATGCTGATGATGTTCGTGGCGGTGGCCTGCAGCAGGCCCATGCGGCGATCGAGCTGTGCGGTGGCCATGGCGGTGCTAGATGCCCAGCGTCGACACCAGCGCCGCTGCCGTCTCGCGTGACGGCACCAGCGGGTTGAGGGCCAGCGCGTCGACGAGCGCCTCGCGCGTGCCTGCCGCCACCGCATCGATGGTGGCGCGCTCGAACTGCTTCACGCGCAGCACCAGGTCGCGCACCTGCGCGGGCAGTGCCCCCACGTGCAGCGCCTGCGGCCCGTTGGCGTCGACCACACACGGCGCCTCGATCACGTCATCGTCCGCGAGATCGGGGATGTTGCCGAGGTTCAGCACATTGAGGGGAATGATGGCGCGCGAGTGCTGCACCATCGCCTGCATGGTGTTGAGGGCGATCTTGTCGTAGCCGGTGAGGTGCGCCCACGGAGCCGGGGTGGCATGCCCGGCATGGCCGCCCGACTCGAGCTGCATGTAGCCGGCGCTGCGATCGGCCAGATAGCGCTCGTAGCGCGCGACCGGATCGGGGACACCGGCTGCCAGATCGGCGAACAGTCCGTGCGTGAGTGCGGCAATGACGCCGCCACGGGTCTGGCCGGCCGCCTGCAGGTTCGCCAGAGCCCGGGCAGGGTCGTCATAGTAGAAGACGTACTCGGTCGGCAGCAGGCGCAGCGCCCGGAGACGTTCGGGGGGAAAGAGCGGCGTCCGATAGACCCTCGCCAGGCGCGCCTCGTCCGCCCACAGCCGGTGCAGTTGCGGCCGCCCCTGCCAGTAGACCTCGCGGATGAACCCGAGGTGATTGAGTCCCACGTAATCGAAGCGGCAGTCCTCGGCCGGCAGGTCGAGTGCGTGGGCAATTTCCTGGAACACCTCGGTCGGGGTATCGCAGATGCCGACGACGCGCGCACCCTCGACACGGGTCAGGGCCTGTGTGACGAGCCCCGCGGGATTGGTGAAGTTGATCACCCAGGCGTCTGGCGCGTGCGCGACGACTTCGCGCACATACTGCTGCAGCACCGGAACGGTGCGCACGGCCATGGCAAACCCACCAGGGCCGACCGTCTCCTGGCCGATGCAGCCGAGCGACAGGGCGGCCTGCTCGTCGTGCATGCGGGCATCGATGCCTCCGACGCGGATGCTGGTGATGACAAAGCGCGCGCCCTCGATGGCTGCGCGCGACTCACGATGCGTGGTGACCCGCGCCATCCCCGAGCGCCGCGCGGCGAGCGAGGCGATCACCTGCTGCCGGTCGTGGTCGGTATCGAACAGCGCAAACTCGGTGATGCCGAGGTCGGCACCTGCGAGTCCGTTCACCAGCAGCGGCACGCGCACACCGGCGCCGCCAATCACTGCGACTTTCATGCCTTGCGTTCCTTTCGCGGCGCCTCGTGGCGCGCCAATTCCTGCCTCAGTGCATTCGCGGTCGGCAGCCCGTCGAGGCCACCGGCCTGCGCCGTCGACAGGCTGCCCGTCAGCACGCCCCACCGCATGCACTGATCGAGCGGGCGGCCTGCCAGGCGGGCCGCCAGAAATCCCCCATTGAATGCGTCGCCGGCCCCGGTCGTGTCGACCACGGTGACTGGCACCGCCGGCACGCGCAGTTCGGCACCATCGGCCAGCAGGACGGCTCCCCGGGCCCCGCGCTTGATGACGACGTGCGGCGCCAGCGTGGGCCAGCGCGACAGCGCCCGGGCCCACTGCGTGGTACCGGCGTAGTGCAGCGCCTCGCGCTCGTTCAGAAACACCCAGTCGATCTGCCGCAGCAGGTGGGCGAAGCCGGTGCGCCTGAGCAGGTCATCGTGCCAGCCGAAATCCCAGGAGGTGGTGAGGCCGCGGGCGCGCATGCGCTGCAGCAGCGGCACCCAGGCCCCGGGATCCTCGGGCCCCAGGGCGACATGCACATGCGCCGCACGCGGCAGGCGCGTACTGAACCGTGCCAGCAGGCGGGCCTGCAGCAGCGCGTTGGCCCCGTCGAACGTCACAAAGGCCCGGTCGCGCCGCGTCGACAGGGCCACCGACACGGCATGCGGCTCACGTGGCGTCCGGAGGTTGACGGAGGCCACCTGTTCGGTCGCCAGCCGCTGCTCGGCCTCGGCCGACAGGGCCGACACCACGGTCACCGGCGTGCCCAGTCGGGCGGCGGCCACGGCCGTGATGAGCGTGCCTCCCCCGAAGGTGCGGTGGAACCCGGTCGTGCGCAGTTCCTCGCCCGGGCGCGGCAGCCGCGGCAGGCCGTGGAAGATGACGTCCTCGAACGCCTCGCCGATGGAGACCAGCCCCTGCGCCATCAGGGCCGCCCGTCGAAGTATTCCACCAGCAGCCGGGCCACATACCCCATGCGGTCTTCGGCCTCGCCGTAGGGCTCGCGAATCGCGTTGAGCAGGAACGACACCACGACCGGGCCCGACCGGGTGTAGATGATGCCCACGTCGTTGGCCACGCCCGGGGCGAAGTCACCGGTCTTGTGGCCCACCGGCACGGTGATGAAGTGCGGCAGGCGCCGCGCCCCCGACTGCTGCCAGAGGAAGAACCGCCGCATCTCATCGGCCGACGCCGCCGAGGTCAGCCGACCCGTTTCGATGGCCTCGAGCAGCCGCCCGGTGGCGGCCGGCGTGATTTCCCCCAGCCATGACGAGGGCTCTTCGCTGAGGCGCCGCACGTTTTCGGCCTGCACCTCGGGGCGCTGCATGCCGGCCATGATGGCCTCGAGCCGCGCGCGCGGCGAAGTGCCGTAGGACAGGTCGCCCGACCCGAGCGCGTATACATCCTCTGGCGTCAGCGTGGCGGCCTGGGGATCGGCCAGCCCGAACCGGTTGCGGAAGGCCTCGAAGATGGTGCCATTCAGCCTGAGCGCCGGGGCATAGCCCTCGCGCGCCAGCCAGGCATTGACGGCCGGAACACCGCCGACCTTCGCGATGGCCAGGTCCGTGGCCGTGTTGTCGCTGGTGATGATCATCTGCATCACCACGTCGCGCAGCGTGGGCTCCAGGCCCAGGTCGTGGTAGCGCAGCACCCCCGAGCCGCCGCGGCGGTCGGCCTTTCCGATGGGCACGCGCGCCTGCAGGTCGAGCCGGCCGGCCTCGGCCATCTGGTAGGCCATCACCATGACCGGAATCTTGATGACACTGGCACTGTTGAAGCGCTCGTCGCCATTCACCGAGGCCTGCTCGCCGGTCTTCAGGTGCCTGACCCAGATGCCGGCCTTCGCCGGAATGCGCGACAGCTCGGCATCGAGCAGCCGCTGGAGGGCGCCGGCCTGGGCTGGGGCCTGGCCTGGGGCCGCGGCCGGGGCCTGGGCGCGCAGGCCGCCAGACAGCCACGGCACCAGCACGGCCGTCATGGCCACGAGCAGCGCGAGAGGCACCGGGCGGTGTGTCAGTTTCATGGGGAAACGCTCCGCATTCGGGCTGCATCATAACAGCCCCGCCGAGTACAATCGCGGCTATGTCACAGCCTGCCCGCCCCGCCACCCTGCGCACCCTCGCCGAGTCTGATCCGGAGATTGCCGCAGCCATCGCGCACGAGCGTGAGCGGCAGGAACTGGGCATCGAGCTCATCGCGTCCGAGAACTTCGTCACCACCGCCATCATGGAGGCCGCCGGCTCGGTGATGACGAACAAATACGCCGAAGGGTATCCGGGCAAGCGCTACTACGGCGGCTGCGAGTATGTCGATGTGGCCGAGTCGCTCGCCATCGAGCGGGCCAGGGCCCTGTTCGGGGCCGAGCACGCCAACGTGCAGCCGCACTCGGGCGCGCAGGCCAACATGGCCGTGTTCCTGGCCGTGCTCTCGCCGGGCGACACCATCCTCGGCATGAACCTCGCCCACGGCGGCCACCTGACGCACGGCCATCCACTCAACTTCTCGGGCCGCTTCTACCAGGTCGTGCCCTACGGTGTGCGGCAGGAAGACGAGCGGCTCGACTATGACGAGCTGGAACGGCTCGCCATGGAACACAAGCCGAAGCTCATCATCGCCGGGGCCAGTGCCTATCCGCGCACCATCGACTTCGCGCGCATCGGCGCCGTCGCCCGCGCCGCCGGCTCGATGCTGCTGGTCGACATGGCCCACATCTCGGGCCTCGTGGCCGGGGGCGTGCATCCAAGCCCCGTTCCGCACGCCGACTTTGTCACCACGACCACCCACAAGACGCTGCGCGGGCCCCGCTCTGGGCTCATCCTCTGCCGCAGCACCTACGCGAAGGACATCGACCGCGCCGTGTTTCCGGGCGTGCAGGGCGGGCCGCTCATGCACATCGTCGCGGCCAAGGCCGTGTGCTTCCGCGAGGCGCTCGATCCGTCGTTTGCCGAGTATCAGCGCCAGGTCGTCCGCAACGCGCAGCAGCTGGCCGCCACCCTCTCCGCCGACGGCTTCCGCATCGTCAGCGGCGGCACCGATAACCACATCGTGCTGCTCGACGTCTTTTCGAAGGGCCTCACCGGCAAGGTGGCCGAGAAGGCCCTCGGCGCTGCGGGGATCACGGTGAACAAGAACGCCATTCCCTTCGACCAGAACCCGCCGATGGTGGCCTCGGGCATCAGGCTCGGCACGCCGGCCATGACGACGCGCGGCATGCGCGAGCCCGAGATGGCGCAGATTGGCCACCTCATTTCGCGTGTGCTGGCGGCCCCCGATTCGGCCGACGTGCACGCACAGGTGAAGGCTGAAGTCGAGGCGCTGTGCCGGACGTTCCCGCTGTATTCGACGCACCGGATCTGATCGCGCAGACGCGGCAGGTCTTCTCAGACGAGGGGCCGCTCGCACGCGAACTGCCCCACTTCGAACCGCGCGACGGACAGCGGCTGATGGCCGAGGCCGTCGCCTCGGCCCTCGACTCGGGCGGAGTGCTGCTGGCCGAGGCCGGCACGGGCACGGGCAAGACGCTGGCCTATCTCGTCCCGGCCATCCTGAGCGGACGCCGCGTGCTGGTGTCGACCGGCACCAAGAACCTGCAGGAGCAGATCTACTTCAAGGACCTGCCCATCCTCGAGCGCGCACTCGGGGTGCCCTTCACGGCCACCTACATGAAGGGCCGCGCCAACTACCTGTGCCTGCACCGGCTCGACCAGCTGGTCGCCACCGCCCCCGAGTCGGCCCCCCACGTGGACGCCATCGCGCGCTGGGCCGAGCACACCGAGACGGGTGATCGCGCCGAGCTCGAAGATCTGCCGGAAGGCGACCCGCTCTGGAATGACCTCTCGGCCACGGCCGACACCTGCCTCGGCAGCGAGTGTCCCCAGTTCCAGGCCTGCTTCGTCACGCGCATGCGCCAGCGCGCAGCGGCGTCAGACCTCGTCATCGTGAACCATCACCTGCTCTGCGCGGATGCCTCGGTCCGCCGCAGTGCCTTCGGCGAAGTCATCCCAGCCTGCGGCTATGCGGTCATCGACGAAGCGCACCAGCTCGAGGATGTCGCCACGCAGTACTTCGGCATCGCGCTCAGCAACATCCGCATCGAAGACCTCGTGCGCGACACGGAACGGCTGCTGAACACCGGCTTTCTCGCCGACGATGCCGGCAGCGTACGGCGCGAGGTGCTGGCGGTCGACTCGATGGCGCGGACGTTCTTCGGGGGCATTGCCCTGGCGCGCGCCTCCCGTGGCGCGGGCGACCGGCTGCGCATCGGTCCCGACTGGTTCGGTCCCCTGCTCGAGGAGGGCGTCACCCTCGGCCAGGCCCTGGTCGAGCTGCAGACGCAGCTGACCGCTTCGGTCTCGCTCGCAGCCACGGCCGAAGCCGCCGAAGATGCCGGCGCGCTGGCCCAGCGCACCGACGCCCTCCGCCACGATCTCGAGCTGCTGCTGTCTGCCAGCGACTTCCGGTATGTCTTCTTCGTCGAGACCCGCGGACGTGCGGTGTATCTGAGGGCCGCGCCGATCGACGTGAGCCACCTGCTGCGGGAAATGCTTTTCGACCGCATGACCACGACGGTGCTGACGTCGGCCACGCTCACTGTGGAAGGGTCGTTCGACTATGTGCGCGACCGGCTGGGCATTCCCGAGGCTGAAACGCTGACGGTGCCGTCCGAGTTCGACTATCGCACCCAGGCCGTGCTCTATCTGCCGACGCGCATGCCGTCGCCGAAGGCTCCTGCGTTTGCCGCCGAGGTGGCACGCGAAACCCAGGCGATTCTCGAGCAGACGCGGGGCCGCGCCTTCGTGCTGTTCACCAGCTACGGGGTGCTCCGCGAGGTGCATGCGCAGCTGCAGGCGACGCTGCCCTATCCGCTCCTGGTGCAGGGCGAGGCGCCACGCAGCCTGCTGCTCGAGCGCTTCCGGGCTACCCCCTGCGCAGTGCTGCTGGCCACCTCGTCGTTCTGGCAGGGCGTCGACGTCGCCGGCGAACAGTTGAGCTGCGTCATCATCGACAAGCTGCCGTTCGCCTCGCCGGGCGACCCCATCACGGCCGCCCGCGTCGAGGCCATCACGGCCCGGGGCGGCGACCCCTTCCACGAATTCCAGATTCCACTGGCCGTGCTGACGATGCTGCAGGGGCTGGGCCGGCTGATCCGGCACCGGGACGACCGGGGCGTGCTGGCCATCCTCGACCCGCGGCTCCGCACCATGGGCTACGGCCGCCGCTTCCTCGATTCCTTCCCCCCCTCCCCCATCGTCCACGATGTCGGGGCGCTCGGACGCTTTCTCGACGGATAAACTGGGTACACTGTTGGACGTGGGGTGAGGTCGCGCCCGCCAGCCGGGCGCATGGAGACACAGATGCTGAACAGACTGATGACGGCGTTGTCGGCCCTGGTGGCGGTCGTGCTGCTGAGTGGCACCGCGGCAGCCCAGTCGACCATGGTCAAGGGCAAGGTGGTGGACGGCGAGGGCAAGCCCGTGCAGGGTGCCACGGTGGCCATCGAGTTCAAGGGTGGCGTGGCCCGCAAGTTCCAGACGAAGACCGACCGGCGCGGCGAGTATGTGCAGCTGCTGACCGAGACCGGGGAGTATGCCGTGACAGCGACGGCCGACAAGCTGGGCACCCAGACGGTCGGCGTGCGCGTGCGCCTCGGCCAGGCCGCCGAGGCCAACATTGCGCTGTCGCCCAACGCGGGCGTCGACCCGGCAACCGTCAAGCTGCGCCAGGCGTTCGAGCAAGGCGTCGCGGCCAGCAAGGCCAACGACCACGACGGGGCCATCGCGAAGTTCACCGAAGCGGCGGGGCTGATTCCCAACTGCTACGACTGCTACTACAACATCGGCGTGTCCTACACCCAGAAGAAGGACGAGAAGCAGGCCGAAGCCGCCTTCCTGAAGGCGATCGAGCTCAAGCCCAACTACACCGAGGCCATGAATGCGCTGGCCACGATGTACAACAACCAGAAGCGGTTTGACGAAGCCGCCGCCATGAGCGCCAAGGCCTCGTCGGCCGGCGGCGGCGGCGGCAGCGCCGACAGCATTTACAACCAGGGGATCATCCTCTGGAATCAGGGGAAGATCGCCGACGCAAAGGCCAAATTCGAGGAAACCCTCAAGGCCGATGCCAACTACGCCGACGCGCACTTCCAGCTCGGCATGGCACTGCTCAACGAAGGCAAACTGACCGAGGCCGTGGGGTCGTTCGAGACCTATCTCAAGCTGGCGCCCTCAGGACAGTTCGCCACGCAGGCCACCACCCTGGTGGCCCAGCTCAAGAAGTAAGGCCGGCTGGGCCCGCACGCACGACGTGCGGGCCCGGCAGTGCACGGTGCGCCATGACAGGCATTGCCGCACGGCTCGCAGCCGTTCGCGACCAGATGGCCGAGGCGGCCCTCCGTTCCGGGCGCCGTCCCGAGCACGTCTCGCTCATCGCCGTCTCGAAAACCTTCCCGCTCGACGCAGTGCGTGAGGCCTATGCCGCCGGGCAGCGCCTGTTCGGCGAGAACAAGGTGCAGGAGCTGCTGCAGAAGGCAGGCGACGGCCACGACATGGCCGACATCGAATGGCACCTCATCGGCCACCTGCAGTCGAACAAGGCGCGGAAGGCCGCCACCGCCGCACACGTCATCCACGTCGTCGACAGCCCCGACCTGCTGCAGCGCATCGATCGGGCCGCCACCGAGGCCGCACGTCAGGTGCAGGTGCTGGTGCAGGTCGACCTCGCGCTCGAGGCCACCAAGTTTGGTGCACCCGTCGACGCGGTGCCGGCCCTCATCGAGGCCGCCCGCCACTGCACCGGCGCCCGCCTGTGCGGGCTGATGCTGATTCCACCCGCCGTTGACGACCCCGAAGAGGCGCGGCCCTGGTTCCGTCACCTGCGCGAACTGCGCGACCGCCTCGTGGACGCCGGTGCACCCGCCGACATGCTGACGCACCTGTCGATGGGCATGAGCCACGACTTCCCCGTGGCCATCGAGGAAGGCGCCACGCTCGTCCGCGTCGGCAGCGCGATCTTCGGCGCACGGCACTACGCGACCGCCCCCGGTGCGGGAGATGCCCCCGGCATCTGATGGCCACCGCCGCCCCCTCGTGCCGGCTGACCGTGCGGGTGATTCCGCGAGCCGCCCGCCCCGGCATCGATGGCATGCGGGCCGGGGCCCTGCTGGTGCGACTCGGATCGGCACCGGTCGATGGCGCCGCCAACGCCGAGCTCATCGACACGCTGGCCGATGCCCTCGACATTCCACGCCGCCAGGTGGCCCTCGTGACCGGTAGCACGGGGCGCACGAAATGTGTCCACATTGATGGCCTCACAGAAGTGGCCGCACTTCAACGACTTGGAGTGTCTTCATGATAGACGCCGACTTCCTCATCGATGAGGCCGACCTCGTCGCCACGTGCGCAGGGACGGGTCCGCGCGCGGGTTCGGCGCAGCGTGATTCCGGACTTCGTGAGCACACATCCGTGGCCTCATCTCGTGGCCGCATCGTCTGGGTCGGTCCGGCTGACGAGGCCGCGTCGGCCGTCAGGCTGACGGATGACGCCGTGGTCATCGATGCGCGGGGGCTGACGGTGACGCCCGGCTTCGTGGATGCGCATACGCACCTTGTCTTCGGCGGCGACCGCCGCGACGAACTGCAGCGGCGGCTGGCGGGAGCGACCTATGCCGAGATTGCCGCCTCGGGCGGCGGCATCGTGAAGACCGTGGCCGCCACGCGTGCGGCCACTGAAGACGCGCTGGTGGAAGCGGCGCTGCCGAGACTGGCCTCGATGCTGGCCCAGGGGACGACGACCGTCGAGGTCAAGAGCGGCTATGGCCTCGACCTCGACACCGAACTTCGGCAGCTGCGCGCCATCAGGCGCCTGGCGCAGCTGCAGCCCGTGTCGCTGTCGGCCACGTTCATGGGCGCCCATGAGGTGCCGCCCGAGTATCGCGGGCGCGCCGACGCCTATGTCGACCTCGTCGTCGAGGGGATGCTGCCGGCCGTGGCCACCGAGGGGCTGGCCGAGTGGTGTGATGTGTTCTGCGAGCGCGGCGTCTTCACGCCGGCGCAGTCGGTCCGCATCCTCGAGGCCGGCCTGGCGCACGGCCTCAAGCCCCGCATCCATGCCGACGAGCTGGCGCTGTCGGGTGGCTCCGCGGTGGCGGCAGCGGTGGGCGCACGCTCGGCTGACCACCTCATCTTTGTTGACGAGCCTCACGCTGCCCGGCTGCGCGATGCCGGGGTGATTGCGACGCTGCTGCCCGCGGCGGCCTTCTTCCTCAAGCTCGGGCAGTTTGCTCCGGCACGGATGCTCATCGACCAGGGGGTGCCCGTCGCGCTGGCCACCGATCTCAATCCCGGCGGCGGGTTCACACCCTCGATGCCGTTTGTGATGGCGCTGGCGTGCTTCGGCATGCACATGACGATGGAAGAGGCGCTGGTGGGGGCGACGATCAACGCAGCGGCATCACTGGATGTGGATCATCGGTGCGGAAGTCTTGAGACAGGCAAGGTGATGGATGCCGTGCTCATCCGAGGGCCGTTGACGGAAATGCTGAAGGTGGGCACATCACCGATTGCCGGGGTCATCAAGGATGGCCTCCGGGTCTGCTGAGGAGGGGCTATGTCATTTTCCGCGCGCACACTAACACAGTTTTTCGATGATCTGGCCAGCAGTGCACCGACACCGGGCGGGGGCACGGCATCGGCGGTGGCTGGTGCGATGGGCGCCTCGCTGCTGATGATGGTGGCGGGCCTGCCGAAGAGCCGCACGAATGCCGACGACGAACGCCGGCACCTCGGCGACGCCCACACCACGCTCACGGAGCTTCGTGCGGCGCTGGCCAGGGCTGCCGACGATGACGCGGCGGCGTTTGATGCGGTGATGGCGGCCTACCGGCTGCCGAAGGCGACCGACGAAGAGAAGGCGGCGAGAAAGGCGGCCATCGCGCGCGCGATGCGGGGCGCCACCGAGGCTCCGCAGACCACGCTCGGGCTGTGTGTGCAGGCGCTGGCCTGCGGGGTGACGGTGGCGCAGCATGGCAATCCCTCGGCGTCGAGTGATGTGCGTGTGGCGGCGCAGCTGCTGAAGGCGGCGGCCGAGGGCGCGGCCGCAAACATCCGCATCAACCTCGACGGCATGACCGACACCGGGTATCGCCATGCGGTGGCATCGGCGACGGACCGTGCGCTCGCCGACGTCACGGCTGCGGTGGCATCGATTGAGCACGCACTGAACAGCTAAAGCGTCCGCGCGGTGCGCCGCCACACCGCAGCCGTGTCCGCACGCTGGTTTCCTGCAGGCGCGACGGCGCCGGCGGCGGCGGGGGCTACGTCGAGAACGTTTCCGTCGTGCGTGCCGGGGCGTTCCACTGGATGAACGCCTCTGGCGGCAGCCGTGCGATGTCGGGCACGCGGGCCTCGGGGTGGGGATATCCGACGGGCAGTACGAGCACGGGCTTCTCGTTGACGCCGCGCCCGAGGCGCTCGCGCAGGAAGCCCATCGGGCTGGGCGTGTGTGTGAGTGTGACGAGCCCCATCTGATGGATGGCTGCGATGAAGAGTCCGGCGGCGATACCGACGCTTTCGTCGACGTAATAGTTCTTGCGGTGTGACCCGTCTGGGCGCAGTCCGTACTTTTCGGCAAACAGCACGACGAGCCACGGGGCATCGGTCATGTGGGCCTTGACGTGATCGGTGCCCAGCGGATGCAGGGCCTCGCGCCACTCATCGGTCAGGCGTTCGGTGTAGGTCTTGAGCTCTTCGGCTTCGGCGGCCTCGCGCAGCTCGCGCTTGAGGGCGGCATCGTCGATGGCGACAAAGCGCCAGGGCTGCCGGTGTGCGCCTGAGGGCGCGGTGCCGGCCGTCAGCATGGCGAGTTCGATGAGGCGGCGCGGCACCGGCTGTGTCGAGAAATGGCGTGTCGTCCGGCGGCGCTGCAAATCGGCATAGAAGGCCTCGGCGCGTGCCAGCATGTCGGCCTCGGTGCGCCTGACGTAACCGGAGAGCGCCACAAACACCGGCTCGGGCAGATGCGCAGTGCGCTGACGATAGTCGGCCGCGTCAGTGGGAACGTGCTGTGTGTCGGGCGAAGTCGCGTCAGTCATGCAGGGGCTCCGGTCGTGGGCATTGTGCCTGATTCCGAGGCGACAGAATACTTCAGCCATATCTAGAACTCTTTGCGATACGGACGCGCTCGGTGTTCGTCAATGCACGAATGCGATGTTTTTGTGTCACCCATGCTATGTCGTGCTTGAATCACGGGAGTATCGATCTGCAAGAATCGCGCGTCTGAAGAAATCTGGCAGGTCACAGGCACGGGGCCTACCGCGCAAACCTGCCGTTGAGAACCCGTGTGCGGCGCACGACGAGGAGGTAGGGATGAAGGAGTTGACTACTACGGACGTAAGCTCCCCCGGTGGGTAGACAGTCGAGAGTAGACTGCTCCTGGCTCAGGAG
>CAZXTM010000010.1:104801-106771 GCA_964643765.1 uncultured Bifidobacteriaceae bacterium | reverse complement strand
GAGGACGTCGACGCCGTGTCGCGCGCGTCGATCAGCGTGGGGAGCGCCACACGCGCCATCCGAGATGGCAGCCGCATCATGGCCCGGCAGTTTCTCAACCCGGCAGACGTGAAGTGACCTGGCAGCCCGAGGCCGATCCGTGGGGGTTCGAGGCCGAGCCCGTTGAGACGTGGGCCGACGTCGTGTCGGCGCAGGCGCCCGATCTGGCCATCATGGTGGCCTTCTTCGCGCTGGCCCTCATCAGCTTTCACCGCAAGAGCGTCCGGCTCAAGTACGTGACGCTCGTTGCCGCCGTGCTGCTGCTCGGGGTGCGCAGCAGCTTCCTGCTGTCGATCGTCAACGTCTTCGGCGTGTTCCAGGGCGAGCTGCCCGTCTTCCGCCACAACCTGGCGTGGTACGTGTTTGCCGGCGGCACGCTGCTGACGACCATCCTGTTCGGTCGCTTCTACTGCGGACGCGTCTGCGCCTACGGCGCGTTCACGCAGCTGATGGACGCCGTGCTGCCCGCGAAGTGGCGCATCGAGATTCCCCACCGCATCGAACGCCGCGCCGTCTACATCAAGTTCGGCGTGCTGGCCGCGGTCATGGGTTACCTGCTGATCACGCGCGACATGAGCATCTACCGCTATGTCGAGCCGTTCTGGATGTTCGGGGGCTTTGGCACTCCGATCATGTGGACAGGCCTCGCGCTGCTGCTGGGCGTGACCGTGTTCGTGCGCAACGCCTACTGCCGGTTCCTGTGCCCGCTTGGCGCGACGCTCGGGCTGCTGTCGGCGGTAACGGTGTTTCCCATCAAGCGGTGGAGCGAATGCTCTACCTGCCGCATCTGCCAGAAGACCTGTGAGTGGGGAGCGATTGACGAGGGCCGCATCGTCCGCACCGAGTGTGTGCGCTGCGACGACTGCGAGCGGCTGTATGACGACCACGCGAAGTGCCCGCACTGGCGCATCCTCGACTATCAGGCCCGCGGCGGCCGCAAGGTGCTGCCGCTGCGGCCGGTCACCTAGCCGGCGCGTCGGTCCGCGGGGCGTGATCGACGCGCACCCGATCGCGCAACCGTTCCGACACACGCAGCTCGCCTGTCGCCGTCACCAGCACGGCGCCCACGCCAGGCAGCGACTCGACCAGGGCGAGTCCCCGCTCGGGGCCCATGATGAACACGCCCGTCGACAGCCAGTCGGCGTCGACCGCCGTCGGCGCCACAATCGTCACGCTGCGCACTGAGGTCGCAGGCCACCCGGTGTGAGGGTCGATCAGGTGGTGGTACCGCACGCCGTTGTGCTCGAAGAAGCGCTCATAGTCACCCGACGTTGAGACCGTTTCGTTCTCGACCTCGATGGTGGCGAACAGGTCGTCGGGCGTCCCGCGCGGATCCTGGATGCCCACGCGCCACGCACGCGCACCCGGATGCCCCGCCGCGTAGAGGTCGCCGCCACCCTGAATCAGGAAGTCGGAAAATCCGGCCCCACGCCGCAGGGCGGCCACGCGGTCGACGGAATACCCCTTCCCGATGCCGCCAAGATGCACGCGTACGCCCGGTGTGTCGATCCATGCCCGCTGAGCCGCGTGGTCGACATGCACGCGCGTAAAGTCGATGAGGGGCAGGCGCGCGGCGATGGCCTCGGCCGACGGCACGGTGTTGTCCTGGTCGTGATCAAAGCGCCAGAGGTCTGACAGCGCCCCGAACGTCACGTCGAACGTGCCGCCGGTGGCCCGGCCGGCCTCGACCGCCGTTCCGAGGACGCTGGCCGTGTCTGCCGAGACCTCGACGGGGACACCGCTGCCCGCGGCCGCGTTCAGCCGGCTGACGTCACTCGACGTCCGCCAGACGGTCAGCAGCGACTCGAGGCGCGCCATCTCATCGAATGCGCGTGCCAGTGCCGCGGTGGCTGCCTCGCACTTCGTGGTACACACTTCGATTCGGAGGGACGACCCTATGGCTGCGTGCGTCTCGGCGAGCAGGGTGTCAT
>CAZXTM010000010.1:85621-104791 GCA_964643765.1 uncultured Bifidobacteriaceae bacterium | reverse complement strand
AGCGATCGAGATAGCGGAACATGCGCTGGGCCTCCGGCTGCCAGGTCCACACCGCGCTGCGCAGCGCCTACCCCATGGCACCGCGCTCCTCTCCGACCAGGGTGGCCTGCGGCGGTGCGGAAGCACACGCCGCCGTCAGCAGCGCCAGCACCAGGCCGGGCAGTCCCGGTATGCAGGCGCGACTGACGGATGGGGTCACGATGCGATGGGCGCGATCAGGCCCAGCGGAAGCCGTGCCGCGTCAGCGGCAGCGACCGCACGCGGGTGCCGGTGATCGTGAAGAGGGCATTGCAGACGGCCGGCAGCACCGGCGGCAGCGCCGGCTCGCCCAGCCCCGTCGGCGGATGGTCGGTGCGGAGGAAGTGCACGTCAATCATCTTCGGCGCCTGCCGCATGCGCACGAGCGGGAACTGATTGAAGTTGCTCTGCACCGCGCGTCCGCCCTCGATGGTGATCTCCTGGGCCATCAGCTCGGCCAGGCCGTCGATGACCGCACCCTGCACCTGGTTTTCAGCCATGCTGGGATTCACGATCTGGCGGCCGACATCACCGACCACCCACACCTGGTGCACCGTCACGGCCATGTCGGCGGTCACGCTGACCTCGGCGACCTCGGCGAAGTAGCCGCGATGGCTGTAGTGGAACGCCACGCCGAGCGCCGTGCCCTTCGGCAGCGGCCGCCCCCAGCCCGAGCGGCTTGCGACGGCGTCGAGTACGCCGCGCATGCGGACGGCCGAGAATCCATCGGCCGGGGCTCCCGGCACGGCCGGCTGCGCCGAGTCGAGCAGGCGTCGCCGGAACGTCACCGGATCGGTCTTGGCCGCGTGGGCCAGCTCATCGATGAAGCTCTGGTAGACCCAGGCCACGGCGTTGCTGCGCGGGGCGCGCAGCGCGCCGGTCGGCACGCCCAGGGGCATGAGCGATGCGTGAATGGCGAAGTTCGGCACGAACCCCGACGGGAACTCGGTCGGGGGAATGTTGGCGGACTGCGCAAAGGCATTGGGCTGCCCGGCCGGCGGCTGCATCGGGCCATAGCTCACAAAGTGTCCCTGCCACGCCGTGACCTGCCCCGCACCATCGAGGCCGCCTCGCAGCCGGTGGAACCCGCCCGGGCGGTAGAAGTCGTGCTGCATGTCGTCTTCACGCGTCCACAGCAGCTTGACTGGCGTACCCGGCAGTTGCTGGGCCAGCCACGCCGCCTCGACCACATAGTCGTTGGTCAGGCGCCGGCCAAAGCCTCCGCCGGCCTGCACCAGGTGCAGGGTGATCTGGTCTGCACGCAGTCCCAGAGTCTGCATCACCTGGTCGCGCCCGCGCTGCGGCGTCTGGCTCGGGGCCCACAGTTCCAGGTGCCCGTCGCGGAAGAGCGCCGCGCAGTTCTGCGGTTCGAGCGGCGCGTGCGCAATGAAGGGATAGCTGTAGGTCGCCTCCACGCGGGTGGCCGCTGCGGCCAGGGCCGCATCGCAGTTGCCACGTTCGGTGATGGCAAAGGCCGGAGGCTGTGCGAAGAGCTGCTCGGCCTTTGCCGCGAAGCCCTCACTGCTCTGCGAGGCCGTCGGGCCATCGTCCCAGGTGACCTCGAGCGTGCGCCGCGCGCTCTGGGCCTGCCACCAGCTGTCGGCCACGATGGCGACCCCGCCGAGAAGACCGGTGAGGTCGGTGCCACCCTTCGCAATCAGCACGTGTCGAACACCTGGCTGGCGGCGGACGACATCGACGTTGGCCGTCGCCACCTGACCGCCGAACACCGGGGCCTTCTGGAACACGGCGTAGAGCATGCCCGGCAGCGTGAAATCGATCGAGTAGATCGGACGCCCCGTCACCATCGCGGCCGTGTCGACCCCGCGCACCGCCGTGCCGACGATGCGGTAGTCCTTCGGATCCTTCAGGGTGACGGTAGAGGGATCGGGCACGGGCAGTGTGGCTGCCTTCGCCGCCAGCGCGCCGTAGTCGAGCGTGCGTCCCGAGGGGACGTGCGTGACGCGGCCCGATTCCGCACGGCACTCGGCCGCCGGCACGTTCCACGTGGAGGCCGCCGCGGCGGTCAGCAGGTGGCGGCCGACCGCTCCGGCACGGCGCAGGGGATCCCAGTTGGTAGGCGTCCCGGTGCTGCCGCCCGCGTTCTGCGGACCGTAGCGCTGCGGATCGAGATCGGCCGGTTCGAGACGGATCGCGCTCCACTCGACGCCCAGTTCTTCGGCAATCAGCATGGGCAGCGAGGTCTTGATGCCCTGGCCGACTTCCGGATTCTTGGCGACGATGGTCACTACGCCTGAGGGAGCTATGCGGATGAACGCGTTCGGAGTGAAGTCGGCCGCCTGTGCAAGCAGGCCGTCGCCGAGATCGTCGAGCTGCGTCGCCAGCATCAGGCCGCCGCCGGCGAGGGCCGACACCCGGAGGAACGCACGTCGTGAGACAGCAATGGTCGACATGGCTTACTCCTCGCTGGCCTTGAGGTCGGCCGCCCGGTGGATGGCCTTGCGGATGCGCAGGTAGGTAGCGCACCGGCACAGGTTGCCCGACATCGCGCGGTCGATATCATCGTCGGTTGGTCGTGGTGTCTCGGCCAGCAGCGCGGCGGCCGTCATGATTTGTCCGGCCTGGCAATAGCCGCACTGTGGCACGTCGATGTCCTGCCAGGCTTTCTGGAGGGGATGGCTGCCGTCGGCCGACAGGCCTTCGATGGTCGTGATGGGCGCCGTGACGGCAGAGACGCGCGTCTGGCAGGCCCGCACGGGGCGACCTCCGAGGTGCACGGTGCAGGCCCCGCAGCTGCCGATGCCGCACCCGAACTTGGTGCCCTTGAGGTTGACGACGTCGCGAAGCACCCAGAGCAGGGGCATGTCGCCGGGCACATCCACGCTCGTCGTGGTTCCGTTGATGGTTAGCGTGAACGCCATGACCTTACTGTAACCCGTGGGCCTCACTCGGGGCACCGGCGGATTCGGGCACATCGGGAGACATGGTGTGACAGGAATGTAACGCCGGTGAAACATCAACGTAACGGTCTGGACATCTCGGGCGGCCAGAGTAAGGGCCGTGATGGTGACGGCTCTGCGTGACGTGCGACGGGTGTGGGGTGTGGCAGTGGTGATGCTGGGGATGCTCGTCGGCACTCCGGCGGAGGCGCGGCAGACGCCGGCCTCCCAGGCCCCGGCTCCGGCGCAGGCCCAGGCCCAGGCGCCTGCCAGCTGGACCGAGCGGCTCTCCATCCGGGAATATGCCCAGTTCCGGCTCACGCGGGCGACGACGCCCGACGAGGGGCCGACACTCGAAGTGCCGGCCGATCGGTCGGTGCTGCCCCAGGAATCGTTCATCATCCGCCGCGGGCGCATCATTCTCAGCGGAGACGTGTCGTCACGGATGTTGCTCTACGCGCAGGTCGACCTCAACGGCGTCCCGGGCGCCGGCGACTACGCCGTGCAGATGCGCGACCTCTATGCCGACATCGCGGTGACCACGGATCGGGCCTGGCGGGTGCGTCTCGGCCTGTCGAAGGTGCCCTACGGCTGGGTCAACATGCAATCGAGCCAGAACCGCCTTCCCATGGAACGGTCCGATGCCATCAACAGCGCCGTGGAAGGCGAGCGCGATTTCGGCGCGTATCTGATGTGGGCATCGCCTGAGGCGCGTCGCCGGTTCCGTGAACTGGTGGCGACGGGCCTGAAGGGATCAGGTGACTACGGCGTGGTGGCCGTCGGCGTATTCAACGGACAGGGCCTGAATCGCCCGGACCAGAACGGCCGCCTTCACCAGTTGGCGCGCGTCGCCTATCCCTTCCGCCTTCGGTCCGGTCAATAAGTGGAGTTCGGTGTGCAGGCCTATCAGGGCAGATTCGTGTCCACCGTCGGCGCGCTGGCGGCGCCCGGGGGCAGCGTCACGCCGATGCGACCCGACGAAGGCGTTGAGGATGCGCGCGTAGCCGGCACATTCGTGTGGTATCCGCAGCCCCTCGGCCTCGAGGCAGAGTGGACCGTCGGACGCGGTCCCGAACTGTCCGACGACCTGCGGACCATCGAGGCGCAGCGCCTGCAGGGCGGCTATGTGCAGGCCACCTGGCGGCGTGCCTTCGGACAGGGCCACCTGCAGCCGTTCGCACGCTGGCACTACTACGACGGCGGCCGCAAGTATGCGCGCAATGCCCCGCGAAACCACGTGAACGAGCTGGACCTCGGCCTTGAAGTGGCCCGCTGGCGGGAAGTGGAGACGGTGCTCAGCTACACCCGCACCTTTGCGCGGTCGCGCACCTCGGCGTTCCCCTACGACCTGTCGCAGCGCGCCCATCGCGTCGGCGTGCAGGTGCAGTGGAACTACTGACCCAGGGGCACTCAGCGCCGGACGCTACAATGCGGGGATGCGTCTCTGTGCATGGCTCCTCGCGGGCCTCGTGCTGGCCGGCACGACGTCCCATGCCCAGGCGCCGCCGCTCCCGGCGGGCCTGACCGCCGCCATCGCCGCCCTGGCACCGGAGGGCTACTCCGCCCGCGAACGCGCGCAACTCACGCGCCTCTACCGCGAGGGCGGCCTGCTGTGGTTCGAGCCCTCCGGGGCACCCACGGCGCAGGCGCGCGAGGCGGTCCAGATGCTGTCCGACGCGCAGAGGCACGGGCTCGTGCCCGCGCACTACGGCGCGTGGCAGGCCGGATCGCTGCAGGACGCCGACGCCGGCCCGGGCTTGGCGTCGGCCGATGCGAGGGCGCGGGTCGAGGTGCGGCTCAGCGCCGGCGTACTGCGCTTCTGGCGCGACCTGCATATCGGGCGCATCGACCCGCGGCGCGTGGGCTTCCGCATGAGCCTCCCGCAGCATGACGATGACTTCGTGCTGCTGCTGCGGCATGCCGTCACGGCTAGACGCGTCGCGCAAACGACCACCGATCTCTCTCCGCCGCTCGTGCTCTATCGCCTGCTCACCAACGCGCTGGCACGCTATCGTGCGCTCGCAGCGTCGACGCCGGCATTCACGATGGCCCCGCCGGCACGCAGCATCACCGTGGGCATGCCGCTGGCACAGGCCGAGGCACTCGAAGGTCACCTGCTGGCGCTGGGCGATCTGGAACGGCCGACCGGCCGTGCGGCCTCGGGTCGCTACGAGCCGGCCCTCGCCGAGGCCGTGGCCCGCTTCCAGCGTCGTCACGGTCTGGCTGACGATGGGGTGCTGGGGCGGGGAACCGTGGCGGCGCTGGCCGTGCCCCTGCGTGAGCGGGTCACGCAGATCGAGCTGTCACTCGAGCGACTGCGCTGGCTCCCCGAGCTGCGCTCCGAGGGGCTGGTGGCCGTGAACATCCCCATGTTCCGGCTGTGGGCCTGGACGAAGGTATCGCCGACGGCGGTGCCGGATTTCTCGACCAACGTGATTGTGGGCAAGGCGCTCAACACGCAGACTCCGGCCCTGCTGGCCGACATGCAGCGTGTCATCTTCGCGCCTTACTGGAACGTGCCGCGGTCGATCCTGACGAAGGAACTGCTCCCGGCCATCACCCGCGACCCCGGCTACCTGGCGCGGCAGGACATGGAAATCGTCCGCGGTCCCTCCGACGCCTCCCCCGTGGTGCCGTATTCCGAGGATGCGCTGAATGGCCTGCGCAGCGGGGCCCTGCGCCTTCGTCAGCGGCCCGGCCCGAAGAACTCGCTGGGGCGCGTCAAGTTCGAGTTTCCGAACGACGACAGCATCTACATGCACGACACGCCGGCGGCGCAGCTGTTCGGACGCGCGCGGCGTGACTTCAGCCACGGGTGCATCCGCCTTGAACAGCCCGAGGCCATGGCGGGCTACATCCTGCGCGACCAGCAGGGCTGGACGCCCGAGCGTGTGGCCACGGCCATGCGCGAGGGGAGCAACGTGCGCGTCGAACTGGCGCGCCCGCGGCAGGTGGTGCTCTATTACCTGACGGCGGTGGTGATGCCCGACACGGGGCTGGTGCACTTTGCCGACGATGTGTATCGGCACGATGCCCGTCTGCTGCGGGCGCTTGCGGCGCTGCGGTAAGCGCCGCGAGCTACCACTGGCGCACGCGACCCGTGTCGACGTGCACGAAGTCCGAGGCGGGATAGTAGCCGACCCCGCCGCCACGCACGTCGAGCGCCGCCCCGCGCAGCTGGCGCAGGGGGACGCCGGGCAGGCGGATGTCGATGGCCTGGCCCTTCATGTGCAGGCTGCCGCTGGCCACCCCTTCGCTGTGCTGGCGCAGCATCGTGTTGGTGACCGGCGAGCGATACCCCGAAATGATGTGGAACGGCTCGGTGCTGCCCGTGCGTTCGCGGATGCTGTGCAGCAGGTCGAACAGGTGCGGGTCGATGGGATGCCGATCGCCGGTGCGGAAGTCGCGCAGCAGGCGGTTGAGGGCCTCGAGCGCCTCTGGCACGTACTCGTCGTCGACGGCGTAGTCGATCGCGAGCGCTTCGCCCGTATGGGTATGGCGGAAGGAGAGCGCGCGGCTGCGGCGGCGGGCGCCCGCCACCGACGGGTGCAGCAGCAGCGGCACGCCGACGGCGAGTGCCGCGACGAACGACCGGCGATTCATGACGGCCATACCCAATGATACGCTCGGAGGCTGCAGACAGTTCCGATGATCTCAGAAGCCATTGCCCGAGAGGCGGCGCGGCGCCGCACGTTCGCCATCATTTCCCACCCTGACGCGGGCAAGACGACGCTGACGGAAAAGACGCTGCTGTATGCCGGAGCCATCGAGCTGGCGGGCGCGGTGCGCGGCAAGAAGAGCCAGCGGCATGCGGTGTCAGACTGGATGGAGATCGAGCGCGAACGCGGCATCTCGATCACCTCGGCCGCTCTCGAGTTCGAGCTGTTTGACCGGCATGTGACGCTGCTCGATACACCCGGCCACAAGGACTTCAGCGAAGACACGTACCGCACCCTGCTGGCCGTCGACAGCGTCGTCATGGTGATCGATGCCGCCAAGGGCATCGAGACGCAGACGCGCAAGCTGTTCGCGGTGGCCAGCCAGCGGCACCTGCCGATGCTGACGTTCGTGAACAAGCTCGACCTGCCGGCGCGCGATCCGCTCGAACTGCTCGACGAGATCGAGCGCGTGCTGGGCGTCGCGGCCGTGCCCATGAACTGGCCCATTGGCATGGGCGACCGGTTCCGCGGCGTGTATGACCTGCGCACGCAGACCGTGCTGTTCTACGAGCGGGGCAGTGGCGACCGCCGCGCGCCCGTGCAGGTGGCCAGCGCCGACGATCCGGCGCTCGTGGCGCTCATCGGGCCCGAGCGGCATGCCGAGCTCATCGAGGCGGTGTCGCTGCTGCAGGCGGCCGGCACGCGGTTCGATCACGAGGCCTACCTGGCCGGGCGCCAGACGGCGGTATTCTTCGGCTCGGCCATTTCGAACTTCGGTCTCGAATCGTTCCTGGCGGCTCTCGTCGAGCTGGCGCCGCCGCCCTCACCGCGCGACAGTGAGGGGACGCTGATCGACCCGGCCGATACCGACTTCAGCGGCTTCATCTTCAAGATCCAGGCGAACATGAACCCGCGCCACCGTGACCGCGTGGCGTTCCTCCGCGTCTGCTCGGGCGTGCTGACGCGCGACATGCTCGTGACCAATGCGCGCCATGGCGAGTCGGTGCGACTCTCGCGGCCCAGCCGGTTCTTCGGCCGCGACCGTGAGACGGTCGACACTGCTTACCCCGGCGACGTCGTGGGCCTGGTCAATCCCGGGCGCTTTGGCATCGGCGACACGCTCTATGGGGGCCGCCCCATCCGCTATGCCCGCATCCCGCATTTCCCCGCCGAGCACTTCGGGGCGCTGCGTCTGCGCGACGTGAAGTTCAAGCAGTTTGACGAGGGCATCCGTCAGCTGGAAGAGGAAGGCCTCATGCAGGTCGTCTTCCCCGTCTACGGCAAGCGCGAACCCATCCTCGGGGTCGTCGGCGCGCTGCAGTTCGACATCGTCGAGGCGCGCATGAAGAACGAGTACGGGGTCGTGTGCGGCGTCGATCGGCTGCCGCATACAGCGGCGCGCTGGATTGCGAACGACACGGGGGCACGGCTCAAGCTGCCGCAGGGCGTGCTCGAAACCGTCGACCGTGACGAGCGGCGCGTGCTGCTGTTTCAGTCCGACTGGGAATTGCAGTACACGCAGCGGGAAAACCCGGGCGTACAGTTCCTCGACGTGGCCTGACGGCACACCACGCGCGGCGGGCGTGGGTCACGTGTGCAGGCACCGCGCGCCTGCTGCCTCGTGTGCCGCCGGACGAGGTCAGCGCCGGGGCGCCGGGAGCCGACGCTGCGCGCCACGCACCTCGTCTTCCGTGAATGCCGCCGCGAGATAGTCTTCCGTCTCGAGCCACTGCGCAATCTGTGCGGGCGTGACCTTCAGCGCCTCGAGCCGCGCCGGGTCGAGGAAGATCTGGTTGTTGGCGGCATCGCCGTAGTAGGTCACCAGCGACTTGCCGGCCGGGTCGAACCGTGCATGCAGGCGGTCGACAATCTGTCCGGTGAAATAGCGACGGCCAGGCGGCGGTTCCGATGGCATCCCGTGGTCGGCCGTCAGCGCGAGGAGGCGTCCATTGGGGCCGGCCTTCCGGTCGATGACGTCGAGCAGGCGGGTGACCTGGCGGTCGAGTTCCTCATACAGCGCCCGCATCTCGGGGGCGTCGGGGCCATAGGCGTGGCTGACATAGTCAGGCCCCTTCATGTTGACCAGCAGCAGGTCGGTGATCCCGTCGGCCCCGAAGGCCTCCTGCGTGGCGACGGCGACCAGCGCATCGCCCTCGAACTTCTGGTAGAGGCTCGAGGCGCGGAACAGCCCGGGGTTCGAGATGTCGTGCCCCATCCAGCGCCCGCCGGCGGCTTCCCAGTAAGCTTTCCCGTTGATGGCCGACAGATACGTCGGCATGCGATAGCACTCGGGATTGGTTTCCCAGCCGGCATCGCGCGTGGCATAGCTGGCCGCGAGCACCGGACGGCCGTTGACGAGGCAGGCGCCCCGGCCGACCAGGCCGGCGGTGGCGCGGATGGCGCCCCCCTGGCCGGCAATGATGGCCCGCCCGTCGGTGAACAGGTTCCAGCTGTCGGCGAGGGTGAGGGCCATCAGCTCGCGCGGGTCGAGTTTTTCGTAGGCGGGCTGTGGCTTGCGGGTGACTCGGTTGAAGAGAGTGTTGGCGGCGAGTCCGTGGAAGCGCGGGTCAGCGCCGGTGCCGATGGTCGCATGCCCGACGCTCGTGAGCGTGGGCAGGTAGTTGATGCGGGTGTTGTCGAACCAGGCCCCTTCCGCCTTGAGGCGCGAGAGGGTCGGCATCACCCCGGCATGGTGCGCGAAGGCATCGGCGCGCATGCCGTCCATGACGAGCAGTACCACGACGCGGGGGGCCGGGGCTCCGGGCACCAGGGCGTCGCGCAGCACCTGCCCCGTGAAGGTGGGCAGCGCCGGGGCGCCGATGGCCGCCGCCAGGGTGGCCGCCACGTCCTGCTGGGTGGCCGGGGCCGCGAAGCTGCCCCGGGTCACCAGGCCCGGTCCGTGGAAGAGCAACGGGATGTGCGTGTCGTAGTCCCACGGCGACCCGTGCATGAATCCGTAGAGCGGGTCGCGCTCGGTGATGACGGTGCCTTCCTTCGGAATGACGAACAGCTGGCCGCTGCGCCCGGGAAAGTAGCCACGGGCGAACATCGACAGCCACCCCTCGCGGCGGCGGAGATCTTCGGCCGTCGCCAGCTCCCTGGGGGCCTGGACAGCGGTCGCCTGACGGGTGCTGCCGGCGCAGCCGGTGCCGGCCAGTAGCACGGTGGCCAGAAGAGAAAGATGAAGGAAAGGCCGGTTCGTCATAGGATGATGGGAGGTAAACAACTGACGCCCCGAAAAATACCACGGGGCGCACCACGAAGGGTGACAACGAGATGACGGCACGAGTGTTGGGTTCCGTGGCCACGGGCGTGGCCGGAGTGATGCTGGTGAGTGCACTGGCGGTCAGCGCGTCGGCGCAGGCCCCGAAGTCGATTACGGCCGGTGTCTACACGCAGGCGCAGGCCGACCGCGGCAAGGAAACCTTCTCGAAAAACTGCCTCGACTGCCACGAGGCCGATCGGTTCACCGGGCCGGCGTTCATGGCCGACTGGAACGGCAAGGCGCTGTCGAGCCTGTGGGACAAGGTCAACTCGATGCCCGAGGACAACCCCGGCAGCCTCAAGCCGCAGGAATACGCCGATATCCTCGCCTTCTTCCTGAACATCGGCCAGTTCCCCGCAGGCGCGGCTGAACTGCCGGGTGATGCGGCGGCAATGAAGGGCTACTGGGTCGAGCCGGTCAAGAAGTAACCGCGTGCGATTCGCCGGCGCCGGAGCACGGTGCCGGGCAACTGTGCGACCGCTGCGGGACAGGCCTCAGCGCCTGTCCGGGCGGTCGCTTTCGTGAAGGAGCAGAGGCCCGTGGCCAAGATCAAAGTGAAGAACCCTGTCGTCGAGATGGACGGGGATGAGATGACCCGCATCATCTGGCAGAAGATCCGCGAACAGCTCATCCTGCCGTATCTCGACATCGACCTGAAGTATTTCGACCTGGGCATCGAGGCGCGCGACCGCACGAACGATCAGGTCACCATCGACTCGGCCAATGCGACGCGCGAGTACGGGGTGGCCGTCAAGTGCGCCACCATCACGCCCGACGAAGCTCGCGTGAAGGAATTCGGGCTCAAGCAGATGTGGCGGTCGCCGAACGGCACCATCCGCAACATCCTCGACGGCACCATCTTCCGCGAGCCGATCATCTGCCGCAACGTGCCGCGCCTCGTGGGCCACTGGGACAAGCCCGTGGTCGTCGCCCGCCACGGCTTCGGCGACCAGTACCGCGCCCAGGATTTCCACTTCCCCGGTGCCGGCACCATCACCATCAACTGGACCCCCGCGGGCGGCGGCGAGGCCATCTCGCGCGAGGTGATCAAGACCAGGGGCGGCGGTGTAGCGATGGGCATGTTCAACCTCGACGCCTCCATCGAGGGCTTCGCGCGCGCCTGCTTCACCTACGCGCTCGGCCGCAACTATCCGGTCTACCTGTCGACCAAGAACACGATTCTCAAGGTCTACGACGGCACCTTCAAGAACACCTTCCAGGCCGTGTATGACGCCGAGTTCAAGGCGGCCTTCGAGGCGCGCGGGCTCACCTACGAGCACCGCCTCATCGATGACATGGTGGCCTCCAATCTCAAGTGGAACGGCGGCTACCTCTGGGCCTGCAAGAACTACGACGGCGACGTCCAGTCCGACACGGTGGCCCAGGGCTACGGGTCGCTCGGCCTGATGACCTCGGTGCTCATGTCGCCTGACGGCAAGGCGGTCGAGTCCGAGGCGGCCCACGGCACGGTCACGCGCCACTACCGCATGCACCAGCAGGGCAAGCCGACCTCGACCAACCCGGTGGCGTCGATCTACGCCTGGACGCGGGGGCTGCAGTATCGCGGCCGCTTCGACGACACACCCGACGTGGTGCGCTTCGCCGAGACGCTCGAGCAGGTCTGCGTCGATGTGGTCGAGTCCGGCCGCATGACCAAGGACCTCGCCATCCTCATCCGGCCCGATCACCCGTATCTGTCGACCGACGAATTCCTCACGGCGATTGACACGGAGCTGCGCGCCCGGATGTCGCACTAGCCATGACGATGGCCGCGGTCCTCGCGGCCGTCTTCATGTTCTCCGTTGCTGCCCCGATGGCACAGGCCCCTGCGGCCTGTGCCAACTGGCAGGCCTGCCGCGACGCCACCGAGCAGGCCCTGCGCGAGGCGCGCCACGAAGAGGCGCACGACCTGGCTTGGCGCACCGTGCAGCGCGGGCCGAAGGACGACGCGGCCCTGCTGGCGCTGCTGGCCCGTGCACAGGCCCTCAGCGGCCGCACCGATGATGCCCTCGTGATGGTCCGTCGCCTCGTCGACCGTGGCGTGCTCGTGGAGGCGCGCACCGACGAGGCCTTCGCGCGCGTCCGCACCCGGGCCGCGTGGGCCGACCTCGAGGCTCGCCTGCTGGCCCTCGAGCAGCGGCTGGCCGAGGCGTCGTCTGCCTCTACCCCCACCGCGCCCTCGTCCCCCAGCCCGTCGCCTGCCCCGCGTGCGACCGTGTCACGTGCTGACGCGCCGGCACGGCCGCCTGTGGCACGCGCGACCCCGAGCAGCGCTGTGCCCCCTGAGACCACGGCAGGTATGCGTGCTGGCGAGCCGTTCGCAGAGGTGGGGCCCCGGACCCCGGAGCCTGCGGCCACTGCGGCGGCACCAGCGGCACCCGGTGCAGCGGCTGCCGCGCCGTCCCGGGCCGCGGCAGCACCCGCGACGACCCCGACGCCTCCTGCCGACGCACCGGCTGCACGACGTGCCCCGGCCACACCTGCCGTCGGCGCCACCCTGGAGGCTGCGGCCTCGCCAATGCCGCCCGCAGCATCTGGCGCACCGGCCACAGTGGCACCACCACGAGCTTCGGGCGTCAATCGCGCCCCTGCGGAGGCTCCCCCTGGAGACAACCGGCGAGAGTCGGCCGCGGCCTCCGCACGGGCCCGCGGCGGTCCTGCCGCTGCGTCGGCCCGCTCGGCGTCGGCCGCTGCCGCTGCGCCGATGGTGACCGCCGAAGAACGCGAGGCCGTGTTCGAGGAACGTGCGCGCCTCAGCACGCCGCCCTTCCATCTGTCGGCCATGGTGTATGACGCCGTGTCGGCCCGCCTGCTGCTGGGCGACCGCGACGGCCGGAAGGTGCGCGTCCTCGGCGACGGCTTTGATGCGCCCGTCGACCTCGTGCGCGCCGAGTCGGCCGGCTTCGGTGCCGTGATGGCCGTCGACATCGATCGGGTGCGCGGCGACCTGTGGGTCGCCTCGGCCCAGGATGCCGCCGGGGCCGCCGGTGGCCTGCATCGCATGCAGCTCATCTCGGGCCGTCCGCTGCAGACGATGGCCCCTCCCGCCGGCCAGCAACCCTGGCACCCGGTGGCCGTGCACGTCGCCCCGACCGCTGTCATCACCGCCGACGATCAGGGGCAGCTCTGGGGCGCCAGCGCCGGCGCCGCAGCGCTGCGGCGCATCGCCACCGTGCCCGGGCGTGGCCGGCTGGCCCTGGCGGCCGTCCCGGGCCGCGATGAGGTGGTGCTGGTGGCCAGCGCGACGCAGGTGTGGACCGTGGCCATCTACACCGGCCGGGTACTCGAGGTCACCTCGCCTGTCGAGGGTGCACTCGTCGGCATCGAGCAGATGGCCGCGTGGAGCGACCGTGTGGTGGTGGTGCAGCGGAAGCCTGATGGCACGCGGCACCTCGCGCAGTGGCGCCTCACCAATCGCGGCCGGCAGGCCACCGCCGTCGTCAGGTATCAGCCCGCCCTCTCGGCGGGCGATGCCGCACCCGGGCTGGCGGTGACGGGCGACGAGGCTCTCGTGGCCGAGTCAGTGGCCGGCGGGGCAGAGGCGCCCACCGCGATTCGCGTGCGGCGCGTGCGCCTGCGATGACGCCCCGCTGAGAGCCCCGGCGGGGACGCGCGCCAACTCACCGGAGCGTCGGCGCCGCGTGCCTGCGCGCCACACGGTTAGTGTGGCGGCGGCTTGTGCTCGTGCGTCCTGCCTGAGGACGGCCCCACCTGCACCGTGCCCATCAGCCCGCCTTCGGCGTGGTCGAGGATGTGGCAGTGGAACATCCATTCGCCCGGCCGCTCGTTGAAGTCGATGAGCACCTTGATGGTGGTCTTCATCGGAATGTTCAGCGTGTCCTTCCAGGCCAGCGGCTGCACCGGTTGATCGTTCGCATCGAGCTGCAGGAAGAAATACCCGTGCAGGTGGAACGGATGGTCCCAGTCGGTGTCGTTGCGGATCACCCAGACCTGCCGTTCACCAAGCGCAGCCGTGAACGGCTTCGCTTCCCAGAAGGGCACCCCGTTCACACGGAACGCCGACTTGCCGTCCTTGCCTGCCGGCGGCAGGGTCAGCACGATGGGGACCTCGGTGGCACCCGCACGTTCCGTAGGCACGATGCGGCGCGAGGTCTTCGGCATCGCGCGGGCGGGCAGGGCAGGCGCATCGGTGAACCGGATGCGCATCAGTTCCTCGACGTCGCGGTACTGCACACTGCCGTAGCCGCGGTTGTAGAGCATCGCCCGCACGCTGAGCGTGGAGCCCGGCGTGCCGCGCGGCGCCACGAGCACATCGACGCGCTCGCCGGTCGTCACCAGCAGCGTCTGCTCGGTGACAGGCGCCGACTGCAGGCCGCCGTCGCTGCCGATGACCGTGAACGGCTGTCCGTCCATGTCGATCAGGAAGAACCGGCTCTTGGCCGTGTTCACGATGCGCCAGCGCTGCACCGTGCCCGCGCGCATCGTCAGCGTCGGCGTACGGCGTCCATTCACCAGCACGTGTTCACCCTCGCGGCCGAATACCATGCCGGCCGGACCGCCGCTCTCGGCCGGCTCCAGTTCACCGAACTTGTTGAAGCCGATGTCGCTCAGCACCAGCGTCACCTCGTCGTCCACGGTGACGCCGTCGGACGGGTCGTCCACCTGCAGGGCGCCGTACAGACCGAAGCCGACCTGCGTGGCCGACATCACGTGCGGGTGATACCAGAACAGCCCCGCATCACGCAGCACGAAATCGTACGTGAAGGTGTCGCCCGTGTGCATGGGCGGCTGCGAGATGCCAGGCACGCCGTCCATCTCGATCGGCACGCGCAGACCGTGCCAGTGGATCGTGGTGGCGTCCGGCAGTTTGTTGGTGAAGTGCACGATGAGCCGGTCACCGACCTTCGCGCGCAGGAACGGCCCGGGAATCCCGCCGTCATACGTCCAGGCCTTCACCTTCAGCCCGGGGCCGACTTCCACGTCGGCCACATAGGCACTCATGTTGACTTCCAGCACTGACGGATCCGGATTGATGTCGACCGGCACCCGCAGCGGGGGCGCGTCGAAGGCACGTGCGGTCGGGCGGAGCGGTTGGGCCGAGGCGAGAGGCGCAGCGACGCCCATCACCAGCAGGCCCGCGATCAGCGAACGAACGACATAGCCCATGCGGCCATGCTACACCCGCGAACAAGGACGTTATGGGTCCGCGATGTCAAACGACTGCACGTGCCAGCGATCGTCTTCGCGTGTCCACAGAAGTACGAGGATGGCGCCGGTCTGGCCGTCTCGCGGACGGAACTGAAACAGGGTCTGCGCCCAGCTCGCCTGCGGGCGCATCCCGTCGGCGGAGGCTTCGCACAGAAAGCCCCGCGCCTCGGCATCGTCGACCATGGCCAGCGTGAAGGCGCGGTCGAAGGGGTGCGTGACGATGCGCAGGTCGGTGTCCCAGGGCTGCACCGGCATGATGACGTCGGCGAGGTGCCGCACCCTGCGTCCCGTGGCGGCCTCGCGCATCAGGCGACCCAGGGCCTCGCGGGTCTCCGCGCTCCGCAGCCGCTCGTTTTCCGCATCCTCGTCCGTGTTCGTGCAGCTCGACGCGCGCGGCGAGACGACGGCCAGGGCTTCGTCGACGTCGCGCCGGATCAGCCAGTCGGTCAGGAACTCGGTGGTGGCCACCGCCGGCGAGTCGATGACGGCGTCGCGGGCAAACGAGGGCAGCTCGGGTTCGTCCTCGGGACGGGCCTCCGGACCGGCGACCGGTGCGGCTGGCGCCGTGGAGGTCGTGAAGAAGGCCAGCACGGCCGTCCACCACGGGCGCAGGTCGTTCCACCGGCGGTTGTGCCGCTGGTCATTGCCGCGAGCGCGCACGTCGCTGTTCGCCGAACTCAGGTGCCCGTTGAACAGACCCTGTGGCACGTGCGACGAGAGATAGTCGACGTCGATGTCGGCGCGCAGGCCATCGGGCGTCATCGAGATCTGGATGCTGGGAAACCGGCCCGCGAGCCGGTAGTTGACCGGGTAGCCCTTGTGGAAGACCGTGTTGTCCTTGTCGCGGTAGAACTCGCGCGAGGCGCGGATGCGTTCGAAGGCATCGGGGCGCAGGTCAACGTAGAGCCGGAACTGCCGGTCGCCCCGCACGCCCGGCTCCTGTCCGGCCACGCGTTCGATGCGACCGAGGAGGGACAGGCCGTGGCCCAGGTCCGTGCCCTCGGCATCGGTCAGCGTGGTGCGCAGCAGCGAGTGCGTGGCGGCTTCGAAGGTCGTCTGGCGGTGCAGCGGCCACGAGCCGTAGAAGGCGGCCGGCGAGTCAGCCCCGGCAGCCGCACCGGCGTCGCGGAACATCTGCTCGACCAGGGCCTGCTGGGCGGGCTGCAGGCGGACATACGCATCGGCATTGTTCAGGGCTGTCGGCGTCTGCGGGGCAGCTTGCGGACCGCAGGCCGCCACCTACAGCAGCGACAGCAGCATCAGTCGGCGCATGCGGCTCAGTGTGCCGTACTTGTGGCACGATGCTCCACATGAAGCGACGTTCACTGCTGGCGACATTGACCGGCCTGATGCTCGGCCCGGTTTCGGTCGGACGGGCGGCGGTTCCGGTTCGCGCGGGGACGGACGATGAGGTGCCCGCCCAGGCCGGGAGTGGGGCATCGGCTGGCCGGGCCGACGCCACGCTGGCCCTGCTCGACCGCTTTGCGGCCGCCTGGAATGCCCACGATGTCGACACCCTCATGGCCTGCATGACCGACGACGGGGTGTTCGAGTCGGCGGCGGGGCCGACGGTGGCCGGCACACGATCCGTCGGGACGGCGGCAGTGCGGAAGGCCTATCAGGCGGTGTTCGACACCTATCCCGATGCCCGGTGGAACGAGCCGCGTCACTTCGTGGCCGGCGATCGCGCGGTCACCGAGTGGCGCTTCACGGGCACCACGCGCGAGGGCCAGAAGGTCGAGGTCAATGGCTGCGATGTGTTCACGCTGCGCGGGGGACGCATCGCCCTCAAGAATTCCTACCGCAAGCAGCGCGCCTGACATGGCCCGACATGCTGTGATCCAGGGACGCGTCGTCCTGGTCGTGCTCGTGTCGGCGCTGCTGCAGGGGTGCCGGCAGGTGCCCCCGCCCCCACCGCCCCTGGTGCCGGTGGTGCAGACCATGGGCACGTGGCAGGGACGGGGTGACCACACCATCGGCATCACCAGCCAGTCGGGGAAGTTCCAGATCCGCTGGCGCACGACCGAGGCGGCCGACGCCATGGCCCCCGGGGTCTTTCGCGTCACGGTGCACAGCGCCGTGAGCGGGCGCCCCCTGCACGAGGTCATCAGCCACATCGGGGCGGGCAGCGGCGTGGTCGACTACGAGGAAGATCCGCGGCAGTTCAACCTGATGATTGCCTCGGCCGACCTCGACTGGGTCGTGACGGTCGACGAGACGGTGCTGACCCGGCCCTAGGCGGCCGGGTCGCGGCCCCCGGCGCCGATGCTGCGGCGCATGCCCATTCGGTGTATCGTGTCGCCTTCGGAGATCTGACGCATGACCATTCGTTCGCTTGCTGCCGTGCTGCTCGCTGCGGGCCTGGCCTCGGCCACGCTGCTGGCCCAGCGCCCGACCACGCTGCCCGAGACGCTGCCCGGGGGGACCCCGCCTGACAGTGTGTTCATCGAAGACCTCACGTGGGCCGAGGCCCGCGACCTGGTGAAGGCGGGCTGGACCACCGTCCTCATCGGCACCGCCGGCACCGAGCAGAAGGGACCGCACATGGTCGACGGCGAGCACAAGTTCGTCATGACCTACGCGGCCGACCGCATCGCGCGCGCCATGGGCAAGACCCTGGTGGCGCCCGTCGTGACCTACGTGCCCGAGGGCAGCTGGGATCCGCCGATGGGCCACATGGGCAAGCCCGGCACGATCACGCTGCCCGAGGATCGGTTCGTCGAGCTGCTCGTCAGCGCCGGACGCAGCCTCAAGGCCGGCGGCTTCACGCGCGTGGTCTTCCTGGGCGAATCTGGCGGCAACCGCACCGGCATGCGCACGGCGGCCGAGACGCTCAACAAGGCGTGGGCCGGCACGGGTGCCAGCGCCCACTGGATCGACGACTACTACACCAAGTCGCACGCCGACCAGGATGTGTTCGCCGCCAAGCTCCTCGGCGTGGCCCCCGGGCAGGTGGGCAACCACGCCAACATCCTCGACACCTCCGAGCTGATGTTCGTCGCGCCGCAGCACGTCAGGAACGACCGGCTCGTCGGCAACGACTACGAGAACAACGGCGTCAGCGGCAACAACCAGTCGAAGGCGTCGCCGCAGATTGGCCGCGACCTGCTGCAGATCAAGATCGACAACGCTCTGGCCCAGATCCGTCGACAGGTGAGCGGTGCCGAGCCGCCTGTGCCGGCGCTGCCCGCGCCGCAGGGCGGTGGGCGTGGCGGCAACCGTCCCGCGCCCCCGCCGGGCCCGCATCGCCCGACCTACGAGACCGCCCCCGCGAGCCGGACGCCCACTAGGGCCCCCGATACCGTCTTCATCGACGAACTCACCTGGGAAGAGACCCGCGATGCCCTGAATGCCGGCCGTCGCACCGTCATCATCCCGACGGGGGGCACCGAGAAGAACGGCTACCACATGGTCCTCGGCAAGCACAATTTCGTGGTGTCGCATGCGGCCAACCTCATCGCGCGGCGCCTGGGAAATGCGCTGGTGGCGCCGGTGATTCAGTATGTGCCCGAGGGCGATCCCGACCGCCAGGTGCCCGGGGCCATCTCGCTCCCATCGCCGGCCTACGACCGGCTGCTCGATGCCGCGGCGCGCAGCCTGCAGGCCCACGGCTTCACCGACATCGTGTTCATTGGCGACAGCGGTGGCAACCAGGGCGGCATGACCGCGGTGGCCAATGCCCTCAGCGCCGAGTGGAAGGACCGCGGCGTGCGGGTCTATGCGCTCACCGACTACTACAACGTCGGGCGCGATCACTACCGTGCCTGGATGCTGGCCGCCTTCGGCTACGGCGACGATGTGGTCGGCAGCCACGCGGGCATCAGCGACACCTCGCAGATGCTGTATGTGCACCCGACGGGCATCCGCCAGGACCGCATCCTGGCCTGGGGCGGCGCGAAGGATTCCGGCGTGACCGGCGACCCGGTGAAGGCCACCGCCGAGATTGGCCGGATGGGCATCGCGTTCAAGGTCAATGCCGCACTCAACCAGTTCCAGGCCCTGAAGAATCCGCCCCCCCAGCGGGGACGGGGCGGCAACTGACCAGCCCGGTGATCGGGGGCCTCGCTGCGCTATGCTGAGGACACCATGATCACCCGTGTCCTTCCGACCGGGGCGCTGGCCCTGCTGGTGGCCCTTGTGGCCCTGCCGGCGGCGGCCC
>CAZXTM010000010.1:26052-85521 GCA_964643765.1 uncultured Bifidobacteriaceae bacterium | reverse complement strand
GGCCCTGCCGGCGGCGGCCCAGCGGCCCCAGACCCCCACCCCCCCTGACGAGGGGCCTCCGCCGCTGCTCATGCCGGGGGCCCCGGGCAAGGAGACCCGCGCCATCACCGCGAGGGCGGCCACCGACCTGTCGAAGGTCGGCTTCACGAAGGCGGACGTGGCCTTCATGCAGGGCATGATTGGCCACCATCGCCAGGCGCTGGAGATGGCGGCCCTGCTGCCCGAGCGCACCAGCCGCGAGGACATGAAGCTGCTGGCCAGGCGCATCGAGGTGTCGCAGGCCGATGAAATCGAGATGATGAAGGAATGGCTGACCTCGCGCGGTCAGTCGCTGCCCGACGAGCACGCCCACCACGAGCACAGCGGGCTCATGCCGGGCATGCTCACGCCCGAAGACATGATGAAGCTCGGGCTGGCGACCGGCGTCGAGTTCGACCGGATGTTTCTCGAAGGCATGATTCGGCACCACGGCGGCGCGCTGACGATGGTGAAGGATCTGTTCGCGTCGGCGGGGGCCGGACAGGATAGTGACATCTTTGCGTTTGCGTCGGATGTGGAAGCCGACCAGCAGATGGAAATCGAGCGCATGAGTGCGCTTCTCAAGGAGCTGCGGAAATGAGAGCTGTTGCGGGATGGGGGGCCGGTGCGGCCCTGGTGGCGCTGATCGGCGCCGGTGCGGTCTCGGCCCAGAACCAGAACGATCCCCGCGTGGGCCTGAAGGCCGGCCTGCATGATGCCGCGGTGGCGGCAAAGAACATGGATCTGACCGCGACGCTGCCGCGTCCCGAAGGCTTCTTCGATCCGGCCGCCCCGGCGGGTGATGCGATGCCGCCCGAGCGGCCGTCCGGTGCGCCGGCGGCAGCGGCCCCGGCGCCGGCCCCCGCGCCAGCGCCGGCCCCGGCACCAGGGGCTCCTGCCCCTCGGGGCAGCGGCCTCGACTTCGCCAACTCCGACCTGGCGTTTGCCGGCACCAACATGTGGGTCGGTAACTTCCACGGCTTCAACGTGTACGACATCGAGAATGCCCGCAAGCCCCGGCTGATGGCCTCGATTGTGTGCCCGGGCGGCCAAGGTGACGTGTCGGTCTACGGCTCTCTGCTCTTCATGTCGGTCGAGCAGACGCGCGGCCGCGTCGACTGCGGCGTGCAGGGCATCGCCGATACGGTCAGCAAGGAACGCTTCCGCGGCGTGCGCATCTTCGACATCAGCGACATGCGCAAGCCCCGCCAGGTGGCGGCCGTGCAGACGTGCCGCGGCTCGCACACGCACACGCTGGTCCCCAACCCGAAGGATCCCTCGAAGATCTACGTCTACGGCTCAGGCACGGCCGGCGTGCGGTCGGGCGAGGAGCTTGACGGCTGCTCGAACCTCGACCCCGAGAAAGACACGAACACCGCCCTCTTCAGCATCGATGTGATCGAGGTGCCTCTCGCGGCGCCGCAAACCGCGCGCATCGTGAACCGCCCCCGCATCTTCGCCGACGAGAAGACCGGCGCCATCGCCGGCCTCTGGAAGGGCGGCGACAGCGGCCCCGGCACGCAGCGCACCAGCCAGACCAACCAGTGCCACGACATCACGGTCTATCCGCAGGTCGGCCTGGCGGCCGGCGCCTGCTCGGGCAACGGCATCCTGATGGACATCTCCGATCCGGTGAATCCGAAGCGCCTTGATCACGTGTTCGACAAGAACTTCGCCTATTGGCATTCGGCCACCTTCAACAACGACGGCACCAAGGTGCTGTTCACCGACGAGTGGGGCGGCGGCACGCGTCCGCGCTGCCGGGCGACCGACCTGCCCAACTGGGGTGCCAACGCGATCTTCGACATCGTCGATCGCAAGATGGTCTTCAAGGGCTACTACAAGATGCCGGCCGCCCAGACCGAGCAGGAGAACTGCGTGGCCCACAACGGGTCCCTGCTGCCCGTGCCCGGCCGCGACATCATGGTGCAGGGCTGGTATCAGGGCGGCCTGTCGGTGTTCGACTTCACCGAGTCGGACAAGCCGGTGGAGATCGCCTACTTCGACCGCGGGCCCCTCGATGCCGAAAAACTGATCGTGGGCGGCTACTGGTCGACCTACTGGTACAACGGCCGCATCTACGGATCCGAGATTTCGCGCGGCATCGACATCTTCGAGCTGAAGCCCAGCGAGCACCTGACGCAGAACGAAATCGACGCGGCGGCCCTGATCCGCTGGGAAGAGTTCAATCCCCAGATGCAGCCGAAGGTGACCTACCCGGCCGTGGCCGTGGTGGCGAAGGCCTACGTCGACCAGCTGAACCGGACGAAGGCCATCGCGGCCGACCGGGCGCAGGCCGTGGTCGGGGCCATGGACCGGGCCGAGGCGCTCCGGACCCCGCGAGACCGCGGAGCGGCCGAGGCGGCGGCTGAACTGACGCGCCTGGCCGGCCAGCTCGATGCCGATGCGGCCCGTGCCACCGGCCGCGACCAGGCCCGTCTGCGGGCCCTCTCCGAGACCCTGAAGACCCGGGCGGCGCGCCTGCGCTGACCTCCGGACAATCATTCCGTTGCATCTGCCGCCGATGGGTGTAGTATGTCGGCGGCAGATGGAACGGGTGCCGCATCGGTGCCTGGGTGCCGTCCATGGGAGCTTCTGGAAATGACACAGCACAAGGGTCTCGATCGCCGCTCATTCCTCCGCAACACCGGATGGACTGCACTGGTGGCCGGCGCCGCCGCGAACACGCCGCTGGCTGCCGCCCCGTTTGAACTTGCCGAGACTGTCCAGGCCCCGGCCGGCGCCTTCGACTTCGACACGCCATACAGCCGCTTCGGCACCGACTCCATCAAGTACGACCAGCCCAACCGCACCTACGGCAAGGGCAGCGTCGAGGTCGGCATGGGCATCGCCGACATGGACTTCCGCGCCGCGCCGTCGATCACGAAGGCCCTGCAGGAACGCCTCCAGCACGAGAACTGGGGCTACCTCGATACCCCGGCTTCCTTTGCCGAGGGCATCATCGCGTGGAACAAGAAGAAGTACAACGTCGCCATCAAGCCCGAGGAACTCATCGTCACGATGGGCGTACACCCCGGCCTGATTGCCACGCTCAAGGCGTTCTCGCCCGTCGGCAGCAAGGTGCTGCTGCAGACGCCCACCTACAACGGGTTCTACGGTGATCTCACCGCGTCGCGCACCGTCTCGCAGGAAGTGCTGCTCAAGCGCGTCAACGGCAAGTTCGAGATGGACTTCGATGCGTTCGACGCCGCCATTGGCCCCGACACCTACGCCTTCATCCTGTGCAATCCGCAGAACCCCACGGGCAACTGCTGGAGCGAGTCCGACCTGATGAAGATCGGCGAAATCTGCCTCAAGCGTGGCGTGCTGGTGATGGCCGACGAAATCCACTGCGACTTCGTGAATAAGGGGCAGAAGTACACCCCGTTCGCCAATCTGCCCGATAAGAAGATTGTCAACAACAGCATCACCTACAAGGCCGCCAGCAAGTCGTTCGGCCTGGCCGCGCACAAGACCGCGTGGTTCCACTCGACCAACCCCGAGCTGCTTGCCAAGGTCCGCGTCCACCACCGCGCGGAGATGAACACGCTCGGCATCGTGGCCAACCACGCCGCCTACGCGGGCGGTGAAGAGTGGCTCCGCCAGTGCGTCAACTACATCGACGGCAACCACGACTTCGCCGTCGACTACATCAGGAAGAACCTGCCCCTCGTGAAGGCCTACAAGGCCGAGGGCACCTACCTGATGTGGCTCGATATGACCGGCCTGGCCGAGAAGATCGACGCCAAGGGCCGCGCCGAGAAGTACAACCGCGAGAAGGCGGCCAACGCCCCGGCGCGCAAGCCCGAGCAGATGATCGAAGAGTGGCTGGTGCGCAATGCCAAGGTGCACATGAACTCGGGGTCGTCGTACGGCAAGGGCAGCGACAACCATATGCGCATGAACATCGCCACGTCGCGCAAGACGCTCGAGAAGGCCCTGTCGAACATGGCCAGCGCCATGCGCGCCGGCACGACCTCGATGGCGCAGGGCTAGCCAGCCCCGCGACCACCGCGCCGCCTCACGACGGAGTGGGACCCCCTGCGGGTCCCACCCCGTCTTTCCTTGTACGGCATGGCGCGCATCCTCATTCCCACCTTCGGCTCGTTCGGCGACGTCAATCCCTACATCGGGCTCGGGCTCGAGCTGCAGCGGCGCGGGCACACCCCCGTCCTCGCCATGCCTGCCGTCTTCAGGGACGCCGTTGAGGCCACGGGGCTGACCTTCGCCTCAGTCAGACCCGACCTTGACCCCGATGACACCGCCTTTGCGCGGCGGCTGCTCGATCCGTTTCGAGGCACCGAGGTGCTGTTCCGGGAGCTGCTGATGCCGGCGCTGCCCGGGGCCTTCGACGACCTGTGGGCGCTGTCGACCGAGGTCGACCTGGTCATCACGCACCCGGCGGCCCTCGCCGGGCCGCTCGTGGCAGACGCCCGCCGCGTGCCATGGCTGTCGACGGTACTGGCGCCCATCTCACTGTTCTCGCCGATCGATCCGATGGTGCCGCCGCAGGCGCCGTTCCTGTATGGCCTGCTCCGGCGGTCGGCGCTGGCCAGCAGGGCCTTCTACGCCACGGCCGACGCGCTGACCTCGTGGTGGAGCCGGCCGGTGCGCCCGCTGCGTCGCGCGAAGGGACTGCCCGACCGGGGTAATCCCGTCATGCACGGCCAGCACTCGCCCTGGGGCGTGCTGGCGATGTTCTCGGCCGCCCTGGCACCGCCGCCTGAAGCCTGGCCCGCGCACACCACCGTAACCGGTGCCGTGCGCTACAACGGCCCTGCCTCAGGCGACACCAGTGCGGTGCTCGAACGCTTTCTGGCCGAGGGCGAGGCCCCGGTGGTCTTCACGCTGGGTACCGCTGCGGTGGAACTGCCGGGTGACTTTCACGAGGTGAGTGCGGCCGCCGTCGAACAGGTGGGCTGCCGCGCCGTGCTGCTCGTCGGGCGCCATGCGCACCACCGGCCCGCGCAGGTCAGCGCCCGAACCCTGGTCGTCGACAGCGCCCCGCACGCCACGCTGTTTCCTAGGGCAGCAGCCGTGGTGCACCAGGGCGGGGCCGGTACGCTGCACCAGGCTCTGGCAGCCGGCGTGCCCTCGCTGGTGGTGCCGCATGCGCATGATCAGGCAGACAATGCGGGTCGGCTGCAGCGTCTTGGCGTGGCGCGGGCGCTGGTGCGACGACGCTACACCGTCGGTCGGGTCACTGACGAGCTGCGTCGGCTGCTCGGGGATCAGGTGCTGCGCACACGGGCCGCCGACGTCGGACGCCGTGTGGTGGCCGAAGACGGCGCGTCGGCCGCGGCCGATGTGATTGAGCGGGTGCTGCGCGAGCAGCAGCGCTGAGGCGCTGACGTCACGCCTGACAGTGTGTGGAGAACGCCCGCCAGGCCGGCCTGAGTGCGTGGGCCCTCACGGAGAGCGCGCGGCCTGCGCCACACCGTGGCCCAGTGCGGGCAGCGACGGGCGGTTCGTCGCAGCGGGGGCGTCGGGGAGGTGCGCGAAGGCCGGATGCTGCGGCCACCCCGGGGGTGACCGCAGCCAGGCTGGCAACGCAGGTCCCGTGCCTACTTGGGCACGTACAGTGTCGGCGGGGGCGGAGGCAGCCGGGGCGATCCGGCGCGCACCCAGTTGTCATAGCGCATGCGGAGCGTCTTGACCGGGTTGCCGCTCTCGCCCTGCTTGATGTTGTCGTCCGTCACGCTGATGTACGCGTAGTACTGCCCGTCGTTGTGCGTCTTGCCGAGCACATCGCCCTTCTCGGCAATCGTGATGTAGGCCACGTGTGACGTCTTGTTGTCGCACGGCACAAACTCCATCGGGTTGGCGCCGCAGTTGCAGCGGTGGTCGCCGCCGAACTGATCGGCCGCCTCCATCGCGGCCATCACCCGGTCGGCCATCGAACCCTTGGCCCGCGTGAACGCCAGCGCGGCCATCGTCATCACCTGGTCGCCGAGCAGCGTGTTGCCCTGCACCTGGTAGTAGATGTCGCCGACCTGGCCGCCCCAGTACAGTGACGATTGCGAATTGCCCGAGCCGTTGAAGCCGGCGCGGTTGTTGCGGTTCGTGATGGTGCCGCCGTTGGGCATGGCCACGATGCCGAACTGGCGTCGCTCGATGTTCGGGTCCTTCTTGAGCATTTCGATGATCTGCGCGGGAGGCGTGCCCTTGCGCAGTTCGTTGTAGACGAGCATCTGGTTCTCGCGGGTGTTGTCGACGCCCGCCTGGCAGGCCGCGATGCCGACGCCGGGAATGATGACGGCCTGCACGTCCATCAGGTCGCGCGCCGCATTCGGCTGGCGAGAGGGAAAGCCCGACTGGCGCACGCAGGTGGCCGAGGCGATGATCACCTGGCCGGTGCGCGAATCGAGCGCGATGACCGACCAGGTGGCGAAGGCCGGCGCCACGGAGGCGGCCAGCAGGGAGAGGGTGAGCAGTACAGTTCGCATGCCGCACATTCTATGCGCGGTGACTGGCGGCGGCCTCCGGAAATTCAGCGCCTTAACACTCGCGAAAACTATAAACAACGCTTATATCGCATACACTCTGCCCGTCCGTGGTGCATAGTGGCGGCCAGCGGGCAGGAGGTATCTCGTGAAGATGCGTGCAAGGGTAAGTTTCTTGGTCGGCCTGATGCTGGCGGCCGTGGCGGCACACGCCTGGGCCCAGGGCACCACAGGGACCATTACGGGACGTGTGGCGGACGGCAGCGGCGGGCTGCTGCCGGGCGCCACCGTGGCCATCAGCAGTCCCGCCATGATCGGCGGGCCGCGTGAATCGGTGACCGACGGCCTCGGCACGTACCGGTTCACCGCGGTGCCCCCCGGCACCTATCGCGTGGTGTTTTCGCTGCCGGGGTTCCAGACCCTCACGGTGGAGGGCGTCACCCTGCTGGCCGGCGCGACCATGACCGTCAACGGGCCCCTGCAGCTCGACAGCGTGTCCGAGTCGATTACCGTCACCAGCACCACGCCGACCATCGACCTGCAGGCCACGACGGTGGGCGTCAACTGGAGCGAGCAGCAGATGGAAGACCTGCCCTACGGCCGTGGTATCCGCGGCCTGGCGCGCCTCGTGCCCGGCCTGGCGCCGACGCAGTTCGATGTGGGCGGCAACACGGTCGGCGGCTCGACCACCACCGGCGCCCGCTCCTACGGACGCAGTGGCGGTGAGCTCATCAAGTTCGACGGCGTGGTGTGGGATCAGTTCTTCGGCGATTACAACACCTACGATCAGATTCAGGTCTCGGCCGCGGCGCGCAGTGCCGAAATGCAGAGTCCCGGTGTCTCGATGAGCTTCGTGGTCAAGTCGGGCAGCAACAGCTTCCGCGGCAACTACCTCGGCGCCTGGCAGGATGGCAACTGGCAGGGCAGCAATGTCACGCAGAGCCTGCGCGATCAGGGCTTCGACCCGGGCAACAACAAGTTCACCCGGTACAACGATGCCAGCGTCGACCTGGGGGGGCCGCTGGTGCGCGACCGCCTCTGGTTCTATGCCGCCTACGGCTACAACTACTCGGGGCTGCTGATTCCGGGGTTCATCTCGCAGAAGACCGGCGAGCAGGTCGAGTTCTTCACCCGACTCGACAACCCCACGCTCAAGCTGACGTATCAGGCGTCGCGCAACAACAAGTTCGAGCTGACGCAGCAGTTCAACCGGAAGTGGCAGCCGTATCGCACGGCCAGCCGGTTCGTGCCGCTCGAGGCCACGCAGAATCAGATTGCCTGGACGGCCATCGGCCCGGCACTCAAGTTCACGCGCATCATGAGCCAGAGCATGACCCTCGACCTCAGCGTCAACCGCTCGGGTTACTGGTGGCCCGACAAGGCCTGGACGGACGATGTCCGCAGGACCGACCTGACCACCACACAGACGGCAGGCGCGTTTCTCGAGCTCAACCGCAAGCCGGCACGCTGGGGCTACAACGGCACACTGTCGTGGTACCGCGCGATTGGCAGCACCAACCACGAAATCAAGACTGGCTTTCTCGGGTACTCCAACACCAATTTCGTCGAGACCTACGGGTATCCCAACCAGCAGGTCTACCGCTACCGCAGTCTCCCGGGCGACACCGATCTCTTCCTGCGGCCCGACTCGGTGCAGGTGTTCGAGTATCCGAACAACACCAATGCCGGCGTGCTCTACAACTCGGGCTACATCAACGACAGCATGAGCCTGACGCGCAAGCTCACCGTCAATCTCGGCGTCCGCTACGACCGCTATTCGTCGTGGCTGCCGGAACAGGGCAATCCCGGCACGGGCCCCTACGCGACGCAGCGCATCTATCCCGAGAACCGTGACTTCCCGACCTACACGGCCTGGTCGCCCCGCATCTCGACGGTCTACGACCTGACGGGCACCGGCCGCGTGGCGCTGAAGGCCAGCTATGGTCGCTATGCGGCGGCAGGGTCGGGCATCACGGCGGCGTCGGGCCCGGTGGCGGGACAGATCAATCCGGCCGCCACGCTGGTCTACACCTATAACCGCTGGGACGGGCGCATTCCATACACGCCTGTTCCCGGCGACCTCGCCTCGGTCACCGGCGCCACCCGCGACAGCCGCTTCGATCCGAACCTGAAGGGCGAATACATGGACGAGTGGACCGCGGGTGTTGACCTCGGCCTGCGCCGTGACACCGTGGTGCGCTTCAACCTGGTGCGCAAGTACGATTTCCGCGGCAACAAGGAACTCAACCTCGCCCAGCCGTTCGAGGCCTTCACCGACTACCGCACCGGCGTCGATCCGGGCCGCGACAACGTGGCCGGCACGGCCGACGATGGCGTCGTGCAGGTGTGGTCGGTGCCGCGGACGTATCCCACCTTCGGGCAGATCAAGAGCCTGTGGGTCAACACCGTCGGTGACGAGGGCAACGATCGCTACACGGCACTCGAGGCCACGCTCAACAAGCAGTACGCCGACGGCTGGTCGTTCATGGCCTCGTATGTGTGGGACCGGCGCATCGTCCGCAACATCGAGCCGCGCACGCCCAACGAGGCCGCCTACAACTGGCAGCTGCCCGAGCGCTACCAGAGCGTGCGACTCAATGGCACCTACGAGCTGCCGTGGAAGCTCATGATTGCCGCGACCTTCACAGGGCAGGAGGGCGAGTACTACAACCGCATCGTGCAGGTGCGTGATGCACTCAACACACTGGTGAACGTCGTCGTGGAAGGGCAGGCCGGGCGCTACGACTGGGTCAAGCTGGCCGACGCGCGCCTGTCGAAGACGTTCTCGTGGGGCAAGTCGCAGTCGCTCGAGGCGTTTGTCGACGTGTTCAACCTCACCAACTCGAGCGTGGTCCTGCGCCGGGTCACGACCAACGGCCCGAACTACTTCAAGCCCCTGTCGACCGGGGGCATCGATGCCGCATCGGCCAACCCGATCCCGGCAGCTCGCGTGTTCCGCGCCAGCCTGCGGTACCGCTTCTAACGGCTCCCTCGGCCGACGTGTCCCGGTTCCGGGCACGTCGGTCAGCTTTCCCCCCGGGGGTGTTAAGCTCTGGCAGGGGGCGCCCGCAGGGGCGGCCCGTGACCTATGCGCCACTTCCTGATTGCGACGCCACTGCTGGCCCCGGCTGACGCCGGTGCGTCCTCGCCGGCCGAGGACGGCTCGCTCACTCCCATCTACGGCAAGCGCGTCATCATCATTGGTGGCGGGGCCCAGGTCGGCCAGGTGGCCATCGGGGCCATCAGCGAAGCGGATCGCCACAACATCCGCGGCGAGCGCATCTCGGTCGATACCATTCCCCTGGTGGGCGAACAGGCGATTGCCGACGCCGTGCGTGCCGTGGCCCGGCTGCCGCGCGCGGCGATTCTCGTGCTGGCCGGTTCCATCATGGGTGGGCAGATCACCGAGGCCGTGACCGACCTGCAGTCGCACGGCATCCGCGTCATCGCGCTCAACATGGTGGGGGGCGTCCGGAAGGTGGCCGACCTGGTCGTCTCAGACCCGGTGCAGGCCGGTGTGATGGCGGTGATGGCCATTGCCGACACCGCACGGTTCGATCTGGCGCGCCAGCAGGGGCGGGCCTACTGACGATCGGGGGCGGGCCCGTGGGCCGTCCCCTTCCTCGAGGAGCAGCGCATGACGATGACACGCGTGACGTGGGGCGTGACGGTGGCAGTGGTGCTGGCGGGCGGGCTCGGGCTGGCGGCCCAGCAGGCCTCGACCACCGATCCGCGAGTGGGGCTCAAGGCCGGGCTGACCGATGCCGGCACGGCCGCCCTGCACATGGAACTGGTGGCCAACCTGCCCAAGCCGGAAGGGTTCTTCGACCCCGAGGCCCCTGCAGGGTCGCCCATCGAACCTGAACGGGCCCCCGGCACTCCACCCCCGCCGCCGCCGGCGCCCGGCACGCCCCCGCCTCCGCCTCCGCGCGGCAGCGGGTTTACGAATTCCGATCTGGCCTTCTTCGGCACCAACGCCGTCGTGGGCAACTACCACGGCTACAACATCTACGACGTCGAGAACGCTCGGCGTCCCCGCCTGCTGACGTCGGTGGTCTGCCCGGGCGGGCAGGGCGACGTGTCGGTGTGGGGGCACCTGCTGTTCATGTCGGTTGAGCAGACGCGCGGGCGTCTCGACTGTGGCCTGCAGGGCATCGAGGGCACCGTGTCGGCCGAGCGCTTCCGCGGCGTGCGCATCTTCGACATCTCCGATATCCGCAAGCCCCGCCAGGTGGCCGCGGTGCAGACCTGCCGCGGCTCGCACACGCACACCCTGGTGCCTGACCCGAAGAATCCGAGCCGGCTGTATGTCTACGGCTCGGGCACGAGCAGCGTGCGCCCCGGCGAGGAACTCGAGGGCTGCTCGGCGAAAGATGCCAAAGATGACCCGAACACGTCGCTCTTCAGCATCGACGTGATCGAAGTGCCTCTCGGCGCACCGCAGAACGCGCGCATCGTCAACCGTCCCCGCATTTTCATGGACGAGACGACGGGCAACATCGCCGGCCTCTGGCAGGGTGGTAACCACGGCGAGGGCACGCAGACCAGCCGGATCACCAACCAGTGCCACGACATCACGGTCTACAGCGAGATCGGGCTGGCCGCCGGCGCGTGCTCGGGCAACGGCATCCTGCTCGACATCAGCGATCCGCAGAACCCGAAGCGCCTCGACCATGTGATCGACAAGAGCTTTGCCTACTGGCACTCGGCGACGTTCAACAACGATGGCACCAAGGTCGTGTTCACTGACGAGTGGGGGGGGGGATCGCGCCCGCGCTGCCGCGCGACCGACCCGCTGACCTGGGGCGCCGACGCCATCTTCGACATCGTCGATCGCACGCTGGTGTTCAAGGGCTACTACAAGATGCCTGCCGCACAGAGCGAGCAGGAAAACTGCGTGGCGCACAACGGGTCGCTCATCCCCGTGCCCGGCCGCGACATCATGGTGCAGTCGTGGTACCAGGGCGGCGTGTCGGTGTTCGACTTCACCGATTCGGCCAAGCCCGTGGAGATTGCCTACTTCGACCGCGGCCCCATCGATGCGAAGAACCTCGTGTCGGGCGGCTACTGGTCGAGCTACTACTACAACGGCTTCATCTACGGGGCCGAGATTGCGCGGGGCATCGACATCTTCCGCCTGCTGCCCAGCCAGTTCCTGTCGCAGAACGAACTGGATGCCGCCGCCCTGGTGCGCTGGAACGAGTTCAACTCGCAGAACCAGCCGAAGGTGAGCTGGCCCGCATCGACGGTGGTGGCCCGCGCCTATCTCGACCAGCTGCGCCGGGGCACGGTCGTCACTGCAGCGCGTGCCGATGCCATCAGGGCGACCATCGAAAAGCTCGACGGCGTGCGTGCCGGTGACCGCACCGCAGCGCCCGTGCTCGCCGAGGTGGCCACCGCCGCCACCGCGCTCGAGAAGGAAGCCGCCGCGCTGCAGGGCCGCGACGCCCAGCGCCTGCGTGGCATCGCCGAGGCCCTGCGCGGACGCGCGGCGCAGCTGCGATAGCGAAGAAAGACGTTGACCCTGATGACCTCCTACGGTGCGTTGTTCGAGGCGGTGAAACAGGCTGCGCTGGGGCGCCCGGCGTCGCTGGATCGCGGAGTGCGCGAACGGATTTTGCAGGGCCTTCCGGTCGAGGGACTCCTCGGCGAGTATGTCGACACCGTGCGTCGTCGTGCGACCGATGTGACCGACGGGCAGGTGGCACAGTTGAAGGCGGCGGGCGTGTCCGAGGAGGTCATCTTCGAGGCCACGGTGTGTGCGGCGGTCTCCGCGGGTGCCGTGCGGGAGCGCGCGGCGTTGCAGGCGCTGGAGGACGCATATGCGCCTGTCTAGCGTGTCAACCGGGCACCGGTTCCGCGACTGGGCCAAGCTGACGATGATTCGGTGGCTTGGCCGTCGGGAACCGCCCGACGTACTGAAGACCCTCTTGTTCCGGCCGCACCTGTTCGGACGTGACGCCAATGAAGTGTTCCAGCGGGCGCTCAGAGGCCCGTCCGAGTGGACGGTAGGCGAGCGCGAACTGATGGCGACCTATGTGTCGCAACTGAACCAGTGCGTGTTTTGAGCCACCACACACGGCGCGGTCGCGTCGATGGAGATGGGGACTGAGACAGCGGAGCAGTGGTTGCAGGGGACCGCGGCACACGACCCGAAGCTGCGCGCCATGCTCGGGTTTCTTCAGCGGCTGACCGTGATGCCCGAGTCCGTCGGCGCAGACGATGTCCGGCGACTGCAGGAGGCGGGCGTGTCTCGTGAGGCGGCCGAAGACGCCATCTATGTGTGTGTGATGTTCAACATCATCAACCGCATGGCTGACGCGCTGGACTTCGAGGTGCCGCAGAGTGGGGATGTCCGGAAGAGCGCCGAGATGCTGCTCGCGCGCGGCTATCGGGTGTGAGCGCGACCGTCGGACCGCTGGTGTGCGACGCTGGACGACGTGGGTGGCGAAGGCCCGTGGTCTGGCGTGATGTCACACCCGCGGCCATGGGGACGCCTGTGCCGCCTGAGGACGTGAAGAGCCTCTGCGGGCGGGCTCAGTTGCTGATGCTCGGGGGCTGTCGCAGAAAGCCATCGCGTGACACCTGTGCCAGCAGAAAATCGGCCGCCGAAGCCGCGGTGACCGACAGGCCCAGACCTCGGCCGTCAGCACTGACGTCAGCAACGGTCACCGGGGGTGTTGAGGGCGTCGTGCCTCAGATATCGCGCGCTGTCACACGCCACCGCGGGCTGTGTCGACCATCGGCCGTTACGCCTTCCGCAGCGGGGTCTGTGTGAAGGGCAGCGCCCGCACGCGCACCCCGGTGGCCGCGAAGATCGCATTCGCCACGGCGGGGGCAATCGGCGGCACCGCCGGCTCGCCCAGCCCGCCGAGCGGCGCATCCGACCGCACGAACTCGACGCGGATGCGCGGCGTATCCTTGATGCGCGGCATCGGATAGTCGCGGAAGTTGGTCTGCACCACCCGGCCCTTGTCGATGGTGATGGCGCTCATCATGGCGGCCGACAGACCGAAGAGGATGCCGCCTTCGACCTGGGCCGTCGCCCCGTCGGGACTGATGACGTCGCCGCAGTCGACGACCGCATCCACCGCGACCACGCGCAGCACACCTGCCGAATCGACGCGCACATGGGCCACCTCGGCCACCAGGCTGCCGAAGCTCTCGCAGAAGGCCATGCCACGCCCCTCGCCCTCGGGCAACGGCGAACCCCAGCCCGACAGCGCAGCCGCCCGCTCGAGCACGGCCAGCGCGCGCGGGGCCTTCTGCAGCAGGCCGCGCCGATATTCGTACGGGTCGGCCTTGGCCTCGTGGGCCAGTTCGTCGATGAACGATTCCTTGAAGAAGCCGTGCTGCGAGCTGGCCACCGACCGCCACGCCCCGAGCCGCACATGGTGGGCCGATTCCTTCTGGGCGCTCGTCACCTCGGCAATGTCATACGGCAGGGCCAGGGCCTCGCCATCGCCGTCCCCGGTGAAGGCGGAACGAACCAGCAGCGGGCGTCCCGACGGGTCGAGGCTTGCCGCGTGGCGCGACAGCGCCGCCGGCCGGTAATAGTCGTGCTGCATGTCGGTTTCTCGCGACCAGATGGTCTTCACCGGCGCGGGCGACATCTGCTGCGCGACCTGCACGCCCAGTTCGATGTAGTCGAAGGTGTAGGGCAGGCGGCGACCGAACGAGCCCCCCAGCAGATGGTTGGTCAGCTGCACCTGCGCGCGGTCGATGCCGAGCGCCTTGGCGGCCACCGTGCGGGCATTCAGCGGGTCCTGCACCCCGGCCCAGATGCGAGCGCCGGTGCCGTCGACCTGCGCCGTGCACGACAGCGGCTCCATCGACGCATGGGCCAGGAAGGGCACCCGATACTCGGCGCGCACCACGCGGGTGGCATCACCCGGCAGCTCGGGCAGCGGGCCAATCGCAGCATCGAAGGCCGCGAAGATCGTCTCAGTCGACACCTGCCCGTGGCCCGCATCCGTGTACACCGGCCGCAGCGCCGCCAGCGCCTGTCGCGCGCGCCAGTAGCTGTCGGCCACGACCGCCACAGCGTTCGTGAGCGACACCACCTTCTTCACCCCCCGCATGGCCATCGCCGGTGCCGGATCGACCGACTGCAGCGTGCCCCCCTCGACCGGGGCGATGTCGATCGCGGCATACAGCATTCCCGGCAGCGACACATCGATGCCGTAGGTGGCCGTGCCGTTCACCTTCGACGCGATGTCGAGGCGGGGGGCCGAGGTGCGGCGCAGCGCAAAGGCGTCGCGCCCCTTCAGCGTCGGGGACGTCGGCACCTTCAGGCGTGAGGCAGCTTCCGCCAGATCGCCGTAGGTGGCCTGCCGTCCCGACGCGGCATGCCGCACCACCGACTGTGCGGCCTGGCACTCACCGGCCGGCACCCCCCATTGCTGCGCCGCCGCGTCGACCAGCATCTGCCGCGCCGCCGCGCCGGCCACGCGCATCCCGAACTCGCCCGTGCTGCGGACGGCCGTCGATCCGCCGGTCACCATGAGGCCGATCCAGTCGGCCACCTTGTACATGCCGTAGTCGAACCCGCGGGCCATCACGGCCGGCACATGGTCACCCGTGATCGTGCGCGCCAGGTAGCCGTTGGCATAGGTGTCAACGCCCGGGGCTTCGATGACGTCGACCTGCGCCCAGTCGGCGTCGAGCTCGTCGGCGGCCATCATGCCCAGTGCCGACAGCGTGCCCTGTCCCATGTCGCAGTGCGGCACCAGCACAGTGATGCGGCCATCAGCAGTGATGCGGATCCACGTCGTCAGCTGGCCAGGGCCGGACACCGCCGGATCGACGACCGCATGGCGCGCCGGCGCCAGCGAGAAGCCCGCCACGCCGAGCAGGAAGCCTCCGCCGGCAATCGTGCCCGCACCGATGAACGTGCGCCGTGTCCACTTGTTCATGACCGGTCTCCCGTGCCCGCAGGGGCCGTCGCCGTGCCAGCCGCCTCGGTCACCGTCGTGGCCGCCCGTGTCGCCACGGCATGGTGGATGGCCGCCCGCACGCGCGGGTAGGTGCCGCACCGGCAGATGTTCGAGAGCCGGGCGTCAATCTCCTCGTCGGTCGGCGCCGGCGTGTCGGCCAGCAGGGCCGCCACGGCCATGATCATGCCCGACTGGCAGTAGCCGCACTGGGGCACCTGGTGCGTCACCCACGCCGCCTGCACGGCATGCGGCACCTCGGCCGGGGCCAGGGCCTCGATGGTGACCACGGACTTCCCCTCGGTGGCCGACAGCGGCAGCGTGCACGACCGCACCGCCCGTCCGTCGAGGTGCACGGTGCAGGCGCCGCAGGCCGCAATGCCGCAGCCATACTTGGTGCCGGTGAGGCCCAGCTGCTCGCGCAGTGCCCACAGCAGGGGCATCTCCGGCTCGAGGTCGAGGGTGTGCGGGGTTCCGTTCACGGTCAGCGAGACTGGCATGGGGCCTCCCAGCGTGCGAGTGTGTCACGGGCACCGCCCCGAGGCAATCACCCGGTGTACGAAGTAGCTGGTGACGCCGGCCCACCGCCCCGATACACTGTGCCCACTGGCAACAGCAGGAGGCCACAGACATGATGCGTAGATGTGCAGTATGGGCCCTGAGTGCGGTGTGCGCGCTCTCGGCCGTTCCCGCAGCGGCCCAGACCGACAAGACGGCGGCCTACAAGGCTGACGCCGTGCGCGGCGTCGACGAGATGGCCAAGATGGCCCAGGTCATGGTCGATTCCGTGTTCAGCTTCGGCGAACTCGGCTTTCAGGAAGTCGAGACCTCGAAGTACCTGACCGGCATCCTCGAACAGAACGGGTTCAAGGTGGAACGGGGCGTGGCCGGCATCCCCACCGCCTGGGTCGCCCGCTGGGGTAACGGCAAGCCCGTCATCGCCCTCGGGTCTGACATCGACGGCATTCCGCAGGCCTCGCAGAAGCCCGGCGTCGTCTATCCCGATCCCATCCTCACCGGCGCGCCCGGGCACGGTGAAGGCCACAACACCGGCGTCCCCCTCAACATCGTCGCGGCGCTGGCCGTCAAGCGCGTGATGGAGCGCGAGAAGCTGCCCGGCACGCTGATGATCTGGCCCGGCGTCGCCGAGGAACTGCTGGGCACCAAGGCGTACTTCATCCGCGAGGGGCTCTTCAAGGATGTCGACATCTCGCTCTTCGCCCACGTGGGGGGTAACCTCGGGGTGTCGTGGGGCGACGGCGGCGGCAACGGCATGGTATCCATTGAATACACGTTCGAAGGGGAAACCGCACACAGCGCCGGGGCCCCGTGGCGAGGCCGATCGGCCCTCGATGCCGTCGAGCTGATGAATGCCGGCTGGAACTATCGCCGCGAGCACCTCCGCATTTCGCAGCGCTCGCACTACGTCATCTCGAACGGCGGCGACCAGCCCAATGTCGTTCCGAAGAATGCCAGCGTCTGGTACTACTTCCGCGAGAACGACTATCCACACATCAAGGAGATGTGGGACATCGCCAACAAGATGGCCGACGGTGCCGCGCTGATGACCAACACGAAGTGGACGTCACGCACCCTGGGTGCGGCCTGGCCTCAGCACATGAACAAGGTCGTCGCCGAGACGATGTTCGAGAACATCAAGCGGGTGGGCCTGCCCACCTGGAGCCCCGAGGACCAGTCACTCGCCCGGGGGCTGCAGCAGTATCTCGGCAACCCGACCAGCCCGGGGCTGGCCACCGAGCTCGAGCCGCTGGGCGGCCCGGTGCCGAACGAGCGCAACACCGGCGGCGGATCGGACGACATCGGCGACATCTCGTGGAACGTGCCCACGGTGACGCTCCGTTATCCCGCCAACATTCCGGGGCTGCCTGGCCACAACTGGTCGAGCGCCATCGCCTCGGCCACGCCCATCGCTCACAAGGGTGTGGTGGCCGGTGCGAAGGTGCAGGCCATGACGGTGCTCGACCTGCTCACGAAGCCTGAACTGGTCAAGGGGGCCTGGGACTACTTCAACAACGTGCAGACGAAGGACCGGAAATACATCCCCTTCATCACGAAGGATGACAAGCCGGCCACACATCTGAACGCGAACATCCTCGGCCGCTACCGCGAGGAGATGAAGAAGTTCTACTACGACCCGTCCAAATACTCGACCTATCTCGAGCAGCTGGGCATCACCTATCCGACGCTGGCCCCGGCGCCGAAGCGATAGCGCATCCCTGTCCTGGAGCCTGCCCGCACGCGCGGCAGGCTCCAGGACAGCCTCACCCGGCAGGGCACCTCCGCCCCGGTCACGCCCTCAGATTTCCACCTGCACGCCCAGTTCGACGATGCGGTCGGGGGGCAGGCGGAAGAACCCGGCGGCCCGTCCCGCGTTGCGCGCCATGAAGGCGAACAGGTGTTCGCGCCACGACGCCATGCCTGGGGCGTCGGTCACCAGCAGGGTCTCGCGCCCGAGGAAGTAGGTCGTCTCGTCGTCGATGCGCAGCACGGCCTCGCGCGCCAGCGTCTTCGGGACGTCGACTTCTTCCATGAAGCCCGTGCGCACCACCACCTCGAAGATACCGCGGCCCAGCGGCCGGATGTCGACCCTGTCCTCCGGAGCGACATAGGGAATCGGCATGGTCGTGACCTGCAGCGAGATGACCCGCTCGTGCAGCACGCGGTTGTGGCGGATGTTGTGGGCCAGGGCCGGCGGCGTGGCCGAGGGCTGCGCCGTCATGAACACGGCCGTGCCGGGCACGCGTGCCAGGGCCTGCGTGTCGAGGCTGTCGACAAACTCGTCGAACTTCAGGGCCCGCGCCGTCAGTCGCCGCGCCACAATCGTGCGGCCGGTTTTCCACGTCGTCATCAGCGTGAAGAGCACCGCGCCAATCAGCAGCGGCAGCCAGCCGCCGTCAAACAGCTTCAGCAGGTTGGCGCTGAAGAACGCCCCGTCAACCACAAGCAGCACCGCCGTGAGGCCGTAGGCCAGCGGCGTCGGCCACTGCCAGCGCTCGGTGACGAGCACATGCAGGAGGATGGTGGTCAGCAGCATGGTCATCGTCACGGCGATGCCATAGGCGGCCGCCAGCGCCGTCGACGTGCCGAACGACACCACGATGGCCGTCGTGGCCAGGAAGAGCATCCAGTTGACCTGCGGCAGATAGATCTGGCCCATGGTCTCCTTCGATGTGTGTGAAATGTCGAGGCGCGGGCAGTAGCCGAGCTGGATGGACTGCACCGTCAGCGAGAACACTCCGGAAATCATGGCCTGCGACGCGATGATGGCCGCCATGGTCGACAGGGCCACGAGCGGGAGGCGGAAGGCCTCGGGCGCCATCAGGAAGAAGGGATTGGACGCGGCCGCCGGGTCCTTCAGCAGCAGCACTGCCTGGCCGAAGTAATTGAGGAGGAGGGCCGGCAGCACCACGGCAAACCACGCGGCGCGGATGGGGAAGCGGCCGAAGTGGCCCATGTCGGCATACAGCGCCTCACCACCCGTGATCACGAGGCAGACCGCGCCAAGCACGGCCAGCCCGTGCCACTGATGCTCGACGAAGAAGTGGAACCCATGGCGCGGGTCGAAGGCCCATAGCACCTCGGGCGCCTGCACCATCCAGCTGAGGCCCATCGCGGCCAGCACCGCAAACCAGACGAGCATCACCGGACCGAACAGCCAGCCCACGACGCCGCTGCCGCTCCGCTGCAGCGAAAACAGGGCCACGAGGATGGCCACCGTGGCCGGCACCGTATAGTCACGGAAGCCCGGGAACACCACGTCGGCCCCTTCCATCGCGCTCAGGACGGTGATGGCCGGCGTGATCATGGCGTCGCCGTAGATCAGTGCCGACCCGAACAGCCCAATCAGCACGAGCCCCGGGGTGACGAAGCGCTTGCTGTCGCGCTTCGGCAGCAGCGACGTCAGGGCCAGGATGCCGCCTTCGCCGCGGTTGTCGGCCCGCATCACCACCGCCACATACTTCAGCGAGATGACAATCAGCAGGGCGTAAATGATGAGCGAGAGCACGCCGAGCACATTGTCGTGGGTGACAGGCACCGAGTGTGTGCCCGAGAAGCATTCACGGATGGCGTAGAGCGGGCTGGTGCCGATGTCGCCGTAGACAACGCCCAGCGCTCCCAGAATCAGGCCCGCACGGGCCTGATGCGCACTGTCAGTAGACACAGAACCTCCAATCGGCCGGCGAGGTTAGCTGTCGGGCTCGGCGTTGGAAGTCGCCGTCCGGCCAGGCCGGATTCGCCCCTGTCACTCGGGTCCCCCGCGACGCGCATGGGCGCGTCTTTGGCGTCAGACTTCCGATTCTACTTGGTCTTGGCCTTGGCGTCCTTGAGGGCCTTGTAATGCGCCTCGATGGGTTTGAACGGGCCGAGCTGGTGCTGCTCGAGCGGGAACTCGTCAGCATAGGGGCCGTAGGCGTTGTCGACCGGCTTGGTGGTCAGGTCGGGATAGTCCTTCTCCTGGCCAACCATTGTGGGGCGCGGCTGCGCGTTGATGTAGGCCGCTACATTGAAGGCCTCGTCATCAGAGAGCGTGGCCTCGCCGAGCGGCATCCGTGCCTTGATGAACCGCGCGGCGGTCAGCACGCGGTGCATGCCCGCGCCGGTGTTGAAGCTGTCGGGGCCCCACACGGGCGGAAACAGGTAGCCCTTGCCCTTGTCTTCTGTGGCCAGCAGGCCCAGGCCGTCCTTGCCGTGGCAGGTCGCGCACCGGCGCTGATAGACCTCGCCGCCGGCATCGACGTCGGCCCGGCGGTCGGGCATCTTGAAGGTGGGTGGCTCCGTGGCCTTGCGCGCCGAGGCGGGCATGGCATCCCACTGCCGTCCCAGTCCACGCAGGTAGGCCGCCATGGCCATCATTTCGACGCTGTCCATGGGCAGCGGCCTGCCGTTCATGCTGCGCTGCATGCACTCGTTGATGCGGTCTTCGATGTCGGTCATCTGGCCGGCGCGGCCTGAAAAGCGGGGATAGTGGGCGTCGGTCTCGAAGAGGTGCAGCGTGCCGGGATCGGTGCCGGTGCCCAGATGGCACGAGCCGCAGTTGAGGCGGCTGTTGATGTAGCGCTTCTGCGGGTCGGCCTGATCGGGCCCCAGCAGTTCGGCCGTCTGCGCGATGAGACGCCGGCCATAATCCTCGGTCGCCTCCGCCGGCAGCGTCACCATCGAGGCGGGCACCGCGTCACCGGCAGCGGGCGCTGACCCGGACGGGCGCAGCAGCGACGGGCCGGTGCCTGCAGACCGCAGGCCGACAGCAATGAGCCCGGTGCTCAGGACGAGGCCAACGGCGATGGCGGGCAGCCATCCGGTTCCACGGGGCGACGGTGCACTGGTCACGGCTGACTCGACTCCTTGGGCGACGGAGACACCCGTCTCTCCGCATCATATCCCCGCACATCGTCGAGGAACGTGAACTTGGGCTGCTCGATGGCTGCGCGCCAGGCGGGCAGGGCCAGCCAGGCCCCGACAAACGCCAGCACCAGCGCGACCGAGCCCCAGACGATGAGATCGCTCAGGAGGACCACGTTACTTGCGCAGGTGGCCGGGCAGGGCCGGGGCGTAGAGGCTGCGCACGTAGTGTGCGGTGGCCAGGATGTCGGCGCTCGTCAGGCGGGAGGTCCACGGCGCCATGGGCGAGCCGGGAATCCCTTCGCGCAGCACCCGCACGGCCTCGGACAGGCTGAGCTGCTGCTGGGTGAAGTTGGCCGGCACCATGGGCAGGGCATCGGCAGCCGTTCCATTGCCCCGCCCGTCGGGTCCGTGGCACTGTGCGCAGTTGGCCGCATACACCTCGCGCCCCTGAGCCAGCAGGGCCTCGGAGGGGGCGGGTTCCACGCGGGTGACTGACAGCGCCTGCACGGCCCGCGCCAGGGCCCCGAGGTCGTCGATCGACAGGTCGCGCCACGCGGGCATGGCCGCGCCGGTCACGCCGTTCCAGAGCGCGGAGGCGAGGCGAGCGCTTGAGTATTCGTGCTGCGACAGGTTCTTGGGCGCCGGCCGGAGGCCGCGGGCGCCAGGGCCGTTGCCCTGCCCCTCGGGGCCGTGGCAGGTGGCGCAGTGGCGTGCGTAGAGCGCCTGTCCGCGAGGCAGCGCTTCGGTGTCAATCGGCAGGGTCGGGGCGTCGCCGTGACGGATGGCGCGCGCCGGATGGTTGTTGAGCCGCCCCTCGAATGCCATCGCCATCATCGGGTCGCCGTCGCAGTCGCAGCCTTCTCTGGCGCGGGCCTCGCCCTCGGGACCCGCGACTTCGCGGGCGCGGCCGAGGCTGTCGAGATAGGCCACGAGGTCACGCGCCTCCTGGGTGGGGTGGCCGGGGGCGCCGTCGAACAGCCACGGATACGCGGGCATCACCGACTCGCGCACCAGATCGCGCGGGGCATAGAGGTGCGCGTACTGCCAGTCGAGACTGCGCGTGCCGCCGGTGCGGCTGAGGTCGGGCCCGATGCGTCGGGTGCCCAGCATGTGGGGCGTGTCGAACTGCGTCTCCCACGCCAGCGTCGGCGCGCCGAAGCGGCGGGCGTCGGCCGCGGTGAACCGCACCTGCTGCGAGTGGCAGTACGAGCACCCCTCGCGTGCATACACGAGCCGCCCTCGCGACTCGCTGACCGACGGGCGCAGGGGCGCCTCAGGGGCCATGCGCGACGTCTGCTCGCGCAGTATCTGCATCGGCCAGACGCCGAGCAGCCCGACCGAGGTGACAAAGAACAGGACCCCGGCGACCGCGGCCACGACATAGGCCATACGCAGGGCGCGTGTGGACGAGGAGCCGCTCATGCGTGGTCTCCGGCCAGACTCGGGGCCAGATGCGTGCGCGTGTGTGCCGCCGTGTCACCGCCCTCGGGACGAACGAGGAGGCCTCCCCCGCGGGGGCCCGTGGTCAGGCCGGCCAGCAGCAGCACGAAGCCTCCGCTCAGCAGGCCGCCGATGTGCGTGCGCGCGGCCCAGTACTTCCGTGATGCCGCCACCGAGTCGATCCACGGGGCGCCGTCGAGCCAGAGCTGTCCTTGCACGAGGCCCGCGATGGTGAGGTCGACCACCATCAGCACGAGGCCGATGGTCATCAGCCAGTAGGCCCACGACAGCGCGCCGGCGTGATAGTGCGCCTCGGGCATTCGCTGCCAGGCGTGAATCAGGCCGCCAGCGGCGGCAAAGCTGGCGAAGCCCAGCATCGCCAGGTGCGAGTGGGCCACGACCCAGTCGGTGAAGTGGACGCGCTGGTTGAGCGACATCTGCGCCTGCACCGAACCCTGCAGGCTCACGATGAGGTAGAACACAATCCCCGTACTCACGAACCGCAGCGCCGGGTCACGCGGCAGCCAGCCCGCCCCGCGCAGCGACAGCAGCAGGTTCGTCACGACCAGCACGACGCTGACGCCGAGCAGCGCCGAGGTGATGATGGCCGTCAGCTGGGCCGACATGGGAATCACCGAGAACACGTAGTGGTGGGCGCCGTTGAGCGGATAGAGAAAGAACAGCAGCCAGAAACCCAGCATCGACAGGAAATGGCTGAAGATGGGCCGACCGGTCGACGCCGGAATGATGAAATACATCGTCGACAGTGCGAGCGGCGTGACGAACAGGCCAACCGCGTCGTGAATCCACAGGCCGCTGAAGGCGGCGCCGGCCGCCCCCGAGACCACCTCGGGCACGAGGTTGCCCATGGGATAGCTCAGCAGCGTGAACACCAGGCCTCCGATGATGTACCAACTCGAGATGTACATCGACTCGACGCCGCGGCGGAAGAACCCCGGCAGGAACTGGACGGCCATGCCGGCCAGCACCACGGCCACCATCACATCGACGATGAGGGGGAATTCGGCCCATTCGAGCGGCTGGCTGACACCCGCGAGCACAAGGACCCAGCCCGGGACCATCACTCCGAAGTTCCAGAGCGCGCAGAGCCAGGCCCCCAGCCGTTCACTGGTGACCGCACGGCCTGTGAGAATCGGGACGGCGTGATAGAGAAACGCGAAGAACGCGTTGGCGAGCCAGCCCAGCATGATGCCCTGGGTGTGGGCATAGCGGATGCGGCCCCAGCCAAGCGCGGGCGTGCCGGCACCGAAGTCGGGCGACTGCAGCTGGAATGCCGCCACCAGCCCGAAGCTCACCGAGATGAGCAACGTGACCAGGGCGGCGATTCCGTGTGCGCGGACGAGGCCGCGGGCAACTGTGGGACCAGGGGCCGGCGTCACAGAGTGCGGTGACCTACTTGTTGATCGGGATCATGATGTGCGCGCCGGGTGTGCCGGGCAGCATCAGCCACGGCGTGCCGCGCATCTCGAGCGCCTCTTCGCGCTGGCTGGCGGTCGAGACGCCGATCGTCTCGGGCGTGGCGCCCGGCACCGACAGCACCCACAGCAGCTGGATGCGGTCGCGCTTGCCGTAGAGGCGGTACGACATGGTGCCGAACGGCGTCGGCTTGATGGTGCCGTTCTTGGTGGCCTCGGCCATGGCGGCGGTGATCTCGGCCTCGGTCTTCTTCTGGGCCGTGAGCTTTGCCATCAGGTCGCGGCGGGGGGCGGTGACCTTGTTGTAGCACCAGGTGAAGCCGTCGGCTCCGCGGGGCATGCACTCGATGGCGTTGTTCCCCGGGCGCAGGACGCGGCGCTCACCGGTGGCGTCGTACTCGTAGACGGTGGCGCCGGCCTTCAGGTCGTCGGGCAGCGGCAGCGTCGCCTGCGTGACCTTGTCGGCGGCCTCGTCCGTGATGGTCGAGTCCTTCGGGGCCGGGTTAATCGGAATCATGATGTGCGAACCCGGGGTGCCGGGCAGCATCATCCAGGGGAGGCCTTTCCCCTCGAGCGCATTCGTGCGCTGGCTCACCGTCGAGACGCCCACCGACTCGGGCGTGGCGTTTGGCAGCGACATCACCCACAGGTCCTGGATGCGGTCGCGCTTGTCGTACTGGCGATACGACATCATGCCCTGCGGCGACGGCGGAATCGTGCCGGCCTTGACGGCCGCCGCCATGGCGGCCGAGATTTCGGCCTCGGTCTTCTTCTGCGCCGTCAGCTTGGCCTCGAGGTCGCGCCGCGGCGCCTGCGAGTTGTGGTAGCAGCGGGCAAAGCCGTCGACGGCGCTGCGCACGTGGCACTCGGCCCAGTTGGTGCCCTTGCGCAGCACCTGGCGGTTGCCCTCGGCGTCGTAGGCCACGACGGTCGCGCCATCGCGCATGTCCGTCGGAAGAATCTTCACCGCATCCGCAATGCGCGGATCGGCGGCCCCCGTCTGCGCCGCTACGGACAGCGGCACCAGCACGAGGGCAGTGGAGAGGAGGCGAATCATGCGAGCCATACAGCGATACCTTTCAAACGTCCGACGTGCGTTTACCCGACAAAAATGAGGCGGAACCCGCGCTCCTGCGCATGCAGCACCCCGACGACGCCGGCGGCCACGAGCCGCGAATTGGGCAGCAGGTTCGGGACCATCTCGGTCTTCAGCAGGGCCTCGGCGTCACCGCCCTGGCCCGCCAGCCGGCCGGCGATGCCGCGGCTCGCCGTGCCGCACACGATGAACTGCACTCCGCGCTTGGCGAGGCCAGACAGCTGCATGCGCTCGCCCGAGTTGTAGGGGTTGGCCGTCGGCACCGGCTCGACCTTCGGGGCCAGCATCTTGCCGTACTTGGCCCACACGGCATCACCGTAGGCATAGGCGGTCGCCGAGTGCCGCAGGCAGATCATGATGGCCATGTCGGCATCCTCGAGGCCGTAGCCGTTCTTGCTGCCGGTGAACAGGTTGCCGGCAAAGCGGATGGCATCGGGCAGCCCCTCAGGCGAGGTCACGTCGAGAATGACGCGGTGCTTGCCCGGCATGGCGCTCATCCAGTCATCCGTCGCATGCAGCGTCGGCTGGAAGGCCGCCGCCGGCGCCTGCGCGGCCGCCGCAGTGCCGCCAAAGGCAGCAGCCGTGGCCACCGCACCCAGTCCGGTCATGAGGTCACGACGCCCGGTGATTCGCTTCGACATAGTCTGCTGTCCCTCTGCAAGTGAAATCGGCGGCACCCCGGGGTGCCGCGGCGATTATATGCCTGTCCCGTGTGCCATCATAGGGGCCGACGATGGCCCTAGACGCCCTGGAATCGGAAGCCATCCATATCTTCCGGGAAGCCGTCGCCGCGGCCCGGAATCCCGTCCTCATGTACTCGGTGGGGAAGGATTCGTCGGTGCTGCTCCACCTGGCCCGCAAGGCCTTCCATCCAGGCCCACTGCCATTCCCGCTGCTGCACATAGACACCACCTACAAGTTCCGCGACATGTATGCGCATCGCGAGCGGATGGTGGCCGAGACCGGGGCCCGGCTGATCGCCCACACCAATCCGGCCGGCCTCGAGGCGGGGCTGTCGCCCTTCGTTCATGGCTCGAGCCACTGGACCGACGTGATGAAGACCGAGGCGCTCAAGCAGGCCCTCGATGCGCACCGGTTCGACGTGGCCATTGGCGGCGCACGTCGCGACGAAGAGGCCTCCCGGGCCAAGGAGCGGGTCTGTTCGTTCCGGGCCGCCGGCCACCGGTGGGACCCGAAGCGGCAGCGGCCCGAACTGTGGGACCTCTACAACCTCCGCATGCACGACGACGAAAGCGTCCGCGTGTTTCCGATTTCCAACTGGACCGAGCTCGACGTCTGGCGCTACATCGAGCGCGAGCAGATCCCCGTCGTGCCCCTCTACTTTGCGGCAGTGCGCCCGGTCGTCCGTCGCAGCGGCACGTGGATCATGGTCGACGACGACCGGTTACCGCTCGAGCCGGGCGAGGTGCCCGAGCAGCGCCTGGTCCGCTTCCGCACTCTGGGCTGCTATCCCCTGAGCGGGGCCATCGAGAGTCAGGCGGCCACCGTCGCCGACATCATCGCCGAGACGGCGGCGGCTGCGGCCTCTGAACGTCAGGGGCGCCTCATCGACTCTGACCAGCCGGCCTCGATGGAAAAGAAGAAGCGCGAGGGCTACTTTTGAGCGCCGACCTGCTGCGCGTGCTGACCTGCGGCAGCGTCGACGATGGGAAGTCGACCCTGCTGGGGCGGCTGCTATATGAGACGCGGTCGATTTTCGAGGACCAGCTCACGGCCCTCGAACGCGATACGCGGCGGTACGGCACCCAGGGCGAGCGGCTCGACCTGGCGCTGCTGGTGGACGGCCTGCAGGCCGAGCGCGAGCAGGGCATCACCATCGACGTGGCCTACCGGTTCTTCTCGACCGCGCGCCGCCGCTTCATCGTCGCGGACACGCCCGGGCATGAGCAGTACACGCGCAACATGGCGACCGGGGCGTCGACGGCCGAGCTGGCCATCATCCTGGTCGACGCGCGCAAGGGCCTGCTGACGCAGACCCGCCGCCACACGCGCATCGTGGCGATGATGGGCATCAGGCACGTGGTGCTGGCCGTCAACAAGATGGACCTGGTCGGCTACGCACAGCCCGTCTTCGAAGGCATCGCGCGCGAATACGTTGACTGGGCCGCGCAGTGTGGTCTCACCAGGGTGGTGGCGCTGCCGCTGTCGGCGCTCGAGGGCGACGGCGTGGCCGAGCGCAGCCCGCACATGCCGTGGTTCAGCGGACCCTCGCTGCTCGAGCACCTGGAAGCCGTTGACGTGTCGGCCCCCGCCGACACCGGGCCGCTGCGGCTGCCCGTGCAGATGGTGCTGCGGCCCGATGCCGACTTCCGGGGCTTTGCCGGGCGCCTTGCCGCCGGGGCCGTGCATGTGGGCGACCGCCTGCGGGTGATGCCCTCGGGTGTCGAGGCGGTCGTGCGCGCCCTGCCGGCGTTCGGAGGTGGCCGTGCCGAAGCCGCGACGGGCGAGTCGGTGCTGGTGCAGCTCGATCGCGAGGTCGATGTCAGCCGCGGCGATGTGCTGGCGGCAGCCGATGCGCCGCCAGGGGTCGCCGACCAGTTCGAGGCGCGCGTGCTCTGGATGGGGCATGCCGATCTCGTCGCCGGGCGCAGCTACCTGTTCAAGCTGCACACCCGCGAGGCGAGGGCCACGGTGACGGCCATCAGGCACAGGGTCGACCTCAATACCGGCGCCGCGCTGTCGGCACGGCAGCTGTCTCTCAATGACATCGGAGTCGTGACCCTGTCGGTCAGCCAGCCCGTGCCGTTCGAGCCGTATGTCACGAACCGCACACTCGGGGGCGGCGTCCTGATCGACCCGGTCACGTTCGATACCGTGGGGGCAGTGCTCATCGATTTTGCCCTGCGGCGCAGCGGCAACCTGCACTGGCACCCGTCACCCATCACGCGCGACGACCGTCGGGCGCTGATGCAGCAGCGCGCCTGCTGCGTCTGGTTCACCGGCCTGTCGGGCAGCGGAAAATCGACCATCGCGCACGCCCTCGAGCAGCGGTTGCACGCCGAGGGCCGCTTCACCTATGTGCTCGACGGCGACAATATCCGGCACGGACTCAATCGCGACCTGGGCTTCACCGAAGCAGCGCGCGTCGAGAACATCCGTCGCGTGGCCGAAGTGGCTCGCCTCATGGTCGATGCCGGCCTCGTGGTGATTGTGGCCTTCATCTCTCCATTCCGGGCCGATCGCGACATGGCGCGGGGCCTGTTCGGCGACGGTGAATTCCTGGAAGTGTTCGTCGACACATCGCTCGAGGAATGCGAGCGCCGCGATCCGAAGGGCCTCTACCGGAAAGCGAGAGCGGGCGAGCTACCCAACTTCACCGGTATCGACAGCCCCTACGAGCCGCCCCCAGCTCCCGAGGTGCGCCTCGACACCGCCCGCCAGTCGGTCGACGCCTGCGTCGATCAGGTGCGGGCGCAGCTGCCCTGAGCCGCCACGATGGATCCGCTGCGGGTACTCGCCGGCGCGCTCACCGGGTTTGTGGTTGGCATGACCGGCGTTGGTGGCGGCGCGCTCATGACGCCGCTGCTGCTGCTGGTCTTCGGTACGGCGCCCCTCACGGCCGTCGGCACCGATCTGTGGTTCGCCGCGCTCACCAAGGCCTCGGTCTCGTGGCGGCAGCACCGCGCGGGCCTCATCGACTGGTCCATCGTCCGGACGCTCTGGGCCGGCAGTCTGCCGGCATCACTGCTCACGGTGTGGGGCATGGCCGGCACGGCACCGACCCCGGCCGCGCTCGACCGCATTCGCGTCGCCGTCGCGGTCGCCATTGTGCTGACCGCCGTGAGCCTGCTGTGGCCTCGTCGGCAGACGCCGGCCACCGTGTCAGGCGAAGGGGCTCCGCTCTCGTGGCCCACGCACCTTGCGACGATGGGGGCGGGGGCGGTGCTGGGGGTGATCGTCACACTGACGTCTGTGGGGGCGGGCGCGCTGGGAGCCGTGGCGCTGAGCCGTCTGCACGGCGCACGGCTCGGGCCGCTGCGGCTCGTGGCGACCGACATCGCCCATGCGATTCCGCTGGCGCTCTGCGCGGGGGTGGGGCACCTGGCCTTCAGCACCGTCGACATGTCGCTGCTGCGTGACCTGCTGCTGGGGTCGATCCCTGCGGCCCTGCTCGGGGCGGCGGTGGCGGCGCATGTGCCCCAGGCGCTGCTGCGCCGTGCGCTGGGGCTCACGCTGCTCGTCGTGGGCGCGATTCTGGTCAGAAGCGCCTGGTAGGCGCACGCGGCTGGCCCGTGCCCCCCTACAGCACCACGCCGAACCGGCGGGCCAGGGCAAAGGCCAGGGCCATCGAGAGCAGCACGTACGCGACGAGCCAGGGCACGCGCGTGCCCGCCACCGCCAGCCCGGGTTCCGGGTAGGCCACCGAGAGGCGCTGGGCCGCATGAGCCTCGGGCAGGGGCGGGTCAGACGGATAGAGCAGCAGGTCATCCCACGCCGAGCCCCGCACCGGCGAGCGGCGCACGAGCCCCGGCGAGGCGTCGAGGGTGATGACAAGGTCGGTGCCCGAGTCGCCATCGTGCAGCGTCGCGGTGTGGCGTCCCGCCTCGAGGGGCGTCACCCGCCAGACCAGCTCGCGGCCCCCGCGCAGGCGCACGGGCTCGGCGTCGGCCTGCAGGCCCGCAGACGTCGTCAGTCGCATCTGGTCCGACGCGGCCGCACGCGTGTCGCGCAGCTCGGCACGCAGCACCACCGCGCGGCCGGGGCGCAGGCCCTCATAGCCGTAGAAGGCCTGCAGCTGCGCCACGACCAGCGTCAGCGGCAGCACCATCCACAGGAAGGGCACGAGGGTGTGCCGCAGATAGCGCGCGTTGGCGGCGAGCATGCGGCCGAGCGCCGGCCAGACGCCACGCGGCTCGTCGTGGAACAGCCGCACCTCGAAGAGCGCCGCGCGGATGCCGCGTTTGGCCGCGGCGAGTGCCGCCTGGTTCGACGTGCGCCGCACGACGAACAGCATCGCGAGCGCGGTGAGGGCCGAGACGACGGCGAGCAGCACCAGTGGCGCCCGGCTGATCAGGGGCGCCAGTGCGGCATCGGCGACAGGCGTCAGCACGGCGTTCAGCGCCGCGATGGCCCGCTCAGGAAATGTAGCCAAGCCCCTTCAGCTTCTTCCGGATGTCTTCTTCCGAGTCGGCGCTGTCGATCGACGCCAGCTCCTTCTCGAGCACATGCGCGACGAACTCATCGACCGACGCATAGCCAGCCAGGTCTGCATAGCGCTTCACCCGGGCGAGCAGCGCCTTGTCGAGTCTGATGCCACGGTCAAACCACATGTCAGGGCTCCTTGGTCACGGTGGGGAACGCATCGACGCCGAACTCGGCCAGCAGTGCCGCCGCCAGCTGCTGCAGCGATCGCGCCTCGCGCTTGAGGGGGCGGCTCGAGAACAGTACGCCGGGCACGGCCTCGTGATCCATGCAGTGATCACCGGTCCAGTGCGTGGTGTTGTCGGTCAGTACTTCGAGGGGCAGGCCCCCGAGGGCCGATTCGTCAGACGTGCGCGTGCCTTTCGCGTAGCCGATGACGAGGTCGGGGGCGAGGTCCGTCGAGGTGGCCATCGTGTAGACTTCCTCGCGGCGATACACCTTCGTGATGGCGGGCAGGCCGGTGGCCGGGTCGATCACCGCCAGCAGCTTGCGCCGCAGTTCGTCGAGCAGTGCGTCGCGGCTGGCTGCCGGCACCGTGCCGTCGCGTTCGCGGCCCTGCAGGTTGAGGTAGAGGCCGTTGAGGCCGAGGCCATAGGCGCGCGTACGCGACCAGTCGACATTGGTGAAATAGCCCGGGTCGCTGGCGAGCTTGGGATCACGCGCGGCCAGGTAGCCTTCGTCGCGCAGCCAGCTGTTCAGGTTGAAGGCGCGACGCCAGGTGGTGAAGCCGTGGTCCGACATCACCACCAGGAGGTCGTCCGGGCCGAGGCGTGCCTGCGTGTCGGCCACCACGCGGTCGAGCGACTGATACAGCTGCTCCAGCAGCGCCACATACTGCGCGTCGCGCTCGGGACGGTAGGTCGGGTGCTGCGGGTCGCGCGAGTGCCACATCATGTGGCCCACCTGGTCGACGTTGCCGAAGTAGTAGAAGAGGAAGCCATCCGTGAAGCGGTCGAGCACGTGCGCGTACTGGCGGACATTCTCTTCCCCGGCAATCGCCGCCTGCGCCAGGAACTCGTCCGTCGTCAGCACGCCGGTCTTCAGGGCCTTGGTGTCTTCGGGCATGCCCTGCGTGTAGAAGCGTCCGGTGGCCTCCGCCAGGTCTGCGGCGTACGACGCGGGGGTCGACACGGGCATGGCCGGCGACAGCGGGTCGATGTTGACCGGGCTGGCATACAGCTCGAAGAAGGGCTCGACCGCCTTCAGGAAGAACCGCACTTCCCCCGACAGCGTCTGCGTCGGCACCAGGGGAAACTGCACCGGCAGCCAGTCGCTCCACTCGCCGACCTTCAGCACCCGCTCTTCACTGCCCACCGTCAGGGTGACCGCGCCTCCACCCTGCCCGATGGCCACCGTGAACGGCGTCTCGACGCGCTCGGCCGCGCTGCGGAACGGGTTGTCAGGGCCCTTCAGCGTGGCCTCGACCACGCCCTGCCGCGGACGCACCTGGAACACCTCGCCCCCGGAGAGCGTGCCGCCCGAGAACGCATACGGTTCGGAGGTGAAAAACGAGAAGGTGCCGTAGGTGCCCAGCAGGTCGGGCGTGCCCATGCCGCTCAGCTCGCGCGATGCCGTGCCCGAGGGCGGAAAGTTCGCCGGCATCCGGATGATGGTCGTCGGAACACCGCGTGCCTCGAGCACCTCCCAGAACGGCTGTCCCTGCCGCAGCAGTTCCACCGTGCCCCCGCTCAGCGGCACACGCCACGGCCCCAGCGTCACCGTACGGCCGCCCTCGGTGCGCGTCGTCGACAGGAAGGGGGTCATCGTCTTCGGGTCGCGGTGAATGAAGTCGAAGATGCCGTGTCCACCGGGGTCGAGGCCGGTGATGAACGTCGACCACGCCACGGGGCTCTGCGGCGGCACGGTCGTGCCGAGCGGTGCGAATCCGCCCGAGGCGGCCAGCTTCGCCAGCGCGGGCAGGCGGCCCTGCTGCAGCATCTGGGCCGTCAGTTCGTGATCGAGCCCGTCGAAGCCCAGCACAATCACCTTGCGGCCGACTGACGTGCGCGACTCGCAGGCCAGCGTCGCCACGCACAGGGCAACCAGCAGGGCCAGGCCGGCGGTGAAACTGCGTCTCATGTCAATCCCTCCAGGGGACGTCCTTCCATGTGCGCGGGCGGCGCGATGCCAAACAGCGACAGGGCCGTCGGCGCCAAGTCGACAATCGACGGCGCACTGGTGGTCGTGGGTCGGTTGCAGAAGAAGACACCGGGCACCAGGCGCGGGTCGACGCCGTGGTCGCCGCTCCAGGCCTTCGTGTTGTCCTCGAACAGGGGGCCATCGACCATCCCGGTCGCGGCATCCCACGAGATGCGATACCCTTCGTTGTAGCCGACGACGAGGTCGGGTGCATTCTCGAGGTAGGGACCCGCATAGAGCGCGGCCGTGTCGAAGGCCTCGTTGATCGCCACGGCACCGCAGGCCTCGTCACGCAGCCCGCGCAGGCCGGCCATGATTCGCGCCTTCACCGCAGCCGCCTCTGCGCCGGGTGCCACGATGCCCTCGGCTTCGCGGCCCTTCAGGTTCAGGTAGATGCCACTCAGGCCGAGCGCATAGGCCTGTGTCCGCGACCAGTCGACGTCACGCAGCCACTCGCTGCGGCCATCAGCGCCGGCCTTCAGCACAAGAAGTCCCGCCGACTGCAGCCACGCATTCACGTTCACGCCCCGGCGGAAGGATGTGAAGCCATGATCGGAAATCACCATCAGCACATCGTCCTCTGACAGGCGTGCCCGGATGCGCCCGACGAGCGCGTCGTTGTGCGCGTAGAGGTCGCGAATCGCGTGGCGGTGCGCGGCCGTCGCTCGGCCCTTCCCGGCCGGATGCGCCGGGTCGATGTCGCGCCAGAACATGTGCTGGATGCGGTCGGTCGCATCGAAGACGCACACGAGTGCGCCACGGTCGAGCCGATCGAGTGCCGCGTGCAGCATCGCCTCGCGCTCGCGGTCGATGTCATACGCCTGCCGCAGGAACGTCGCATCGTCGGTGACGCCTTCGTTGAGGGCCCAGGTGTCTTCGGCCAGTCCCAGCGTCGAGAACGATCCGATGCGGGCAGCCAGGTAGCCCGCGTAGTACGACGGATGCGAGATCGGCATCGCCGGGCGCTCGGGGTCGAGGTTGATGGGCGACAGGTAGAGCGAGAGGTGCTCGCCGCCCTCGGTGAGCAGCAGCCGCGTCAGGCCGGTGATGGCAATGCCGGGCACAGCCGGAAACGTCAGCGAGACCCACGGACTCAGTTTGCCCTGCGTCACGGTTACGCGCGTGGTGCCGATCGTGACATCGGCCGTGCGGCCGTCATCCCTGGTGACGACGTGCAGGGGGAGGGTGAGCGGGGGCTCGCCGTCGAGCAGCGTGTTCGGGGGGCCGGTGAGCGTGCCGTGCATGGCGGCGCCCTCGCGGGTCATCGCCAGGCGGATGCCGCCCTCCTTGAAGCGGCCGGTGGCCGGGCGTGTCGAGGCCAGCAGGAACGTGCCCTGCGTGCCGAGGAGATCGGGCACGCACATCGCGCTGAGCTCGGCCCCGTAGAACTCGTCCGGAGGAAACGTGATGGGCACCCGCAGGATGGTGCTCCAGATGCGGTGCTCGCCGAGGATGGTCCAGAACGGCTTCGACCGTCGCAGCAGCCTGAGGTCGGGACGGCCGAGCGGCAGCCGGAAGCGGCCGAGCTTGAGGACGCGCGACACCGGCCCGATCACGGCAGACGACAGCTTCGGCAGGTAGGTGCGGCGGTCGCGGTCGAGGAAGTCGAAGATATTGTGGCGTGCCGGGTGGGTGCCGGTGCTGAACGACGACCAGGCCACCGGCGACAGCGCCGGATAGGTCGTCGCCAGCCGACGATAGCTGCCCGAGGCTGCCAGTACCGAAAAGTGGGGCAGCAGCCCCTCGCGCATGTAGCGGTCGGTCAGTGCGGGGTCCTGACCGTCGAGGCCCACAATCACCAGCCGGCGGATGCGTGCCTTCGGGCGGCGCACGCCGGTAGCCCAGCGCCAGGCGGCACGGAAGGGCCAGACGAGCAGCGTGCCGAGGGCGACGATGATCGTCGTGACCAGCACGAACGCCGACGACATGAGGGCAAACCCGGCCCCGGGCCCGATGTAGGCCCACGCCGGCGCGGCGGTGACCAGCAGCAGCCACAGCGCCAGCGCAGCAGTTCGGGAGGGCAGGGGGCGAAGCGTGCGGGTCAACCCTGCTACTCTAGGCGGCAGGTCCCCTGCTTGGCAACCTCACCTAGCCCGCTTGCGTTGTTCCGCCGATGGCGTCGTGGCCGTCCCATCGTGGTGGTCTCGGGCCTGCCGCGTTCGGGCACGTCGATGGCGATGCGGATGCTCGAGGCCGGCGGGCTGCCGCTGCTGACCGATGGCGAGCGCGCGGCTGACGGCAGCAATCCGCACGGCTACTTCGAGCTCGAGCGGGTGAAGACGCTCGATAAGCCGGGCCCGAAGGCGTGGCTGGCGCAGGCGCGCGGGCGCGGCGTCAAGGTCATCTCCTTTCTGCTCACCTATCTACCCGAAGACTACGACTACCAGGTCATCTTCATGCATCGGCACCCCGACGAGGTGTTGGCCTCGCAGAACGCCATGCTCGACGCGCGGGGCGAGGCCCGCGGCCCTGTGGACGATCGCACCCGCACGCTGTATGCCGCGCACCTCGAGCAGGTGAACCGGTTCATGGCGAAGCGTCCGTGTTTTTCGGTGTGCGACGTGCACTATCACGATGTCGTGGCAGACCCTGCGGGCGAGGCGGCGCGCATCAACGCCTTCCTCGGCGGCCAGCTCGATGAGGCCCGCATGGTGGCGGCCGTCGATGCCGGCCTCTATCGGAACCGGGTGACGGCCCCATGAGTGCGCCCGCCAGGCACCGCGTCCATGCCATGCGCGTCGGCGGCGTGTATCCGCTGTACGTGGCCAAGGCCGAAAAGAAGGGGCGTACAAAGGGCGAGGTCGACGAGATCATCCGCTGGCTGACCGGCTACACCCAGGCCGGGCTCGAGGCGTGCCTGCGGGACGGCACCGACTTCGAGACCTTCTTCGCCCGGGCCCCGCGCCTCAACCCGGCGCGGACGGCGATCACGGGCCTCATCTGCGGCGTGCGCGTCGAGACGATCGACGATCCGGTGATGCGCGAGGTGCGCTACCTCGACAAGCTCATCGACGAACTGGCGCGCGGCCGGTCGATGCCGAAGATCCTCCGCGCGGGCTGAGTGAGCCGGGCCCCGGCGGTGTACATCGCGCGACGGGGTTGTGACCCCGGGTCAAGCCGGGGCGTGACGGTCGTCACCGGAACGTCCGGGTGGGAAGGGGACCGGCGGGGCCGAGTCCGAGGCGATGGTGCCACTAGTGCCACGACCGCGGGTCGAGGACCTCGGGCGGGGCCGCGCTGAGAGCCGCGCGCAGGCGCTCAGCGCCGAACAGCGCCTCGACACGGTTGACCTCGGGCAGCGTGCCCCGGGCCATCACGCGGCAGAGAAAGCCGGTGTCGTTTGCCAGCACCTCGTCTGGCGACTGCCACCACACCACGCGTGTGGCCAGCGTCCGCAGCTCGTCAGTCGGCGTCATGACGGGGAATCGTCCCCTCTGACCTAGCTGCGCCTCCAGAGCACCCGCTCGACTCGGTGGTCGGCGCCCTTGTGAAGGATCAGGTGCGCCCGCATGCGCGTGGGCAGGATGTTCTCGCGCAGGTTCACGCCGTTGATGCGCGCCCAGATGTCCTCAGCCGTGGCTCGGGCCTCGGCCTCGCTGAGCGCCGCATACCGATGGAAATACGATCCCGGTTCGCGGAAGACCGTGGCGCGCAGGTGCAGGAAGCGCTCGATGTACCAGCTGCGGATGTCGGCCTCGTCGGCGTCCACGTAGATGGAGTAGTCGAAGAAGTCCGAGGCAAACAGTTGATCGTCGCCGCGCGCGTTCGGGGGCGCCTGCAGCACGTTCAGCCCCTCGACAATCACCACATCGGGCTGCCGTACGGTCTGCGTGGCCCCGGGGACGATGTCGTACAGCGGGTGGGAATAGACCGGCGCATGCACCACCGGGGCACCCGACTTGACGTCAGCCAGGAAGCGCACGAGCGCACCGCGGTCGTAGCTCTCGGGAAAGCCCTTCCGGTGCATCAGGTCGCGCTCACGCAGCACGGCATTCGGCAGCAGGAACCCGTCGGTCGTCACCAGTTCCACCGACGGATGGTTGGGCCAGCGTGACAGCAGCGCCTGCAGCACGCGGGCCGTCGTGCTCTTGCCGACGGCCACCGAACCGGCCAGGCCGATGATGAACGGCACCTGTCCGCCCGTCTGCCCGAGGAAGGTCTGCGACGCCTGGTGCAGCGCCTGCACCGCCCCCACGTGCAGGTTGAGCAGGCGCGACAGCGGCAGGTAGACCTGCACCACCTCGTCCAGTGACAGCGCCTCGTTGACGCCCCGCAGCTGGTCGAGGTCGGCTTCCGAGAGGGTGAGGGGCGTGTTTTCACGGAGGGCCGCCCACGACTCCCGGTCGAAGGACAGGAACCGGGACAGCGGCAGCAGGGCGGGCGAACTCATGAACAGCTCACAGCATGACGGGATTACGAGCGATGGTCAACAATCCCGCGCAGATGTGATACGAAGCGGCATGCACGTTTCCGCCCTGCAGTTCAGCACCACCGCCCTGCGCGACTACCCCGACATCCTTTCCTTCGACTCACAGGCCCTGCTCGACGCACTCACCCCGCTCGACTGCGAGCGTCAGGCGCTGATGGCCCTGCGCACCCAGCGCCGCCGCGAGCGTGCGCGCACGCGCACACGGCTCGACTTCCTGCCTGACGATGCCACGATCGCGGGCACGACCATCACGGTCGCCGACGCACGGGCGGGCCGCTTCAGCGGCGGCGCGATACCCGCCGATCTGCAGCGCCAGTGGATTCAGGGCACCGGCCCGGCGGCGCGGCCACGGGCCCCGCTGGCGCAGGGCCTCAGGAACGTGGCCTACGCCCTGCTCTCGGGTGCAGACGGCTGGATGTTCGATGGCGAGGACGCCCTCGGTCAGCTCGGCACCATGTCGCTCGACAATCAGCGCAGTCTGCGGTGCGCCCTGCACCGCGAGCCGCTCTTTCTCGAGGTGGCCGCCCAGGTGGCCGCCGAGATGAACCAGTGGGCCACCGGTTTCCTCGGTCGAGCGATCGTGGGTGATGTTACTGCGCAGCTGCAGCGCACCACCGTCATCTACCGCGCGCGCGGGCTCCACCTCGACGACCGCCACGTGTGCCATGCCGACGGCACCGGGCTGGGCGCGTCGCTCGTCGATGCCGCACTCTACGTGCAGCACAATCACGCCGTGCTGCGGTCGCGCGGGTCGTCCGTGGTGCTCTATCTCCCCAAGATTCAGACGGCCGAGGAGGCGGCGTACTGGAATCGTCTGCTCTCGGCCATTGAACAGCATCTCGGGCTGCCGCACGCCACCATCCGCACCTACGTGCTCGTCGAGCAGATCGAGGCCTGCTTCCAGCTGATGGAAATCCGTGCCGCTCTGTCGCCGCGCTTCGTGGGCTTCAACACGGGTCGCTGGGACTACATCAACAGCGTCTCCGACGCGCTGGCGTGGGACCACGCCTTCATCAACCCGAACATCGACGCCATCACCATGACCTACGGCTACATGCGTGCCTACGAAGACCGGGTGCGTCGGGCCGTCAACACTCCCGATGCCCTCGGCCAGTGCGCCCTGTGGCAGGGCGGCATGGAACCCAACATCCCTGTCGGCTCTGCCGCGGGCGTCGAGGCCGGCATGACCCGCGCGCTGGCCGGTGCCAGCCGCGAGCAGCGCGAGGGTGCCTCGGGCAAGTGGGTGGCTCACTGGAAGATGGTGCACATCGTGCGGCCGGTCTGGGAGCAGGCCGGCGCTGACAACCAGCTCGGTCGCGCCTGCCCCCCGCTCGACTACTCACCAGCCGCGGCAGCCGCGCTGACGGCCCACGACCCGGCCCCGCGCACCGTCCGTGGCGCGCGCGACCTCATCAGCGTCGCCGTGCAGTACGGCAACGCCTTCCTGCAGGGCATGCAGGCCGCAGCCCTCAAGCCCGCCGACTTCTTCGGGAACGACGATGTGCTGTACCTGATGGAGGACATGGCGACGGGAGAAATCAGGCTGAGCATCCTGTGGGAATGGCTGCACAAGCAGGCGCCCTTCACCGAGGCCGACGCGGCCACCGGGGTGCAGGTGGGCGATGTGCTGACCCCGGCGCTCTTCAGCCGGCTGCTGGGCGAGGAGATGGCGAAGCTGCACCGGGCCTCGTCGCGCGACGTCCACGACGCGTCGAAGGGCACCACCCTTCCGATTGCCGAAGCCATCGTCGAACGGTATGTGCGTGAACCGCTCAAGATGCCGTGGTACGTCGACCTGCTCAATGCCACGCTCGGGGTGAACGAACGCGAGGAGGCCCGGCGGCGGATTGCCCTGGTGGTCGAGGCGTTTGGGACGGACGGGACGCGGGTGACCCGGAATCTGGACTTCGGGCGCGCGGGCATGTGAGAGTATCAGACGGAAGGAGCACCCCCGTGGATGAACTGACGCGACGTGACTGGCTGCGGCTGACGCTGGCGGCCGGGGCCGGGCTGGCCCTGACGCCCGCCGACCTGTGGGCGCAGGGAAAACTGATGACCCGGCCGATTCCCTCGACCGGCGAGCAGCTGCCTGTGATCGGGCTCGGCAGCTCGGCCACCTTCTCACAGGTGGCGCGGCAGGAAGACGTGTCGGCCCTCAAGTCGGTGCTGCAGGCGCTGCTGGACGGCGGCGCCACGCTGTTTGACACGGCGCCGAGCTACGGCGCTTCGGAAGAGGTGGCTGGCCGCATCGTGAAGGACGCCGGCTGGGGCCCGCGGGTCTTCTGGGCCACCAAGCTCAACGTGGCCGGCCGCGGCGGTAGCAGTGCCGACCCGGCGGCGGCGCGGGCACAGGTCGAGGCCTCGTTCCAGCGTGTGGGGAAGGCGAAGATCGACCTCATTCAGGTGCACAACCTGGGCGACCCGGCGACGCAGCTGCCGATCCTGCAGGCGCTCAAGAAGCAGGGGCGCATCCGTTACGTCGGCATCACGACCACTTTCGACCAGCAGTACGACGAGCTCGTGCGGATCATGCGCAACGAACCGCTCGACTTCATCGGCATCGACTATGCCATCGACGGGCGCGAGGTCGAGCAGACCATCCTGCCGCTGGCGCAGGAGAAGAAGATTGCCGTGCTGGCCTATGCGCCCTTCGGGCGCACGCGCCTGTTCCGGCGCGTGGCCGACCGGCCGCTGCCCGACTGGGCGGCCGAGATTGATGCGAAGAGCTGGGCGCAGGTCTTCCTGAAGTGGATCATCGGGCACCCGGCGATCACGGCGGTGACCCCGGCCACCTCGCAGGCGAAGAACATGCTCGACAACCTTGGCGGCGGCATTGGCCGCCTGCCGAACCAGGACCTCAGGACGCGCATGGCGGCGTACATCGACGCGCTGCCGGGGGCCTGAGCCCGCACACACGCAACACACGAGGAGACACAGCACTCATGCGCAGCCAGACAACGGTGAAGGTGGCAGTCGCCGCAGTGGCCCTGGCGGCCGCGGCCGTGGCGGTCAACGGACAGGCACAGGGGCCCCGCGGTGCCCGCGGCCCGGCCGAGCACGCCAAGGTGACGCCCATCAACAACCTGCCCAACCCCTACGAGACCGTCCGCAACTGGGGCACGCTGCCCGACGGGCGCAAGTGGGGATCGGTCAGTGCGATCCATGTGGACAAGGACGGCAAGCACATCTGGGCCGGCGACCGCTGCGGCGCCAACTCGTGCGCCGGCAGCAAGGTCGACCCCATCGTCAAGCTTGATCCGACGGGGAAGGTCGTGAAGAGCTTCGGCGCGGGGCTCATCCTGTGGCCGCACGGCATGGATGTCGACCGTGACGGCAACGTGTGGGTGGTCGACGCGCGGTCGGCGTCCGAGGCCGAGCTGAAGCAGTTCCCCGATGCGGCCGGCAAGGGGCATACGGTGATGAAGTTCAGCCCTGACGGCAAGCTGCTGCTGACCATCGGCACGCCGGGCCAGGCGGGCGACCCGCCCTCGAAGCTGACCGAACCGAACGATGTCATTGTGGCGCCCGATGGCAGCATCTTCGTCGCCGAGGCGCACAACGCGCAGTTCCTCGATGCCCCTGGCCCCGGGGCGATTGGCCGCATCAACAAGTACTCGGCCAACGGCACCTTCATCAAGAGCTTCGGCACGTTCGGCTTCGAGAAGGCCGAGTTCCGCGGACCGCACGCGCTGGCGTTCGACTCGAAGGGACGGCTGTTTGTGGCCGACCGCGGCAACCGCCGCATCCAGATCTTCGACCAGCAGGGCGCGCACCTCGACACCTGGTATCAGTTCAGCCGCATCAGCGGCCTCTTCATCACGCCCGACGACACGCTGTATGCAATCGACTCGGAATCGGATGACAACTACAACCCGGGCTGGCGCAAGGGCCTGCGCGTGGGCAGTGCGCGCACGGGCGAGGTGTGGTCCTTCACGCCCGAGCACGTGTCGAAGCAGGCCTCGGGCATGGGCGGCTACGGCTCGATGGGCGAGGGCGTGACGGTCGATGCGGCCGGCAACGTGTATGCGGGTGAGGTCGGTCCCATCCAGGGCCTGACCAAGTTCATCCCGCGCCTCAAGCGCTGAAGCTACGCCCCCGGCTGGCCGCAAGGGCTGGCCGGAGGCCCTGTCCGGTCGACGGGGGGCGGATCAGCCCCTCAGCCCATGTTCACCATGATGGTTTTCTTGTGGGTGAAGTGCTCGAGCATCGCCTCGAGTGAGGCCTCCTTGCCGAGGCCGCTGCTCTTGACGCCGCCGTAGCTGAGGTTGGCCTGCACGACGAGGTTCTGGTTGATCTGTACCAGGCCGGCCTCGAGGCGGTGCGCCAGCGACAGACCCACCGTGAGGTTGTTCGTCCACAGGCTTGCCGCCAGCCCATATTCGCTGTCGTTCGCCTCGGCCAGCACCGCCTCGGCATCGTCGAACGGGAAGATGGTGGTGACCGGTCCGAAGATTTCCTCCCGTACGAGGCGGCTGTCCTTCGTGAGCCCGGTGAAGATGACCGGCTGCAGAAAGAGGCCCTTCCTCAGTGCCGGGTCGGTCGGCATCGCACTGCACACGCGCGCCGTCGCGCCGGCCGTCGCCTGGCCTTCGGCCACAAACGCCCGCACCTTCTCGTACTGACCCGTTGAGATGATCGTGCCGATGTCCGTCCGCTCGTCGAGCGGATCGCCCATCACCATCGCATCGACGTGCTCTGCCATCGCGGCGACAAAGCGGTCGAAGATGGGACGCTCGACATAGATGCGGCTGGCCGCCGTGCAGCTCTGGCCCTGGCGCGTGAAGCGCATCGACGTGATGGCTCCCGCCACCGTCTTCTCGAAGTCGCAGTCGGCAAAGACAATCATCGGGCTCTTGCCGCCCAGCTCGAGCGTCACCGGCACGAGCTTCTGCGCCGCCGTGGCCGAGACAAGCCTGCCGGTTTCGACCGAGCCCGTGAAGGTGACCTTCCTGACGAGCGGATGGCTCACGAGCGGCGCACCGCATTCCGGGCCAAAGCCACTGACCATGTTGAAGCAGCCGGCCGGCAGCACCCGGTTGAGCAGCTCGCAGACGCGCAGCACGGTGAGCGGGGCTTCTTCGGCGCTCTTGACGACCACCGTGTTGCCGGCCACCAGTGCGGGCGCAATCTTCAGCGCCATCAGCAGCATCGGCACGTTCCACGGAATGATCGCGCCGACGACGCCCAGCGGTTCGCGCACCGTGACGCTCATCACCGTCGGCGAGAAGGGCACCGTCTCGCCCTTCAGCTCGCTGCCCAGCCCGCCGAAGAACTCGAAGATGTCCGCGACCACACCCGCCTCGACCCGGCTTTCGGTGCGGAGGGCCTTGCCCGTTTCCAGGGCGATGAGCCGTGCCAGTTCTTCCGAATGTGCCTTGAGGATGGCCGAGCACTGGTGCACCAGGGCGCCACGCTTGCGCGCCGGCATCCGGGCCCAGTCCTTCTGCGCGCGCGCCGCCTCGCGGACGGCGACGTCGATGTCTGCCGCGTCGCCGAGGGCCGCCTGCGCCACTTCGGCGCCAGTGGCCGGGTTCACCACGGGGAAGGTCTGTCCACTCACCGCAGGCACATACCGCCCTCCGATGAAGTGCAGGCCCGACAGGGCACGGGCCAGGGCAAACGGATCAAGCGTGGGGTCGGCAGGCGTCGGATGCAGGGCGTTGGTCATCGGGTCCTCGTCAGTCGGTTAGTCTGGCCACCCAGCGTAGCAGCACGCTGCCGCGGGGGCGAGGTCGCGTTCGTCTGCACCGGCAGCCACACGGCAGGATGCTCCGCCAGGGGCGGCTGCTACTTGAGCACTTCCAGCTGCAGGTTCAGCAGGCGTACCGGTTCGCTGGTGTAGTTCTCGAGCTCAATCGTGTTCGTGCGCGGTTCCATGCGGATGCGTGTCGCCCACGCCATGCGGCCTTCGCCCTTGCCCTTCGCGTCGAAGCGCATCTCGAACAGCGTGAACTTGTAGTCGACGGTGCGGGGCTGGTTGCGTACTTCGCGGAAGCCCAGCACGCGCGGGGTGATGATTACAATCCGCCGGCCGCCATCGGGCAGCGGATGGTTCATCGCATAGCGGATGTCCGTGCCCAGGCGATAGATGTTGTCGGGGTCAGGCCCCATATAGCCCGGGAACGTGAACCGCCCGATCTCGGGCTGCTGCTGTAGCGCGGTCACCAGGCCGTCCTGCCGTTTCTCGAGGAAGGCCTGGATCAGGAATTCGCGCTGGGACAGGTTCGACCAGACCGTGATGTCAATCCGGATGCCCTGGTTGGCCCCCGTGTTGATGTTGCTCATATTGAGCGCCCAGCCGTTGATGCGGACGCGGTCCGTGGCACTCGGCGTGGTTGCCGGTGCCTGCGCCTGCGCGCGGACGGCCGAGCCTGCGAGCAGCAGGCCCAGCGCCACCACACTTTCGCGACGGTTCATTCCAGTCCTCCCCCGGGAGCTTCCGCTCCCGGCGGGCAGTATCACCGGATTTCGCAGGCCTCGTCAAAGGCCAGCCGCGGCAGACGCGGATGCAGGGCCGCAGGGTCACCGTAGCCGAGGTTGCAGAGGAAGTTGACGCGCCACGTGCGGTCAGCAAAGAACGCCGCATTGACCGTGTCGCTGTCAAAGCCCGACATCGGGCCGCAGTCGAGGCCCACCGCGCGCGCCGCCAGGATGAAGTAGCCCGCCTGCAGGCTGCTGTTGCGCATGGCCGCCTCGGCAATGGCCGCATCGCGCCCGGCGTACCACGACCGCGCGTCGGCGTGCGGAAACAACTGGGGCAGCTTGTCGTAGAAGGCCATGTCCTGCGCGAGCACGGCGGTCACCGGCGCCGTGCGCGTCTTCTCGACATTCCCGGCCGACAGCGCCGGCAGCAGCAGCGCTTTGGCCTCGGGCGTGGTCACAAAGATGATGCGCAGGGGGCATGAGTTGGCGGAGGTGGGCCCCCACTTCATGAGGTCGTAGACGGCGTGCAGGGTCTCGGTCTCCACCGGGCGAGGCAGCCACTGGGAGTGGGTGCGAGCCGAGCGGAACAGGATGTCGAGAGCGGCAGCGTCGGGAAGCCCGGGAAGAGCAGCGAGAGAAGTCACAGCCGTTAGGACGCGCGACCCCCGGCCGTGGTGCCCGCATGTCATGCGGGCAGGGCCCGGGCAGGACGCGGGGGAGACGGGCCAGGGCGGGACACGGGGCACGAGTCTCCTGGCCGCACGAGGGCGTCCGTGGATGCACCCGGGCCCTGCGGCACAGGTCGCCGGGCGTCCCCGCCGCGGTGCACACGCACCTCGGGGAGCCGGTGTCGGCAGCCCACCGCGTGCGTGTCTCGCGTGCGATGTGATCAGTCAGCCAGGACGCTGGTGCCCGTCGGGGCGTGGTCGGTCGCGAACACGTCGGCATCCCACTGGCCGAGCCAGCGGCTGGTCACCGTGCCGGCCGTCATCGAGCCGCTGACATTCGTGGCCGTGCGGCCCATGTCGATCAGCGGCTCGACCGAAATCAGCAGCCCGGCCAGGGCCACCGGCAGGTTGAGCGCCGACAGCACGACGAGCGCCGCAAACGTGGCCCCGCCGCCGAGGCCGGCAATGCCCACCGAGCCGAGGGCCGACACCGTGATCACCGAACTGATGAACGACCACGAGGTGGCGTCGACCCCGGCACTCGGGGCAATCATCACCGCCAGCATCGCCGGGTAGAGGCCTGCGCAGGCGTTCTGCCCGATGGTGGCCCCGAAGCTGGCGGCGAAGTTGGCGATGGCCGGCGACACGCCCACGCGCGACACCTGCGCCTCGACGCTCAGCGGAATGGCCGCCGCACTCGAGCGTGACGTGAAGGCGAACGTCAGCACGGGGCTGATCTTCTGGTAGAAGCGCACGGGGTTGATGCCCGACAGCACCAGGATGGTGCTGTGGACGGCGAGGATGATGGCCATGCCGATGTAGCTGGCGACCACGAACTGGCCGAGCGCCGTGATGTCGTTCAGGTTCGACGTCGCGGCCACGCGCACCATCAGCGCCATCACCCCGTAGGGCGTCAGCCGCAGGACCAGGCGCACGAGCCGCAGGATGAGCACCTGGAAGGTGTCGATGCCGCCCTGGATGCGCGCACCCACCTCGGGCTGCTCGCGCTTGAGGGCGAGGGCCGCGATGCCAAGCAGCATCGCAAACACCACGACGCCAATCACCGACAGCGGCCGTGTGCCCGCGAGGTCGGCGAAGATGTTGGTGGGGATGCCCTGCGTCAGCAGCGCCGGAATGGTGAGGCCCGCCGCATCGCCCACCTGACTTTCGAGAGCCGTGCCCTTGGCCAGTTCGCGTGCGCCCTGCACCAGGCCGTCGGCCCGCAGCCCGAACGTGAGGGCCATCGCCACCCCAATGCCCGCCGAAATCGCCGTCGTCAGCATGAGCAGGCCGATGACGCCGGCGCTGATGCTGCCGAGCGCGCGGGCGTTGTCGAGCCGGCTGACCGCCGCGAGAATCGACACCAGCACGAGCGGCGCGATCATGGCCTGCATGAGGCGCACATAGCCGCTGCCGGCAATGCCCACCCAGGTGAGCGTCTCGCGGATGATGTCGCTGCCCAGCCCGTAGAGGCCCTGCAGCGCCGCCCCCAGCACGCCGCCCAGGAGCACGGCAATCAGCACGTTGGTGGCGAGCGTGCCGCCCTTCTGGCGCCGCACATACAGCGCGGTGCAGGCCAGCACGAAGACGAGGATATTCAGGGCAACAGCAACAGTCGTCATGGCGTGACCTCGGCAGGCATCAGTGGACGTACTTGGGACGCAGCTGGAACAGCAGGAAGAGGCCAATGGCCGCCCCGAGCAGCGTCCCCAGAATCGCGCCGGACAGCAGGTTGGCCAGAATCCCCACGCCCTGTCCCATGAACATCAGGCGCCACGAGGCATACTGCCGCCGGAAGAGCCCCGGCAGCGCCACGGCCGTGATCGCCGTCTGCACCGCACCCAGCAGCCATGCCAGCCCGAACCCGGCCACCTTGGGTCCGAGGAACGGTGACAGGAGGGTACCGAATCCCAGCGCTGCGAGCATGGCCGGGATACTGATGATGAGTACAACCAGCGTGATCCAGGGGCCGAACTTGACGAGGAATTCGCGGACCCCGTCCGGCAGCTGCAGGGGACACCCGGCGCCGAAGAACTGGTCCAGTTGAGAAATGATGCCGTCGATGCCGCCGCCCGGTGCCGATGAAGCCATACGCCTGCTTGCCCCCAGGGGCGCATCATAGCGCAGAGGCTGGTAAAGTGAACCCATGCACAACACGCTGATTCGCGTCGCTCTCGTGTGCGCCCTGCTCGCCACCCCTGCCGCTGCGCAGGCCCAGTCGTCCGGCGGGCCGACCCAGTCGATCAACGGCAATCCGTTCGGCCTGCTGCTGGGCTGGTTCAATGCCGAGTACGAGCGGAAGGTGAATGATGCCGTCTCGGTGGGCGTGGGCGGCTCGTACTGGGATGCGGACGGAGACGACGAGGCCTACATCAACGGCGACGTGATGGTGCGCTTCTTCCCGCAGCAGCGGGCGCTGCGGGGCTTCTATGTGGGGACGAAGGTCGGCCTCACCCGAACCGAGAGCGCACGCACCCGGTTCGGGATTGGTATTGACGCGGGTTACCAGTTCACCCTGGGGCCCGACGGCCGGTTCTATCTGGCCACCGGCTTCGGCCTCAAGCGGCTCTTCGGAAAGACCGACGAGTGGTATGCGCCCGATCTCGTGCCGACGTTCCGCATTGTGAACGTGGGCATCGCGTTCTAGCGACCGGCGGGCTAGTGCCCGCCGAACTGGAGCGACACGGTGCCGCTGACGCCTCGGAGGTGCCGGTTCATCATCTCGGCGGCCCCCACGAACCGGTAGCCCACGGCGCCCTCGACGCGCAGCCAGCGGTTCACATTCCAGAAGGCGTTCAGCTGGGGTTCGGCGACGCCGATAGTGTCGTACAGCAGTACCGGAGTCGATCCAGACAGGGCTGACGGTCGGCCCGTGCGCGGGTCGGATCGCCCGGGACCATACATGCCGAACTCACTGAGCGGCCGCGTGATGGTGGCCGTGCCGAGGCCCACGAACAGGCCTGGCGCCAGGCCTGCTGTCCGCGGGCCGCCAATGCTGAACTTCACCAGCGCTCCGCCGTACTGCATTTCGAAGTCGCGCTCGCGATTCGCCAGCACATACCCAGCCGCCCCGACAAAGAGCGTGCGGTCCATCTGCCACCCGGCCGACGCGCCCACGAGCGTGGCCGACCGGTCATTCACCTGCGTGAACCGCACCTCGGGAGCAAACACAAAGCCACTCTGCATCTGCCGCACCTGCATCCCCGACGCGGGCTGAGCGGCAGAGGACGCCGGTGGTGCCTGCTGCGCCAGGGCAGCGCCCGCACTCACCGTCAGGAAGGTCACCGCGACAAGCGCGGCCTGCACTCGACGAAGGTTCGCGGCGCTCATCGCGACAGGCTCACATTGAGAGTGACGGTTTCACCGGCACGGACATCGACGGTCCGGCGATAGGGCGTGCGGCCGCTGGCACTGATGTCAATCACGTGCATTCCGGCCGGCAGCTCAACGAGGATCGGTCCGGTCCCTTCCGGAGCACTCCATTCTTCGCCGTCGATGACCAGCCGAGCATCCGTCGGCTGCACGCGGATCGAGACACTGCCGAAGCCGGCCGCTTCATCGGCGGTGGCGACAGGTGCCCCTGGACGCGTGCCCATCGGCCCCATCGGGAAGGGAGGCTGGCCCATGCCGCCCTGCGGCGGTGGCATCTGAGCCGGCGGCATCGGCGGCGGCATCTGCTGCGGCATCCGGCCCATGTCGGGCATGTCGTAGGGCATCGACTGACGCCCCATGCCCGAGGGGCGGGGCCCCGAAAACTCACCGGGCGGCAGCGGCTGCATGTCGAGCCGCACATCGAGCGTGGCATTGGGCCGGAAGAGCAGGCGCTGCGACTCGGTCCGATAGCCGTCAAGGTAGATGGTCAGTTCGTGCTCGCCGGGTTCCACTTGCAGTCGCTGGAAGAAGCCGTCGAAGTCGTCGACCAGCCCCGCCAGCGCGCCGTCAATGTAGACCTCGGCCTGGCGCGGTCTCACCTGTAGTCGGGCTGACCCGAACGGCTGTCCCCAGCCCCATCCCGGTCCCCCCCCCGGCCCCCAGCCGCCGCCCCAGGCGCCCGGGCCATACCAGCCCTGGCCATACCACGGGCCACCAGCGAAGCCCCAGCCCATCCAGAACGGGTCGTAGACGCCGTAGCCGAATCCCCGGTAAAACGACGCGGGGTACGTGCGCCGAACCCCGACGCCGACCCCAACCCCGACGCGCACTCGGGGCGCGACGACCACAGGGCGCACGGGCAATGGACGAACGACGGCGGGAGGACGCCCCCCGCCTCCTCCGCCGGGGCGACCCCGACGCTGCGCATCGGCAGGCGCCGGGAAGATGAGGACGGTTAGAGTTACCAGCCCCAGCAGGAACGGCAGGCGACTCGGCAACGATCGAATTGTCATGGGACACTCTCCAGACTGCAGGCGACTGTTTCCGCAAGCAGCAAGCGCTGTGCCAGCCCTGGATGACATCGTTCGGTGACACCTCTGTTACGGCCACGTGCGGCGCAATTCTTCGATGAACGCGCGCCGGATGTCCCGAAATTCCTCCGCAGCGCTCACGCCCTGGGCGTCGCGTGTCAGGAAGGCCATGTTGGCTTCGCGGCCGGTCAGCAGGAACTCGGGCAGGGCCACCGTATAGCGCCCCTGCGGGTCAAGCGGGGCACCGTGCACCTGCCAGCCGCTCTCCGACGCCGTCAGTCCGACGCTGTGATGCAGATAGCCCCCCTCGCCTGCGTTCCGGCGTCCGGCCTCCAGCACACGTCGCAGCAGGCTGCCCTCCATCGTGACCTTGACCACCTTTCCGCCGAATGGCATTACGCGGATGATGTCGTATTCCGTCAGCGGCCCCGGCGGCATCACATCGTCGATGCGGACCGAGCCGCCGTTGAGCAGGCCCACGGTGGCGCCTGTCTCCCGGACCATGCCGGCCACGATCAGATCGGTCAGCGGCCCCGGGCGGTTCCGGACGGCCGATTCGCGTCCGTCCAGCGTCACCGGGACCGTCACCACCGCCGCCTCGGGCGTGAAGCCGTCGCGCCGGAAGGCGTCGTAGGCGGTGGCGGTCCACTGGTCGACCACCCGGGTGACGGCGGCATCCGGCTGCACGCGTTCGTCGAGCACCCGCAGCCGCGAGTCGACCGAGGGACGCATCCCCGCGGCCCCGAACCCCATCGTCACCACCGCCATCGTCCGGGCATTGGCATCGGCCTTGATGATGGGTGTGAGGCGCGGACCCCGGCGCAGCATCCAGTTCTCGTGCTCGTGCCCGCCGATGATCAGGTCAATGTCCGGCAGTGCCTCGGCGAGGGCTGCGTCCTCCTCGAGCGTGAGATGCGAGATCACCACGATGGCGTCGAGCGGGGGCGGCAGCGAGGCCACGGCCCGCCGGACAGACTCGATGGCCGGCTGGTAGCGGACCCAGGGACGCGGGTTGGCATCAATGACGACGCCCGTGAGTCCGATGCGCAGGGTGCGCCCCTGCGTGGTGACTGGCACAACCACGCCGGGCACGGTCTTCGGGAACGGCTGGCCCTGCGCGTCGGTGACGTTGCTGACAATCACCTGGAAGCGTGCCTCAGCGAGTCGGGCGCGGAAGGCGGTCTCGGCGATGTCGAACTCGTGGTTGCCGAGGGTCGCGTACTGCAGCCCCGTGGCATTCAGCACGTCGACCATCTGTCGCCCGGCGAGGGCGCTGCCGTCGACGCGTGCCGTGCCCAGGGCCGAGGGCGACAGGAAGTCGCCGCCCAGCGTGGTGAGCAGCGGTGTCGACGACTGGCGCAGTTCAGCGAATGCCGTGGCGACGCGGGCGAGGCCTCCGGCGCGGCCGCCATCGAGCGGCCCGATTTCGTAGACGTCGTTGATGTGCGCGAGGGTGACGGTGAGGCCGGGCTGCGCAGGTACCGCGGCGGCGATGCCGGTCGTGCCGCCCACCGCAGGAACTGGACGCGAGGCGCAGGCCTGAAGGCCGGCCAGAGCCAGGACCGCTGCAACGGCAGCCACGGGCACGTGATGCCCGAAAGGCCGAATGGTGGCGGGACGCACGATGGAATCCGGACGGCGGCGAGACGACAGGGAGGGCAGACGGATGGCCATGGAACGGTGACCCCATGATGCGGCAGCCGGCGTGACGACGCAAGGGCCGTCACGCCGGTACCGGGGGACTACTTGGCGGCGGCTGCCTGCAGGCTGAGGCTGATCTTCACGTCCTCGCCGACGAGGACACCACCGGTCTCGAGGGCGGCGTTCCATGTGAGACCGAAGTCCTTGCGGTTGATGGTGAGCTCCGACTCGAACGCCAGCTTCTCGTTCCCCCATGGGTCGCGCGCCTTACCGAGGTAGGTCACCGGGAACACCACAGGCAGGGTGACATCACGGATGGTCAGGTCGCCCGACACCTCGAAGTGACCGCCGGCCGGCACGATGCTGCGGCTGGCGAAGGTCATGGCGGGGAAGCGTTCCGCCGAGAAGAAATCGTCGGAACGCAGGTGCGCATCACGGTCGGCCTGGTTGGTGTCGATGCTGGCGGTCTGCACCGTCACGGACACGGACGACTGTTCCGGGGCGGCCTCGTTGAAGTCGATGGTGCCGGCGAACGACGAGAAGCGGCCGCTGACGCGGGTGATGAGGTGGCGCACCTGGAAGGTGACTTCAGAGTGGGCGGGGTCGAGGGCGTAGGTCTGTGACATGTCTGATGGACTCCTGTGTGATGACTGCAATTACGGAACAGAAACGAGGGTCACACGCGTGCCCGCGCCCGGGCCAGCGTGTCGATGAGCGTGCGGAGGGCGGGCCGTCCCACGTGTGACAGCTGCCGCCTGTTGAGCGCCTCGACGGGGGCGTCGAGGCCCGCCAGCAGCTGCAGGCCGGCTTCGGTGATGACGGTGGTCACAAACCGCCGGTCATCCGTGCCACGGCTGCGGGTGATGAGTCCGGCCGCCTCGAGGCGGTCGAGCAGCCGCGTGACGTCGGGCACGCTGGTGACCATGCGCTCGCCAATCGCCGAACGGCAGAGGCCCTCGGCGCCGGCCCCGCGCAGAATGCGGAGCACGTTGTACTGCGTCGGGGTAATGCCGGCCGGCTTGAGCACCTGGGCCAGCGCATGGTCGAGCAGCGCGGCGGTGCGGGCGATGCTGAGCACCGCCTCGGTCTCCGGGCTCGGAAACGTGCGGGTCTGCTTGAGCTCGGCCTGCAGTGCGCTACGCATGTCGTCACAATATGTGGGAAAACACATGTTGTCAAGACACATGTGCCGCCGCCCGTCTGCATCCAGGCCGGCGGGGGGTTGACAGCCGGCATGGGCATCTATAGTATCTGCCTATCCACATGCGTGGATATTCATCAAGAGTGGCCGAGGAACCGGGTCCGACGACGCCACGGCAGCCGGGCAGCGATGCTGCGACGGTGCCCATTCCCGCCCCGTCACTGCCGGGGAGAGATGAGCTGTCATGGGTCTGTCGACCTCTGCGGCCGCGCCACTGCGCGTCGGCCTCGTCAACCTGATGCCCGATGCCGCGCTCCGGGCCACCGAGCGCCAGTTCCTCCGTCTCGTGCAGGGCGTCCCGCTGTCGCGGCCCGTCGAGGTATTGCGGGCCACGCTGCCGGGCCTCGACCGCGGGCCCGCGGTGGCCGAGGCCCTGGCCTCGCGCTACGTGCCAGTCGATGCGCTGCTCGATGCGCAGCCCCACGCCCTCATCGTCACCGGCACGAACGTCGCCGCGGCCGATGTCTCGGGGCATCCTGTCTATCCCCAGATGGCCCGCGTGTTCGACTGGGCCGAGGCGCGGCAGGTGCCCCTGCTGACGTCGTGCCTCGCGTCGCATGCGTGGCTGCAGCACCGGCGGGGCACCGTCCGCACGACGCTGCCTGACAAGCGCTGGGGCGTGTATGCGCATCGCGTGACACGGCGCGCGCATCCGCTGGCGGAGGGACTGCCGTCCACATTTGATGCGCCGCACTCCCGCCATAACACCGTCTCGCGCCGCGACTGGGAGGCGGCGGGCCTCGAGGTGGTCGCCACGACGACAGACGGCGAGGTGCACGCGGCGGCCAGCGCCGACGGCGCACGGGTTGTGTGCCTGCAGGGGCATCCCGAGTACGACACGACCAGCCTGCTGAAGGAATACCTGCGTGAATGGCATCGCGCCGCCCAGGGCGAACGCGACATGCCCCCGGTGCCCCGGGGCTACCTGCCGCCCGCCGCCCATGTGATGGTCGAGGCGATCCGTGCACAGGCGGGGCAGGCGCGGGCCTGCGGCAGCCCCATGCCGCCGTTTCCGGAAGAGGGCATCGCGGCGCTGCTGCGCAACACCTGGCGCGAGCCGGCGCGAGTGTTCTTCGGAAACTGGCTCGAGCGGGTCGCGCGCCGCGGGTGAGGGCGGATGCGCCTCAGTAGGGACGCGGCGTGCGCCAGCTATCGGGCGCCATCAGGGCCTGCAGCGTCGCCAGTGCGTCGGGCAGCTGCGTCAGCCATGTCAGGAGCAGCGCCCCGGCCATGAGTACCGCCGCGGCCTGCACGGGTCGCGCCGCACGCCCCGCGTCGGCCGGAGCCCGTGACACAGCCAGAACGGCCAGCCCCGGAATCAGCGGCAGGTGAAAGCGGCTTTCGCTGAAACTCACGACGTGCAGGGCCACGGTACCGACGATCAGCCACGCCAGAGCCCTGACGGTGGGGGTCTCCCAGGCCAGCCCGCGGCCCAGCCCGGCAAGCGCCGCCAGGCACACCAGAGGGAAACTGGCCAGCAGGGCGGTGCCCCAGACAGCCACCAGCGCGGGTGCGCGGTCGCCGAAGAAGCCGACCGAATACACCCAGACGTGCTCGCGTCCCTCGAGGCCGAAAAGAAACTGAACCTTCCGCCACGAGACGCGAAGCCAGTCGACGGGATGCGTCACCGCCCAGGCGAGCCCTGCGGAAACAGCTCGTCGACTGGCCTCAGCCGCCGTGGGCGCTCCACGCAGATGCTGATCTTCCAGCGCGGCCACGGCATCCATCTCGAGGCGACCTGTGGCCCCGGGGTGATTGCCGATGAGCAGGTTCAGGCCGCTGGTTGTGTCGAGCATCGGGGCACCGGCCACACGGGTGGTAAACACCAGCCACGGGGCCAGCACCGCCAGCATCACGGCGCCACACAGCGCGAGTGCCCGCAGGCGGACCAGGGAGGCGTCGCTCGACGGGCGCTTCGTCATGACCGCCGCCACAATGGCCGGCAGCAGGGCGAGTCCGACAGAACGGGTCAGCAGCGCTGCGGCCGTCAGGGCCCCTGCGGAGGCCAGCTGCGGCCAGGGGGGCCCTGCACCACGGTCGTGCTGCGAGCCGACGAGCAACACCACGAGCATCACCAGTAGCGTGTAGAGCCCTTCCGGCATGAGATAGACCGACGACAGCACGAACCCGGGATAAACGGCCACCGCCGCCGCGGCCCAGACCTGGCGCGGGCCCGCCCCGGCCTGCTGTGCAACACGGGCTGTCGTCCACGTGAGTGCGCCCCCGAGCAGGGCGTGCATCAGTCGGGCAGCGTCGAAGTGAGGCAGTGAGGTTGTGTACGCGACGGCCAGAGCCACCGGATAGCCCGGTCCCCGCAGTGCATCGGGCATTGCCCCCGTGCTGAGCAGTGCGAGTGCGCGCTCGTGATACTGGGACATATCAGCAAAGACACCGGCATCACGCGCAGCAAGCCACACAAGCACTCGGGCGGCCACGGCCACCGCCACCCAGACCCAGACCTTCATTCGTCGTCGACTATACAAGACTGCCCGGGTACGCGTCGTGCCGATGTGCCAGACGGCCTGCGAGCCGCCGGGCGCCCGGAGAGCTTCTGGGTGCGTGACAGGCGTGCCGGTGCTAGGCTACGCACGCGGCAGCACGGGCGGGCGTCCCATGCTGACCGCACGCCCGGGACCCGACCATGAGGAGACCCATGACGAAGCGATGGTGGCTGGCCGTGTCAGCCGTAGTGGTGCTGGTTGCGGCCATGGCGAATCTCGACGCGCAACCGGCGCGGCCCGCGTCCCCGCAGCGCCTGGCCCTTGTGGGCGGCATGCTGCTCGATGGCTACGATGCCCCGCCCCTGCACCATGCCGCCGTCCTCATCGAGGGTGACCGCATCGTCCGCGTGGGACCGGCGGCGTCGACGCCTGTGCCCGAGGGCTACACCGTCATCGACACCCGCGGCCGGACGATGATGCCGGGGATGATTGAGCTGCACGCGCACCTGGTGCTGCTCGGCCATGGGAACTATGCGACGTGGTTTCCGTGGATTGATCGGAACGGCGGCGACGCGATGCTTCGCACCGTAATGGCGACCGCGGCCGCGCAGCTGCTCGATGCGGGCATCACCTCGGCCGTCGATCTCGGTGCGCCCCTCGAGGCGAGCCTGGCTGTGCGCGGCGAGATCGACGCCGGCAGGACGCGCGGGCCTCGCATGCTGATGAGCGGGCCGTGGATCACGCGGACCCCGGCGGTGTTTCCCGAGAGCTATCAGGTGGCCATCGACTCGCCGGAAGCGGCCGCGCGTGCGGTGACGAGGCTGGCCGATGCGGGCGTCGATGTGATCAAGGCGCACAGCGGCCTGCGGCGCGAGGACTACGTGGCGATTGCCGAGACAGCCCATCGCCGGGGCCTGCGCGTGCATGCGCATGTCTATGCGGAAGGCGATGTGCGCAACGCCCTCGAGACGGGGATCGATGTCCTGCAACATGCCGGGTCGGCCGGCACGGCGCCGCCCTACAGTGCGGCGCTGATCACCGACATTGCCAACGCGGGACGCCCGGTGGTCATCACCGCCGCCCATCGCAGCTGGATCTATCCCGACACCGCGGCGTTTCCCGAGCGACTGCAGGATCCGGCGCTGGCGCGATCGATGCCGCCGACGATCTGGCGCGAAGTCGAGCAGTCGACTGTGGCCTGGCGCGCACTGCCGTACTTTGCGCGCACCGATCGCGAGGTGCTCTACCGGGAGCGCGGGGTCCGGCAGTTCATCGAGGCGGGAGCCGTACTGGGCATGGGCACCGATTCGGGCACGCCCCTCAACTTTCATACGGAGGCCCTGTGGCGAGAGGCCAAGGTGCATGCGGACCTCGGGATGGCGCCGATGCGGGTGATTTCGGCGCTGACGCGGGTGGGCGCCACCATCCTCGGGCGGCAGCGCGACCTGGGCACCATCGAGCCCGGCAAGCTGGCCGACATTATCGTGCTGCACGGCAATCCGCTGTTTGATATCACGGCGCTGGCGCATGTCGACACGGTCGTCAAGGGCGGCCGGGTCGAGAAGCGGCCGGTGCAGGGACAGGAGGCGAGGCCATGACGAAGCCGTGCAGACCATGTACGAGTGCCTGGACACGGCGAGGGCCGGTGCTGGCCGGGATGGTGCGAGTCGCTAGTGCCATCGCGTGCGTGGCAGCGCTGGTCGGAACCGCATGGGCGCAGGCGACCGCACCGGCGGCCCCTGCCGCCCCCCGGCCGGCGGCTGCGGTCGTCACGACCGAGACGCTGCGCGTCGGTGGCCTGCAGGCAGCCGTCGAGATCAGGCGTGACCGCTGGGGCATCAACCACATTTATGCCGCCAACGAGCATGACCTGTTCTTCGCGCAGGGATATGCCGCGGCGCGCGACCGGCTGTTCCAGTTCGAGATCTGGCGGCGTCAGGCGACCGGCACGGTGGCTGAGGTGCTGGGCCGCCGTGAGCTGGCGCGTGATGTCGGCACGCGCCTGCACATGTTCCGGGGGGACCTCACGGCCGAGCTCAACTGGTATCACCCGCGCGGCGTGCAGATCATCACCGCGTTTGTCGACGGCATCAACGCGTATGTCGACGAGGCGCTGCAGCGTCCCGACCAGCTGCCGATCGAGTTCCGCCTGCTGGGGCTCACACCCGGTCGCTGGACCCCGGCCGTCGTCATTTCGCGGCACAACGGCCTGCTGGCGAATGTGACACAGGAAATCAGCACGGCGCGTGCCGTGGCGGCCATCGGGGCTGACGCGGTGAAGGCCGTCTCGGGCTTCCAGGGACCCGATCCGGTACTGACGCTCGACCCGGCAATTGATCCGGCCCTGCTGACGCCCGACGTGCTCGACGTCTACAACGCGTTCCGCGAGCCCCTGCGTTTCCTGCCACAGGACGTGCTGCCGCAGTATCGCGCCCCGCTGGCCGTGGCGCGTCTGGACGAGGCCATCGTGCGCCCGTCACCGCTCGACCTCAGCCAGCGGCGTGAAGACATCGGCAGCAACAACTGGGTCGTCAGCGGCCGGCTCACGCAGAGCGGCCTGCCACTCCTGATGAACGATCCGCACCGGCTGCAGGGCGTGCCCTCGCTGCGGTACTGGTGGCACCTCGTCGCGCCGGGATGGGATGTGATTGGCGGCGGCGAGCCGATGCTGCCCGGCGTGTCGATCGGACACAACGCGCATGGCGCCTGGGGATTGACGATTTTCGGCTCGGACACGGAAGACCTCTATGTCTACGAGACCAATCCCGCACAGCCGAACCAGTACCGGTATCGCGGCGGATGGGAAGACATGCGTGTCATCCGAGAGACGATCGCGGTCAAGGGCGAGGCGCCCGTCACGGTCGACCTCAAGTACACGCGCCATGGTCCCGTGCTCAAGGAAGTGCCCGGCCGACGGGTCGCGTTTGCCCTGCGGGCGGCGTGGATGGAGATGGGCGCGGCGCCGTATCTGGCGAGTCTGCGCATGGATCAGGCCACCACGTGGGACGAGTTCCGCGAGGCGTGCGCCTACAGCCGGATTCCGTCGGAGAACATGATCTGGGCCGACCGGCGGGGCACCATCGGCTGGCAGGCCGTGGCCATCACGCCGCTGCGGCGGCACTGGAGCGGGCTGGTGCCGGTGCCGGGCGACGGGCGTTATGAGTGGGACGGCTACCTGCCGATCAAGTCGCTGCCGCACAGCGTGAATCCGTCGAACGGATTTCTCGTGACGGCCAACAACTATCTCTTCCCGCGCGACTATCCCTTCCCCGAGGCCCAGCACTACACGGGGGCTGACCCGTACCGATCAAACCGCATCACCGAGCTGCTCTCGTCAGGACGGGTGTTCACGGTGGCCGACATGATGGCGTTCCAGAATGATGACTACTCGCTGCCGGCCCGTGCGCTGGTGCCGCTGCTGGGCGAGGTGTCAATCGCTGACGGTACCGTGCAGCGGGCGCAGCAGATGCTGCGCGACTGGGATCGCGTGCTGGGGAAAGACTCGGTGCCGGCCGGCATCTACGAGATGTTCCAGCGGCAGCTGCTGGCCCTGGTGCGCGATCGGTTCGTGCCGGCAGCGGCCCGGGCTGAGCTCGGGGGGGTGCCGATGTCGACGGCCATTGGCTGGCTGCAGGCGCCGGATGGCCGCTTCGGACGTGACCCGATTGCCGGTCGCGACGCGCTGCTGGCCGAGGCACTGACCGGGGCGGTGGCCGAGCTGACGCGGAAGCTCGGGCCCGACATGACCCGCTGGCAGTACGGCCAGGCCGCGTATCATCATGCGCTCATCAGGCATCCGCTGAGTGCGGCGGTCGCACCTGAGCATCGGGCCCGGCTCGATGTGGGACCCGCCCCGCGGGGCGGCGACAGTTACACCGTGTCGGCCACGGGCGGCGCCGACAACCAGGCATCGGGCGGTTCGCTCAAGATCATCGCCGACCTGAATGACTGGGATCGATCGGTGGCGCTCAACAATCCCGGCCAGTCGGGCGATCCCGACAGCCCGCACTACCGTGATCTGTTTGCGCTGTGGGCGCGGGGCCGCTACTTTCCGCTGGTCTACACGCGTCCCGGCGTCGAGTCGGTGACCGAGTCGGTGCTGAGTCTGCAGCCGGCGGCGTCCGCGCCCCGGCGCTGAGGTGTCCGCATGCGCCGTGTCGTGGCACTGACGCTGAGCAGGGGGCTGCGTGCAGGGGCGAGCGTGGCAGTCGCGCTGACGGCGGTCACCCAGCTGGGAGGCCCCGCCACCCTCAACGCCCGCCAGACCCCGACCATCGGCTGGCCGGTCTACGGGGGAGATCAGGGCGGGCAGAAATACTCGCCGCTCGACCAGGTGAATCGCGAGACCGTGTCGCGGCTCGAGCTGGCCTGGGCATGGAAAACGGGTGAGCAGCCTCTCGAGAGTTTCGGGACCTTCCCCGGCGCATTTCAGAACACGCCTCTGATGATCGACGGGGTGCTGTATGTCAGCACGCCCTACAACCGGGTGGTGGCGCTCGATGCAGCCAGCGGCCGGCAGCGCTGGGTCTTCGACCCCCGGGCGTATGAGGACGGACAGCCTGCGAGCGGGCAGGGCTTCGTGCACCGCGGTGTGGCCGCATGGCGCGATGGCCAGGCGCTCCGGATCTTTCTCAACACGCGACATCGCCTGCTGGCGCTCGACGCCGAGTCGGGGCAGCTGATTCCCACCTTTGGTGATCGTGGCAGCGTCGATCTGTCGGCATCGCTGCAGTGGTCCATCAGGCGGCAGCACCTCGCGGCCACCTCGCCGCCCGTGATTTACCGCGACCTCGTCATCGTGGGCAGCGGGGTGGGTGATCGGCTCATGTATCGGAACGATCCGCCGGGTGACGTGCGGGCCTATCACGCGCGCACCGGGGCGCTGGTGTGGACGTTCCACACGATTCCCCAGGCGGGGGAGTTTGGCCACGAGACATGGGAAGGCGATGCGTCACGCATCACGGGACACACGAACGTGTGGGCCCCGATGGCCCTCGACGAGGCGCGCGGGCTGGTCTACCTGCCTGTCAGCACGCCCAGCAACGACTACTATGGCGGACGCCGGCTCGGGAACAACCTCTTTGCCGAGTCGCTGGTATGCCTCGATGCGGCCACGGGTCGCCGGCGCTGGCACTTTCAGATCGCGCACCACGGCCTGTGGGACTATGACCCGCCGGCCGCGCCCATTCTGACGACCATCACCGTGCGCGGGCGTCGCATCGATGCAGTCGTGCAGCTGACCAAGCAGGGGTTTGCGTTCGTCTTCGATCGGGTGACCGGCGAACCCGTGTGGCCCATTGACGAGCGCCCCGTGCCGCAGAGTGATGTGCCCGGCGAGCGCACGGCCGCGACGCAGCCGTTCCCGACGGCTCCACCACCGTTCACGGCGCAGGGCACGTCGCTGGCCGATGCGTTCGACCTGACACCAGCGCTGAAGGCCGAGGCCGAGGCCGCGCTCAGGCAGTTCCGGCTCGGGCCCCTCTACACGCCGCCGTCACTGCAGGGGACGCTGGTGCGGCCTGGTGTGTGGGGAGGCGCCAACTGGGGCGGCGGGGCCGTTGTTCCAGGCACCGGCATGCTCTATCTGAAGACGGTCGGCATGGCGCAGGTGTATCGCCTCGAAAAACGCGACCCGTCGGCACCGGGTCCGAGGCCGGGCGAGGTCGACGCCGATTACGTGAACCGCGGCGGGGCGGCGTTCATCCGCGACGGTATTCCCCTGATCAAGCCCCCGTATGCGCATGTGGTCGCCATCAATCTGTCGTCGGGCACGCTGGCCTGGTCGGTGCCCTTCGGCGACATGCCCGCGCTGCGCCGCACCCTGGCGTCACTCGGGGTGGCCTACGACGGTCCGCTCGGCGCACAGGGGCCGGCCGGGGTACTCGTCACGGGGGGCGGACTCATCTTCGTGGGCGGCGGTGACGAGGCCCTGCATGCGCTCGACACGCGCGATGGACGCACGCTGTGGACGCGGGCGACGCCCGAGACGACCGGTACGCCGATGACGTATCAGCTGAACGGCCGGCAGTATGTCGTGGTCGCCACCGGGCGACAGCAGCAGGCCGAGCTGCGCGCCTACGCGCTGCCGCCCCGCTGAGCCCCCCGTACGTGCGACGGGCGCAGCGTGGAGGTGCTGCGCCCGTCTGGTGCGTGGGAAGGGTGCGGCTACTGCCCGCCGCCGGGTCGCCGCCGGCGGCGACCCTCACCCGACTGCGGTCCGCTGCCCTGGGG
>CAZXTM010000010.1:0-25952 GCA_964643765.1 uncultured Bifidobacteriaceae bacterium | reverse complement strand
GGGGGCGGCTGCCATCGCCGGGGCCGTGGCCTCCCGGAGGGCGGTTACCATCACCGCCGCCGTGAGGACCATCCCCAGGCGGACGTCCACCGGGAGGACGGCTGCCATCACCGCCCGGCGGGCGGCCACCGCCGCCGCCCCCGGGGCGGCGACCCTGGGCCGCCGCCAGCACTGGCGCGGCCGCAAGCAGCAGCGTGAGAAGCGCACGTCGTGTCATCATCCGAATCCTTTCGTTCAAGCGCAGGCTGACTGTCATTCTGCCAAGACCGGTCCGCGCCAGGTGTGACAAGAACGTGACGATTCGCGATGCCGGGCTCTGACGGACGCCACGACGGCCCTCCGATGCCCCCCGGATCGCCGTGCGCCCCGACACCACCGGCCCCGGGGCCCTGCGCTACACTGAGCCAGTCCGACCGGATGCGGAACTCCGCTCTCCGGGACCCGGGCATCGTTCACCTTCAGGCGGAGGCACCAGTCATGGTTTCTGTTCGCGTGGTCACGTCGCTTGTCGCCGGTCTGTGCGTCGCGACCCTCAGCATCGGCGCGCAGGCGCAGAAGTCGGGCAGCATCACGTTTCCGACGTCAGGGGCACCGGACGCGCAGGCTGAGTTCCTGAACGGGGTCAAGGCCCTGCACAACTTCGAATTCGATCAGGCCGCCGTGGCGTTCCAGAAGGCCCAGCAGGCCGACCCCGGCTTCGCCATGGCCTACTGGGGCGAGGCCATGAGCCACAATCATCCGCTGTGGGCGCAGCAGGACGTGGCGAAGGCCAGGGCCGCCCTCGACAGGCTGGCCCCCACGCATGAGGCCCGCCTCGCCAAGGCGCGGCTGCCCAAGGAGAAGGCCTTCCTCGAGGCCCAGCAGGTGCTTTACTTCAGCCCCGGCGACAAGCTGACGCGCGACATCGCGTACGAGCAGGCCATGGCGAAGATGTATGCCGAGTGGCCCGATGATCACGAGGTGGGCACGTTCTATGCTCTGGCCCTGCTGGGCTCGGTGCGCCCCGCCGATGCCGGCTATCGGCGTCAGGCGCTGGCGGCCTCGATTGCCCAGAAGATTTTCGCCGCCAACCCGCAGCACCCCGGGGCCGCGCACTTCATCATCCACTCGTTCGACGATCCCGACCATGCGCCGCTGGCGCTCGAGGCGGCCAATGCCTATGCCGCCATCGCGCCGTCGGCCGCGCACGCCCTGCATATGCCCTCGCACATCTACGTGCAGCGCGGCCTGTGGGAGCGGGTGGCGGCATCGAACGTCGAGGCGTATACGGCCGCGACCGAGCTCAATGCCCGGATGAAGCTGGCCGAGGGCCGCGAAGACTTTCACACGCTCGGCTGGCTCGCGTATGCGAACGAGATGCTGGGCCGCTTCGATGAGGCACAGAAGAACGTCGACGCTGCCAGGGCCGCGGCCGACCGCAACCCCAACTCGCGTCCCATCCGCGACGGCTACCTCGGGATGCGCGCCCGCTACATCCTCGAGTCGGGCCGATGGGAAGCGCTGACCCTGCCCGCCGACGAGGCTGCGCCGGCGGATGCCGCTGCGCACGCGGGGATGCCCGGCATGGCCATGGCACCCGCCTCGGGTGGCGTGTCTGAGGGCGCGGCCACCTGGATCTACATCGTCGGCGTCAGCGGTGCACGCCGTGGCGATCTGGCCACGGCCGATGCCGCGCTGGCGCGGCTGACGGCCATCCGCGAGCGCGTGGGGCGTGGCACGGACACGTATGCCGTGCGTCCGCATGCCATTCGCGAGAAGCAGCTGGGCGCGATCATCGCCTCGGTGCGCGGGCAGAAGGCGCAGGCCGTGACGCTGGCGCGCGAGGCCAGCACCATCGAGGGCGGCATGGCCGCGCCGTCCGGCCCACCCGAGCCCATCAAGCCGTCGTTCGAGCTGTATGCCGAGATGCTGGCCGACAATGGCCAGTATGCGGACGCCGTGAAGGCCTTCGAGCAGGCCCTGCTGCGGACGCCCAACCGCACCCCGTCTGTGCGCGGCCTGGCAGCCGCGCGCGCACGGGTGACGCCGGCGTCGACGACGGCGCCCCGGCAGTAACCGTCAAGGGCCCGCCGACGCGGGGAGACGAAACAACACGGGGCTGGCACCGGTCAGGTGTCAGCCCCGTGGCTGTTCCGTCAACATGCGCCCGGGCGCGTGTCTCACCTACTTGCCGTCGAGTGTGAACGCGTAGACCTTGCCACCGTTGATGCCTGACATCACGGCCACATACTGCTTCCCGTCGAGTTCATACGTGACCGGGGTGGCAATCCCCGAGTCGAGCGAGTGTGTCCACAGCACACGCCCCGTGGCTGGGTCGAGCGCCTGGAAGGCCCCCGTGCTCTGGCCCACGAAGACCAGCTGCCCCTCAGTTGACAGCGCGCCGCCACTCGGGCGGAAGTCGATGCGCCACCGTTCCTTGTTGGCCACCGGATCCCACGCGACGAAGAAGCCGCGCGTGCTGGCCGATGGCGTCGGCGTGGTCGGTGCCGGTGTGGCAGGGGCGCCGGCGACCGGTGCCGGCGTGGCCGTGGCCGCACTGGCGGCCGCGGCGGCGGTGCCGCGTGCCGTCCCGGTGTTCCAGCGGCCCTGTTCAAATTCGAACGTGGGCGTGTTCTGGAACAGCATGCTGGTCTCCTGACCGGGGAAGTAGACGAGGCCGGTCTTCGGGTTGAAGGCCATCGGCGGCCAGTGGTGTGCGCCTACGGCCGATGGCGACAGTCGCGCGCCCTTGGCCCCGTAGCGGGCTTCGGGGGTCTCGACGGGGCGGCCCGTCTTGAGATCGATGTGCGTGGCCCAGTTGACGGCCACGTAGGGCTGCGCCGAGAGCAGCTCGCCGGTCAGGCGATCGAGCACGTAGAAAAAGCCGTTCTTGGGGGCCTGCACCAGCACCTTGCGCAGGCGGCCGTCGATGGTGAGATCGAGCAGCATCATCTGCTGCGCGGCGTTGTAGTCCCAGTCATCACCGGGCGTCGTCTGGTAGTGCCACACGTAGCGCCCGGTGTCGGCGTTGAGCGCCACAACCGACGACAGGTAGAGGTTGTCACCGCCGCCGGGGCTGCGGTGGTCGCGCGCCCACGGCGAGCCGTTGCCCGTACCGACGAAGATGAGGTTGTTCTCGGGGTCGTATGACAGCCCGTCCCAGGGAGTGCCGCCGCCGCCATACTTCCACCACTGGCCGCGCCACGTCCGGATGGCCTGTTCCATCGCGCGATCTTCTGCACCGAGCGAGGGATCGCCGGGCACCACATACCAGCGCCAGGCCTGCTTGCCCGTCTCGGCGTCGTAGGCGGTGAGGTAGCCACGCACGCCGTACTCGCCACCACCATTGCCGATGACGACCTTGCCCTTCACGATGCGCGGGGCCCCGGTGATCGAGTAATCAGACCCCACCGGGGTCGTCTGCACCGCCCAGGCGACATGGCCGGTCTCGGCGTTGAGGGCCACGAGGCGTCCGTCGAGCAGACCCACGTACACGCGGCCCTTGTAGTACGCGACACCGCGGTTGACCGGGCCGCAGCAGAATCGCGCCGCACCGTCGGCGATGCCGCCCTTCACGAGGGCCGGATCCCAGCGCCACTTGAGCGCCCCGGTCCGTGCATCGACCGCGTACACGACGCTGTACGTCGACGTGCCGTAGAGGACACCGTTGGCGACGATGGGCGTGGTTTCGATCTTCCCCTGTGAACCCACCTCGACCGACCAGGCCGGCGCCAGGCGCGTGACGTTGCCCTGGTTGATCTGGTCCAGGGGACTGTGCCGGGTCTCGGCAAAGTCGCGGCCATGGTTCAGCCACTCGCCCGGCTGCGGTGCCCGCAGGCGTGCATCGTCGATGGCGGCCGCGCCCGCCGGGGCCGGCGTCTGCGCAGCGGACGGCAGCGGCAGCGCCAGCAGCCCGGCCAGCACCAGCCCCTGCATGGACTTCACGGAACGAATCGTCATGATCCCTCCAGAACGACCCCTGTGATCAGGGATCTGTTGCCAATCAGACCACAGCCGGGCCCCCTTGCGGCCGACCCGGCGGCCGTCTCAGGACTTCGGTCCGAACAGCTGACCGAAAAAGTCGCCGGGGTTCCACCCGGGTCGAGCCTCCGTCTGCGCCACCAGCCAGCCGATCAGGAAGTTCAGGCGTGCGTGCATGGCCCCCGCTTCGAAGTCGAACGGCTGCGACATGTCGTCGTTGGGCTTGTGGTACACCTCGCTGCGGTAGGCGGCGTTGATGGCCCCACCGTCCTTCGCGGGGTCGCCCGTCTGGAAGCCGCTCTTGATGAAGAGCGACGGAATGCCCTGCCGCACGAAGCTGTAGTGGTCGCTGCGGATGAAGAGCACCTGCTCGGGAATCGGATCGGTCGCCAGGCCCACGCCGAGGTGGGCGGCGGCCTTCGCCACCGGATCGGCCAGCGACGAGTGCTGCGCCCCATAGGGCACGATGTCGAGCAGCCGGTGGAACAGGAACGGCATGTCGAGCGACAGATTCGCCACGAGGCTGTCCTTCGGCACGGTGGGATTCCGCGCGAAGTAATCGGAGCCCAGCAGGCCCCATTCCTCGGCGGTGACGAACAGGAAAATCACGGATCGGCGGGGCGGGGTCGGCAGGGCGCGGAAGGCGCGGGCCACCTCGAGCACGATGGCCACGCCCGAGGCATTGTCGTGCGCGCCGTTGTAAATGGCATCGCCATTCATGGGTGTGCCGACGCCGAAGTGATCGATGTGCGCCACATAGACCACATGCTGCTGGCGCAGCGCCGGGTCGCTGCCCTCGAGGCGGGCCACCAGGTTGGCACTGTCGACGGCGCGGTGCCGAGTACGGGTCGTCACTGACAGTCGCGTCGGCAGCGGCACGCCCTGGGGCGTGCTCGCAGCCGCGTCGGCAAAGATCTGCGCGAGGGGCTTCGGCGTGCCCTCGAACAGGCGCGCCACGCCCGAGTGGTTGAGCGACACCGAGCCGCGCAGCGCGGCATCACCGCGGTTGGGTCGTCCCTCGGTATCGAGCCACGAGAAGCCGCCCTGCGCCGAGGTCGCCACGCTGACGTTCCAGCGGAACCGCGGATCGTCGGGCGAGGTGAAGCTCACCGTCCCCACCGCGCCGCGCTTGACGGCCTCGGCATCCTTGACGGCGCCGGACGAAAAGTAGGCGCGCTCGTTGCTGGGAAATTTCGCGGGAGCCCCGCTGAGATACGCCACCACCTTGCCCGTGACGTCACCGGCCACGGCATAGTCGTCGTAGCCGAGCATCGGTGCGCTCACACCGTACCCGACAAACACGACCGGCACATCCTCGAGGCTGACCGTTTCGCGCAGGTGGTCTGCCCCCACCAGCGCATCGACGCCGTACTGCAGATCGTGCCGGCCTGACGGGCCGGTGACCGTGATGCGGCTCTCGTCGGCCACTACGGTACCGTTACGCAGCGGCACACGCTGACGGAAGCTGCCGTTGTCGCCGGCCGGCGCCAGTCCCATCTCGCGGACGGCTGTCTCCACATACTGCAGCGCCCGCTCGTAGCCCGGCGTGCCCGGGCCCCGTCCTTCCATGGCATCGTCGGCCAGTGTGGCCATGTGGGCCTTCACCCGGTCGGCGCTGACCGTGTCGAGGGCCACCTTCGCCTCGGGGGCGTCAGCCGACGGAGGTGCAGGAGGAGCGGGCGGGGTCGGGGTGCAGGCGGCACCGAGCAGCAGCAGGAGCGCGATGGGCGCGCAGAGGCGGATGGACATGGCTGGCACAGCGTGGCGCGGATGGCGCCGGGCGTCAAGGGGGTGTCGTGCACTCCGGCGACACCGGTCAGCGACCCCGGGTGTAAGGTAGGGCCACCGGGAGGGCAGGGATGCGTCGACCAATTGTGCTGGTGCATGGCTACAGTGACGAAGGCGAGAGCTTCCGCACGTGGGAATCGGTGCTGATGGCGAACGGCTACGAGGCCGAACACGTGCACCTCGGCCACTATGTCAGCCTCTCGAATGACGTCTCCATCAAGGACATCGCGTAGGGCTTCGACCGGGCCCTCCGGACCTCGCCGCTGCTGGGCGGCGGCGAGCCGTTCGATGCCATCGTGCATTCGACGGGCATGCTCGTGGTCCGCGAATGGCTGGCCGGTATGAGCGGCGCCGCCGGGTCCTCTGACATCGCGCGCGAGCGGCAGGGACGGCTGAAGCACCTGATCGGGCTGGCGCCGGCCACCTTCGGCAGCCCGATGGCTCACAAGGGACGCAGCTGGCTGGGCGCCATGTTCAAGGGGCGAAAAACGCTGGGCCCCGATTTCCTGGAAGCCGGTGATCAGGTGCTGAGTGGCCTCGAACTGGCCAGCGCCTATACCTGGGACCTTGCGCATCGTGATTTCCTGGCGGCCTCGCCCGTCTACGACACCTCGAGCCAGACGCCCTATGCGTTTGTATTCATGGGGCTGGACGACTACGGGTTCCTGAAGCGCGCCGTCACCGAACCTGGCACCGATGGTACGGTGCGCTGGGCCGGCGCCGGGTTCAACGTGCGGAAGATCCGCATCAACCTCACGCAGCGCGACGTGGCCGTTCGGTTGCGGGTCGACTCGTGGACGAACAGCCATGTGCCGCTCGTCTTCCTGCCCGGGCAGCATCACGGCACCATCCTGACCGCGCCCTCGATCGACCTCCAGCGCATGGTGCTCGAGGCGCTGGCCGTCGACGATGCCGCGGGGTATCAGCAGTTCGCCGATACCGCCAGGCAGTCGAGCGCGCAGGCCCTCACGGCAGGGAAGGCGAAAGCGTGGCAGCAGTTCATCGTGCACGCCGTCGATGAGCGCGGCGACGGCATCCGCGACTACTTCGTGCAGCTCGGGGAAGTGGTGCAGCAGCGCTATCGCCCGCTCGAACGATTCTCGCTGGACGTGCATCCCTACCGCGACGATCCCAGCTATCGCAGCTTTCACGTCGACCTCGACGCCCTGGCCCCCGAGCGCCTGCAGACCCTGGCCATCCGCATCATCGCCAGTTCGGGGACAGAGCTGGTGGGCTACCAGGGCTTCAATGACCTGGACGGGGTGACGCTGCCGTCGCGCGAGGTGGACAAGTGGGACGCCTGGGTCGCCTTCGATCCGGACATTACGGGCGTGCGCTTCTTTTATCCCTACACGACGACGCTGGTCGAGCTGGTGCTCAACCGCGAACCCGCGCCATTCGAGGGGCCGAACCGGGTGTTCACGTTCCTGGCCTGAGATGAGGCAGGCGCGCGCGGCCCTGCCCTCGGGCGGGGCCGCGGTCAGGCGCGTGGTCGAGGGTGGCTGTCGATCAGGGCCGGGCCAGCGCGTCGGCCACCGCGGCGGTGAACTGCCGGGTCGAGGCCGGGGTGGTGCCAGGCTCGGCGATGTCGGCCGTCCGCAGCCCCGACGACAGCGCGTCGTCGATGGCCTGCGTGATGGCCGCCGCCTCGGTGGTCAGACCGAAGCTGTGTTCCAGCAGCATCGCCATCGAGGCAATGGCACCGATGGGATTGGCGATGTCCCGGCCGGCAATCGTGGGCGCCGAGCCATGCACGGGCTCGAACAGGCCGACCTTCGCGCCGAGGCTGGCGGAGGGCAGCAGCCCAAGCGAGCCGCAGACGGCTCCGGCCTCGTCGGACAGGATGTCGCCGAAGAGATTCTCGGTGAGCAGCACGTCGATGGTGGACGGCGCCAGGGCCAGCTTCATGGCGGCGGCGTCCACGTATTCGTGGGTCAGCACCACTTCGGGATACTCGGCCGACAGCTGCTGCACGGTGCGCCGCCACAGCTGCGACACCTCGAGGACATTGGCCTTGTCGACCGAGACCAGTCGGCCTCGACGGCGTCGAGCCAGATCGAACGCAACACGGGCCACGCGCGTGATTTCCTCGACCGAGTAGCGGAGTGTGTTGTGGGCGCTCTGCCCATCGGCGGCCACGCCGCGCGGCTCGCCGTAATAGAGGCCCCCGGTGAGTTCCCGCACGACCATGAGGTCAGTCCCGGCCAGCACGGCGGGCTTGAGGGGACCGCTGCCTTCGAGGCCCGCCCAGACGCGGGCAGGGCGGAGGTTGGCGTACAGGCCCAGCGCCTTGCGGATGGCCAGCAGTGCCGACTCGGGTCGTTTGCCCGGCGGCGCCTGATCGAAGGCCGGATCGCCGACGGCGCCCAGGAACACCGCATCAGCGGTCGTCGCGGCCTGCAGGGTCTCGTCGGGCAGCGGCACCTGCGTGGCGCGCAGCGCCGCACCGCCAATCAGGTGCGTGACGGTCTGGAAGCGGTGGCCGAAGCGCGTCTCGACGGCGCGCAGCACCGCGCACGCCGCCTCGGTGACTTCCGGACCAATGCCGTCACCCGGCAGGAGGACAATCTGGCCGTTCATACGCCGAACCCGTAGCCTGACTCGTGCGGAACCGGTTCATGCGGTGTCGACGACGCTGGCGCCGACATGCCGAGGACGGCGCACGTGATGTCGACCAGATCCTGGTCGGTGATGTGCTTGCGCACGTCGGCGGCGGCCACCATCGCGCGATAGACCCGGTCGACGCCGTCGCGGTCGAGGGCAAAGCCCAGCTGCTCGCAGCGCGCGGCCACCGCGTGGCGGCCCGAATGCTTGCCCAGTACCAGGGTCGTGCGCGGGACTCCGACGTCCTCCGGGCGCATGATTTCGTAGCAGCGCCGGTCCTTGAGCATGCCGTCCTGATGGATACCGGCCTCGTGGGCGAACGCATTCCGTCCGACGATGGCCTTGTTGGCCTGGACGGCCTCGCCGGTCAGTTCGGTGAGCAGGCGGCTGCTCGGATAGAGCTGTCGGGTGTCGATGCCGCTGGTGACCGGCAGGCGATCCGCCCGCACATGGGTGGCCATGATCACCTCTTCGAGCGAGGCGTTGCCGGCGCGCTCGCCGATGCCGTTGATGGTGCACTCGATCTGACGCACGCCGGCGCCGATGGCGGCGAGCGAATTGGCGACGGCCAGACCGAGGTCGTCGTGGCAGTGGGCGCTGAAGATGGCCTTGTCGGCGTTCGGCACCCGGCCGATGACGTCGGCGAAGAAGGCGGCGATTTCGTCGGGCGTGCTGTAGCCGACCGTATCGGGCAGATTGATGGTCGTGGCGCCGGCGGTGATGACGGCTTCGATGACCTGGCACAGGAAGTCGGCATCGCTGCGGGTTGCATCCTCGGCCGAGAACTCGACATCGTCGGTGTAGCCGCGGGCGCGGGTGACGGCGGCGACGGCGGCGGCGACGCATTCGTCGCGCGACATGTTGAGCTTGCGCGAGAGGTGCAGGTCGGAGGTGGCGATGAACGTGTGGATGCGCCGGCGCGGGGCAGGTTCGAGCGCCCAGGCGGCCCGGTCAATGTCACCGGCGGCGCAGCGCGCCAGGGCGGCGATCGTCGTCCGCTCGAGCGTGCGCGCGATGGTGCGCACCGCCTCGGCATCGGCGTCGGAGGCGATGGGGAACCCGGCCTCGATGACGTCGACGCCCAGGGCCTCGAGCTGGCGTGCCATCCGCAGTTTCTCGTCGACCCGCAGGGAGAACCCCGGGGCCTGCTCGCCGTCACGCAGGGTCGTGTCGAAAATCACGAGGCGGTTGGATGCAGCCATACGCCCGATAGTGTGAGGAACGGCGCGCGGGAAGTCAAAGTTATGAAGTTTAGCTTTATATTAGAAGCACTTATTTATGACCATTGAAGACCTCAAAGCCTTCATTGCCGTGGCGACCGAGCGCAGCTTTTCCCGTGCCGCGCGGACGCTTCGTCGGACGCAGCCGGCGGTGAGCCAGGCGATCCGCCGCCTCGAGGAGGCCTGCGGCGAGCGACTCATCGACCGATCACTGCGCGACGGCACCCTGACCGATGCCGGCGAACTGCTGCTCGACTACGCACGGCGCACCGTGGGCCTGCTCGACGAGGCAACGCGTGCGGTGGCCGACCTGCGGGGCCTGAAGACGGGCCGCGTGGTCATCGGCGCCAATGAGGCGGGCGTGCACACGCTGCTGCCGCTGATTGCGCTCTTCCAGAAGCAGCATCCGCAGGTGCAGATCGACGTGCGGCGTGTGCCGGCCCGGCTGATGGCGCAGGAGGTGCTGCTGCGGTCCGTCGAATTCGGCGTGCTGACGTTCACCCCGCCCGACCGCGAGCTGCAGTCGATGGCCCTGGGCACCGACGAGACGGTGCTGCTGGTGGCCCCGGGACATCCCCTGGCGCGCAAGCGGCAGGTGACGATGGAGGAGGTGGGCCGGCAGGTGATCATCGCCCACAACGACCCGTCACCGACGCGCGAGCGGGTGCTGCGACTGTACGAGCGGCGGCATGCGCCGCTCAACATCCGCGTCTCGCTGCCGAGCCTGGACGGCATCAAGCGTGCCGTCGAGATGGGCCTCGGCGTGGCGATTCTGCCGCGACGGTGTGCCGTGGCCGAGATTGCACGTGGCCAGCTGGCGGCGGTGCAGGTGCCCGAGTTGCGGTCACCCCGCCCCCTGCGGTTCATCTACCGCAAGGAGGGCGAGCGATCGCATGCCGCTCAGGCGTTTCTTGACGCAGTGAAGAAGTACGGCAGTCGCGCGTCGACGCGCGCCACCTCGTCGTAGCGGTCGAGCAGCAGGCCGGTCGCGTCCCATTCCCCGGAGCGCAGGGCATGCCGGCGTGACTCGGGCAGGTGCAGCGCCACCTGCCGCGCGCCCCGCGCCAGGGTGAGGGCATCGAGGTCGAGGTGCCAGTCGCCGGCAGCGTCGGCGGTGAGCGTCGCGAGGTCGTCGGGCTGCAGGCTGGCGCAGATGAGGCCGATGGTGGTGGCGTTGCCCGCGAAGATTTCCGCGAATGACGGCGCCACGACGGCCTGGATGCCCCAGCGCAGCAGGGCCTGCGGGGCATGCTCGCGCGACGACCCGCAGCCGAAATTGGGGCCGGCCAGAAGGATGGCGGCGCCGGCGTTTGCCGGGTCGTCGAAGGGATGCACGAGTCCGGCGGCGCGGGCGGCGGCGCGGTCGTCGGCGAAGACATGCTGCTCGAGGCCGGTGAATGTGATGGCCTTCAGGAAGCGCGCCGGCATGATGCGGTCGGTGTCGATGTCGGCACCGGGCAGTACGAGCAGGCGGCCCGAGACGCAGGAACGTGTGGACGCAGAGGGCGTACTCATCGTGACCACCGGCGGATGTCGACCACTTCACCGGCCACGGCGGCCGCAGCCACCATCGCCGGGCTCATCAGCAGCGTGCGCCCGGTCGGGCTGCCCTGGCGGCCCTTGAAGTTGCGGTTCGACGAGGCGGCGCACATCTCATCGCCGTGCAGCCGGTCGTCGTTCATGGCCAGGCACATCGAGCAGCCGGCCCCGCGCCACTCGAAGCCGGCGTCGCGGAAGACGGCATCGAGCCCCTCGGCCTCGGCGGCAGCCCGCACCTGCTGCGACCCGGGCACGACGATGGCGCGGACGGTCGGCGCCACGCGGTGGCCCTGCACCACGGCCGCGGCGGTGCGCAGGTCCGACAGCCGGCCATTCGTGCACGACCCGATGAACGCCACCTGGATGGGGGTGCCGGTCATGACCTGGCCGGCCGGCAGGCGCATGTAGCCGAGGGCCTCGGTGACGCTGGTCGCGTCGGCCCCGTGGAGGGCGGCCGGGTCGGGCAGGGGCTCGTCGATGGCCACGGACTGTCCGGGATTGATGCCCCAGGTGACCGTCGGGGCCAGGGCGCTGCCGTCGATGCGGACCCGGTCGGCGTAGGTGGCATCGGGGCCGGAGGCCAGGGCGAGCCACCGCGCAGAGGCGGCGTCGAAGTCAGCCCCCTGCGGTGCATACGGGCGGCCGCGCAGGAACTCGACCGTCGTGGCGTCAGGGTTCACGTAGCCCATCCGAGCGCCGCCTTCAATCGACATGTTGCAGACGGTCATCCGCTCGTCCATCGACATGCGGTCGATGACCGGGCCGCCGTATTCGTAGGCGTAGCCGTTGCCGCCGTCCACGCCCAGCCGCCGGATGATGGTCAGGATGACGTCCTTCGCCGTCACGCCGGGCGGCAGCGTCCCGTCGACATCGATGCGGCGCACGGCCAGGCGCGGCAGCGCCACGCACTGCGAGGCCAGCACGTCGCGCACCTGCGAGGTGCCGATGCCGAAGGCGAGTGCCCCGAACGCGCCGTGGGTCGACGTGTGGCTGTCGCCGCAGGCGATGGTCATGCCCGGCTGGGTGAGGCCCTGCTCCGGGCCGACGACGTGGACGATGCCCTGACGGCCGCTGGGCAGGTCGAACAGGGGAATGCCGTGGGCCCGGCAGTTCTGCTCGAGGGCCGTGGCCATGGCCTCGGCCATCAGGTCGCCGAAGGGACGCGCCTGCTGCCGCGTCGGGACGATGTGATCGACCGTGGCGAACGTGCGATGCGGCGCGCGCACGGTCCAGCCGCGGGCGCGCAGCATGTCGAACGCCTGCGGGCTGGTGACCTCGTGCACGAGGTGCAGGCCCACATAGAGCTGCGTGTGTCCGTTGGGAAGGAGACGGACGGCGTGGGTGTCCCACACCGTATCGAAGAGCGTGCCAGCCATCGGGCGACATCCTAGCAGGGTGCGTGCGCTGCTGATGACACTATGCGCTGTGCTTATGGCAGCGCCATTCGCCCGAGAGATTCCCGGCCGGTCGTCCATCAATCCGGGGTATGCTAGGAAGGTTCCCCTGCCTGCGAAGTGCGATGTCTGACAACGCTCCAGGCCTTTCATGGAGTGTCGTCTGTGCCGTTCCTCTCCCTCGGGCTCTCGCCCATCGTCTGTAAACCCCTGGCGGCGCTTGGCTACGCGCAGCCCACGCCCGTCCAGCAGCAGGCCATTCCGATTGTGCTCGCCGGCGGTGACCTGCTCGCGCGGGCGCAGACGGGCACCGGCAAGACCGCCGCGTTCGGCCTGCCGATGATCGACCGGCTGCGGGTGGCGGGCGGCGCGCCGGCCGGCCCCCGGGTGCCGCGTGCCCTCGTGCTGGTGCCGACGCGCGAACTCGCGCTGCAGGTGAAGCAGTCGCTGGCCACCTACAGCGTGCCGGCCAACCTCCGCGTGGCGGTGATTTTCGGGGGCGTGTCGTTTCACGCCCAGCGGCAGGAACTGCGCCGCGGCACCGACATCATCGTCGCCACGCCGGGACGCCTGATCGACCACCTCGACCAGGGCACCGTGCAGCTGGCGGGCATTCGCATTCTCGTGCTCGATGAAGCCGACCGCATGCTCGACATGGGGTTCCTGCCGCCGCTGCGCCGCATCCTCACCGAACTGCCTGCCGAGCGGCAGACGCTGCTGTTCTCGGCGACGCTGCCGGCCGAAGTGACGCGGCTGGCCAGGGAATTCACGAACGACCCGGCGCGCGTCGATGTGTCCGAGGGCCAGGTCATGGCGCAGACGGTCACCCACCAGGGGATTCCGACCGTGCCCGAGCAGAAGGGCGCGCTGCTGACGCACCTCATCACGCATCCTCCCGTCTCGCAGGCGCTGGTGTTCTGCCGGACCAAGCACGGGGCCAATCGCGTGGGGCAGTATCTCGAACGGGCCGGCGTGGCCACGGCGGTGATCCACGGCAACAAGAGCCAGGCGGCGCGCGTGAAAGCCCTTGAGGAATTCAAGCGCGGGCGCGTCACCGTGCTGGTGGCCACGGACATTGCGGCGCGCGGCCTCGACATCGCCCAGCTGCCACTGGTCGTGAACTTCGATCTCCCGCTGGTCGCGGAAGACTACGTGCACCGTGCCGGACGGACGGGGCGCGCCGGGCATCCGGGGCGTGCCGTGTCACTCGTGACCGCCGAAGAAGCGCCGCTCATGCGGGCGATTCAGCGCCTGCTGCCCGAGCCGATCGAAAAGATTGCGCTCGAGGGCGTGAACACCTCGCCGGCGTCGGAAGAGGCCCTGCCCGAGGCCGATCGCCGGCATCAGGGGCTGCCGGGGCATCCAAGGGGACCGCGCCCCCAGCGGCGTCCGGCGCCGGGACCGCGTGCGGACGGCAATGGCATCCGGGTCCACGCAGCAGAGCCGTCCCAGAGCGCCCGGCACGGCGCGGGATCGGACTCGCGTGCCGCGTCAGGCTACGGGTCGCGTCAGGCATCGGACTACGGTGCACGGTCCTCGTCGGGCTACGGCGCTCGCCCTCACGCCGGATCGGGGCCGCGACCGCATGGCTCCGGAGGCGGCGGGTCGCGCCCGTCGTCCGGCTACGGGGCCCGGCCCGGGGCGGGGCAGGCGCGTCCGGCGGCGGGCGGCCACGATCGGCGCTGGGCACCGTCGGGCAGCGGACGGCCTCAGGGGGCCGGACAGCGGCCGACCACCCGCGAGGCGGGTCGACCCGGACACAGCGCCGGGGCTAGCCGCACGGGCGGCCACCGGCCGGCCGGCGGCCCTCGGCGCGCGCGGCCGACTCGGTCATGAATGCGCCCCGCTTGGTCTTGCCGTAGTAGCGCGTGCCCTCGCAGTGATACACCCCTGACGAGGTATTGACCCAGACGCGCGCGGTCGACGGCCGGGTCTGGATGGCGGCGGCCGACAGGGCGCCGTCGCCCTCCCCGTCGCCCCAGAGGCCGCGTTCGGCCTCGCGGGCTTCCCGCTCGGCAGCCCGGAACCGGGACATTTCCCGGAAGGGATACTTCACGTACGCATGCGCGAAGCCCTGCCTGACCATTTCCAGATTCACGAAGGTGCCGTCAGACAGATACAGGTATACCAACGCACGGTTGTACCTGTCGGTGCGGTCCTGGTCATACTCGACAAGCACATCGCGTCCGCCGATCATCGACCGCAGGGCGGCAGAGGCTTCCTTGCCAAAGCGCTGGACGGGCTTGCGGGGATCGACCGTTTCGGGGGTGTCGATGCCGATCAGGCGAACCGTGCCGAGGCCCCGCAGCACGACGGTGTCACCGTCGACGACGCGGGAAACGTGGTAGAACGCTTGGGCCAGCGCGGGTGCCGCGAGGGCCGCCAGCAGCAGACCGGACACGAGCAGTCGCAGAAATTGCCGCATCTCCGCAGGTTATGCCGACGTTCGTCGCCCGACAAGAGTACGGCGAAGCCTCGGAGCCGGGACTGTAGAAAATCTGCAGCGTGCCGATTCCACTGAGGGGAGAGTATCGACGATGCCAACGACCAGGAAGGTGCGACGGAATATCCTGCTGATGGCCGCGGTGGCGGTGCTGGTCGGGGGCGTCCGTGCGGCGTCTGCCCAGACGGGCCCGGGGGCCCCGTCAGGTTTTGCCGCGCAGGTCAGCGGCTATGAGGTGCTGTTCTCCTGGTCCGCCCCGTCGACAGGGACGCCGACCAGCTACTCGCTGCGGGCGCGACTCGTGGCCGGGGGGCCGGTCATCGCCGAGGTGCCCGTGGGGCTGGTGACGTCGACCCGGGTCACCGGGCCAGCGGGTGCCTTCGTGGTGTCGGTGGTCGCGTTCAGCGGCACCGTGGCCGGCACGGAATCCTCGGCGGCATCGATCGCACTGCCGCAGGCCGTGCAGCGTCCGGGACCGCCCCGGACACTGGCCCGTCAGGTCAGCGGCACGACGGTCAGCTTCTCGTGGACGGCACCGCTGACTGGCGGTTCACCCACGTCCTACAGTCTCGTCGCGGCGGCGTCACCCGGGGGTGCACCGATGGCCACGCTGCCACTGTCTCCAGCGCTGAGCCTCACAGTGCCCGGGGTGCCCGCGGGCACCTACTACGTGCGGCTCGTGGCAGTGAACAGCGGCGGTACCAGCGACCCCTCCAACGAGGTGCAGGTGGTCGTCACCGGGCCGAGCGCTCCGGGGACGCCGACGATGCAGGCGGCGGGCGTCGGCGGGTCGAATGTGCGTTTTGCCTGGACGCCCTCGGGAAGCGCCGCGACCAGCTACGTGCTGTCGGCGGCCGTGAGCCCGGGCGGCGCCACGGTCGCCGAACTGCCTGCGACCGATACCACCTACACCGTGCCCAATGTGCCCAACGGCACCTACTACGTGCGCGTGCGCGCCGTGAATGCCGGTGGCACCAGCGGGTGGTCGAACGAAGTGCCGGTCGTTGTGCCGAGTCCCGCCATTCCGGTGACGGTCTCGGCCTCTGGGTCCCAGACCGTCGGCACGACCACCCTGGCGTCGTCGAGCCGGCTGGCGGTGTCGTGGACCGCGCCGGACGGCGGCGTCGACCATTACGAGATCGATGCCACCGATGGCGTGGCCAGCGTCACCTCGACCTCGACGGTGGCGGCCTCGTCGACCAGCACGACGCTGACGCTGCTGAAGGCCCAGACGACCTATGCGGTCACGGTGCGGGCCTGCCGCGATGCTGCGTGCCAGGTGGCGGCCCGCGGGACAGGCAGCGGGGCGACCGACAGGGAATACTGGCGGATGCACGGGACGGGTGCCTCGACGGCCGGACTGACGCAGCCGGTGAGCGACGGCAATGCCCGGCTCAGTGCCACGCGGTTCGGTGAGGCCGGCGTCTCGACCGGTCGCATTCAGCTCTACTACGGGCCCCTCGGTTTTTCGGGGTTGGCCGTGGCCACGGGATCGCAGGCTGCCGACGCAGCCCAGCCGTCCAGCTATCTGACGTTCACGAGCCGGGTGGGGGTCAGCGGACTGCAGTCACCATCACCGGCAGCGACGCTGATCTCGGCCGTGATGACCGGGCAGGGCGTGCCTCTCAGCGAGTCGATGGGGGGGCGCGTGCGACTCTTCTTCGAAGCCCAGGGCGCCGATGGCAAGACGCGCATCTTTACCATCGACAGCAAGGACAGCTACGCCGGCCTCGACTTCAACGGCGATGCCAGTCGCACTCTGTGTTCGACGGCGGCCGAATACGGGCCCGGTGGTTCGTGCGAGCCGACCGTGGCGATCGGGGTGCAGGGTGATGCCGTGGAACCGAATCAGCGCTTCAATAATGTCCGGCAGCACAAGGTGGCATGGCCGTCGATGACCGCACCGCACTGGGACGGCGCTGCCGGGACGTTCATGGTGTTCACCGCCGATAACATCCCCGGGTGCAGCGCCTCGCCGACGAACCATGGCTATGCTGTGTGGAGCGGCAGCCGATGGGTCGTGCAGTATGCCAGCTCGGGCTGCCCCCGGCTGTTCACCAGTGCCCAGGCGGCGCTGCCGATGCATATCACCGGGCACCGCTACAAGATGTATTACGGCGATCCCTCGGTGACGACCGGGAAAAACACCTCGTCGTCGCTGCCGTGGCTGGGTCCGAAAAAGCTGATCTACGCGGACCCCGGGCTCAGCGGGTCGGCCAGTCAGGCCGACTTCGACGACTGGGAGGCGCAGTCAGCAGCGCGTGATGTGGTGTTCCTGTGGCCTGACGGCACGGTGTTCAACGACACGGCCGAGGGATACATTGACGACTATCACTTTCTGACGCCGACCGGGTCGCTCGATCTGCAGGTGCTCTATCTGTCCATCACGAACGGCACCGTCGTGCCCTTCGCAGCGACGGCGACGCTCGTCAATCCGTAGCGGGCGGGCTAGCGGGACTCGGCGGCCCGATTGTCGACGACCCAGGCGCGGACGGTTTCGGCCTTGGCCGCGGCGTTGCCGTTCCAGTTGCCATACATCCCGCCGCCCTGCCGGGTTTCCTTGATGAGGGTGCTGTTTGCGCTGCCGGCGACCACCGCCCGCATGACGTTGGCATAGGAGGTCACCGAGAAGTTCCCGTCCGGGCGCGAGCCCGAATGGCAGCGGGCACAGTCGGCCTGGAGGATCGGGCTGACGTCCTGATTGAATGACACCGTCACGGTCGAGGTGCCACCGCCGGTCGGGGGCGGGGTCGTCGACGTCGGGGGCGGCGTCGCGGCAGCGGGGGAGGGTGACGAGGGCGTCGACGACGAACCGCCGCCGCAGCCGGCCAGGACCACGGTCAGGGTCAGGGCGGCGATGCCGACTCGAGCCCGATTAGACGCGGGGGAGGACAGTTGTGCAGTCATGACGTCTCCATTATGCAGGACTGATGCCGCACTTACTTGAGCGAGGCCATCTCGAGGGCTGCGAGCAATCCCATGGCGCCCCCCCGGTCGTCGGCCCCCGGTGACACCGGGCGGTTGAGATAATACTCAAGCGGCGGTTCCGAGCCCGTGCCGCTGCATACGTCCCTGGTGATGCCGTCCGGCGTCACCCGCGAGGCCATCGCCCGCCAGCCGCGGTCGAGAGCCGGCTGGTATGCCGTCCGGTCGAGCCAGCCACGCTGGATGCCACGCGCGAGCGCCGCCACCGTCATCGCGGTCACGGTGAACTCCTTGTAGCTGCCGGGGATATCGACGACCTGGTGCCACATCCCTTCCTCGTCCTGATGGCGCACAAGTGCGGCCACATGCCGCTGGAAGATGGCGAGGACACGCGGACGGTCGGGCCACGACGCGGGCATGTAGGTGAGCGCATCGAGCAGGCCCAGCAGGGCGAAGCCGTTGCCGCGCCCCCACGCGTGCGGCCCCAGACGACTGTGGACGAACAGCCCGTCCGGGCGCTGCAGCTGATCGCTGTAGCCGAGGAGCAGGCGGCTCACGGCCGCGCCGTATTTGGGGTCCTTCGACGTGGCGGCCACCCGTGCCAGCACTGAGGTGGCCATGAACATGTCGTCGGTCCACTGCCGGGCGAATCGCACCGGGCTGGACTCTCCCGCGGGTGTCAGCATGAAGTCGGCCGCCTTCACGGCGAGTGCCGCGGCACCGGGCATGCCGTCGAGCACGGCGGCATCGGCGAAGGCCTGATGACCGGAGAGGCTAGTGAGCAGGTAGGGTTCGGCGATCGCCGGCGTCCGTCCCTCGAGAAATGCGGCCATCTCGCGCCGTGGCTTGTCGCGCCACTGGGCCTCGCCGGTGATCTGCGCCAGCCGCAGCGCGCCCGACCACGACAGCGCCGGAATGTAGCTCATGATCGGCGCGGCCGGATACCGTCCAGCCAGGCGGCGGGCGATGTCGAGCGGCGCGGGAGGCGCGGTGGGTGCGGCCGCGGGCGCCTGCGCCCGTGTGGCCCCGCCTGGCAGCAGCAACAGCGGGAGCAGCGCGGCCAGGGCCATCACACCGCACGCGCGGGACACGGGCAACCGTCGGGGCAGGGCAGCGGGCATGGGCAGCGGCGAGGCGTGCATGATGCGGGAATTCTATGATCGCCCGGGGCCGGCCGGAGCGAAGATAGACACGGCATGGACTGCAGCGCGAGGTCCCTGGAAGTTCTGGTGTCGGCGTTCCGCTCGGCCACGTTGCCCAGGGACGAATGGACCCACGCGGCCCACCTCCGCGTCGGGGTGTGGCACGTGCTGACCTTCGGTGAGGCCGCCCTCGACGAATTGCGCGTGGCCATCCGCCGCCTCAACGAGGCGCAGGGTACGCCCAATACCGACACATCCGGGTATCACGAGACCATCACCTGGCTCTTCGTGCGGTTGATTACGCACCTGCGTGATCAGCATCCGCCGGACATCCCTGCGGCCCGGCTGGCCGATCTGGCCGTCGAGCTCCTCAGTGACCGGTCGATGCCGGGGCGATACTATTCCCCCGCACGGCTGGCCTCGTCCGAGGCCCGAGGGCGCGTGGTGGCTCCTGACCGCGACCCGCTGCCCGGGTGAGGGCCTCACGTGCGACCGGCCCTCCACACCGTGGTGACGGCCGGCGAGTCGAGTGCCCCCTCAGCGGCGCTTCCGGGACCGACGAAGGATGGCGGCGAGCGAGCGCGTCGCGTCCACCAGCTGCGTGGCCGGAGCGGCCCCGTATCCGAGCAGCAGGGCCGGGGGCTGTGGCCGGTGGCTGTAGGCCCCGAGTCCGTACACCTCGAGCCGCGCAGTCCGCGCAGCCTGGACGGCGTCGTCCTCGCCGATGCCCCGTGCCAGCCACGCCACCACGTGCAGACCCGCCTCGGGGGCCAGCACCGTCATGACGTCGGCGGCTTCCGTCACGAGGGTGTGAAGCAGGGTGGCCCGCCGTTCGGCGTAGAGGGCCCGCATCCGCCGCGCGTGCCGGGCCACATGCCCGTCGGAGATGGCCTCGGCCAGCACGGCCTGATCGATGAGCGAGGCATGGCGGTCGCTGTCCGCCTGCGCCCGCAGCACGCCGTCCAGTGCCCCGGGCGGCACCACGACGTAGGCAATGCGGATGGCCGGCAGCAGGCGCTTGCTGACCGTGCCGATGTAGAAGACTCGCGCGTGCCGGTCGAGGCTCTGCAGCGACGCCAGCGGCGGGCCATCGTGTCGGAACTCGGTGTCGTAGTCGTCTTCGAAGACCCAGCGATCCGCCGCGGCCGCCCACTCGAGTACCTGCAGCCGCCGGGCCAGCGTCATCGTCAGCCCCAGCGGAAACTGATGCGACGGCGTGACGTAGGCGCCGCGTGCGCGCGGCCATCGCCTTCGTCCCTGCGCCACATCGAGTCCGTGGGCATCGACGGCGACGGGCCGGAGCCGCAGGCCCTCCGAGGTGAGCAGGCGCGCCGCCGGCATGTAGCCCGGGTCTTCCATCCACACCTCGTCGCGGGGACGCAGCACGGACCTCGCCGCGAGGGCCAGTGCCGATCGCGCGCCGGGCGCGATGACGACCTGCTCCCAGGTGCAGGAGACAGCCCGGGTCTGCCGCAGGTGCTGCGCCAGCGCCTCGCGCAGCGGACGGTAGCCGCCGGGGCTGCCATAGCCGAGCAGGGTGGGGGTGGCCGTCCGCCAGCGTCTGCGGGTGAGCCGTCCCCACAGGTCGAGGGGAAAGTCGTCGATCGCCGGTAACCCGAGGGCGAAGGCCCGGTGCCGTACGCCGGTGGGCGGGAGGGACGGCGTCGCCGGGCCACCGCGCCCGGTGGCTGGCGGCAGGGTGGCCACCACCCGGCAGCCCGACCCGCGACGGCACTGCACGAGCCCGTCGAGGCCGAGCCGGTCGAGGGCCTCGAGCACCGTGTTGCGGGCGACGCCAAGTGCTATGGCCAGCGCACGCGTCGACGGCAGCCGGGCTCCGACCGGCACCCGTCCCGACAGGACGAGCGATCGCAGGGCCGCGTAGGCCTGCTGCCCGCGGGGCGGAGCCTCTGGATCGGTCGAGACGGCCGGCACGACGACGACCGGGGGAACACCTGGCCGATTGGGCATGAGTGGCTTAGCGGAATGCTATCAAAGTGGACTAGCCATTGCGCCACTTTTCGAGTCAGCATGCGCGGATGGCAAATCCCGTCTCGTGGCTGCTGGCCATCATGGCCCTTGTCTCACTGGCGTTCGCGGTGACATGGTGGCGCGCCTGGCGCATCAACCAGCCTCCCCACGGGCGGCCGTCGCCGCTGCTGCTGGCCTTCGGCGGGGTGTCGCTCTTCTTCGACACGCTCGGCATCGGGAACTTTGCGCCGACCACGGCCTTCTTCCGCATGACCCGGCTCGTACGCGACGAACTCATCCCGGGCACGCTCAATGTCGGCTCGGCGCTGCCTGTGGCCATCGAGGCCTTTGCGTTCATCTCGGCGATTCAGGTCGACCCGCTCACCCTGGTGGTGCTGGTGCCGTCCGCCTTCGCCGGCTCGGTGCTCGGGGCGACGGTGGTGTCGCGCCTGCGCGCGCGCCCGATCCAGATCGGCATGGGGTTCGCCCTGCTCGTCGGCGCCTGCTTCATGGCCGCCACGAACCTCGGCCTGGTCGCCGGGGGCGGTGATGCCATCGGCTTCAGCGGATCGACCCTCGTGTCTGCCGCGGCGTTCAATTTCCTGCTCGGGGGGCTCAATGCCCTCGGCATCGGGAACTACGCGCCGGGCCTGCTCATGTTCTCGTTCCTGGGGCTCAATCCCCGCTCGGCCTTCCCCATCGTGATGGGCTCGGCCGCCTACATGCAGGCCGGATGCGGCATCCGGTTCGTGAAGACCGGCCGCTTTGACGGCACGGCCGCGCTGGCCATGACACTGGCCGGTATTCCCGGCGTGCTGCTCGCGGCCTATGTGGTCAAGTCGCTGCCGCTTGCTGTGCTGCGGTGGATGGTGGTGGGGGTGGTGACCTATGCGTCGATGCTGATGCTGTCAGCGGCGCGGAAAGGTGAGGGCGCGTGATGAGTGCACACGATCAACAGGACACGATGGCCATGGCCCCTGCCACGTTTCCCGTGTCGTCGCGCAACCGTGCCCGGCGCATGCCGGAGCGATCGAGCCAGGCGCATGCCGACGTCTACCGCATCCTCGACGCGGCGATGCTGTGCCACATCGCCTATGTGGTCGACGGGCAGCCCTTCTGCACGCCGACGATCCACTGGCGTGTCGGCGACCGGCTTTACTGGCACGGGTCGAGCGCGAGCCGCATGCTGCGGTCGCAGCACGACCGCCTGCCGGTCTGCCTGACGGTGTCACACCTCGACGGACTGGTGCTGGCCCGGTGCGGGTTCAACCATTCCGTGAACTACCGCTCGGCGATGTGCTTCGGCACGGCCGCGGCCATCGACGACGCTGACGAGAAGGCCCGCGCCCTGCATGCGATGCTCGAGCGCTTCTATCCGGGACGCGACGAGGCGCTGCGACCAGCCACCACGCAGGAACTGAAGGCCACCAGCGTCGTCGGCATGACGATCGACGAGGCCACCGCCAAGGTGCGCGCGAAGATGAATGCCGACGAACCCGAGGATCTTGAGGTACCTGTCTGGGCGGGAGTCGTGCCGGTGCAGACGGTGATTGGAGAGTGGCAACCGTGCCCCCACAACGCAGCGGAACCGCACCGCGAGGGGGTGACGCCGTATGCCCCGGGGCTCAGGCTGGACGAGGTCTTCGCACGCCTGGCGCGCTGAAGCGGTCTCGGGCCGGGCTCTCGGTGCTGGATGCGTGTCGTGCGCGACGGGCGCGAATGTGTGACAGCCTTCAGGGCGTCGCTCGCCGGCGATACACGGCGAAATTCGGGCCCGGGTGGGTCGTCTGCGCAAAGCCGGCGTAGGGAACGAAGAAGGCATCCTGCCGGTCGTAGACCGTCGGGCCGTCGCCGTGTCCCCGGATCACATGGACAAGGTCATAGCCCTCCTCCAGCAGTGCGAGGGCCTCGGGCTGCGGCACGCTCACCGGCAGCGGGGACTCCTGCATGACGACCCACGTGGGCGTCGTGTCCGCAGAGGGGCCGCGCGCCACAAACCTGAGGCGATCGCGGTCCCATGTCCAGAGGCCCCACTCGCGCCAGCGCACCGGCTGCGGATGCCCATAGCGTGAGCCGGCCAGCAGTACCGATGTGCCGGCGGGCAGGGTGGCATCCATCCAGTGCGCCAGCGTGACGCGCGTATCTTCCCGCGCGAGGATGCGGACAAACGACACACTCGACTCCAGCGTCGGGGCCGCCAGTGCCGCCACAAGCACGGCTGCCGCCGCCGTCGCCAGCGGGGGCCGTATGCGGCGACGCACCGACGCGTGAATCGTGGCCACGAGCCAGCCCGCCCCGATGCACAGGAACGGGACGACCGGCAGCATGTAGCGCACGAACACATTGCGGGAACTGCCGGCGACGGCGAACATCAGCACGGGAAACGCCGCGACCATGGCGCCCCGCCTCGTGTCTGCTATCAGCATGCCGAGGAGCCCGGCGACCCCTGTGGACAGCAGCGGCCAGCCCACGCCCCACCGCAGTGACGTCATGACGTGATACGTCCAGCCGTTGTCGATATCACGCGTCATCCCCGAGGTCATCGACGACTGCAGCAGGGCCATGGCCTCGCGGAACTGCGGATACTCGAGGAACACGAAAGGCGCCGCCAGCACGAACGCCAGTGTGCCCGCCCGACCGTAGTGCCAGACCCGCCGCGCGACGGCCGGCATGCGGTCGGCCTGCAGCCAGTGACGCAGCAGGCTGAACGGCAGTGCCGCCGCGACGAGGATGCCGTTGTACTTGGTCGCGGCCGACAGGCCGGCCCAGAGTCCTGCGCGGGTGTCGGCTCCCGGAGTCCCTTCGTCTGCCTGCAGCAGCGCGTGCAGCGAGGCCAGGGCGAGCATGATCATCGTGGTGTCGGTCGTGCCGTAGTGCGAGTCGCGCACGTGCAGAAATGCCACCGCCAGCAGTGCAGAAGCCGACAGCGCGGCGACATCGCCGGCCAGGTGCCTGGCCATCCGCGCCACGAGCCACACCGAGACGATGCCGCTGACGGCCGAAATGCTGCGACTCATCAGGAAGAACGGCACCCAGTGCGTGGGCCAGCTGCGCACAAAGTCGCCGAGCGAGGCAAACCAGCCGAGGGCCATGCCCACCAGCGCATAGGCTCCGTAGACCAGCGTCTCGAGGAACATGAAGAGCGTCGGATAGTCGTAGAACCGGGGCGACGGGATGCCTGACAGGAACTTGAGCGCCACGTCGATCACCGTCGTCTCGTCGGGACGGGCCTGCGTGTGGGGCAGCCCGAAGCCGAGGCCGTAGAGGCGCAGGGCGGCGGCGATCGCCACGATCACAGCCAGCGCCATGCGCATCGGTCGCGTCATCGGAGGGGCAGGCGTCATGCGTGTCGTGTCACGGCAGCGTGACGATGCGGATCGGGCCGGACTCGGCGTACGTCCGCAGGTCGGTGCGTGCCTCGATGGCCTCGCGCATCGTGGGCGCAATGAGGTCGGTGTGCAGCACCACGTGGGACACGCGCAGCGATCGCAGCAGCGCGAACGAGGCCTCGTCGGGGAACTGCGCCAGCGTGGCGTTGGTGAAGCGATAGCTGCGCGGGGTCAGACCGCTGTAGCCGTTGACCAGCGGCTTCCAGTGCCGCGTGGCATTCAGCATGTAGTCGGCATTGGCGTGAATGAACATCACCGACGGATGCGGCAGCTCGACGACGCCCGTGACCTCGGGCGCGGCGAGTGTGTCGTAGATGCGGTCGATCCCGTCAAAGCGGAACAGGTCGAGCGGGGCCCGCAGCGCCTCGGCAGACACCAGTACCAGCGCAGCAGAGGAGACGACCGCGCGAAGGGTGGCTCCCGTGAGGTGCTGGCGCAGGTGCGCGAGCCCGAAGCCGGCCAGCAGCGCGAGCCCGGCCAGGCCCAGTTGTCCGAAGCGTGCCGCGCCGCGGATGGCCCCGAGCAGGGGAAAAGCCTGATACAGGACCGCATAGCCGGGCAGGGCCGGCCCGAATGACAGGGCGATGCCGGCGACGGCGACGGCGAGTGCCATGCGCGCGCGGGGATTGGTGCGGAGGGGCGTGCCGAGGATGGCGAGCACGCAGAGCAGCAGGACCGTGACACCAGGAAACAGGGCGTCGCGCCAGAAGAACGGCTTGCTCCACGTGTCGTAGTGCAGGCGGCCCCCGGTCGACAGCCACGCCTGGGGCACGGCCGAGAACCGCGCGACTTCACTCAGCGTGCGGGTGGTCTGCTGCAGCGCGCTGGCCCTCTGGTAGGGCCAGAGCATGGGCAGGCAGAGCGCCACCGCCAGTACCCCGGCCAGCAGGGCGTAGGGTCCCCAGGCACGCACGCGCCGCCACACATCGGGGCGCGTGAGTGCCGCCGCGATCAGGCCGAGGCTGGTGAACGTGAGGAAGTAAATCGAGGAATACGCCTGCAGCACAAACCACGCCGCCAGTTGAAGCGCATGCCGGACGCGTGGCTCCTGGAACAGCCGATCCAGTGCGAACAGCGCGAGCGGGAAAAAGGCGAAGTACTGGGCCTGGATGTGCGCGAGCCGCGTCAGGGTGTGCGCGTTGAAGGCCATGGCGGTGCCGGCGAGCAGCCCGGCCCAGCGATCGCCGGTCCAGCGGGACACGACGATGCTGGTGGTGAACCCGGTGAGGGCAAAGCCGCCCATGAAGAGCAGGTTGTGGACGAGCACCGGCGACCAACCGGCCCACTGCAGCGGCAGGCCGAGCAGGGCGGGCACGAGCAGGTTCTCCGAGAAGGCGAGGGTGTAACGGTCGGGGTGGAAGATGGGGGCCTGGAACAGCGACAGCGGATCGGTGCGCAGCGCATGGGCGACCCAGGCGAGGATCCACTCGTTCAGGACGGCATCGCCGTTGTCGTTCCGGGTGAGCGTGCCCGGGCTGCTCGCCATGGGCCACGTGTGGATGACGGCCAGCAGCAGGAAGTAGGCCGGACTGAGGAAGCGCGCCACGAAGAGCTTCAGCATAGGCGCACGGGGCGTG
>CAZXTM010000009.1:0-119564 GCA_964643765.1 uncultured Bifidobacteriaceae bacterium | reverse complement strand
GATTCGAACCCTCGACTTCGACCTTGGCAAGGTCGCACTCTACCACTGAGTTATTCCCGCTCGCCAGCGACTCACGCAGTGTAACAAACGCCGCGCCATCGAGCAAGTGATCACCGCCACCCGGGCCGGAAGGCATCGCGGAACCATGTGACCCGGGGCGGCGCGGTCCCCGCATCCACCGCCACCACGTCGAACCGGCACCGCAGACGCGCATGCTCGCGGTGCCTGTGCAGAAACACCGACGCCATCGCCGTCACCTGCCGCTGTTTTCGCCACGTCACCGTGGCGGCCGGCGCCACCACCGCGGCCCGGGTCCGCGCCCGCACTTCGACGAACACCAGCGTCTCGCCGTCGAGCGCCACCACGTCGAGCTCGCCGTGCCGGGTGCGGAAGCGTCGCGCCAGCACAATCATGCCCGCCTGCTCGAGACAGACAATGGCCAGCGACTCGCCGCGGAGGCCGAGGGATTGACGGGCCTGAGTCATGACCGTTGCCGATGCAACGGTCAGGCCACTACTTGCGCTTCCAGCGGGTACCCTGCGGCCCGTCCTCGAACAGCACGCCCCGCGCCGCCATCTCGTCGCGGATCCGGTCGGCCTCGGCGAACTGGCGGGCCCGCCGCGCCGCCTGCCGGGCCTCGATGGCCGCCTGAATCTCGGCCTCCGGAATCGGTGGCTCCCGGTCCTCGCTGCGCCGCAGCGCAAGCACCCCCAGCACATCGTCGAAGTGCGCGAACGTCTGCTCAATCACCGCCACATCGCCGCGCCCGATCTGCGCCTGATCAATGGCCGTGTTGACGATGCGCACGAGGTCGAACATGGCGGCCAGGCCGGCCGAGGTGTTGAGGTCGTCCGAGAGGGCCTCGTCAAAGGCGCGGCGGGCATCGGCCGCGCTCTGCTGCAGGGCCGGGTGTTCGCCGGTGCGCGACACCAGCGCCAGGCGGTCGAGGCAGTCGGTGAGGCGCCGCAGCGCTTCTTCGGCCTGCTGCATCCCCGTCCAGGTGAAGTTGAGCTGCTTGCGGTAGTGGGCCGACAGCAGCAGGTAGCGCAGCGCCGACACCCGGAAGCCGCGGGCCGTGATGTCGCTCAGGGTGTAGACGTTGCCGAGCGACTTGGACATCTTCTGGTCGTCGACCAGCAGGTGCTCGGTGTGAATCCAGAAGCGCGAGAAGGGCTGGCCGGTCGCCCCTTCGCTCTGCGCGATTTCGTTCTCGTGGTGCGGGAACACCAGGTCGATGCCCCCGGTGTGGATGTCGATCGGCGACTCGCCCAGCAGGCGCAGTGCCATGGCCGAGCACTCGATGTGCCAGCCCGGGCGTCCTGGCCCGACACCGCAGTTCCAGGTGGGCTCACCGGGCCTGGTGGCCTTCCAGAGCACGAAGTCGCGGGCGTCTTCCTTGGTGTAGTTGTCGGCATCGACGCGCGCACCGGCCTGGATGCCCTCGTGATCGAGCCGCGCCAGCTTGCCGTAACCGGGCAGCGTGGCGATGCGGAAGTAGATCGACCCGTCGCTTTCGTAGGTGTGGCCGTTGGCCTCCAGCTGCCGGATCATGCGGGCCATGGCCTCGAGGTTGGCCTCGTCGGTGGCGCGCGGGGTGTCTTCCACCGGCTCGATGCCGAGGCGTGCGGCATCCTCGCGGAAGGCCTCGATGAACTGATCGGTGTAGGCCCGCAGGTCCATGCCGGCCTTCTGGGCGCCGATGATCGTCTTGTCGTCGACGTCGGTGAAGTTCATCACGTGGTGCATCTTCCAGCCGCCCACATGCTTGAGGGCGCGGCGCAGCACGTCGACGCTCACGAACGTACGGAAGTTGCCGATGTGACCGCGGGCGTACACCGTCAGGCCGCACGTGTACATGCGAACCGTGCCGTCGCGCAGCGGCGCAAAGGGTTCCTGCTGTCGGGTGAGCGTGTTGTAGAGCCGCATCATCGGTATGTCATTCCTCGGCAACGACCTGTCCCTGCCAGGCGATGCGCAGGTGTCCGTCGCCGCCGTCAAAGGTCAGGCTCCAGTCGGGCACGTCGGTGGACATGGCGGCCAGCGCCCCGGCCAGCGACTGGCACAGCCGCTCGGTCGCCCCGGCCTCGAGGCCCGCATCACGGCAGAGTTGGCGGCACGCGACGTCAAGCAGTGCACGCCCCTGAGCATCGGGCGTGACCGTCACCGTCACGGCCGTCTCGGACAAGGTCACACCGAGAGTTTATCGAATAACCGCGAGGCCTGCGCCACGTCGGCGCTGATCTGCTGCGTCAGGGCGCCCAGGTCGGCAAAGCGCTGCTCATCGCGCAGGCGCTGCACGAACGCCACCGACAGTGTGCGGCCGTAGAGGTCGAGCGTGGCGCCCAGCAGGTGCGACTCGACGGTCGTGGCGAGCCCGTCGCCGAGGGTGGGCCTGACGCCGATGTTCGTGACGGCCGGCCAGCGCTGCCCGTCCACCGACACCAGCGTCGCATACACGCCTGGCATCGGCAGCAGTTCGTTGGGAGTCGACAGGTTGGCCGTGGGAAACCCGAGCAGCCGGCCCCGCTGCTGGCCGTGCACCACCTCGCCCGAGACGGCATAGTGCCGTCCGAGCAGCGCCGAGGCCTCGTCCACGCGCCCTTCGGTCAGCAGCCGCCGGATGCGCGTGCTCGAAATGATGAAGTCGCGATAGCGCACCGGCTCGACCTTCTCGGCACGGAACCCCCACTGCTGCCCCAGGGTCCGCAGCAGCGAAAACGTGCCCGACCGGTTGCGCCCGAACAGGAAGTCGGCGCCGACCCACACCTCGCTGGCGCGGAGCCAGTCGACCAACACGCGGCGCACGAACTGCTCAGGCTCCCAGGCCGCCATCGCGGCGGAGAACCGCACGACCGCCAGCCCGGCGACACCGGCATCCTCGATGGTGACCGCCTTCTGGTCCAGCGTCATCAGCAGCGGCGGCGCCTTCTCGGGACGCAGCACCCGCGGCGGATGCGGGTCGAACGTCAGGACGACCGGCACCGTGCCACGCTGCTCGGCCGCCTCGCGGATGCGCTCGATGAGTTTCAGGTGCCCGCGGTGCACGCCATCAAAATTGCCGATGGCCACCACCGCCCCCGCCCAGCGGGCCGGCCGGCCCTCATCGGGATAGTTCGCGATCACCACGTCACGCCACCTCGACGTCGAACGCGAGCCCGTCATAGGCCAGGGCCATGCCGCGGGGCAGCGACCGGTTCGTTTCGGCATGCGGCAGGTCGTGGCACACGTGCGTGAACCACACCTGCGGCACCCCGAGGCGTTCGGCCACCGCCACCGCTTCCATCAGCGTGAAGTGCGTGGGATGCGGCCGGTGGCGCAGGGCGTTGATCACGAGGACGTCAAGCCCCTGCAGCACATCCCACGACCCGTCGGGAATGCGACTCGCATCGGTGAGATAGGCGAACCGACCCAGGCGGAAGCCGAGGATCGGGAGGCGGCCGTGCAGCAGCGGCACGGGCTGGATGCGCACGCCCCCGATGCTGAATGGCCCGTCAATCTCGTGCAGATCGCCTTCGGGCAGTCCCCCGCCCTTCTGCGATGGGGCCCCGAAGGCATAGCTGAAGATGCGGCGCAGCTCGCCGCCGGTCGAGGGCGAGGCCCAGAGGGGAATGGCTCCGCCGGTGAGGGCATTGAAGCGGCGCACCTCGTCGAAGCCCAGCACGTGGTCGGCGTGATGGTGGGTGTAGAGGATGGCGTCGAGCCGGGTCAGCCCGTGCGTGAGCGCCTGCTGGCGCAGGTCGGTCGAGGTATCGACCAGCAGCGCGGGGCCCTCGTCGACGTCGATGTAAATGGAGGGGCGCAGCCGCCGGTCGTGCCGGTCGTCTGACCGGCACACCCGGCACTGACAGCCGATCATGGGCACCCCGTGCGAGGTGCCGCTGCCGAGAACCGTCACCCGTGCGCGCAACTTTCGAATGATAGCATTCGCCCATGTCCCGTCCGGCCGGCCCCCACCTCGATCGCCTCGTCGACATCATGCGGATCCTGCGCAGTCCCGAGGGGTGCCCGTGGGACCGCGAGCAGACCCTCGCCACGCTGCGCCCATTCGTGCTGGAAGAGACGTGCGAGCTGCTCGACGCGCTGGATGAGGGCGACTGGCAGGGCATCTGCGAGGAGCTCGGCGATGTGGTCTTCGAGGCCGTGTTCATCGCACAGCTCTGCAGCGAGCCCGGTCAGTTCAGCCTGGCCGACGCGCTGCAGGCGGTGACCGACAAGCTGATTCGACGCCATCCCCACGTGTTCACCCCCGACGGCGAGCCGCTGTCGGCGGCACGCGCGATCACCGCGACAGGCGTCAAGGCGCAGTGGGACGACATCAAGACCGCCGAGCGCGCCCAGGCCGGCAAGCCGCAGAAGCCGCTGCTCGGCGGCATTCCGCGCGCACTGCCGGCGCTGCTGCGGGCCGAGAAGGTCGGCACCCGCGCCGCGTCGGTCGGCTTCGACTGGCCCGAGGCAGCGCCCGTGCTCGACAAGATCGACGAAGAGGTGGCCGAACTCCGCGAGGCGGTGGCGCAGCACGGGCTGCAAAGCGCCGAAGTCGAGGACGAGTACGGAGACGTCCTGTTTGCGCTGACCAACCTGGGGCGGAAGATGGGACTCTCGCCCGAGCGGGCCCTGCAGCGTGCCACCGACAAGTTTCAGCGGCGGTTCGAGCAGATGGAAGCTGCGGCGCGGGCCGACGGCCACGCCCTCACGGATGAGTCACTCGAGACCCTCGAGGCACGCTGGGAGGCGGCAAAGGCTGCCACCGCCGCGGAGGATCGTCCACGCGCCTGACCCACACGGTTCGGCCGTCCGTGCGCACGTCGACCTGACCGTCGCGATCGGTGCGCGCCACGAGGCTGCCCGCCGATTCCAGGCGGGCCACCACCTCGGGAGCCGGGTGCCCGAAGGCGTTTCCCCGGCCCGCCGGAATCAGTGACAGCCGGGGACGGAGCCCCTCGACCAGCGGTCTGCCGGTCGAGGTGCGACTGCCATGATGGCCCACCTTGAGCACCACCGTCCTGGGGCTGTCGGGCAGAATCCACTCGGGTTCGACCTCGACGCCAGCATCACCCGTCAGCCACAGATCAACGCCGCCGAGCGTCGCGGTCAGCACAACCGAGTCGTCGTTGCGCACGCGCCGCCGGTCCCAGTCGGGCGGCCGTGGATGCTGCACCGTCACACGCACGCCGTCGATCTCGATGACGTCGCCTCGCTGCACCGTGCGGAAGGCCGCCCCAATCGCCTCGGCCGCCGCCCGCAGGCGCCGCTCGGCCGGGTGTCCGTCCACCGGGATGCCATACCAGAGCTCTCGGGGGCGGAACTCGTGCACAAGCGTGGCGGCCCCGCCGATGTGATCAGCGTCGCCGTGCGTGACCAGCAGGCGGTCGACCGACACGAGGCCACGGGCGCGCAGCGCCGGCCCCACGATGCGCTCGCCAGTGTCGGCGCCCCGGTCGCCGGGACTTCCGCCGGCATCGATGAGCAGCGTCTGCCCGCGCGGAAACGTCACCAGCAGGGCGTCGCCCTGCCCCACGTCCCACATCGTCAGATGCAGGGCGCCGTCGCCCCGCACACCGAACCGGGCCCAGGGGGCCAGGGCCACCCATGCCCACAGGGCAACACCCCCCGCCACCGCGAGGCGCCGCTGCGGGCGCGACCATCGCGGCCACCGCCACCAGCCGCCCACCAGCAGGGCGTAATAGCCGACGGTGACGAGCAGCCCCGCTGACGGCACGCGCCAGGTGAGCCACGGGAACCACTCGACTACCCGGCTGGTGTCGATGAGGACGCGCGTGCCGGCCCAGGTCGTCCAGCCACCTGCCCACGCCAGCAGCGACAGGTGGCCCCAGTCGGCCAGCACCGTGAACGACGCAGCCGCCTGCACCACGGCCATGGCCGGCACGGCGGGCAGGTTCAGGACGAGACCCGCCAGCGTGACGCGCTCGAACACCCCCGCGGCCACCGGTGCCAGCACCAGCTCGACCGCAGCCGTGGCCACGACGGCCGCGCCTGCGACCCCTCGCCAGCCGCGGGGCGGCGGTAGCACGGCCGAGGTTGCCAGCAGCGCCATGGTGGCCCCGTAGGTCAGCCAGAACCCGGCGTTGAGGATGTCAGTCGGCGTGACCATCAGCGCACCGACCAGCGACCAGGCCACCACCGCCCCGGATCGCCCGCGCAAATCGACGGCCTGCAGCAGGAAATAAAGGCACGCCATGGCCGTGGCCCGGCGAATCGAGGCTCCGGGCGCAATGACTGCCGCGTGTGCCAGCAGCACGAGCGCCGCAGCCACCGCCGCCGCGCGGAACCGCACGCGCAGCACCCACAGCACGGCCACCACGGCCGAGGCCAGCATCGCGATATTGCCCCCCGAAATGGCAATGGTGTGGAAGGTGCCGGCGGCCTGCAGCCGACGCTCCAGCTCGTCGTCGAGCGCCGTGCGCTCGCCAATCAGAATCGCTGTGGCGACGGCCCGGCTGGCCGGGTCGCCGCCGGGCACGCGGCGAGCAATGGCCTCGCGCACCCGCCGCCGCAGATCCGCCGCCGTTTCCTCCCACCACGAGCCAGGGGCCACGACCTCCACGAGCGCGGCAGACTTGACGCTGCCGACAATCCCCCCGCGACGCCTGACCAGCTGCACCCAGGGTGACGCCGCCCCCCGGTTGCGCACCGTCGGCACGACCCGCAGACGCGCCGAGGCCCGCACCCGCCGACCGCGCGTCCACGCGCGCGAAGTGTCGGCGGCCCCCGCGCCGCCCATCGTACGCATCACCGCACCGGACGTCGGACTGGCCTGCGGCGACAGCCGCACCGAGGTGACCGACAGCCTCAGCCGCACGCCATCCTCCAGCAGCTCGGCATCGTCTTCGAGTGTGCCCTCGAGCCACACCAGTGGCAGCTGGCGCACATCGGCCGTCAGCACCGCCCGCTCGTCGAGCCAGTGCCGCAGGGGCGAGTGCACGACCGCCCGCGCCGCCCGGTGACCCTCGACGGTGGCGGCCGTGGCCAGCAGCGCCGCCAGCAGCAGGCCGGCAGCCAGCAGGTGCCGGTGCAGCCACAGCACGGCAACGGCCACGGACAGGGCCGCCCCGACCGTCAGCAGCAGCTCCGCAGGCAGCTCGGGCCAGTGCATGCCCCACGCCAGCCCGGCCCCGACCGCCACCGCACACAGCACACCCACACGCATGGCCACAGGCCATGCAAGAGGCGTGACGCAGGCGTCTCAGGGGCGCTCGCGCCGGAGGCGTCGTCGGCACGGTGCAGATGGTGCACCGTGCCGCGTGTCGCTAGTGTGCAGTTTCCGAGGCGGCGGCGTGGTAGTCCTGCAGGGAACGGACGCTCAGCCCTTCCTGCCGAAGCGCGCGGATGGCCTCGACGGCCGCAGCGGCTCCGGTGATGGTGGTGATGCAGGGAACGGCGTTCATCATCGCCGCGCGACGCACGGCCTTGTCGTCGAAGAACGACTCGCGGCCGAGCGGCGTGTTGATGACCATCGCGATGCGGCGGTTGACGATTTCATCGGCCAGGCTCGGGCGCCCCTCGTTCACTTTGAACACCACCTCGGAATCCAGGCCATGGGCCCGCAGGAAGGCCGCCGTGCCCCGCGTGCCGATCAGCCGGAAGCCCAGCGCCGCCAGTTCCCGGGCAATCGGCAGCACCGCTTCCTTGTCTTCGTGGTTGACGCTGATGCACACCGCACCCGTGTCGGGCAGGCGCTGCCCGACGCCGAGCATGGCCTTGGCGAAGGCCATGCCGAACGAATCGGCACCGCCCATCACCTCGCCGGTCGACTTCATCTCGGGCCCCAGAATCGAGTCGACACCCGGGAACCGCACGAACGGAAACACCGGGCTCTTCACGAACACGCCCGTCGGCACCAGATCGGCCGTCAGGCCCAGCGAGGCCAGCGTGCGGCCCGCCATGACGCGCGCGGCCACCTGGGCCAGCGGCACGCCCGTGGCCTTGGCCAGGTAGGGCACCGTGCGTGAGGCCCGGGGGTTGACTTCGAGCACGTACACCGTGTCGTCCTTGATGGCGTACTGCACGTTCATCAGCCCCACCACCTTCAGCGCCTTCGCAATCCGGCGCGAGTAGTCGCGGATGGTGACGAGGTGCTTCTCGGCCACAAACTGTGGCGGCACCACACACGAGCTGTCACCCGAGTGGATGCCGGCCTCCTCGATGTGCTCCATGATGCCTCCCACGAGCACCGCTCCGGTGGCGTCGGCCACACAGTCGACGTCGATTTCCTTGGCATGCTCGAGGAAGCGGTCGATGAGAATCGGGCGGTCGTGCGACACATCCACCGCCGTGGTCATGTAGCGGTCGAGGCTGGCCACGTCATACACGATGGCCATGTTGCGCCCGCCCAGCACGTAGGACGGCCGCACCACGCACGGGAAGCCGACGCGGGCCGCCACCTCGCGCGCTTCATCCCTCGACGTCGCCGTCCCGCTGGCGGGCTGGGGAATCCCCAGATCCCACAGCAGCTGCGCGAAGCGCTGACGGTCTTCGGCCAGGTCGATCGAGTCGGGGCTGGTCCCGTACATCGTCACCCCGGCCTCCTGCAGGGCCAGCGCCAGCTTGAGCGGCGTCTGGCCACCGAACTGCACCACGATGCCCACGTCGGGATTGCCGTCGCGCTCGCGCTCGACAATCGCCATCACATCTTCGAAGGTGAGCGGCTCGAAATAGAGACGGTCGGCCGTGTCGTAGTCGGTCGACACCGTCTCGGGATTGCAGTTGACCATGATCGTCTCGATGTCTTCCTTCCGGAAGCCGAAGACGGCATGACAGCAGCAGTAGTCGAACTCGATGCCCTGACCGATGCGGTTGGGCCCGCTGCCGAGGATGATGACCTTGCGCCGCGGCGTCGGAGCGGCCTCGCACTCCTGCTCGTACGAGCTGTACATGTAGGGGGTGAACGACTCGAATTCCGCCGCACACGTGTCGATGCGCTTGAAGACCGGCGCGATGCCCAGATCGCGGCGCCGCTCACGCACCGCCGACCCGTCGACGCCCAGGATATGCCCCAGTTCGAGGTCCCCGAAGCCGGCGCGCTTCAGCGCCAGCATCAGGTCGGCCGACATCTCGCGCAGTCCGACGAGCGCCGCCGTGTGCCGAAGCTCGACCATCTGGCGGAACTGCTCGAGGAACCACGGGTCGATGTGGGTCAGCGTGTGGAGGGTCTCGGTCGACCAGCCTTTTTCGAGCGCGCGGAACAGTGCCCACATCCGCCGATCGGTCGGCACCACCAGCCGCCGCCGCAGCTGCACGTCCTCATCGTCTGACTCATCGTCCGACCGGAGGCGATCGGGCCGGTGATGGGCACGGCTGAACAGGAGCCCTTCCTTGCCGAGCTCGAGCGAACGCATGCCCTTCAGGAAGGCTTCCTTGAAGGTGCGCCCAATCGACATCGCCTCGCCCACCGACTTCATCTGCGTCGTGAGGGTGCGGTCGGCCTGGGGGAACTTCTCGAAGTTCCAGCGAGGGATCTTCACCACCACATAGTCGATGGTCGGTTCGAACGAAGCCGGCGTCGTGCGCGTGATGTCGTTCGGAATCTCATCGAGCCGGTAGCCGAGCGCCAGCTTGGCGGCAATCTTCGCGATGGGAAAGCCGGTGGCCTTCGACGCCAGCGCCGACGAGCGCGACACACGCGGGTTCATCTCGATCACCGTCATGCGGCCGTCGGCAGGGTTGACGGCAAACTGAATGTTCGAGCCGCCCGTCTCGACGCCGACGCGACGGATGATGCGGCGCGCCGCGTCGCGCATCCGCTGGTATTCGCGGTCGGTCAGCGTCTGCGCCGGGGCCACCGTGATGCTGTCGCCGGTGTGCACGCCCATCGGGTCGATGTTCTCGATGGAACAGATGACGACGAAGTTGTCGGCGCCGTCGCGCATCACCTCCAGCTCGTATTCCTTCCAGCCAATCACCGACTCTTCGACCAGCACCTCGTGCACCGGGCTCAGGTTGAGCCCCCGGGTGACGATCTCATGAAACTCTTCGAGGTTGTATGCGATGCCGCCGCCGACGCCGCCCATCGTGAACGACGGACGGATAATCGCCGGAAAGCCCGTGTCGGCCACGGTCGCCAGCGCCTCGTCCATCGACTTGACCACGGCGCTCTTCGGCATGTCGATGCCGATTTCCTTCATGGCGTTCTTGAACAGCAGGCGGTCTTCGGCCACCTTGATGGCCGGAATCTGCGCGCCGATGAGGTCGACGTCATAGCGGGCCAGAATGCCCAGTTCGTCCAGCTGCACCGCCAGGTTGAGCGCGGTCTGCCCACCCACCGTAGGCAGCACGGCGTCGGGCCGCTCGGCGGCGATGATCCGCTCGAGGGCCTCGGGCGTCAGCGGCTCGACGTAGGTGCGTTCGGCCAGCTCGGGGTCGGTCATGATGGTGGCCGGGTTGCTGTTCACCAGCACCACCTCGATGCCCTCGCTGCGGAGGGCCTTCAGCGCCTGGGTCCCGGAATAGTCAAACTCGCAGGCCTGCCCGATGACGATGGGGCCAGACCCGATGACCAGCACGCGGTGAATATCAGTCCGTTTCGGCATGGTCAGTGCTTTTCCATGTGCTGGATGAACTGCTGGAACAGGTAGTCGGCGTCGTGCGGCCCGGGCGCAGCCTCGGGATGGTACTGGACCGACGTAATCGGGCGCTCGCGGTGGCACAGCCCCTCGACGGTGCCGTCGTAGAGATTGAGGTGTGTCACGCGCGCGGTGGCCGGCAGCGAGTCGGGGTCGACCGCAAAGCCGTGGTTCTGGGCCGTGATCTCGATGGCACCGGTGTCGAGGTTCTTCACCGGATGGTTGCCACCGCGATGGCCGAACTTGAGCTTGTAGGTGCGGGCACCAAGGGCCAGGCCCAGCAGCTGATGCCCGAGGCAGATGCCGAACATCGGCACGCCGGCATCCACGAGGGTCCGGATCGTCTCGATGGCATAGCCGACGGCGGCCGGATCGCCCGGACCGTTGCTGAGGAACACCCCGTCCGGCTTCCAGGCCAGCACCTCAGCCGCGGGAGTCGAGGCAGGAAACACGCGCACCTGACAGCCATGCGCCACCAGCCGACGGAGGATGGTGCGCTTGATGCCGAAGTCGTAGGCCGCCACACGCAGCGGATGCGCCGGCACATGCGCGGGCTTCAGAGCGAACGCCTCGTCGGCCGCGCGCTCCTCGGCGCTGAGCGCCACATCGTAGGGCGCCCGGCAGGTGACGGTGGTCACCAGGTCACTGCCCTCCATCGACGGAATGCCACGGGCGCGCTGCACCAGGGCCTCGGTGTCGTGCGCGGCAGCCCCGGTGGCGATGATGCCGCGCAGCACCCCACCCGAGCGGAGACGGCGCGTCAGGGCCCGGGTGTCGACGTCGGCAATGGCCACGATGCCGTGCGTCACCAGGTAGTCCCGCAGGGAACTCTGCGCCCGCCAGTTGCTGGCCAGCGGCGAGGCATCGCGAATGACGAAGCCGGCCACCTGCGGGCGCGTCGATTCCTCGTCGGCCTCGGCGACGCCGTAGTTGCCAATCTGCGGTGCCGTCATGGTGACGATCTGTCCGGCGTAGGACGGGTCGGTCAGCACTTCCTGATAGCCGGTCAGGCTCGTGTTGAACACCACCTCGCCCGTCGTCTCTCCGGGGGCGCCGGCAGAGACGCCGGTGAGGCAGGTGCCATCTTCCAGGGCTAGCACAGCAATCATTGGGGCTCCTGAGCGCGGGGGAGGGTTGCCGAGACACGTGCGCTCGCGCCAGCCTGCACCTGCACCTGCAGGGTGACTGGCCGATGTCCCTGGCGTCGGAATTCGATGGTGTGCCGCCCCGGTGTCACGTTGCGTACCGTCATGGGTGACTTGCCGACCAGCTTGCCGTCAAGCATCACCATGGCCCCCGGCGGGGTCGATGTGGCGCGTACCGATCCGAGACGGGCGGGCGTCACGCGCGAACGCGCCGCCTCGGCCTCACGCCGGGCACGTGCCCGGGGGGTGACGGCCGCCGCGGGAGCCGTGGCAGCGACCGGGGCCTCGCCCGCCTTCGCGCTGGCGGCCGGCGCGATGGGCGCAGGCGGAGGCGTGCCCGTGGCGGGGGCAGGGGCCGACGCCGTGGTCGGAACGGCCGGCGCTGGCGCTGGGTTCTGGGCTGGCGGCGCTGCGGTGGTCGCTGCGGCCGAGGCCATCCCCTGCACACTCGGCGAGGCCGGTGCCGAGAGTTCAGGAGCACCCGGATGATCAGGGCCGATAGCAGCGGTCGATGGCACACCAGAATCGCGGGGGGCCTGCCGACCCCACACAGCGTAGCCGACAGACAGCCCGAGGGCGGCCCCCACGGCCACCAGCAGCAGCCGCGCCACCCACGCATCCGACTGAGGCGCAGCGGCCGGACGCGGTCGCGTCAGCCCCAAGTCCGCGGACGCGCTGGGTCGCGCCGGACTCAGAGGCCCTTCGAGCGGCATCTCGCCAGCGCCAACCGGAACGTCGTCCGCCCCTGCCTCGCCATGCCACACCTGATGCGCGGACTCGTGACCATCGTCGGTATCGCGACCGTCATCCACCATCAGAGGGACCGTGGTGACGCCGGACGCCTGGGCTTGTTGCCGGTCGGGCAGATCTCCGTCCGGCACAGCGCCGACATCCATGCCCGACCACCAATCTTCCACCGGGAACGCCCCCAGAGGATCGTCGACGGGCGCTGCCTCGAGGACGGCATCCGCGAACGGCTCGCTGACACTCTGGAGGGGCAGGTCCGGCACGCCCTCCGCGTCACTCACCATCGACGCGGCCTGCAGAGGAATCTCGGGCGCGACGACGGCCTCAGGCTCGAGCGTCAGGAGGGGCAGGGGCTCAGGGGCGCTGCGTGTGCGCCGCCGGGGGCGCTCGTCGACCGGCGGTGCCGGGATCGACGCATCGGCGTTTCCACTGTCGACGAGGGCGAGGTCCTCCACAAACGCCGTGCAGGAGGGATGGCGCTGGCCCGGATCGAGGTGCATGGCGCGGGCGAACACGGCGCCGAGTGCCTCGCGCCGGGGGCCCACCGAGGCGGCCATGTCGCCGGCGACAAAGGCCGCAGGCGCGCGCCGCCCCGTGATCCATTCGTAGGCCACGGCGGCGAGCGAGAACTGATCACCGGCCGCGCTCATGGCATGGTCTGCCAGTTCGGGCGCCCGATAGGGGCTGCGCCGCGGCAGGCGCACGCCGCCGGCAGCCAGCGCCTGCCAGACGCCCACGCCCGTCATCTGCGTGGTGTCGGCGTCGACGATGATGTCCCGCAGGTGCAGGGCCCCGTGATGCAGGCCCAGGGACGCGAGCCGATCGAGGGCGGCAGCCAGCGTGGCCAACCGCGGCAGGACGTCGGCCAGAAGCGCGGGACCGAAGCGGCGGAGCGCGACGTCGAGCGAATCGCCCTGCGCGAGCGTCGTGACCAGAAACGGCGTGGTTCCCTCGTGCAGGCCGGCGTCGAGTGGCTCGACGGTGCCCGGCACACCGGTACCCTCGGTCACCAGTTTCTGCAGGCCGTCGAGCACGTCGCCGACACGCTCGGGTCTGACAGGGATGGTGAGGAGTTTGATGGCGACGGGCGTCGTCTCGGGCGACTCGCCCCTGAAAACGGGACCGCACGTGCCGGCCCCAAGAGGATGCTGGACACGGTAGCGGCCGATGGCCGCAGGTGGAACGTCGAAGAGCGAACCTTCCCCGGTCACGTGGTCGGCAAGTAGTTTACCATGCGAGAGTTGACACACCTGACCCTGTCTGCGACAGTGGACGATGGTGTCTGCCGAATCTTCGCTTTCCCTGACCGCCCTGACCGTCGACATCCGTCAGTTGCCGTGGATTCGTCCGCTGGCGTCCGACTATGCGTTCGACTATACGCGCGTGGGGGCCTTCTTCGCCGGCGACCCTGCGACGCCCGAGGCGTGGCGCGACACCATTGCCCGCTCCCAGGCCACGCCCCGGCAGCCCGAGACGCTGTCGCGCGCCCTTGTGGCGCAGCTCACCCGCCGGCAGGCGCCACCGCAGGCGGTGGCGGCAGCCGAACGGCTGGCCCAGTCGGCGACACGCGTGGTCATCACGGGCCAGCAGGCCGGCATCTTCGGCGGCCCCCTCTTTACGCTGCTCAAGGCGCTCACCGCCATGAAGCTGGCGACCGAGGTCGAAGCGTCGCACGGCGTGCCCGTCGTCCCGGTGTTCTGGATTGATGCCGAAGACCACGACTGGCCGGAAGTCTCGGGGACGACCGTGCTCGATGCCGACATGGCGGCCGTGACCGTGAAAGCCGCGCCCATTGCCGGAGCCGGACACGAGCCGATCGCGCGGCTGACGTTCGACGACTCGCTGGCCGCCACCATCGACCAGCTGGCGGCGGCGCTTCCGGTCACCGAGTTCACGGCGCAGACGCTCGACGCGCTGCGCCGGGCGTATGCCCCGGGGCGCGGCGTGGCCGAATCGTTCGGCCGGTGGCTCGACACCGTGCTCGGCCCCCATGGTCTCGTGGTGTACGACTCGTCCGACCCGGCCACCAAGCCCCTGGCGGCCCAGGTCTTCGCCAGGGAATGTCGTGAACCCGGCGCCACGGCCGCGCTGGCCACGCAGGCGGGTGAGGCCCTGAAAGCTGCGGGCTACCACGCGCAGGTCACGCCTCAGGAGGGCGCCGTGGCGCTGTTCCACCTGGCCCATGGGCGCCAGGCCATCCGCACGCAGGGCGACACGGTTACGGTCGGTGATCGCACGCTGACCCAGCAGCAGCTGATTGACGAGTGTCAGGTGCATCCCGAGCACTTCAGCCCCAACGTGCTGCTGCGCCCGATCGTTCAGGACACGCTCTTCCCCACCATCTGCTATGTCGCCGGTCCCAACGAGCTGGCCTACCTCGGCCAGCTGCGCGGCATCTACGAGCGATTCGGCATCGCGATGCCCCTCATGTACCAGCGGGCCACGGCCACGCTGGTCGATTCGGCCTCGCTGCGGTTCATCCGGAAGCACGAGCTGCCCCTCACCGCGTTTCAGGCGCAGGACGAGCGTTCCCTGAACGACCTGCTGGAAGCCCAGCTGCCACCCACCGTCGAGGCGGCACTGACCTCGGCCGCCGCCCGCATCAGCGACGAGCTCGACCAGCTGCTGCGCGTGGTGCCGCAGATTGACGTCACGCTCGAAGGCACGGTGCGCACGACGCAGGGCCGCCTGCACCACGAAATGCAGACGCTGCACACGAAGGTCATCCAGGCCGCCAAGCGCAAGGACGAAACCCTGCGCCGGCAGTTCCAACGGGCCCGCGCCCTCACCTTCCCGCTCGGGCATTCCCAGGAGCGCGAGGTCGGCATGGTCTGGTTCCTCAACCGCTACGGGGATGCGCTGGTGCCGCGCCTGCTCGAAGTGATTCCGCTGACCATGGGCCAGCATCACGTGCTGAGCATCTGACCAACCGACGCTCTCCGTGACACACGCCGCCCCGGGCCCCCTCGCGTTTTTCCGGCGTCGCGCGGTCCGCATCCTCGGCGGGCTGGTGCTGGCCGGCGCCACAGCCTTCCTGCTGGCCTTCGCGTACTTCTACGCGCAGTTCTCGAGCATCGTGGAACAGCGCCTGGCTGGCGAGCGCGACCGGGTGATTCCGCGCGTCTACGCCCGCCCGCTGCGATTCCGCACGGGGCAGGTGCTGAGCCCGACCGATGCCGTGGCGCGGCTGAACGACGTGGGCTACGCCCAGCGTCCCTCGGCGGACGGGCCCGGGGAGTTTGCCGTCGACGGGCGTCGCCTGCGGTTCAGGCCGCGATCGGGAGACTTCGCCGGCAAGGCCGTGGCCATCGACTTCACGGTGCCCCCGGCACCGGCCAGAGGCACGCCACGCGTGCCCCCCCCGCCCGCGCCCCCGGATCGCATCGCCACCATCCAGATCGATGACGTCGCCGCGCCTGAGGTATCCCTCGACCCGCCCGCGCTGACGTCACTCATCACCGGCCCAAGGGAACGCCGCCGCCGGGTGGCCCTCGATGCGATCCCCGCGCAGGTCCAGCGCGCCGTGCTGGCGATCGAGGACCGCCGGTTCTACTACCATCCCGGCGTCGATCCCATCCGGATGGTGGGCGCCCTCGTCACGAACATCCAGGGCACGCGCGGCTATCTGGTCGGAGCCAGCACGATCACCCAGCAGCTGGCGCGCAACTTCTTCCTGACCGAGGAGATGGCCGAAGAGATCGAGTCGGGCCAGCGGTCGCTGAAGCGGAAGGTCGTCGAACAGTTCGTCGCGCTCATCCTCGAGACCAAGGCCAGCAAGGACGACATCCTCGAGTTGTATCTCAACGACGTGTACCTGGGGCATCGGGGGTCGTTCGCGATTCACGGGATGGCCGAGGCCTCGCGCACATTCTTCGGGAAGGATGTGACCAACCTCACCCTGGCCGAGGCGGCGCTGCTCGCCGGCGTGATTCAGTCGCCGTCAAACCACTCGCCGTTTGCCAACCCGGAGCGCGCCCGCGACCGCCGCAACGTCGTGCTGCGGGCGATGGTCGACGCCGGTTACGTCACCGACGAAGCGGCCGCGGCCGCCGCCGCCGAACCGGTGACCGTCGTCCCGCGGGCCATCGACAACGAGGCTCCATACTTCGTCGACTACATCGGACCGGTGCTCGATGAATGGTTTCCCGGGGTCACCGACCGAACGGCCTCGCTCGAGGTGTACACGACGCTCGACCTCAACATGCAGCGCGCGGCACAGGACGCCGTGCGGGTCGGCCTGGCGCGCGTCGACGAGGCGCTGGCGCGCCGCGGACGCAAGAACCGGCGGCCCCAGGCCGCCCTGGTCGCCGTCGACCCGCGCACCGGCGAAATTCTGGCGATGGTGGGCGGGCGGTCCTACAACCAGTCGCAGTTCAACCGGGCCGTCTCGGCGCGGCGCCAGCCAGGCTCGACCTTCAAGCCGTTTGTCTATCTGGCCGCCTTCGAGCAGGCGGCCCTCGAGGGACGCACCGACCTGACACCGGCCACCCTCATGAACGACGAGCCCACCATCTGGACCTACGGCGAGGAAGAATGGGCCCCCGGCAACTTCGAGAACGAATACGAGGGACTCATCACGCTGCGCCGCGCCCTGGCCCTGTCGAAGAACATGGTGGCCATCAAGGTGGCCGAGTCGATTGGCTTCGACCGCGTCGCCGACCTGTGGAACCGCACCGGTGTCGGACCCGAGAAGGTGAAGGGCTATCCGTCGATCGCATTGGGCGTCTCCGAACTGACGCCCCTCGAGGTCGCCACGGCCTATACGCTGTTCGGCAACGGCGGCACGATTGCCCCGCTCACCGGCATCACCCGCGTGCGCAGCGGTGCCGACGACCTGCAGCCGCCCCGGCGGAAGGGCCCCGAGGTCGCGCGTCCCGACACGACCTATCTGGTGACCCACATGATGCGCAGCGTCATCAACGAGGGCACCGGGGCGAGCGCGCGCGGCGCAGGATTCACGCTCGATGCCGCCGGCAAGTCGGGTACGACCAACGACCTGCGCGACGCCTGGTTCGTGGGCTTTACCCCCGAAGTGCTGTCCGTGGTCTGGGTGGGCTTCGACGACAACCAGCCCCTGGGGCTGAGCGGGTCGCAGGCCGCCACGCCGATCTGGACCGACTTCATGAAACAGGCCCTGGCGGGCCGTCCCAACCTGCCGTTCGAGGCGCCCGAGGGCATCGCCGCCGCCGACATCGACCGCGACACGGGCCACCTGGCCACGCCGAACTGCCCGCGGACGATGACGGAAGTCTTCCTGTCGGGCACCGAGCCGTGGGAGATGTGCCGCCTCCACCAGTGGTAGGCCGGCACGTATAATCGCCCTGTGAACCACGAAATCTTTGCCGCGATCGGCGAGGCGCTCACGCGGGGCGACGAAGTGGCGCTCATCACCATCGTGTCGTCAAACGGGTCGACCCCGCAGCGGGTCGGCGCCAAGATGCTGGTGTTTGCCGACGGCCGCACCGTGGGCACGATCGGCGGCGGCTGCTACGAGAACGATGCGCTGCTCAAGGCGCGCGAGGCCCTCCGCACGCGCAAGGCCATTCGCGCCAAGTACGACCTCAACGACGACTTCGCGGAAGACACCGGCCTGGTTTGCGGCGGGCAGATGGAAGTGTTCATCGAACCGCTCGAGGCCCCGCCGGCGCTGTACGTGTTCGGGGCCGGGCACGTGGGCTACTACGTCGCCCGCCAGGCGTCGGAGGCCGGTTTCGAGGTGCATGTCATCGACGACCGTGCCGCCTTCGCCAACCGCGAGCGGTTTCCGGCGGCAGCCGAGGTGGTGGTCGACGACATTCCGGCCTGGCTCTCGGCCACCACGCTTCCCACCTCCGCCTACGCCGTCATCGTCACGCGCGGCCACCGGCACGACCTCGATGCCCTGCAGGCGCTGGCCAGCCGCCCGCTGCGCTACCTCGGCCTCATTGGCAGCCGGGCCAAGGTGGCACGCATCTACGAACAGCTGCTCGCGCAGGGACCGATCACGCTCGAGCACCTGTCGCACGTGCACGCCCCCATCGGTCTCGACATCGGTGCGGTGACCCCGCAGGAGATTGCCGTCAGCATCGTGGCCGAGCTGGTCGCCGTCAGGCGCGGGCGGGCCCCGGCGCTGGCCGACGCGTCCCTCCGGTGGATGCCCCGGGTGAGCCGGTAGGCGCGGCGGCCCTGCTATACTGTTGGCAGTCTCACGTAGCGACTGCCAATGAGCGCTCCTGCCCTTTCTGACCGTACGCGCCGCGTGCTGGCCGCGCTGGTGCGCGAATACATCGAAACCGGCGAGCCGGTGGCCTCGGCCACCCTCCTGCCCCGGCTGGGCATGGCCGTCTCGTCCGCGACGGTCCGAAACATTCTCGCGCAGCTGGAAGACATGGGCTACGTGTGGCAGCCCCACACGTCGGCCGGCCGCGTGCCGACCGACCTTGGCTACCGCTTCTACGTCGACCAGCTGCTCGACAGCCGGCGCGCCGCTCGCGATGCCACCGAACTCGAGGCCCGCATCCGGCAGGAAGCCGGGGCGCAGCCGCTCATCGACGACCTGCTGTCATCCACCTCACATGCCCTGTCGGAATCGTCACGGCACGTGGGCTTTGCAATCGCACCGGCCAACGAGTACGCCGTGTTCCACCGCATCGAGTTCGTGCCGCTCAGCGGCACGCGCATCCTCGTGGTGATGGTGTCGCGAGGCAACCAGGTGTCGCAGAAGACGGTCGACATCGGTGAGGGCGTCCGTCACGAGGAACTGCGTGAGGCGGCCCAGTATCTGAACGAGCAGTTCTCGGGCCGGCCGCTCGAGGAAGTCAGGGCCGGCGTCCGCGCCCGGCTGCGCGAAGAACGCACGCTCTACGACCAGCTGCTCGGTCTGGCCTTCCGGCTGGCCAACCAGTCACTCGACACCCTGCAGGGACCGACGACGGTCTACATCGACGGGGCGTCGACGCTGCTCGAGCAGGTGGTGTCGGTCAGCGGCATCTCGCCGGCCACGCTGCGGGCCCTGCTGCGCATGGTCGAGGAAAAGCAGCGGCTGGTGCGGCTGCTCAACGAGTACATCGATGGCCCCGGCCTCACGGTGGTCATCGGCACCGAACACAACGAACCCGAGATGCGGCCCTTCAGCCTCATCGCCTCCACCTACTTCGACGGACGGGGCACAGGCACCGTCGGGGTCATCGGCCCCACCCGCATGAAGTATTCCCGCGCCATTGCCGCCGTCGACATCGCCGCCCTGGCCGTCGCGCGCGTGCTGCGCGATGTGCACTAAGTCACCGACATGAACAGCCACGATTCCATCAACGATCCGTCCACGGCCCCGGCACCCGATGGCCCCGGCACCCCGGCCCCCCTCGAAACCCTGCAGCGGGAACGCGACGACCTGTACGAGCGGCTGCTGCGGAAGACAGCCGAGTTCGACAACTTCCGCAAGCGGGTTGACCGCGAGCGGAAAGACTTCGCCGAATGGGCCGCGGCCGACGTGCTCGGCGACCTGCTCGCAGTCATGGACGACTTTGACCGCGCCCTGAGGGTCGAGACGCCCGAGGCGGCCCGTCCGTACAAGACCGGGGTCGAGATGATTCACAAGGCGCTGCACGAACTCGTGCGCAAGCGTGGCGTGTCCGAGGTCGAGGCCCTCGGCCGTGACTTCGACCCGCACGAGCATCAGGCCGTCGCCTACGAGGAAATGCCCGGGGCCCGCGACGGCGAAGTGGTGCAGGTGCTGCAGCAGGGATACAAGCTGGGCGAACGCCTGCTGCGCCCGGCGATGGTGCGGGTCGCCAAGGTCTCGTCGTGAGCAAGCGCGATTTCTACGAGGTGCTCGGCGTCGCCCGCGGCGCCTCCGAGGCCGACATCAAGAGCGCCTATCGCAAGCTGGCGCTCAAGTACCACCCTGACCGGAATCAGGGCGACAAGGACGCCGAGGAGAAGTTCAAGGAGGCCGCCGAGGCCTACGCCGTGCTCGCGGATGCCGACAAACGCGCGCGCTACGACCGCTTCGGGCATGCCGGCGTGGGCGGGGCCGCAGGCGGCCCCGGGGGCGTCGACCCCACCATCTTCGCCGACTTCCAGGACATCTTCGGCGGGCTGGGCGACATCTTCGGCTTCGGCGATGCGTTCGGTGGCGGCCGCCGCCGCTCGGGCCCGCAACGCGGCAGCGATCTCCGCTACGACATGGAGATCGACTTCCTCCAGTCGGCACGCGGCGCCGAAATCGCCATCCAGATTCCCCGCGAGGAAACCTGCGACACGTGCACGGGCTCCGGAGCCGCCCCAGGGACCACCGCCACCACGTGTCCGCAGTGCCGCGGCGCCGGACAGCTGCGCTATCAGCAGGGGTTCTTCACCATGGCCCGCACGTGCGGCCAGTGCCGCGGCGCCGGGAAGGTGATTCAGAAGCCGTGCAAGTCGTGCGCGGGTCAGGGCACGACCACCCAGCAGCGCAAGCTCACCGTGAAGGTGCCGGCAGGCATCGCCACCGGCCAGCGCATGCGCCTCACCGGCGAGGGCGAGTCGGGGTCGCAGGGCGGACCGTCCGGAGACCTCTACGTGGTCATTCACGTGCGTGAGCACGAGTTCCTGCGCCGCGACGGCAACGACCTGCACTGCGAGATTCCCGTGGCCATGACCACCCTGGCCCTCGGCGGCGAGCTGACCGTGCCGGGCATTGACGAAGAAGAGACGCTGCGCATTCCGGAAGGCACGCAGCCGGGGTCGACGCTCAAGATCAAAGCCAAGGGCATGCCGGACCTCGGTGGCAGCCGCGTGCGCGGCGACCTGCTGGTCACCGTCCGCGGCACTGTGCCGAAGAAGCTCTCGAAGGAACAGCGGGCCCTGCTCGAGCAGCTGGCCGCCACGCTCGATCCCGAACGTCACAGCCCGGTGCGCAGCGCCGCCGAAGGCGAGTCGGAAAGCATCTTCTCGAAGCTGTTCCGATGATCCGGCTCTGGTTCGCCCTGCAGATAGAGGCCCCGGCCGTCGACGTCCCCCCGGGCGTCGACGACCTGCTGCCGGCCCTCCTCGACGATTACTCGCCGCTCGCCATAGAAGACCTGGCCGAGCGCCCGCTTCCGCCGGGCGGCCTGTGGGATCCGACGTTCCCTCCGATTCCCGAGCCGCCGCCGACGCCGCTCCGCTGGCGGGTCTTCTTTCCAGACGAGCCGAACCGTCAGGCCGCAGCCGAGGCCATCGCCTCGTCGATGCCCGACCTGTCAGTGACCGCGGTCGATGTGCCCGATGATGACTGGGCCGCCCGATCGCAGGCGTCGCTGACCGCCGTGACGGCGGGCCGCTTCGTCGTGGCCCCGCCATGGCAGGTACCCGAGCCTCCGGACGCCGGCACCACCGTGATCATCATCGAACCCTCGATGGGATTTGGCACCGGCCACCACCCCACCACCCGCATGTGCCTGGCGCTGCTGTCGTCGCTGCCGTGCGAGGGACGGCGCGTGCTCGATATCGGCACCGGGTCGGGCGTGCTCGCCATGGCGGCAGCCCTGTCGGGCGCTGTCGATGTGGTGGGCGTGGACGTCGATCAGGACGCCATCGAGTCGGCGCTCGCGAGCGCCCGGCTCAATCCCCTGCCACCGGTCGTGCAGTTCGAGACCGCCGACTTCCGGCAGACGCCGTTCGAGTCCGCGGACATGGTCTGCGCCAATCTGACAGGTGGGATGCTGCGCATGACCGCCACCGAACTGCGTCGGCTGGTCAGGCCGGGCGGCACGCTTATCATCAGCGGCTTTGACCGCGACGAAGAGCCCGAGGTCACGCGGGCGTTCCTGCCGCTGCGCCCAACAGCCCGCCTCGAGGAAGCCACCTGGGTCGCCCTTCAACTGGCCTGACGGCCCAGGTGCGCCGGCTCAGGGCCGCGGCGGCGTCACCGCCCGCTGCTGCCCCTTGGCCCGGCGCTCGTTCCAGGACGTCACCAGGCGCCGCAGTTCGGCGATGGGCTGCGGGCTGTCGTCCACCTGCAGGCGCATGACCACGTCGTTGTTGAGCCACACGCCCTGTCCCTTCCCGACAATCAGGATGGCGGCTGACTGCATGCCGCGCGTGTCGCCCCCGGCCTGCTGGCCGGCCTCAAGCGCCGCCATGAGCCGCTGTGACAGATGGCCAGGGGTCGATTCGAACGCCGCGATCATGCCGTCGACCACCCCCTTACCGGCGAGGATGTTGCCCTGCGCCGTGGCGTATTTGCCCTGCGCATGCCCGGCCCAGGTGCTGGCCTTCGGCCCGGTGTAGACGGCCGTTTCTCCCCGCTGATTGATGACGGCGAACTGTCGGCCTTCCTTCGTCCACTGCTGGGGCGACGGGTCGGGATCGCTGTCCCAGACGGCGCGGATGATGGCCTCCGGCCGCAGCCCGGCTCGCAGCAGCTCGATCGCTTTCGGTCCGTAGCTGACGTCGACAATGGCCTGCGTCGCTGCTGCGCCAACGCCCGCCTCGGCCCAGAGGACGCCGTTGCCCACGCTGAAGACGCGCGACTGCACCGCCCCCCCCACCTCGCCGGTGGCCGGGTCGTAGCCAAGAATCGAGAAGGTCGCCACCGGATCCTGCGCCGTCATCGACGGCATCGAGGCCCCGACGAGGGCCAGCACGCATCCCACCATCCGCATCAGTTTCATGGGTTCCCCTCCTACCAGACCTGCCAGCCTTCACAGAGTGCCGAGACGCCGACGAGCGGCGCCGCATCGGCACGCAGCGTGAGCCCGCCGCACTGCACGGCCACTCCGCCCATGCCCGACAGCATCGCCAGTTCGTCGGGCGTCCATCCGCCCTCGGGCCCGACGAAGAGCGTCACCTCGTCCTCCCGGGGCACCTCGCTGATGCGACGCCCGGCACCGGCGGCCGGCTCACACATCACGAGCCGCAGCCCTGGCGGGGCCGCGGCCGCCCACTGGGTGAGCGTCACCGGGTCGTGCACCGTCGGCAGCACCGCGCGTCCGCACTGCTTCAGCGAGGCCACGGCGATCCGGCGCCACCGGTCGGCACGCCCCGAACGCAACAGCGCCGCCAGCGACACCTCGCTGCGCTGCGTCACCACGACCTGAATGTCGTTAACACCCACCATCGCGGCATCGCGCACCACATCGTCGAGCTTGTCGCCCTTGAGCGCGGCGACGACCAGGTGCAGGCGCACGCGAGGCTCGGCCGGCGCCGGCACGGGCGCCCCCAGCTGCACGACCGCGTGATGACGCGATACCTCGGCCACGTCGGCCATCCAGATGCCTCCGCGTCCGTCGAACACTTCAACGGCCGCGCCGACACCGAGCCGCAGCACCCGCGTCAGGTGCGCAGCCTCATCGTCCGGGAGCGCCCCCCGGCCTGTGGGGTCGCTGGAAGGCAGAAAGAAGCGCGGCAGCACCCGCTGATTGTATGCGCGGCCCGGCACGACGCTGCAGTGACCGGCACTGCCGGTATACTGCCCGGGATGTTCTTCCGTGGTCAGACGGTGGGCAAGTACCGCATCGTATCGACCCTCGGCAGTGGAGGGTTTGGCGCGGTCTACCTCGCGGAAGACACCTGGATCGACAAGAAGGTGGCGCTGAAGGTCCCCCACCGCCAGACGGCCGACTTCACCGAACTGCTCCGAGAGCCCCGCCTGCTGGCCTCGCTGGCCCACCCGAACATCGTCACCGTGCTCACGGCCGAACGTCAGGACGATGTGTTCTTCATCGTGATGGAGTACGTGCCGGGCGAGACGCTCGAAGCGATCCTCGACCGTGAGGGCACGCTCGAGTTGACCCTGGCACTCGACTACACCTGCCAGATCTGCAATGCCCTCGACCATGCCCAGCAGCAAGGGGTGATTCACCGGGATCTCCGCCCCGGTAACGTGCTGGTCACCGAACAGGGCCTCTGCAAGGTGGCAGACTTCGGCACGTCGCGCTTCCTCGAGATTGCCGCCCACGGCACGACGGTCATCGGCAGCCCGCCCTACATGGCGCCCGAGCAATTCCACGGAAAGGCCGTGTTTGCCTCGGACGTGTACTCGATGGGCGTCACGATGTACCAGATGCTGACCGGCAGCATGCCCTATCAGCCCCCGGCCCCCCGCGATCTGGAACGGCTGATGCGGGGCGAACTGACCACCCCGCCACGGGTGAGGAACCCGCGCCTGCCCAGGTCGATTGCCGACATCGTGATGCGCGCCCTCGAACCGGCTGTGGCCGATCGCTATCAGCGGGCGGGCGAACTGCTGGAGGCAGTGCTGGCCGCGCGCGCGGCCCTGGCACCCAGGCGTCCATGGCGCGCCGCCGGCAGCGTGGCACCGCCAGCCACCGGCGCGATGCACGACGTGCAGGCCCGTCTGAAGGCCCGCGAAGCGCCCCTGCCCCGCTTCTGCTGGCACTGTGACAAGGCCCTCCCTGCGCGCACCGACGTGTGCCCCTTCTGCCGGGAACCCCAGCCCCCCGCCCGCTGATGCCCTTCCACCGACGCCGCGCCTCTGGCCCAGCCGACGAACCCGCACCGCCCCCGGACGCCTACCTGACGGCGCTGGGGATGCTATCGCGGCGCGAACTGTCAGCGGCTCAGCTTCGGGATCGCCTGCGCCGCAAGGGATGCCCCGATGAACAGATTGATGAGGCTCTGGCGCGGCTGCGCGAGCAGCGCAGTCTCGATGATGCCCGTGTCGCACGGGCGGCGGCACACCTCGAGACGGCGATCCGGCGCAAGGGGCCGGTGCGCGTGCGGCAGCGGCTGCGCGCCTTGGGCCTGGCGGAAGGTGTGGTGGATGAGGCCGTCACGGAAGCGTTTCGCGATGTCGACGTCGGGGCGCGGCTCGATGACGTGCTCGCGCGCCGTCTGCGGGGACAGGCCGTGGCCGACCTCGATGCACGCGGTCGGCACCGGCTCATCCGCTCGCTCGTGCAACAGGGGTTTCCCCTTGATCACGTGCTGGCGCGGCTCGGGCGCTGAGACCCCGTCGGAATCCCGGTAAAATACTGGCGTGCATCCGAACGCGATTCGCGCCTCCTTCCTGAAGTATTTCGAGCGCCAGGGACACCGCGTCGTGCCCAGCGCCCCCCTGGTGCCCGGTGACGACCCGACGCTGCTCTTCACCAACGCGGGGATGAACCAGTTCAAGGACCTGTTCCTCGGACGCGAGCGGCGCGACTATGTGCGGGCGACCACCGCGCAGAAGTGCATGCGCGTCAGCGGCAAGCACAACGACCTCGACAATGTCGGGCCCTCGCCCCGTCACCACACGTTTTTCGAGATGCTGGGGAACTTCTCCTTCGGCGATTACTTCAAGCAGGACGCCATCGCCCTGGCGTGGCAGTTGCTGACGAAGGAATGGGGCATCGACCCGACCCGCCTCTACGCCACCGTCTTCAAGGGGGCACCCGGCATCCCGCGTGACGAGGACGCCTACCGGCGCTGGAGCGACTTCCTGCCCACCGACCACATCGGCGAACTCGGCATGGCCGACAACTTCTGGGCCATGGGCGACACCGGGCCGTGCGGCCGGTGCTCGGAGATTTACTACGACCGCGCCCCCGAACTGGGGCCGATGACCTGCTGGACTGACGAGGTCGAAGGCGAAGGCGTGCGGTTCGTGGAAATCTGGAACAACGTGTTCATGGAGTTCAACCGCGACCAGGACGGCGTGCTCTCGGCGCTGCCGGCGCCCTCCATCGACACCGGCATGGGCCTCGAACGCGTCGCCGCGTTCATGAACGGCGCCGCCTCCAATTACGAGTCGCCGCTCTTCACCCCCATCCTCTCGGCGACGGCCACGCTGGCCGGGCGGCCCTACGAGGGCACGATGGCCCCGCACGACATCTCGATGCGCGTCGTGGCAGACCACCTGCGTGCGATGACGTTCCTCATCGCCGATGGCGTGATGCCCTCCAACGAGTGGCGGGGCTATGTGCTGCGCAAGATCATGCGTCGCGCCATGCGTCACGGGCGCAAGCTCGGCCTGCAGGAGCCCTTCCTTCACCGCCTGGTGGACGTCGTGGTGCACGAGATGGGCGAGGCCTATCCGGAACTGCGCGCCGGGCGTGACGTGGTGTGTCAGGTGGTCCGGGGCGAAGAGGAACGTTTCGATGCGGTGCTGACCGGAGGCCTGCCCCGCCTCGAGGATGCCCTCGAGCGTGCCGCAGCCGGCGCTGGAGTGCTCGGTGGCGAGGATGCCTTCCGGCTCTACGACACCTACGGCCTGCCCCGCGACTTCATCGAAGACCTGGCGGCCAATCAGCGCGTGCGGTTCGATGCCGAGGGCTTCGATCGGGAAATGTCAGCGCAGCGCGACAAGGCCCGCTCACGCAGCGGCTTCGAATCACGGAAGGCCGATGATGTGGCGTTCCGCTCAGACGATGACCGTGCTGCCCTGGCCCGCGCGGGTGACCAGTTCGACGGCTATGTGCACACGACGCTGCCGGACGTCGAGGTGCTGGCCGTGTTCGACGCGGAGCGCCGCCAGGTCACGACCCTCACGGCCGGTGCCGACGGGTATGCCTGCCTCTCGGCGACGCCGTTCTATCTCGAGGCGGGTGGGCAGGTGTCCGACCGGGGCGTGCTCACCGCGTCCGACGGTACACGGCTGCGGGAGGTCTCCGGGGTCCTGCGGCTGTCGCCCGGCCTGCCGCGGCTGCACCGGCTGTCTGCTGGCGCGGCACCGCTGCACACCGGCACCACCGTGACCGCCAGTGTCGATGCAGACACACGACAGGCAACGCGGCGCAATCACACCGCCACGCACCTCCTGCATTCGTCGCTGCGCACCGTCCTCGGGACGCACGTGAAGCAGGCCGGGTCGCTGGTGGCTCCCGACCGGCTGCGCTTCGACTTCGTGCACTTCGCACCGCTCACGGCCGATGAGCTGTCCCGGATCGAGCATCTGGTCAACGCCGCGATTCTCAGGAACGACCCGGTGCAGACCAGCGTGAAGAACACGCAGGAGGCCATCGCCGGCGGAGCCACCGCCCTGTTCGGCGAAAAGTACGGCGACCAGGTGCGCGTGGTGCAGGTGGGCGACGGTGCGTTCTCGACGGAACTCTGCGGCGGCACGCATGTCGCCGCCACCGGCGAAATCGGCATGCTGCTGATTACCGAAGAATCGGGCGTGGCCGCCGGCGTCCGGCGCATCGAGGCGCAGACAGGGGCCGGGGCCCTGCACTTCGTGCGCCCGCGCCTGTCAGAGTTTGACCGCGTGCGCGGCTACCTGAACGCGGGCACCGACGATGTGCTGGCCCGCCTGGAATCGCGCATCGAGCAGCTGGAGAAGGCCGTGCGTGATCGCGACCGCAAGCTGGCCAGGGCAGCGGCCGGCCAGTCCGGCACCGACGGCCGCCGCCTGCAGCTGGGCGAGGTCACGGTGGTGGTGCAGCGCATCGAGGATGCCTCGAAGGACCTGCTGCGTTCCGTGGCCGATCAGGTCAAATCGACGCTGGCCTGCGGCGTGGTGTTCCTGGCCGGGCCGACCGCCGATGGCAAGGTCGCCATGGTCGCCAGCGTCACGGCGAACCTCACCGACCGGGTCAAGGCCGGTCAGCTCGTCAAGGCCCTGGCCCCGCTGGTGGGCGGTGGGGGTGGGGGCCGCCCCGACTTTGCCGAGGCCGGGGGCAAGGACCCGGCGCAGATTGATGCCATGCTCGCCGCGGTCGAGGGTACGATTCGACCGCTCGTCGTGCTATAGTTGGGTGTTTCCGACGTCCCCGTCTCAGAGGATACAGACACGTGGCAAAGCGAACCAAGTCGGCCCTCAAGGCCAACCGGCAGAACATCAAGCGGAATGAAGCCAACCGTGCCCTGCGGTCGCGCCTGCGCACCGGGCTCAAGGCCATCCGCAAGGCCATCGACACCAACGACATGGACGGTGCCCGAGGCCAGATGAAGGGTGTGCAGTCGCTGGTCGACAAGATGGCGACCAAGGGCATCATCCACCGCAACACCGCCGCCCGGTACAAGTCGCGCCTCGTCGCCCGGCTCTCGTCCGCGGCTGCCTGAAGCTGGTCTCCCCCTTCAGCAAGGTTCCGGCCGTTCGCCGGCGGGCTCTCCAGTCCGCCGGCCGCCGTTCATTTCCCGCACAATTCGACGACCAGCCGCTCCAGCAGATGGCGCGGCGTGCCTCCTGACGTCTTCAGCGCGAGGTCGGTCTGCAGGACCAGATCCATCGCCCGGCGCACGCGCGTGTCTGGCCGCAGGCGCACCGCCGCCGCGCGGATCTGCCCGAGCACCATCGGCGGCTGGGCCCCGGCTTCGAGTTGCGCCGCGAGTTCGGCCAGTGCCCCGCGCACGTCGTGATTCCAGATCGCCGTGCCCAGCGCAAAGCCTTCGCCGGGCTCAGACTGCGGCAGCACCAGGTCGCGCACATGCCGCTCGGTGATGGCCGACTCGCCCGCCGCGTACAGGACCAGCTTCTCGATCTCGGCCCGGATGCGCGCCAGGCTGAGTCCGGTGGCCTGCAGCAGGCGCTGCAGGGCGCGGGGCTCGATCGTCAATTCGTCAGCGGCCAGGCGGCCCTGAATCCACGTGGCCGCCTCCTGCGGGCTTTCCAGCGTGCCGCAGTCGACCACCGTGGCGTGGGCCCGGGTCTGCTTGACCAGCCGTCGCGAGGCGTCGAGCGGCCCTGAGACGAGCACCAGCGTGCTCATCGGCTCGGGCTTCTGCAGATAGTCTTCAAACGCCTCGGCCGGCGTCAAAGGTGCAGGCGCCCGCTTGCGGCCGCGGCCGCCAGGGGCCGCCTCTGCCAGGGGCAGGGCCTCGCTGTCGTCTTCACGGCCACGCTTCGGCGACAGCAGGCGGTCGGCATCGTACACAATCACGATCCGACGCGGCGCCATCATCGGCAGCGTCCGGGCCCACCCGAGGATCGACGAGAGCAGCTGATCCCTCGCCGACGCCGAGGTGGCGTCAGTCGCACGGACAATCTCGACGTTGAAGGCCTGCAGCCCCTCATCAACAAGCCCGAGAAACACCTGGGCCAGGTCGTGGCGCGCCTGGGCATCGGCCCCTTCCAGGAGGTAGACGGGCGCGGCCTCCCCCCTGGCCACGGCGGCCCGCAGTTGCGCCGGTGTCATGCGCTAGAACGCCTCGAGAATGGCTGTCACGACGTTGCGGGCAAAGTCGTCGCCGAGGCGATCGATGACCGCCGATTCCTGTCCGATGAAGGCCGCCACATCGGATCCGAGGCTCCCCGGACTGGCCAGCTCGTACTCGTCGGAGAACGACAGCGCCGGGTTGTCCCAGAGGACTTTCTTCTGCCGCAGGTCTTCGAACGATACCGCCAGCACCACGGTGATGCGCAGTCGCCTCGCCAGTTGCGCGGCCGTGAAGGCCACCGGCATGGTCCCCAGACTGGTGATGGTGCCCTTCACCAGGCCGTCTGCCCCGCTGTCACTGGTGACGACGGAATACTGCCCACGGCTCTGGAACTCGGCGCGCACCTTGTTGGTGAAAATCTGATCGACCAGGGGAATGGGCGTGGTGTTGCCGAAAGGCGGCACCGCCACGGCCGTGATGTACGACGGCAGGTACTGCCCGCGCCCGGCCAGGGTGTACCCGCAGCCGGTGGCCAGCAGCGACGGCAGCAGGGCCAGGCAGCGTCGACGGGTCAGCATCGGCCCCGCCATCACGCCACCACAATCGACACGAGCCGGCCGGGGGCAATGACGATTTTCTTCACCGTACGCCCCTCGAGGTGGGGCACGACCGTCGGTGCCTGCAGCGCAGCAGCCTCCACCTCGGCGGCGGGGGCATCCGGCGCCACGCTGATGCGTCCCCGCACCTTGCCATTCACCTGCACGGGCAGCACGAGCAGTTCGGCGCGCGCGGCCTCGGCATCAAACACCGGCCAGCCAGCCGTCGCCAGGCCGCCCTGGTGCCCATACATCTCCCACAGTTCCTCGGCCGTGTGCGGCGCAAACGGCGACACCAGCAGGACGAGCGACTCCACGGCCTCGCGCGCGACCGCTGCGGCCTGCGACGAGCGCTCGCCCTTTTCCGTGAACGCGTACAGCTCGTTCACGAGCTCCATCATGGCCGAGACCGCCGTATTCATCTGCTTCCGCTGGTCAATGTCCACGGTCACGCGGCGAATCGTGTCGTGGGTCTTGCGCCGCAGCGCCCGTTCGTCGCCCGTCAGCACGGCGACCTCAAGCGGACCGGCGGCGACTGCCTCGTCGCGCCACTGCTCGGCGATGCGCCACACGCGCGCCAGCCAGCGGAAGCTGCCGTCGAGGCCCGAGTCAGTCCACTCGACTTCCTTCTCGGGCGGCGCCACGAACATCACGTACAACCGCAGGGCATCGGCACCCACCTTCTGGAGCATCGTATCGGGGTCGACCACGTTGCCCTTCGACTTCGACATCACCGCGCCGTCCTTCAGCACCATGCCCTGCGTCAGCAGGTGCGTGAACGGCTCGCTGTGATCGACCATGCCCAGGTCGCGGAAGACGCGGGCAAAGAAGCGCGAATAGATGAGGTGCAGGATGGCGTGCTCGACGCCCCCGCTGTAGAAGTCGACCGGTGCCCAGTAGCCGACCTTCTTCGGGTCGAACGGGCGCTGGTCGTTGTGCGCGTCGGCGAACCGGTAGAAGTACCACGACGAGTCGACAAACGTGTCCATCGTGTCCGTCTCGCGGCGCGCCGCCCCGCCGCAGCGTGGGCAGGCCACATTGACAAACTCGGGGATGCTGGCGAGCGGCGAGTCGCCGCGACCGGTGAATTGCGCCACCTTCGGCAGGGCGACCGGCAGTTGGTCGTCCGGCACCGGCACCACACCGCACTCGGCGCAATGAATCATCGGAATCGGTGTGCCCCAGTAGCGCTGGCGAGAGATGCCCCAGTCCTTCAGCCGGTACTGCACCGTGCCCTCGCCGATGCCGCGCCGCTCGGCCTCGGCCGTCAGCTGGCGGCGCGCCTCCGCCGATGGCAGTCCCCCATACGGTCCCGACTGGCACAGCACGCCCTCGGCCGGCAGGGCCTCGGTCATCTGCGAGGGGTCGATCACCGGCTGCCCCGGCTGCTGAATCACGGTGCGGACCGGCAGCCCGTACTTGCGCGCAAACTCGAAGTCGCGCTGGTCGCCAAACGGCACCCCCATGACGGCACCCGTGCCGTACTCGCCCAGCACGAAGTTCGCCACCCAGATCGGCACCCGCTCGCCCGTGAACGGGTTGAGCGCATGCTGTCCCGTGAAGAAGCCTTCCTTCTCGACCTCGCCCGAGATGCGCGCCGAGCGATCCTGACCGCGGAACCGCGCCAGCTGCGCCCGGAACGCGACGGGATCGTCCGACAGGTCGGCAAACTGCTGCGCCAGCGGATGCTCGGGCCCCAGCATCAGGAACGTGGCCCCGTAAATCGTGTCGATGCGCGTCGTGAACACATCGACGCTGCCCGGATGGTCGGCCAGCGCATACGTCACGCGCGCCCCTTCCGACCGACCGATCCAGTTGCGCTGCATCGTCAGCACCTTGTCGGGCCACTGCGACAGCCCCTCGGTACTGTCGAGCAGGTCGTCGGCATAGGCCGTGATGCGGAAGAACCACTGCTCGAGATCCTGCTGCTCGACCTGCGTACTGCAGCGCCAGCAGGCGCCTTCGATGACTTGCTCGTTGGCGAGCACCGTCCGGTCGACCGGGCACCAGTTGACCGTCGACCGCCGCCGGTACGCCAGCCCGCGCTCGAACATGCGGATGAACAGCCACTGGTTCCAGCGGTAATAGTCGGGCAGGCACGTGGCCAGCTCGCGTTCCCAGGCATAGCTGATGCCCAGCCGCTGCAGCTGGCCCTTCATGTGCGCAATGTTCCCGAGCGTCGAGTCCTCTGGATGGATGCCGTGCTTGATGGCCGCATTCTCGGCCGGCAGGCCGAAGGCGTCCCACCCGAAGGGATGCAGCACGTTGAAGCCCTGCAGCCGCTTGAGCCGCGCCACCACGTCGCCGATGATGTAGTTGCGCACGTGCCCGACGTGCGCGTGGCCCGACGGGTAGGCGAACATTTCCAGGCAGTAGAACTTGGGCCTGCTCAGGTCTTCGGTGACTTCAAAGGCACGGGTGGCCGCCCAGTGGGCCTGCCACTTGCGGTCGAGTTCCTGGGGACGATAGTCGGACACGGCGGCTCTCAGGGAAAAAGACCCCTCAAGAATACCGTATGCCGGCGCCTCACCGGGGCGCGCCAGCCACGTCAATCACCGCGGTCAGGCATGCCTCGAGGGCCGCCAGGTCATAGCCGCCCTCGGTCGCGAGCACCACGCGCCCATCACACCACCGCGTCGCCCCGTCCACGAGCCGTGCCGTCAGCGTCGCCAGTCCCGCGGTCGTCATGCGGCAGCCGGCCAGGGGATCACGCTCGTGTGCATCGAAGCCCGCCGACACCAGCAGCAGCTCGGGCCGGAATCGCTCGAGCGCCGGAAAGGCCTCGCGCTCGTAGCGGCCCAGCACGTCCTCATCGGTCGCCCCGAGTGGAAGCGGCAGGTTGAGCGTCGCCCCGAGGCCCGCCCCCCGGCCCCGCTCGTCAGCCGCCCCTGACCCGGGCCAGAAGGGATGCTGGTGCGACGAGATGAACAGCACCGACGGATCCTCGTAGAAGATCTGCTGCGTGCCATTGCCATGGTGCACGTCGTAGTCGACGATAGCCACCCGCGTCAGCCCTCGCGCACGGGCATGCGCGGCACCAACAGCCACGCTGTTGTACAGGCAGAAGCCCATCGGCTTGTCCGATTCGGCATGATGCCCGGGCGGCCGCACCAGCGCCAGCGCCCGCGTTCCCGGGGCGCCATCGAGCACCCGATTGACCGCCGTCAGCATGGCCCCGGCCGCCAGGCGCGCGACCTCTTCCGACTGCGGCGAGGTGAATGTGTCTTCGTCGAGCATCACGGCCCGCCCGCGCGTGGCCACCATCGCCGCCACGTGCGCCGGGGTGTGCACCCGCAGCAGGTCTGCGTCCGTCGCTGACCGGGGCTCCACGACGGTCCCACCCTGCGCGGCGAAGCGTGCGGCGACGCGCGCCAGCACGTCGGCCCGCTCAGGACTTTCCGGGTGCCCGGGCGGGGTCAGGTGGTCGGCAAATCGGGGTGATGACACCAGAGTCAGCATCAGACATCCTCACGCCGTCGTCGACGGCAGCAGTTCGTGACAACGAGCCTCGCAGGAGGACAACTCCGCTTCGAGGCGACGCCGGGCCTGCTCGAGCCCGGCCTCATCCACGTCGGCGGGCACCTGGAACGGCGGGGCGATCACCAGCGCGATGGTCGCAAACGGCTTCGGAATCTGCGTACGATCCCAGCTCGCCATCGTCCAGGCAGACGAGGCCTCGGCGTGGAATGGCACCACCGGGTGTCCCGTGGCCTTCGACAGCCAGACCGCACCGGGTTGGGCCTGACGGGCCGGACCGCGGGGCCCGTCGACCGTGAACGCGGTGGAATGCGTGCGCGCGTCTCGCACCAGCTGCAGCAGCGCCCTGCGTCCCCCGCGCGACGAGGAGCCGCGTGCCGTGCCGAACCCGAAGCGCCGGATGATGCGGGCAATCCACTCGCCGTCGAAGTTCTCGCTCGTGATGACGACGATGCCCCGGTCCCGGAAGCAGGCGATGCCCTGCAGGATGCGCCCGTGCCAGAAGGCGAAGACGCCGTGGCGGCCGTCAGCGGTCAGCGCCGCCAGGGCCTCGCCGCCCTCGATGCGATAGCGCCAGGTCGAGATGAGCAGCCGCAGCAGCGGCGTGGCGATAGCGGCAATCGCCCGGATCTGCAGCCGCTTCCATCGCGACTGCTGCCACGCCGGGCCGCTGACATGGTCCGTCACGCCCGTCGACTCTACATTCCGTCGTACTGGGGACCCTCGCCCCCTTCGGGTGCCACCCAGGTGATGACACCGTAGGGGTCCATGATGTCGCACGTCTTGCAGTGGACGCAGTTCGAGGCGTGAATCTGCAGGCGCCGTCCGCCCTCGCCGTTATCGACCATCTCGTATACGCTGGCCGGACAGAAGCGGGTGCACGGGTGTCCGTATTCCGGACCGCAGATGCTGTGGCAGACCTCCGTGTGCACCTGCAGGTGCGACGGCTGGTCTTCCTCGTGGTGCGTGCCCGAGAAGTGCACGCTGGTGAGCTTGTCGAACGTCAGCACCCGATCAGGAGCGACGGCGTTGGACGGGGTGAGAACATCGGCCTTCTGCAGCCCGTAGTAGTGGTCGAGAGTCTGCATCTGCTTGTGACCGGGATGCCCCTCGAGATCGTCGAGCCAGCGCCCGCCGGTGGCCATGGCCAGGCCTGCGAAGGCGCTGCCGGCCAGCAGACCGGCACCGAAGGCCTGGTGCACGTTGCGCACGGGATACAGCTCCGCGCGAATGGGGCTCGCATCCACACGCGCCTTGTAGGCCGACAGCCGCGCGCTCGACGTGTCGTCGGCCCGCACGGCCTCGAGGGCGGTCTCGGCCGCCAGCATGCCGCTGCGCATGGCCAGGTGGATGCCCTTGAGGCGCAGCGAATTGACGAAGTTGGCCGCGTCGCCGACGATGAGACCGCCGTCGAGGTAGAGCTGCGGAGACGTGTTCCAGCCGCCTTCGGGCAGCGCCTTGGCGCCGTACTTCAGGCGCGTGCCTCCCTCGAGCAGGCCCGCGAGGAAGGGATGCTGCTTGAAGCGCTGGAACGCGGAATACGGATCGAGCAGCGGATCCTTGTAGTCGAGTCCCACCACGAAGCCGAGCGACAGGCGCCCCTCGGGCATGGCATAGAGCCAGCTGCCGCCGAATTCCTCCTCGCGCAGCGGGAAGCCCAGGGTATGGATGACCGTGCCCGGGGCCAGCCGATCGGCCGGCACTTCCCAGAGTTCCTTCATGCCCACGGCAAACTGGGCCGGCTGGCTATCCTGCGCCAGGCCGCGCAGCCGCAGCAGCTGCTTGGTCAGATGCCCGCGCACGCCGTCGGCGAAGATGGTGACCTTGGCGTGGATGTCTGCGCCGGGCTCGAACATGCCCCGTGGCTGGCCGTCCTTGGCGACGCCGCGGTCGCCCGTGCGCACGCCAATCACGCGATCGCCGTCAAACATCACCGACTGTCCGGCAAAGCCCCAGAACAGGTCGACGCCTTCCGCCTCGACCTGAGCGGCCAGCCACCGCGTGAACTGGTTCAGCGAAATGATGTAGTTGCCATGGTTCTGGAAGGGCGGCGGCGTCAGGGGCAGCGGCAGCTTCTTCCGGGGCGTGAGCAAATAGATCTGGTCGGACTGGACCTCGCACGCCAGCGGCGCGCCCTTGGCCACAAAATCGGGCACGAGATCGGCCAGCGTCGACGGGTCGAGCAACGCGCCCGAGAGTTGATGCCCGCCGGCCTCGCGGGCCTTCTCGACCACGGCGATTGACAGGGGCTCGCCTCCCTGCGCCTTCTGCAACTGCGCCAGACGCAGGGCGGCCGACAGGCCGGCCGGACCTCCCCCCACAATCAGGATGTCGACGTCGAGCACTTCGCGGGTCATGCGATTAGGCCTTCAGCGCAGCCACCAGGGACGGCGCCAGCTCAAATAGATCACCGGCCACGCCGTAGTCGGCAATCTCGAAGATCGGGGCCTCGGCATCCTTGTTGATGGCCACGATGGTACGGGCCCCCTTCATGCCGACGAGATGCTGAATCGCGCCCGAAATGCCCACGGCAACGTAGAGCTTCGGCGCCACGGTCTGCCCCGAGCTGCCGATCTGCCGTTCCATCGGCAACCAGCCGTTGTCACAGATGGGGCGTGACGCCGCCAGTTCGGCGCCCAGCGCCTCGGCCAGCTGCTGGGCCACGGCGATGTTCTCCTGCGACTTGATGCCGCGGCCCACCGCGAGGATGCGCTCGGCCTGCGACAGGTCGACGGCCTGCTTGGCTTCCTGGAATGGGGCCTCGGCCTGCTGCCGGATGGCCGACGGCGAGATCTCGACCGTCAGCGCGGTGACCGGGGCCGGGCTCGCCCCCCTGGCCAGGGCGTCGGCGCGCACCGCGCCAATCTGCATCGTGACCAGGTGCGGCGCGGGCCCCTGCAGGACGACATCGGCGACGAGCTTGCCCTGGAACATCGGCCGCGCAAACGCCGGCCGTCCCTCGTGCTGCCGGATGGCGACCACGTCAGTCACCAGGGCCCGGTCGAGGCGCGCAGCCAGCACGGGCACGAAGTCGCGCGTCTGGTAGGTGTGCGCCACCAGCACGTGGATCGGGGCCAGCTGCCGCACCAGGGCCTGGGCGGCCTGCACGAAGCCATCGGCCGTGTAGTGCTCGAGGGACGGATGCTCGACCGTGACCACGCCGGCCACGGCTGCATGGGCCAGTTCCGCGGCGGCCGCACCGATCTGGTGGCCGATGACGGCCACGTGAATTGGCGTGGCTCCCGCACTCAGCTGCTGGGCAGCGACCAGGGCCTCCCACGAGGCGCGGTTGAGCACGCCCCCCTTCTGTTCGGCAATGACCAGAATCACAGAACCCTCGCCTCCTCTCGCAGGCGGCGCACCAGTTCACGCGCCGCCTCGGCGGGAGCCCCGCCAATCATCACGGTCTGCTTCGACTTCTGGGGCGCATACATCGCCACCACCTGCAGGCGCGCGGCGAGTCCGGCGGGCGGCGCCACCTTGCGGATTTCCTTCTTCTTCGCGGCCATGATGCCCTTCAGCGTCGCGTAGCGCAGCTGGTTGATGCCGCTCTGGATGGTCAGCAGCGCCGGCGTGGGCATCGAGACGTACTGGAACCAGCCGCCCTCGAGTTCGCGCTTCACGCGGATGCCACCGTCGCCCACCTGCACTTCCATGATGATGGTCGAGTGCGGCACGTCGAGCGTGGCGGCCAGCACGGGACCAAACTGCGCATGGCCCTGATCGTCAGACTGCAGGCCCGTCAGGATCAGGTCGAACGCTTCCTCGCGCATGACCGGTGCCAGCGCGGCAGCCGCCGTCGCGGCGTCGGCCGCGCTCAGGGCCTCGTCCTCGACATGCAGGGCCCGGTCAGCTCCGCGCGCCAGGGCCTCACGGATGACCTGCTGCACGCGGGTCGGGCCCACCGAGCAGACCACCACTTCTCCGCCGTGCCTCTCGCGCAGGCGCAGCGCCTCCTCGAGGGCGTAGGCGTCGGGTTCGTTCATTTCGTAGCTGGCATCCTGCTCGCGCACCCACGTGCGTGCATCGTTCAGCCGTGGCTGCCACTCGCGTGTGGGCACCTGCTTGATACAGACTGCAATTTTCATGACCGTCCTTCTCAGGGTTCTTTCCAGGGGCTGCCTGACGCCACCTGCACTGACGGAGGCCGCCCGCCCGGGCTATGCGTAGCGTCTGAACAGCAGCGATGCATTCGTGCCGCCGAACCCGAACGAGTTCGACAGGGCATAGCGCACCGTGGCCGCACGCGCCGTGTTCGGCACGTAGTCGAGGTCGCATCCCTCGTCTGGCTGATCGAGATTGATGGTGGGCGGCAGCATCTGGTGCCGGAGGGCCAGTGCCGTGATGCCGGCTTCGAGGCCGCCGGCCGCGCCCAGCAGGTGGCCCGTCATCGACTTGGTCGACGACATGGCCAGGCGGTACGCATGCTCGCCGAACACACGCTTGACCGCCAGGGTTTCCGTGGGGTCATTGATGGGGGTCGACGTGCCATGGGCATTGATGTAGTCGACCTGCTCGGGGGACACGCCCGCCGACTCGAGGGCGGCCATCATCGCCCGATACGCGCCGTCGGCATCCTCGGGCTGGGCCGTCATGTGGAAGGCATCGCTAGACATGCCGTAGCCCACCATCTCGGCGTAGATGGTCGCGCCGCGCGCCAGCGCGACATCGAGGGCTTCCAGGATGACGACACCGGACCCCTCACCGAGCACGAAGCCGTCGCGATCCTTGTCGAAGGGACGGCTGGCCCGGGCAGGGTCGTCGTTGCGGGTCGAGAGCGCACGCAGGGCCGCAAAGCCACCCACCCCCATGGCGCACACGCCGGCTTCCGAACCGCCGGCGATCATGACGTCGGCCGCGCCTCGCTTGATGATCTCAAACGCATCGCCGACCGCATGGGCCGACGCCGCGCAGGCCGTGGCCGTCGCCGAGTTGGGGCCCTTGGCTCCGAAGCGAATCGACACCTGGCCCGAGGCGAGGTTGATGATCGCGCCCGGGATGAAGAACGGAGAAATCTTCCGGGGGCCCCCTTCGAGAAACGCCCGGTGCTCGCGCTCGATGCTCGAGAAGCCCCCGATGCCTGAAGCGATGAACACACCGACACGCGCGGCGTTGGCGTCGGTCACCGCCAGACGGGCATCGTCGACGGCACACTGCGACGCCGCCACGGCGTAGTGGATGAAGGGGTCCATCTTCTTGACGTCCTTCTTTTCGAGGAACGCCAGCGGGTCGAACCCCTTCACCTCGGCCGCAAACCGCGTCGAAAAGGCAGACGCGTCGAACCGGGTGATGGGCCCGGCCCCGCTCTGGCCTGCCAGCAGACCGTGCCAGTTGGCGTCTGTGCCGATCCCCAGTGCGGACACCAGCCCGACCCCCGTGACTACGACTCGTCTGCTCACAATGCCTCCGTCGCCGTCCAACCTTTCGCGCGCCTACTTCTTCTTGCTGTGCGCCTCGATGTACGAGACGGCATCCTTGACGCGCGTGATCTTCTCGGCCTCGTCATCGGGAATCTCGATGCCGAACTCCTCCTCGAACGCCATCACCAGCTCGACCGTGTCGAGTGAGTCGGCGCCCAGATCCTCCAGAAACGATGCATCCGGAGTCACCTCGTCTTCATCGACACCCAGCTGTTCAACGATGATGCTCTTCACCTTGTCGGCAACGGCCACAGCAATCCTCCTGACGGCACCGGTGTGGTGCCCACCTACATGTACATCCCGCCGTTCACGGCGAGAACCTGTCCAGTAATATACGACGCATCGTCGGAAGCGAGAAACCCGACGGCGGCCGCGATGTCCTCGGGCGTGCCCATGCGGCCCATCGGAATCTGTCCCGCCCAGTCGGCCCTGGCCCCGTCGGTGATGGCCCGCGTCATGTCCGTCTCGACCAGCCCGGGCGCCACCAGATTCACGGTCACCTGGCGCGAGGCTACCTCGCGCGCCAGCGATTTGCAGAAGCCAATCAGACCCGCCTTCGAGGCTGCGTAGTTCGCCTGCCCGGCGTTCCCCATCTGCCCCACCACCGAACTGATGGCGATGATGCGCCCCGACCGCTGGCGGATCATTGGCTTGAGGACCGCCTGGCACCACGTGAAGGAGGCCGTCAGGTTGGTCGCCAGCACCGCATCCCAGTCGGCCCGCTTCATCCGCAGCATCAGCTGGTCGCGCGTGATACCGGCGTTGCTGACCAGCACGTCAATGCGGCCATGCCGTGCCAGCACGTCGGCCACCAGCTGGTCGACCGCCTCGGCGTCGGTCACGTCCACCCCGTGCGCCTCGGCCTGATGCCCGGCCGCCTGAATGAGGCTCGCCGTTTCGTCGGCATTGGCGCCACGCGCCACGCACACCACCCGCAAGCCCGCCGCGGCCAGCCGCATCGCGATCGCCCGGCCAATGCCGCGCGAGGCGCCCGTGACAATCGCCACCCGTTCAGTTGAAGTCGTCATAGGCTCAGCGCGGCGACGGCCGCCTCCACATCCTCGGGAGTTTCCACCGAGAGCACGCGGGCATCGCGGGTCAGCTTCCTGATAAGACCACTCAGCACGGCTCCGGGTCCCACTTCGACGAACGTGTCGACGCCCTGGGCGGCCAGCCACTGCACCGTCGCCTCCCAGCGCACGGGACTTGACACCTGGCGGACAAGGGCATCCACCGACGCGGCCGCTGTGGTCCGCGGCAGGGCGTCTACGTTGGCCACCACTGGTATGCGGGGATCGGCGGCAGTCGCCTGCTCAAGCTCGGGCCGCAGGCGGTCGCGGGCCGGATCCATCAGCGCACAGTGGAAGGGTGCGCTCACCTTCAGCGGAATCACCCGCCGGGCCCCACGGGCCTTGCAGGCCTCACCGGCCCGCACCACCGCCGCCGCCTGGCCCGCAATGACGACCTGCCCGCCCCCATTCAGATTGGCAGGGCTGACCACATCGCCCTGGGCGGCCTCGGCACAGGCGGCCGTCACCTCGGCCTCATCCAGCCCGAGAATGGCCGCCATGGCACCCGTGCCCACCGGTACAGCCTCCTGCATGTAGCGCCCTCGGTTGCGCACCAAGCGCACCGCATCGGCGAAGGCCAGCGTTCCCGCGGCCACGTGGGCCGAATACTCGCCGAGGCTGTGCCCGGCGACGTAGGCGGGCGCCAGTCCGCGTCCCTGCAGCACACGCCAGACCGCCGTGCTCATCGTCAGAATGGCTGGCTGCGTGTGTTCCGTGAGGGTCAGCGTCTCGGCCGGCCCGTCGAACATGACCGCCGACAGCGGAAACCCGAGGGCCTCGTCCGCGGCCGCAAACACGTCGGCCGCTTCGGGACAGGCCGCCACGAGCGGCTGCCCCATGCCGACGGACTGGGAACCCTGGCCGGGAAACACACACGCAATCATCGGGACAGGTCCTTTCCTGGCATCGATACTTCCTGCTGCCACCGGCGCCAGCCGCCGTGCTCCGCCAGCCGCACGGCCTGCGCCACGGCATTCCGAATCGCCTTGACCGACGACCGGCCGTGGGCCACCACGAACAGACCGCGCACGCCCAGCAGCGGCGCCCCCCCATACTCGGAATAGTCGATGCGGCGGCGGAACCGGCGGAAGGCCCGCTGCGACAGCAGATAGCCCATCTGGCTCGAGAAGGTGCTCTCCAGTTCCCGCTTCAGAAGGGCCTCGACCATCTCGACGACCCCTTCGCTCATCTTCAGCACGAGGTTGCCGGTGAATCCATCTGCCACGGCCACGTCCGCCGCCCCCTGGAACACACCACGGGGTTCGACGTTGCCGACAAAGGTCACGGGCAGCTGCTGAATCAGGCGGAAGGCCTCGCGAGTCAGCTCGGTGCCCTTCGACGGCTCTTCGCCGATCGAGAGCAAGCCGACGCGCGGGGAAGCCAATCCGAGGGCCGAGCGGGCGTAACTGGCGCCCAGCAGGGCGAATTGTGCGAGATGCTGCGGACGGCACTCGACCGTGGCCCCGGCATCGAGCAGCACGGCCGAGCCGTCGCCGGTCGGCACCATGGGTGCCAGCGCCGGGCGGTCGATGCCGTCGATCATGCCCAGCAGGGTGTGCGCGGCCACCACGCTGCCGCCGGTGTGCCCCGCCGAGACAACGGCATCGGCCTCGCCGGCGGCCACGCGCGCGGTGGCAACCATGACCGATGACTGCGGCTTGCGCCGCAGGGCCTGCGCCGCCGACTCATCCATGCCGACGACATCGGGAGCGTCGACAATCCGCACGCCGAGGCTGTCGGCATCAGGGTGCCTGATCAGCTCGTCGCGCAGGACTGCCGCGCGGCCCACCAGGTCGATGCCGACCCCGAGGTTCCGCGCAGCGGCCAGGGCCCCATCCACGGGACGACGGGGAGCGAAGTCGCCCCCCATCGCGTCGACCGCGATGCGCATCAGACTGGCGACTGGCTATTCTTCGTCGACGGCCCGCACCTGGCGTGCGCGGTAGTACCCGCAGTACTTGCACACCTGATGGGCAGCCTTCGGCTCACTGCACTGGGGGCAGCGGCCGGCCGTGGTCGCCGTCAGGGCATCATGAGTCCGGCGCTTCCGGCCTCGGGTCTTCGAGTGACGTCGTTTTGGATTAGGCATCGTCGTGCTTTCGTTCGGTCAGTAACGACTTCAAGCCTGCCAGGCGCGGGTCGGTCCAGCCCGACACGCACTGACAGGGGGCTTCATTCAAGTTGGCACCGCACTGGGCACACAGCCCCTTGCAGGCCTCGCGGCACAGCGGCTTCATCGGCAGCGCCAGATAGAACTGCTCGTTCATCAGCGCCCCGAGGTCGATTTCCTCGTCGCGGTAGAACGACACCGACGTATCGCTGTCTTCCACCCGCGACTCTCCATCCTCACCACCCGAGGGTGCCAGTTCGGCCCCCTCCGGGAAGTATCGGAGGTCAAAGCTTACCGCCACCGGATGCTCAAACGGCTCGAGGCAGCGGCTGCACGTCAATGCGAGCGACGTCGAGAGCCGCCCGACCAGCCGGTAACGTTCGTGGTCCTTGTGCACCACCAGCGGCAGAAGCACGGGCGCGGCCACACGGAACTCGTCGTGGTCGTGCGCGAACGCCTCGGGCGCATACTGGCGCTCGACAGGCGTTTCGGCCTGCCGAAGCTGAGAAAGATCCAGCCGCATCAAACGGCCGATTATAGCACGCGGTCGCCGGCGGAGAGCCGCACCCAGGGCTTCGGGATGAACAGCTGTTCAAACAGGTTGACCGCGTAGCGGTCGGTCATGCCGGCCAGGAAGTCCTGGGCCGCCCGATCCAGCCCTTCCTCCTCGACCGTCCGCAGGTCGAGATACCGCTCCGGGGCCTGCCGGACCCGCTCCCACAGGCCCCCCAGGATACCATCGGCCTTGGCGAACTCGGCCGTAGCCATCTGGTTTTCGTAGACCGCCTCGAACATGAACGCCCGCAGGGCGAGTATCGCCTCCAGCACCTCAGGCGTCATCCGCACCTCGCTCAGGCCGCCGGCCAGCGTCTGCGTCACCACGTCCGTCACCAGCGTGCCGATGCGTGACGAGGGACTCCGCCCCAACAGTGCCACCGCGTGCTGCGGCAGGGTCTCTTCCCGGATGATCCCGGCCCGCACCGCATCGTCAATGTCGTGGTTGACGTAGGCGACAATGTCAGCCACCCGCGCCAGCTGGCCTTCCACCGTCGAGGCCCGCTGGTCGGGCGGCGACCCGACCGGCAGCCCGTTCTTGCCCTTCGAGTGCCGGGCAATGCCGTCGCGCACTTCCCAGGTCAGGTTCAGGCCCGCCCGGTCCCGTTCCAGCACGTCGACGATGCGCAGGCTCTGCTCGTAGTGCTCGAAGCCCCCGGGCACCAGCCGGCTGAGCACCCGCTCGCCTGCGTGACCAAAGGGCGTGTGCCCAAGGTCGTGTCCCAGGGCGATGGCCTCGGTCAGGTCTTCATTCAGCCGCAGCACCTTCGCCATCGTCCGCGCGATCTGCGACACCTCGAGGGTGTGTGTGAGGCGCGTGCGGTAGTGATCGCCCTGCGGCGAGAAGAACACCTGCGTCTTGTGCTTGAGCCGGCGGAAGGCCTTGGTATGGATGATCCGGTCGCGGTCGCGGTGGAAGGCCGGACGCACCGGGTCGTCAGCCTCGGGACGCATGCGCCCCCGGCTGTCGCCGCTCCGGGCCGCCTCGGGGGCCAGCGCCGCTCGCTCCCGCTCCTCGAGCTGTTCACGAATCGTCACCGCAGCACTCCCAGAAAGCTGTCGCCCGCCTCGAGCGGCGGAACCCCGAAATTGTCGGCCAGCGTCTGGCCCACGTCGGCAAACGTCGCCCGCGTGCCCAGTGACTGCCCCACCCGGACGCGTGGGCCGGTGCACAGCAGCGGCACATACTCGCGGGAGTGATCGGTGCTCGGCGTGGCCGGATCGTTGCCGTGGTCGGCCGTGACCATCAGCAGGTCGTCGGTCTCGAGCCTCGGCAGCACCTCGGCGAGGCGCCGGTCGAACTGCTCGAGGTTCCGTGCATAGCCCGGCACGTCGTTGCGGTGCCCGTACTTCGTGTCGAAGTCGACCAGGTTGACCACGATGAGCCCGTCGCGCTGGGACGCCAGAGTGTCTGCCAGCGCATCCATGCCCCGCGCATCCGACTCTGTCGGAATGCTGTGGCCCGTGTGGCGTCCCGCGAACAGGTCGCTGACCTTCCCGATGGTGGTCACCGCGTGGCCGTGTGCGGCCATCCGATCGAACAGCGTCGGTCCGGTCGGGGGCATCGCGTAATCGTGCCGGTTGGACGTCCGAACGAAGCGCCCGGGCTCGCCCACAAACGGGCGCGCAATCACCCGACCGATGCCCATGCCCTCGACCGCCAGCGCATAGGCCGCATGGCACCAGTCATACAGCTGCGGCACGGGCACCACCTGCTCGTGCGCCGCAATCTGGAACACGCTGTCGGCCGACGTGTAGACAATCGGATGCCCCGTCGACAGGTGGGCCGGCCCGAGCACATCGATGATTTCAGTGCCCGAGGCCACGACATTGCCCAGCGTCGGACGCCCGATGCGGGCCTCGAACTCGCGGATGAGAGCGGCCGGAAATCCGTGCGGAAACGTTGGAAACGGGCGGGCCAGCACCACGCCCATCAGTTCCCAGTGCCCGGTCACCGAATCCTTGCCGGCCGAATGCTCGGCCATGAGGCCGTAGGCGGCCTCGGGAGCCGCGATGCAGGGCACCCCGCGCAGGGCGACGGCGCAGCCAAGCCCCAGTCTGGTCAGCGTGGGCAGCGCAACCGTCACCTGCTCGCAGATGTGCCCAAGCGTGTGGCTGCCCTGATCACCATACTCGCCCGCGTCGGGCAGCTCACCGGCTCCGACGCTGTCGAGCACGATGACAATGGCACGACGGAACGGCGGCATCAGGGATGGTGCGACGAAAAATAGTTGGGCACGCTGCGTGGCGTGCGAATCGTGGCAATGGCGTGCTTGAAGACCAGGTGGTCGACCCCGTTGTGTTCGACAATCACCGCGAACCGGTCAAAGTTCTTGATGCGCGCTTCGAGTTCCCGGCCATCGAGCAGATGGACCACGACGGCCAGGCGTTCGCGACGGGCGTAGTTCAGGAAGACGTCCTGAATGTTCGGCGTGCCAGCTTTTGAATCCGCCATCGGTCTCCGCCCCCCCCGCTTATGCTGCCACGCCCCTGGCGCGCAGCCACGCCAGCACGCGGGCCTGCACCTCATCTGTCTCGCCCGGCCCCTCGAACCATTGTAGCTGAGGTTCCTGACGGAACCAGGTGAGCTGACGCCTCGCGTAGCGGCGGTTTTCCTGAACGATGAGCGCGCGCGTCGAGGCCTCGTCGCGCAAGCCCTGCAGGTGTTCGAGGGCCTGTCGGTAGACGAGGCCCGTGAACGGCCGTGCCGTGAGCGGCACGCCGCGCGCCATGTGCGCACGCATCTCGTCGAGCAGGCCCGAGGCGAACTGCTGGTCGACGCGCCGCTGCAGGCGCGGCACGAGGGCGTCGTAGGGCATGTGGAGAGCCAGGCTCACCACCCGCATCGTGGATGGCAGGGGCGACACCGTGTCGGCGAAGTGCTGCGTCAGGGGGCGGCCGGTCTGGAAGTAGACCTCGAGCGCCCGCACCACGCGCTTCTGGTCCGCCGGCTGGATGCGGGCCGCTGACGGCGGGTCGATCCGGCGCAGCAGATCATGGAGGCGCGCCTGTCCGCGGCGACGCGCGAGGCGATCGAGCCGCGCGCGCAGTTCGGGATGGCGCGGCACCCCCGGAAAGAGCCCGCGCGTCAGCGCCCGAAAGTAGAACCCCGTCCCTCCGACGAGAATGGGCACGCGTCCCCGGGCCGTCACCTCCTCGACGATGGCCGCAGCATCGCGTGCGTAGTCGGCGGCACTGTATTCGTCCGTGGGATCAGCGATGTCAATCAGGTGGTGCGGGATGCCGCGCTGCTGCCCCGGCGGCACCTTGTCGGTGCCGATGTCGAACCCGCGGAAGACCGCCGTCGAGTCGCAGTTGAGAATCTCTCCGCCGAGCCGTTCGGCCAGCGCGAGTGCCAGCGCACTCTTGCCCGTGGCCGTCGGCCCGAGCACGGCGAGCAGGAGCGTCGGGGCCACGCTCACTCCTGCGGCGGACGTCCGTCGGGTGACTCGTTGTAATAGAAGGTCACCGTGAAGAACGCCTTGTCATCCGGATACTCAGGAGGCAGCGCGGCGGTCGGGTTCGAGGACAGCAGCGCATTGCGTGCTGCCAGGTTGAACGATTCGACCGGGGACGGCTGCACGACCGTGACATCGGTCAAGGCCCCGTTCCGGTGCACGTTGAATGTAATGACGACGCGCCCGCGCAGTGACATCGCCGCATAGGGCACAAACCAGTTGCGCTTCACCTGGGCGATGAATCGCCGCACCCACGGCCCGAATTCGACGCCTTTCGTGTCGAACTGGATGGCCGGACCGAATTCCTGCATGCCGCCCTTCTGGTTGTCGAACGACTCGCGGTCGACGTATCGCTGCAGGTTCCTGAGGGCGTCGCCCAGCTGGCCGCCGGGAGGGGGCGCGGCCGGCTGCGGAGGCCTCGGCGCCGACAGGCGGCCATCAGCCAGCGCATCGGCCTCGCGCGGCGGCGTCTCGACGGCGGGGGGCGCTTCCGGTGCCGGCTGTTCAGCGGGTCCCTTGCCCCGCATCCGCTCCTCGGGGCTGGCCTCGACGCGCTCGGTCGTGTTGCCCCGGGCAAACGGCAGCGGATTCTCCGGCACCGGCGCCCGCTCCATCGTCCGCGACTCGCGGTCGACGTCTGACAATTCGGCGCGATTGGGCGCCCGGGGGGCCGGGGTGTCGATGCGTGGCTCGACAAACACGAAACGTGACTGGTCAGGTTCCTGCCGGGGCGTGATCTCGGCGACCTGCTGGTCAGGTTCCGAGAGCACATTCAGTCGCAGCCACTGAGGGCCAAACAGCAGCAGCAGGCCCAGCAGGACGTGCACCAACACCGCCAGGCCAATTCCGTCGCGCAGGGAAATGGCACGACCGACGGGCTCGACGTCGGTATATCGATCGTCGAAATCAAAGTACATCGGTGAATCTGGAGACTATCACACGCCAGTCGTGGCGCCCGGACGCTGGCCCGTATAGAGATAGACGATCCCGAAGGCCAGCGGGTTGGCCTTGACCTCCACGAATCCCGCTTCTCGCAGCACTGCGGCAAACTGTTCGCCCCACGGGAACGCTTCGACCGACTGCGGCAGGTAATCGTAGGCGGCCGTGTGCTGTGACACCGCACGGCCGATGCGCGGCAGGATGTGGTTGAAGTACCAGAGATAGAGCGGCCGCACCGCGGGGATGACTGGCAGCCCGAACTCGAGGATGGCCAGGCGTCCCCCGGGGCGCAGCGTGCGCAGCACCTCACGGCAGGCCACCACCGGGTCCTGCACATTCCGGATGCCGAACGCGATGGTGGCCGCGTCGACCGCGCTGCTGGCCACGGGCAGTTGCATGGCGTCGCCGCGCACCAGCGTGACCCGCGAGGCCAGCGAGGCGTCCGTGACCTTGACCAGGCCGCGCTGCAGCATCGCACCAGCGAAGTCGACGCCGACCACGCGCGCCGCCCCCGGCGTCGCCCGACCGGCGGCCATCGCGACATCGGCCGTGCCCGTGCAGACGTCGAGCACCCGCTCGCGCCCGGTCAGGGCCAGCGACTTGATCGCCCGACGTCGCCAGTATCGGTCGAGTCCGGCCGACAGCACCGTGTTGAGCAGGTCATAGCGACCCGCAATCGCATCGAACATGCCCGCAATGCGGGCCGGGGTCTTGTCAACCGACATACAGGTCCACCGCCGTCACGAGGAAATAGATGATGCCGACGTAGCCGTTCAGGTCGAACGCACGCTTGACCTGCGACAGGTCGGTGGCACTGACGAGCGACTGCTCATACACGAGCAGGGCCGCCACGCTCCCGACGCCGGCCAGATATACCGACCCGAGTCCGGCCAGAGGCGCCAGCGCCAGCATGCAGGCAATCGTCGCCACATGCATGAGGCGTGAAATGAGCAGCGACCGCACCACGCCGAACCGCACCGGAATCGAGCGCAGCCCCTGCACACGGTCATATGCCAGGTCCTGGCAGGCGTAGAGCACGTCGAACCCGCCCACCCAGAGCCCGATAGCCAGCCCCAGCACCCACGGTTCCCACCCGCCCCGTCCTCCGGCGGCCAGCCAGCCCCCCACCGGGGCCACCGCCATGGCAAGGCCCAGGAACAGCTGCGTGTAGGCCGTGTATCGCTTGGCCAGCGAATACCAGAAGACAATGGCCAGGGCAACCGGCGACAGCGCTCCGCACAGCCAGCTGATCTGGAACGACACGGCGACGAATGCCGCCGACATCACCGCCACAAACCATCTGGCCTCGCGAAGGCTCATGGCCCCGCGCGGCAGTTCGCGCATCGACGTGCGCGGGTTTTCCGCGTCGAACCGTGCGTCGACCAGCCGGTTGAACCCCATCGCCGCACTGCGGGCCGTCACCATGGCAGCCACGATCCACGCCACGGTGTCACCCGTCACCGGCTGATGACGGGTGGCCAGCAGCGCGCCGGTCAGCGCAAACGGCAGGGCAAACACCGAGTGGCTGAATCGCACGAAGGACAGATACGTTAGGAGGTGACGCCGCATGATCGGGAGCCTCACGCCAGCGGGGCCTGGCGAGCACATGTGCTGGCCCACGAGATGCGATCAGGCGACACGCCGCCGACCAGGTGGGCCTCGATATCAGGCACCGCGTCGTGCAGCGCCACCGCCACGATGTCGGCGCACTTCCCCACCGCCAGCGACCCGTAGCTGGCCTCAAGCCCCAGGGCCCGGGCCCCATCCAGCGTGGCGCTGGCCAGCAGGCGTGCCGGCGCCACCGACGGGGCCATCGTGCGGGCGGCCGCCAGTTCGCTGAACATGTTCAGGTCGTCGACGCTCGCGAGGCTGTCGGTGCCGAGGGCGACGCTCACGCCGGACGCATAGAACTCGGCGAGCGGCGGCGCCCCGACCCCGACCCAGACGTTGCTGCGGGGACATGCCACCACCGTGGTGCCGGCCGTCCGCAGGCGCGCCAGATCATCGGCATCGGCACCCGTGCAGTGCACGGCCAGGGTGTGTGGCTGCAGCAGGCCGAGATCGGCCAGGTAGGCCACCGGTGACACGCCAGGCACGGCCCAGTCGTTCCGCCAGGCCCCCAGCTGTTCGAGCAGCGCACGCCACGGGCCGGTGCCGGTGCGCATGAGGGCGTCTTCTTCCGGTGATTCCGCCACGTGCACGCTGACGGGCGCCGGCGCCAGCCGCGCCCCTTCGACCGCGATGGCCCCGAGCAGCTCGCGTGACACCGAGTACGGGGCATGCGCGGCCACGCTCACGCCTAGCGCACCCGCGCCCAGTTGCGCCCGCCGGTCTCGCGACCGCCGCACCTGCGCATCGTCACGTTCGCCGAAGCCCAGCAACTCATGGAACACCCAGCCGCGCAGCCCGGCTTCGCCCGGAAGGTCGGCCACGGAGAGGGTGTTGCTAATGTCACCGATGAGGCTCGTGCCGCAGGCGCGCATGAATCGGGCCGCCTCCAGTGCCGCGGTTCGCGTACGAGCCAGATCGGAAACGTCGGAGGGGCGCCCCCTCAACGCAAAGAGCGCGCGAATCCAATCCGTGAACCGCGCCGCCGGGGCCACCCTGCCCCGCAGCCACGAGAGTTCGAGGTGGGTGTGGGCGTTCACAAGGCCCGGCAGCAGCGCCACCGCGCCGAGGTCGCGCATCGGTCCGAATGCGTCCGCCGCCACATCCCCGGGGCGACCAACACCGGCGATGATGCCCTGGTCGAACGCGACCCATCCCCCGGCGATCGGCGGCTGGTCGATGGGCAGCACCCAGGCCGCACGAACGCAGGTCATGCCACCGGCGACGGAATCTGGTGGCGCTGACGCTTGCCCTCGGGCGTGCGGGCTTCGTACTGACGCAGTTCCTCGGGCACCGAGGTGTCACCCTCGGCGCGCGCGGTGGCCAGCGACAGCTGCCGGGGCATGTCCTGCAGCCGGAACATCGGCGGTCCCAGCCGCTCGTAGTGCATCGTGCGGCGCTCGGCCCTGAAGCCGGCGTCTTCGACGTTCCGCACAATCTCGACCTCATCCATGCAGTACGACGCCCCGGCGGCGCGGACCACGTTCTCTTCGATCATCACGCTGCCCATGTCGTTGGCCCCGAAGGCCAGGCTGAGCTGCCCGACCTTGCCCCCCTGCGTGACCCAGGACGCCTGGAGGTTGTCGAAGTTGTCGAGCACCAGCCGCGCAATCGCCAGGGTGCGCAGGTATTCGATGCCGGTGGCCTCGGTCCCGCCACGTTCCGTGTGCTCGGGCTGGTAGCTCCAGGTGATGAAGGCGGTGAAGCCGCCGGTCTCATCCTGCAGCGCCCGCAGGCGCAGCATGTGCTCGAGCCGCTCTTCGTCGGTTTCGACCGTGCCGTACATCATTGTGGCCGTCGTGCGCAGGCCCGCCAGGTGCGCCTGGCGCATCACCTCGAGCCATTCATCGGAAGACGCCTTGCTGTAGCAGTTGAGCTGCTTGCGGACGCGGTCGACGAGGATCTCGGCGCCACCTCCGGGTACCGAATCGAGCCCGGCGGCGATCAGCCGGCTCAGCACCTCGGGCACGGGCAGCTTGCTCATGCGGGACAGGTGCAGCACCTCGGGCGGCGAGAGGGCATGCAGCTTGAACGATGGATAGCGCGACTTGATCGCCCGGAACAGGTCCTCGTACCACTGCAGTGGCAGGTCGGGATTGTGTCCGCCCTGCAGCAGGAGTTGCACACCACCCAGGGCGAGCGTCTCGTCGATCTTCCGGAAGATCTCATCGAAGCTCAGCACATACCCTTCGCTGTGGCCGACGGTGCGATAGAACGCACAGAAGTTGCAGCGGGCCACGCACACGTTGGTGTAGTTCACGTTGCGGTCGATGATGTAGGTCACGACCCCGTCCGGGTGCTTCCGCTGGCGCACCTGATCGGCCATGCGGCCCAGCCACCAGGTGGGCGCCGACCGATACAGATAGAGGGCTTCGTCGGTGTCGAGTCGTCCGCCGACGTCGAGACGGGCCTGCAGCGTGTCGAGAGAGTGGCTCATGGGAACAACCGCAAGGGGCGCCAGGCAGGCACCAGTTTCAGTTCGGCCGCCAGGTGATGGAACCGCGCCAGTCCCTGGCGCTCCCGCGCACCGAACCCGTAGTTGAGAGTATCACGCAGGTACGAGACCGCCGCCTGCTGGCGCCTGGGATCGGGCCCCACCGCGTCGGCGGCAATCAGGTCAGCGGCCGCCAGGCCCTCCGCGCGCGCCTGCTGCAGCGCCGTCACCTGTCCGGCATCGATGGCACCGTCGCGGCCCGCCCAGATGGCAAAGACGAACGGCAGTCCCGTCATCGCCTTCCACGCCTCGGCCAGGTCGTACTTGCGCAGGCCCTGCGCCGCCGCGTCGACCTCCAGGGCCGGATCGCCAATCAGCAGCGCCGCATCGCTTTCCGCCAGCATCTGCCCGAGGTCAGGCGCGGCGGCCACGTAGCGAGGGGCAATCTTCCAGTGGTGCGTCGCCAGAATCCGGGTCAGGGCCACCGACGACCGTGAGCTGGTGTCGAGCGCCAGGCTCTGCACCTCCTCGATGGGTCGACGGCTGAAGACGGCGACTGACTGAACGGAACCATCGGCGCCGATGGCCAGGTCGGGCACCGCGCAGTAGTCGCCCATGAGGTATTCGATGGCTGGAATCAGCCCGAGGTCGGTCGCACCCTCGTGCAGCAGCCGCGCACAGCGGGAGGGCACGTCGACTCTCACAGTGAACAGGTCGGGACGCGCGTCGAGCCCCCAGATGAGCGGTCGCGCATTGAGGTAGGACACCGCCCCTACCCGCGCCGGTCTCATGCGGCGTCGAGGTGCGAGGCCGGCGTCAGGCCGGCCGCCGTGATGTTGCGGCGCACATCCTCGAGATGGGTGCGCCGGCGACCGAGGGCCGGGTCATCCACCGTCGACACGTTGTCGATGAGCGTGGCCCCGAATGTGAGCGCCACCTGCGCCAGCTTCGGCCCATACTGCTGCCAGTCGACGACCACGTGCGCGAGTGACGGCAGGCCGATGGTCACCATCGCCACGAGGCGGACATCCTGATACCCCGTGGTCGGAGCGGACACCGGCACCTGCCTGGGCAGCGGCGCCAGGGTCTGCACGCGAGATTCGGCCTCGAGGAACTGGCGCATCCGCTCGAGGAAGGCCACGCGGTCGGCGCCCACGGGCTGCTCGACGCTCAACATCCCCAGACCGAGCCCGGACGCCAGCACGTCGCTCACCTGTGCCGGTGTCACCACATCGGCGGCGGCATCCACGAGACCGGCCAGGCCGGCCAGGGCCAGTGCCTCCAGGTCGCGACGGCCAGAGAACCAGGGGGTGCGCGTCAATTGCTCGAGCGAAAAGCCCCAGACCGGCAGCGGTGCGGGTGTGGCGGCGCGTACCGTGCGCACCGCGTCGAGCGTGGCGTCGAGCGTCTCCCCGACGTGGACCAGGCGCACCTCGTCGGCCCCGCTGGTCTGCCCGGACCAGTCGGCCCCGACGCCAGCCGCAGGCACGGTGGCCACGCGGCGGAAGGTCACGTCCGCGCCCCGGCGGGCGCGACGCACTTCGTCGGCCAGCATCCCGAGGGAGAGCACATCCAGCTGCTCGAGCTGGCGCAGGTCATCGGCTGACAGCACCTGTCCCTGGCGGGCACGGGTCAGCAGGTCGGCATCGAGTTCAGGTCGCATCATGCTGCAGTTCCATATGGGCCACAATCTGCGTGGCCAGCGCCAGCGCGTCCCGCCCGCGCTCGCCCGGCACCCCGGGCGGACGACGGTCGCGGACCGCGGCGACGAAATCGGCCAGTTCTCGGCGGAGTGGCTCATCCCGTAGGACGTCGAGTTTGCCTCCGCCGATTCGCGGCAGGCCCTCGGCCTGCGGGACCAGCCCCCAGACCTCCACTTCCTGCGCCTTGTAGTCAATCGAGACGTAGGTGGACGGCTGGAAGAACCGGATCTTCCGCGTGGGCTCCCGGGAAATGCGGCTCGCCGTCAGGTTGGCGATGCACCCGTTGGCAAACCGCAGGCGGGCGTTGGCAATGTCTACGCGCGGAGTCAGCACGGGCACACCGACCGCCTCGACCTGCACCACCGGGCTCTTGACCCAGTCGAGCACGACGCCGAGGTCGTGAATCATCAGGTCGAACACGACGTCGATGTCGAGGCTGCGCTCGGGAAAGGTCCCCAGTCGGTGCACCTCGATGAAGCGCGGGTCGTGCACGTGTGGCCGGGCGGCCTCGATCGCCGGATTGAACTGCTCGATGTGCCCCACCGCCAGCAACGCCCCCGAGGCCCGGGCCGCCGCCAGCAGCGCGTCGGCCTCGTCGAGCGACCGGGTCATGGGCTTTTCCACCAGCACATCGATGCCGGCCGCCAGCAGCGGCAGGGCCAGGGACGCATGCACCTCGGTCGGCGAGGCGATGCTGACCGCATCCACCTTCCCGATGAGCGCGGTGACGTCCGGAAACACCTCGCAGCCGCTGCTGCTCGCAATGGCCCGGGCGCGTGCCGCGTCGGCATCGAGCACCCCCACGAGTGTGGCCTCGGGCAGTTCAGACAGCACCCGCGCGTGGTGCCGTCCCAGATGCCCGACGCCCACCACGGCCACACGCACCGGATGCCTGCTCATGTTGTCTCCTGTCTCGAAGGCCGCGCCGTGCGGGCGCGCCCCACCACGGCAATCCCCAGCGCATCGGCGCGCGCCAGCAGCTGCTCGCGGTCAAACATCAGGGCCTGCCCCTCATCGACCGACAGCACGGTCGCACCTGCCTCCTGCATGGCCTCGATGGTGGGGACGCCGATCACCGGCACGTCGAAGCGCATGTCCTGGGCGGGCTTGGCGACCTTCACGACGGCGCAGCCGGCACCGGCCAGCCGGCCGGCCCGCGCGATGGTGGCGTCGGTGCCTTCCATGGCCTCCACCGCCACGACCGCCTGGTCCTTGACCACCACTGTCTGGCCGATGTCGAGCCCCGCAATGGCGTCAGCCATCCGGTACCCGAACTCGAGGTCCTGCCGCTCGCCAGGCCGGGGAGCGCGCCGTGTCAGGACACCGGCCGACGGCAGCAGCGGCGTCAGCAGTGCCGTGGAATCAATCAACTCGACCCCGGACTCCCGCATCACCTCGGCGACGGCCGCAATCAGCGCATCGGTGTTGCGTGACTTGAGCCGTGTCAGCACCGACATGGCCGTCAGATCCGGCATCAGGCCGCCAAAAATCTTCACGTGCCGCACCTGCCCGGCCATGACGGCACGGGTGACGCCCTCGGCCTTGAACATCTTCAGCAACGCCCCGAGATGGCCCAGCGCCAGCCAGTGCACCGGCGAGGGATGGGGGCCGGAGGCCGCAGCGGCCTCAATCGCCGGGTCGGCTTCGTCCCTGATGGCCGCAATCGCCACCCGATATCCCACCGACCGAGCCGCCTCGAGCACCAAGAACGGAAACCGCCCGTTCCCGGCAATCAGTCCGAGCGTCCCGTCCATCATTCGTCGTGCGTGTCGGTCGCGCGAGAGCCGCCGCGACGCAGCGTCACGCCTCGCGTGGCTGACTGGATGAACCGCACCAGGTAGGCCACATCCTCGCTCGTCAGCGTCGCATCCGCCAGGATCCGCTCGAGTGCCTGGGTCCGGTTCAGCTTCGACTGCAGCAGGTAGCGGAAGGCCCGGCGCAACTGCGCGATGCGGTCGGTGCTGAACCCCCGGCGCTTGAGTCCGATCGAGTTCAGGCCATACACGCTGGCGCGGTTGCCGACCGACTTGGCAAACGGCAGGGCGTCCTTGGTGACGACCGAATAGCCCCCGATGAAGGCGTGACTGCCGATCCGGCAGAACTGGTGCACGCCCGAGTACGCGCTGATGGTGGCGAAGTCTCCCACGTCCACGTGCCCGCCCAGTGTGGCGGCGTTGCCGAAGATGGTGCCGTGCCCCACGTGGCAGTCATGCGCGACGTGCGCGTAGGCCATGAAGAGGTTGCGGTCGCCAATCTGCGTGAGTCCGCCCCCACCCGCCGTCCCCCGATGGATGGTGACAAACTCGCGGAAGGTGTTCCCGTCGCCAATGACCAGGCGAGTGGGCTCACCGGCGTACTTGAGGTCCTGCGGCGGCAATCCGATCGACGCAAACGGAAACACCGCGTTGTCATCGCCCAGCGTCGTATGCCCGTCGAGGATGGCGGACGCCCCGATTCGGCAGCGCTTTCCCACGACGACATGGGGCCCAATCTGGGCGCCGTGCCCCACGACGCACCCCTGGCCCAGGCGGGCAGAGGGGTGGACGCGCGCCGACGGCGAGACCTCGACCCGGGGCAGCCGCACGTGCAGCACGAGCGACGCCTGCGCCACCACGGCATCGTCGACCGACGCCGTCGCCCGCACCCACGCTAGTGGTCCTTCCTGCCGCTCGAGCACAACCTCGAGGCGCAGCTGGTCACCCGGCACGACTCGTCGACGAAACTTGGCCCCGTCGACACCGCGCAGCGAGACACGTGGGCTCAGCCCGTCGGGTACCTCGGGCGACAACATGACGGTCGCCGCCTGCGCCAGGGCCTCGATGGTGAGCACCGCAGGCAACAGGGGCTCACCCGGATAGTGCCCCTGAAAACACTCTTCGTTGACCGTGACGTTCTTGACCGCGACAAGACGCCGGCCCGGCTCGTGCTCGTCGACGCGGTCGACGAGCAGCGAGGGGTACCGGTCGTAGAGCCGGTCAAGCGTTGCGCCGAGGGCCACGCTTACTTGACCGGCGGCTTGGCTCCCGCCTTGGCGTCGAGGCGCTTGATGACATCATCCGAGATGTCGAGCGCGATGTCAGCCCACACCAGGCCGGCATCCGGCCCGTTGAAGATGAAGTGGAGATTCTTCTCGCGGCCCAGTTCCTGCAGCACCGGTTCGAGCCGGACCTGGAACTCCTGCTGCAGCTGCTGCTGCAGTTCCTGGACTTCCTGCTGGGCATCCTGCGTCGCGCGCTCGATGTCGCGCTGGAGAGTCTGCGCCTGCCGCTGCAGTTCCCCGGCAGCCGTCGCACTGAGGATGCTGGCTTCCTTCTCGAGGCGCTGCTGCAGGGTCTGCAGCTGCTTGTTCTTCTCGTTGAGTTCGGTGGCCCGCTTCTGCTGCAGGGCCTGGATGCGCGCCGTGGCGGTCTTGCCCTCGGCGGATTCATTGGCGATCCGCTGCAGCACCACGAAGGCCACCTTCGAGCCATCGGGGAACGCCCGGGCCACCGGCGCGGCCGGGGCGGCCTGCGGGGCCGGCGGCTTGGCCGTGCCTGCGGCGGGAGCGGGGGCCTGCGCGTAGGCAGACGTCACCAGGGACAGAACCAGAAGGCCGATCGCGGCTGAGACTCTCATTCCACTGAATCCTTTCGTATACACTGACGAACCGGGCACTCTATACTACTCCCATGTTCCGTTCGCTGTTGCGACTTGTGTCGCTCGTGGCCGTCACGCTGACGGCCGGATGCAACACCAACAACCCCTTCGTGGTCACCCCGACGGCCCCGACCGATCCGGTGACCGCCACATTCACAGGGCGCGTCACGCCCAATGGCGCGTCGACCCACACGTTCTCTGCCACGACCTCGGGACGCGTGACCGCCACCCTCTCGAGCCTGTCGCCTGATGCCACAGCGGTGGCGGGCTTCGCCATGGGCGAGTGGACGGGCATCTCGTGCGTCGAGCGGATTGCCAACGACACGGCCGTGCAGGCCACCGTGATTACCGGAAACGTCTCGGCGGCGGCCCAGCTGTGCATCAGGGTGCGTGACGTCGGGCGCTTCACCGAGCCGGTCGACTACGAAGTCACCGTCGTCTACCCGTAACAGCGTAGGCCTGTCACGGCACGGGGCCTCACGAGCCTTCGTGGTGCGCCCCAGTCCTCCACCCTCCCTACCCGGCTGACCGGCGCTCGGCAGGCGTCGCCGCAGACGCGACCCACGCCGTCGGTCAAAGGGCGCCGCCCACTCTTCGTTTCCCCCGCTCCTCGTGTGACCGCTGGCCGCATGCCCTCCGGGGAGCGGCGTCCGCCTTCCCCCCACCGGCCCCGCGCACCTGGCCTCACAGCTCGTGACCAGAGACAAACCCGGCCGGCCAACACTCACGGCATCGGCTGTGAGGCCGGTTTCCTCAGGAGTCAAGTCGCCGACGCTCCGCCGGAGCGCGAGGACCCAGAACGCCCGGCCCGACATCGCCTGCGGCGACGCCAGACGGTTCCCTTGACCAACCCGCTTAGAACGTTGACCCGACCGCGAACCTGAACTGGAAGAGCTGCGTCGGCTGCAGGGTGTTCCGGAAGATGCCGCCGCGCTGCGGGTTCATCGCGAAAATCAGACGGAACGGGACATTCAGGACGGGCATGAAGAAGCGGATTTCCGCCCCAGTGGACGTCTTGAAGGCACTCCGCTGGCCAGTGATGACCGTGGTCGGGCCCGGGGCGTTCGGGTCGGTCAGCACGCCGCTCGCAAACGCATCGGTCAGCAGCGGCGCGGGTGCTGGCACGACGGTCTCGATATCTTCCTTGAACGAATACCGCTGTCCCGTCGTGCGGACCTGTCCGGCGTCATAGAACAGGATCAGTCGCACCGGGCCCGCGATGGAAATCATGTACTCGGCATTGAACAGCAGGCTCTTGTTACCGCCAAGCACGAGTCCCGTACGCAAGTCGCGAGGCCCAATCGAACGGATATCAAACCCGCGCACGCTGTACTCGCCACCCAGAAACAGTGACTCGAACAGCGGCGGGGCCTTCGTGTCGCCGTAGGGACGGATGTACTCGATCTGCCCCCGCAGGGCAAATGTTGTGCGCGGCGTCACACGGAACAGCTGCACCGCCTCGAATCGGGGCTTGATGAAGAACGTATCCCCGCCCGGGCCGGCATAGTCGAAGCTGGCGGTGATGCGTCGGCCCACGTTCGGAAAAATCGGATTGTCGATCGTGTTGTGCACGAAGCTGGGCGTGACCTTGCTGATCGTGCGCGCGCCACCAGCGCCGAGCAGCAGCGAATCGGCCAGAAACGGGTTGGTCGCCAGAATCTGGGGGTTGTTGTAGAACGGGTTCAGCTCGGTGACGCGCACGCGCTCGTAGCTGTAGGTGAAGAACATCCGCGAGAAACCCGCCAGGGGAAAGCCCGTCGACAGGTTGCCCCCCACCGATTCCTGGGTGAACTGGCCGATGAAGCGCAGCATGCGCTTGTAGATATCGAAGCCGCCCGTGATGGCGCGGTCGAAGAGGAACGGCTCGGTGAACGCCAGCTGGTAGTTCTCGGCGCGCGAGCCGACCTGCATCGACAGCGTCAGCGACTCGCCCCGGCCCATGAAGTTCGCCGTCTGGAACGACAGCTGTCCGAAGAAGCCCTCCCACTGGGAGACGCCCGCCCCGAAGGTCAGCTGGTTGCGGTTCTGCTCCTCAAGTTTGAGCGTGACATCCACCTCGCTCTTCGAGTCTGGCGTCTTGGCAACGTCGGCTCCCTGGCCCCCCTGCTCCTCGAGGGGCTTGAAGTACCCCAACTGGTTGAGGCGGCGCACGCTGAACTTGAGGGCCTCGGTGTTGAACACCCCGCCCTCAATCACGCGCATCTCGCGGCGGATCACGTTGTCGCGCGTGGTGGTGTTGCCCGTGAAGGTCAGCCGGTTGACGAAGTACTGTTCGCCTTCCTGCATCCGCATCGTCACGTTGACCGTGGGCTCGGCGGGGCCGGCGATGGGCCCCTCGGCCGCCTCCTGGAAGCCGAGGTCTGGATAGCCGGTGAACTCGAAGTACCCGCCGCCACCATAGATTTCCCGCGACTTGATGAGCCCGTCGCGGACGCGCTTCTCGCTGTACCACGCCCCCGGCTTCAGCTTGTACATCGGCCGCAGGAACTCGGACTTGATGACCTTGTTGCCGTCGAAGGTGACCTCACCGACTTTGTATCGGGGGCCTTCGTCGATGGGCACATCCACCTGAACCCAGCGCGTCTTCGCATCCGGGCTGTCCTCGAGCACCTTCAGCTCTGGCTGTCCGACCCGGGCCTGCACGAATCCCCGGTTGCGGTAGAACTGGACAACGCGGTCGGCATCTTCTTCGAACTTGGCCTCCTGATACTTGCCGCGGCCCGTGATCCACGACATGAACCAGTGTTCCTTGGTCGCCTTCATCTGGCGCTTCACGGCCCGGTCGCCCACGGCCTCGTTGCCGACAATGTCGATTGTGCGGATCTTGACCTGCGGCCCTTCCTTGACGTCGAAGACCACCTTGACCAGCTTGGGGCCGGCCGGCAGTGGCTCGACCGTCGTGGTCACCTCGGCAAACTCGTAGCCCTTTTCGGCCATCAGGTCGGTCACGATTCCCTTGACCCGGCGCACCACGCCCTCGTCCAGAAACGAGTCGAGCCTGAGCGAAATGCCCAGCTCCTTCATCTTTTCGTCGACCTTGGTGCGCTCGACCCTGGTGGAGCCGGTGTAGTCGACGATCTTGACGCGGGGCCGCTCTTCCATGTGATAGACCAGCCGCTTGCCGACCACCCCGTTGGGGTAGGGGTCGTCGTTGACCTCAATCCACAGGTTGTCGAGGAAGTTCGTGGCCCACAGTCGCTGGAAGTCGTCGAGCACGACCTTCTCTGCCGCGTCGGTGTAGGGCACCCACACCCCGTCCGAGGGCCGGCTGGCCTGTGCCTGGATGTAATACAGGTAGGTCTGCGGTTCAATCAGTGACTCGTTGACCGGATGGAACCGCAGCTCGATGGAGCGCACCACCGGGCCTGAGCCCGCCACCGGCTGACGGACAGGAGCGGCCGCCGGGGTCTGCGCCGCCGCAGACACCGGCACGAGGGCCGCGAGGGCCGCAATCAGAAAAAGTCGCACGAAGTCACATCCCTGGTAGTCAGACGTGCGCGGCCAGCATCCGGCCGGCGGCACTCTCATCGACCGGACGATAGGCCAGGTGCCCGCCTTCGAGGTATACCTCGATTTCGCCTCCGGTCAGCTGGCCGCGGATCAGTTCCTCGGCCAGCGGGTCCTCAATATACCGCTGCAGGGCCCGCCGCAGTGGCCTGGCCCCGTACGAGCGGTCCTTGCAGGTGACGTCGATGATCCAGTGCACCACCTCGGGCGTCACTCTGACGTGCATCCGGCGGTCGCTCAGGTTGGCGTTGAGCTGGTCGACCAGCAGGCCCACGATCTTGCGCAGGTCGTCATCGGTCAGCGCCTCGAACACGATGAGTTCGTCGATGCGGTTGATGAACTCGGGGTTGAAGGTGCGCTTGACCTCGCCCAGCACCATCTCTTCCACATCCCGCTGCTGGTCGGCCGCCTCGGCCTTGAAGCCCATCGTCGCCTTCTTCTGGATGAAGCGGGCCCCGATGTTCGAGGTCATGATGAGGATGGTGTTCTTGAAGTTGATGCGGTTGCCGAGGCCATCGGTCAGGTGACCGTCCTCGAACACCTGCAGCAGCAGGTTGAACACGTCCGGGTGCGCCTTCTCAATCTCGTCCAGCAGCACGACCGAGTACGGGTTCCGCTTGACCTTCTCCGTGAGCTGGCCGCCCTCTTCGTGTCCCACATAGCCCGGGGGCGAGCCGATCAGCTTCGACACCGAGTGCTTCTCCATGTATTCCGACATGTCGAAGCGAATCAGCGCCTGCTCGCTGCCGAACAGGGTCTGGGCCAGCGCCCTGGCCAGTTCCGTCTTGCCGACGCCCGTCGGCCCGAGGAAGAGGAAGCTGCCGACCGGACGGGCCGGGCTCTTGAGCCCCGCACGCGAGCGGCGGATGGCCCGGGAGACGGCGGAAATCGCACGTTCCTGGCTCACCACACGCCGATGGAGTTCGGCTTCCATCCGCAGCAGCTTGTCACCCTCGGCCTGATTGACCGAGGCCAGCGGCACGCCCGTCCACTTCGACACCACCTCATCGATGTCTGCGCGGGTGACCACGGCCCGGGCCGGGCCGGGGCGTCCCGGCAACGGCTCGCCGGTGCCCAGGGCATCGGCTGGAAGCAGGGCCGGCTCCGGAAGCGCCAGCGAACCGTCGTGCGCCACGCGCTCGACGGCCTCGCGGAGGCTGCGGTTCACCGGATTCGATTCGTCGCCAATCAGCGCCTCGCGCAGCTTGGCGCGCGACCCGGCCTCGTCGATAAGGTCGATGGCCTTGTCCGGCAGGAACCGGTCGGTGATGTAGCGGCTGCTCTGATACACCGCGGCCTCGATGGCCTCGGCGGTGTATTCGACGTGATGGAATTCCTCGTAGCGGTCCTTGACCCCCGAGAGAATCTGGATGGTCTCGCTCTCGGATGGAGCGTCGACCTTCACGGCCTGAAAGCGCCGTTCGAGGGAGCGGTCCTTCTCGATATACTTCCGATACTCGGCCGGCGTCGTCGCGCCGATGCAGCGGATTTCCCCTCGCGAGAGCGCGGGCTTGAGGATGTTCGCCGCGTCGAGCGACCCTTCGGCCGAGCCGGCGCCGACCAGCGTATGCAGCTCGTCGATGAACACGATAATGTTCGGGTTCTCGACCAGCTCCTTCATGATGGCTTTGAGGCGCTCCTCGAACTGGCCGCGATACTTGGTGCCTGCCACGACCAGCGACAGGTCGAGCGCCAGCAGCCGCTTGTCGGCCAGAAAGTGCGGCACATCGCCCGAGACGATCTTCTGGGCCAGGCCCTCGACGATGGCGGTCTTGCCCACGCCAGGCTCGCCAATCAGCACCGCATTGTTCTTGGTGCGCCGGCACAGCACCTGCTGCACGCGCTCGATCTCGTAGGCCCGTCCCACCAGCGGGTCGAGCTGCTGCCGGGCGGCAGCGTCGGTGAGGTCGCGGCTGAACTCGGTCAGCAGCGGCGTCTCCTTGCCCTTGGTCACCGTCGCCTTCTCATTCAGCAGCTGGACGATGTCCTCGCGCACCTGGTGGAGGCGCATCCCCTTGTCCATCAGAATGATGGCCGCCACCGACCGCTCTTCCCGAAGGATGCCGAGCAGCAGGTGCTCGGTGCCGATGTAGTTGTGCAGGAGGCGATCGGCCTCCTCTGCCGCGTATTGCAGCACACGCTTGGTCTCGGCGCTGAAGGGAATCTCGACCGAGGTCGACACCTTCTCGCGGTAGACCGCGCGGCTCTCCACTTCCTTCCGGATGCTCTCGAGGGACAGGTGCGACCGGGAGAAAATTCGGCTGGTCAACCCCTTGCCTTCGCGAATCAGCCCGAGCAGGAGGTGTTCGGTTTCAATGGAAATGCTGCCGAGTTGGCTGGCCTCGTAGCGTGCAAAAAAGAGCACTCGGCGTGCCCGTTCGGTATAACGCTCGAACATCCGACGTCGCTGCCCCCTTGGTCGGTATTATACGGCACGTACTCGTGTCAATTTCGCCACACCCCAGGGTCCTTCAGGACCTCGACCACCGCCGCCTTGAACCGCTCGCGGATGCCACCCGGGTTCGCGGGCTGATGCTGGGTCATCAGGACAACGGCCGTACGCGTCGACGGATCATTCCAGAAGATGGTGCCCGCAGTGCCGTCCCAGCCGTACTCGCCCGCCACCGTCGGGGCCCCCGACCGGCTCGGCGCATCAGCCACGTCCACGTTTGCCAGTCCCCAGCCCATGCGTCCCCCCCGGAGGCCCCTCACCTCCGGTGATAACCCATCGCGCACCATCGTCGCCACCACCGACTCTGGCAGAATCCGCACACCGTCGAGCTGGCCGCCGTTCAGCAGCATCTGCGCAAACCGGAGGTAATCGGGCACGGTGGACACCAGGCCGACGGCCCCCTCCAGGAGTGCCGGACGCTCGGTGAAGGGCACCACTTCCGGCTCGACAGGCTGCAGACCGCTGCCGGGCCGCCCGGTGTAGACCGTGGCCAGGCGGCCGCGATCGGCTGGAGCGACCCAGAACACGGTGTCCGCCATCTTCAGTGGGGTCAGCAGACGCTGCTGCACCACCCGGTCGAAGGGCTCGCCGGTCCACACTTCCACCAGGCGTCCCAGCACCGTCGATGCCTCGCTGTAGCGGAACCGTGTGCCGGGATCCTCCATCAGGGGGGCCGCCGTGATCTTCCTGATGAACGTCGGCAGGTCATCGGCACGAGATCGCACGCCCCGTGTCCGATACAGGTCCGACGTGCGGTGGCTGAGCCCCGATGTGTGCAGGAGCAGGTCGCGGACCGTCACGGGCCGTGCCGGCGGGTGTCCGGTCCCGCCGTCCGGTGCGACGCGGACAGCGGCAAACTCCGGAAGGAACTGCGACACCGGGGCGTCCAGCGACGCCTTCCCCTCGGTCACCAGTTGCATCACCACCACCGCCGTCACCGGCTTGGTCATCGAATAGATGCGGAACAGCGTATCCGGCGTCATGGGCGCCGCCGACGCGCGATCGCGCTGCCCGACGGCCTCGAGATACAGCCGCGCACCGTCCCGGTGCACGCCGGCGACGGCGCCGGCCACCACACCCTCGCTGACCAGGTCCTTGAGCAGCGCCGTGACGGGCGTGAAGTCAGGCCGCCCCGCCTGAGCCGCCAGCCGCGATGCCCCGCCTTCCCCCGAGCCCGCCGCGGCCAGTGCCGCCAGCAGCAGCGCGCCTATGGTCGACGTCCTGCGTGTCCGTGCCTGCATGCCGCCATTGTGGCACGTTGCGTCGAGGCCCCCGTCGCGATAGTGTGTCCGCCATGGCTCTCGTTGGTTTCATCGGTCTGGGGCTGATGGGGCGGCCCATGGCCCTCAATCTGCTCAAGCACGGACATCAGGTCGTGGTGCACAGCCGCAGCCGCGGGCCCGTCGACGAGCTGGCCGCCGCCGGTGGGTCGGTCGCCCACTCGCCGGCCGAAGTGGCCACGGCCGCGCGCATCATCATCACCATGCTGCCCGACGGTCCCGATGTCGCCCAGGTTCTCGAGGGCCCCCACGGCATCTTCTCGACGATGCAGCCGGGCACGGTCATTGTGGATTCGAGCACCATTGCCCCCGCCACCGCGCGACGGCTGGCCGAGGCCACCGCCGCGCGCGGAGGACACCTGCTGGATGCCCCGGTCAGTGGCGGGGAAATCGGGGCCATAGCCGGCACGCTCACCTTCATGGTCGGGGGCGAGGCCGAGGCGCTTGCCCGGGTGCAGCCCGTGCTGGCCGCCATGGGCACACCCGAAAAGATCGTGCACATCGGCGACTCGGGGGCCGGCCAGATCTGCAAGGCCTGCAACCAGATCGTCCTCGGCGGCACCATGACCGTCGTCGCCGAAGCTATCGCGCTGGCCAGAAAGAATGGCGTCGACCCGATGAAGGTCCGCGCCGCCCTCATGGGCGGATTTGCCCAGAGCCGTGTGCTCGAGGTGCACGGCGAGCGCATGATTACCGGCAATTACAAGCCGGGGTTCAAGGGAAAGCTGTTCCGCAAGGACTTCGGCATCGCCCTGGGCTCGCTCAGCGAGGCTGGCGTGCCCGCGCTGGCGTCGGCAGTGGTGGCCCAGCTGGTGCTCGCGCAGGTGACTCAGGGACGCGGCGACGACGACTATTCGGCACTGGCCGAGGTGGTCTTCCAGCTGGCTGGCATCACCGACGAGTAGGGGCCGCCGTCAGGAGACCGGGTGCAGTCGACCGCCTTCGAGGCGCAGCACCCGATCGCACTGCGCGGCCAGTCGGGGATTGTGCGTGGCCATCACGGCGGTCAGGCCGTACTCGCGGTGCATCTCGCGCAACAGGGCATGCATGGCATCGGCGGTCGGCTCGTCAAGATCGCCGGTCGGCTCGTCGGCCAGCAGGAGGGCGGGCCGCGTGACAAGCGCGCGCGCCACGGCGACCCGCTGCTGCTCGCCGCCTGACAGCATGCCTGGCCGATGGTCAAGCCGGTCGCCAAGCCCGACCCGCGCGAGCAGCGCCTGCGCCCTGGGGCGCGCCTCGGCCTGCGCCACCCGCGCAATGCGCAGCGGCATTTCGGCGTTTTCCAGCGCCGAGAACTCGGGCAGCAGATGGTGAAACTGGAACACGAACCCCACCTGCCGGTTCCGGAACGCCACCAGGTCGGCATCGGGCATGGTCCCGACGTCGTGCCCGCCGACGACGATGCGACCACTGTCGGGCCGATCGAGTCCACCCAGCAGGTGCAGCAGCGTGCTCTTGCCCACGCCCGACGCCCCCATGATGGCCACCATCTCGCCGGCCTCGACCTCCAGCGACAGATCGTGCAGCACCGTCACTTCCCGGGTGGCACCGAGGTATCGCCTGGTCACGCCGTCGACAGAGAGAAACGCCATGGCCTACTCGTATCGCAGGGCCTGTGCGGGGTCGAGACGTGCCGCCTGCCGCGAGGGATACAGCGTCGCCAGGAAACAGACGACCACGGCCCCAAGCACCACCGTCGCCACATCGCCCGGAAGAATGAGAAATGGCAGGTACGTGACCTGATAGACATCGCTCGGGATGGTGATGAGGCGATAGCGATCGAGCACCGTGGCGATCCCGACACCGAGGGTGGCGCCGGTCAGCGTACCGATGACGCCGATGAGCATGCCCTGCGTCAGGAAGATCAGCATGATGCTGCGCGACGAAGCCCCCATGGTCTTCAGGATGGCAATGTCGCGCGTCTTCTCCATCACCAGCAGCACGAGCGATGCCACGATGTTCAGCGCGGCCACCATCACGATGAGGCCAATGCCGATGCCCATGGCCATCTTCTCGAGCCAGAGCGCGGAATAGAGTGACTGGTTCATCTCGGACCAGTTCTGGGTGACGTAGTCGGCGCCCAGCGTACGCTGCAGCGACTCGGCCACCGCTGCCGCCTGGTAGATGTCGACCACGCGAATCTCGAGATGGTCTGGCCGCGTCTGGCCTGTCAGGCGATAGGCCGTCTCGAGATCGACGAAGCCGTATGCCTGATCGAACTCGAAGAGCCCCAGCGAAAAGGTACCTGCGACGTCGACCCGACGCTGGCGGGGCATCATGCCCATCGGGGTCAGTGCGCCCTGCGGGGTCACCAGCGTGACGGTGTCGCCGGGCTGCACACCCAGCGTCGCGGCCAGCGCGCGCCCGATCAGCACCCCGGCGCGCCGCTCGTCCGAGGCCGGCGCGAGGTCTGACAGCGCCCCATCCACCATCGACCGGCCAAGGTCGGTCACCTCTCCCTCGCGCGCAGGGTCGATGCCCTTGATCGTGATGAACCCTTCCCCGCCGGGGCCCGTGATGAGCGCCTTGCCGAGCAGCGCCGGCGCGGCCGAGACGACCCCGGCGACCTGCTCAATGCGGGCGATCTCGGCGCGGTAGTCGTCGAGCCCCGCCGGCTTCCAGACGTAGACGTGGGCGGCCGAGCCGAGGATGCGGTCGCGCAGTTCGTACTGCAGCCCCGTCATCAGGGCCAGAGCAATGACCAGCGCCATCACCCCGACCATCACGCCCAGGGTCGAGACCAGCGAGATGACCGAGATGAACACCTGCCGGCGCTTGGCCAGCAGATACCGCAGGGCCACCTGCAGTTCGAACGGCATGTCAGTCGCGCGACCGCATCAGCGGAAACAGGATGACGTCGCGGATCGAGGGCGAGTTCGAGAGAATCATCACGAGCCGATCGATGCCGATGCCCTCGCCGCCCGCGGGAGGCATCCCGTATTCGAGGGCCCTGATGTAGTCCTCATCCATCGCGTGCGCCTCGGCGTCGCCTCGGGCACGGTCTGCCAGCTGCGCCTCGAAGCGGCGCCGCTGCTCGATCGGATCGTTCAGCTCGCTGAAGGCGTTGGCCACCTCGAATCCGCCGATGTACAGCTCGAATCGTTCGACGGTGTCGGGGTCATCGGGCCGCTGCTTCGATAGCGGCGACACTTCCGTCGGGAAGTCATGGATGAAGGTGGGCTGGATCAGCTGGTCCTCCCAGAGGGCTTCGAAGATCTCCGTCGCCACCTTCCCCGGTCCCACGCCGGGCGGTACCGTGATGCCGAGGCGTGCCGCCAGCGCCAGCGCCGAGTCGAGCGAGCGCAGCTCATCGACCGTCACGGTCACACCCAGCCGACGCGACGCCTCCTCTGCGGCGGCATGCCGCAGCGACAGGCGCCTGAATGGCGCCTTGAGGCTGATGCGGTGTTCACCGAAGGTCACCTCGTCGCTGCCCACCACCTGCTGCGCCACGCGCGCCAGCATCGTCTCGGTGAGGTCCATGAGCCGCTCGCAGTCGACGTAGGCCCAGTAGAACTCGAGCATCGTGAATTCGGGGTTGTGCTGGGTTGAGATGCCTTCGTTCCGGAAGTTCCGGTTGATCTCGAAGACCCGCTCGATGCCCCCGACAGTCAGCCGCTTGAGGTAGAGCTCGGGCGCAATCCGCAAATACAGCGTCATGTCGAGCGCGTTGTGGTGCGTCACAAACGGCCGCGCCAGCGCACCGCCGGCGATGGGCTGCATCATCGGCGTTTCCACCTCGAGGAAGCCCTCGCCCGTCAGGAACTCGCGGATGGCTGACACGGTGCGGCTGCGAATCTCGAACACCCTGCGCACGTCGGGATTGACGATGAGGTCGAGGTAGCGCTGGCGGTAGCGGGTTTCGACATCCTGCAGCCCGTGCCATTTCTCGGGCAGCGGAATGAAGCACTTCGCCAGGAACATGAGGTCGCTGGCCCAGATCGACAGTTCGTTGGTGCGGGTGCGGAACAGGTGCCCGGTCACGCCAATCTGGTCGCCGAAGTCGAGCAGGCGCGACAGTGCGTAGGCCTGCTCGCTGAGCGCATCCTGCCTGACATACACCTGGATGCGCGACCGTCCGTCCGACAGAACGAAGAACGAGGCCTTGCCGAAGTTCCGGATGCTGAGGATGCGGCCGGCGGTGACCGTCTCGACGCGCGTCGCCTCGAGTGTGGCGCCATCCGCGGTACCGTGCGCCTCGGCCAGGGCCGAGACGGTGTCGCGGGCGGGAAACTGATTCGGATACGGCGCATAGCCGAGCGCCATGATGGCGTCGAGATTGGCGCGCCGCTGGGCGACCTGGGCCTCTTCGTTGCTGGACACTGCTGCGTTTCTCCTTCAGCGCGCCTGGTGGTCGACGAGCGCGCCTGTCTCCTTCAGCTGGCGGAGCACGCCGTCCAGCACGCCGTTCACAAACCTCGCGGACTCATCGCCGCTATACGACCGCGCCAGGTCGATGGCTTCGCTCAGCACCACGCGGGGCGGCGCCGAGGGGTGGTGCAGCCACTCCTCCACTGCCAGGCGCATGACGATCCGATCCACCGTGGCCATCCGCTCGACGCGCCAGTGCTGCGCGGCCTGCGCGATCCGTTCGTCGAGCACTGCGAGGTGGTTGCCCACGCCGCGCGCCAGAGCTTCGGCAAACACACGGGCCTCCGGCGACAGCGAGGGCGACTCGGGTTCGCCGACGCGATCGAGCACCCCCAGGGCTTCGTCCACCGTCAGGCGGCCGATCTCGCACTCGTACAGGACCTGCAGCGCCGCGGCACGCGCCTGGCGCCGACTGTCGTACGGTGACGGTCCCGCGTCGGTCACGAGCGACCTCCAACCCCGGACGTCCCCAGCCCGTCGCGCAGGCGCACCATCTCGAGGCACGCCTCGGCAGCCTCGGCCCCCTTGTTGCCCGGGCCGTCGACCGCGCGCTCGAGGGCCTCTTCGGCCGAGTTGGTGGTCAGCACGCCGAAGGCCATGGGGATGCCGGTCTTCGACTGGGCCGCCATGAGTCCGTGCGCACACGCCGCTGCGATGACCTCGAAGTGCGGGGTCGCGCCCCGGATGAGGCAACCCAGCGCCACCACGCCGTGCACGCGTCCGGTCTGCGCCGCCCACTCGCAGGCCAGCGGTACCTCGAAGGCGCCCGGCACCCGGTGAATCTCGACGTCGTGATCGGCCACCCCGGCCGCGCGCAGTGCCGAGCGGGCGCCGTCCAGCAGGCGCTCGGTCACGAAGTCATTGAAGCGGGCCACCACGATCGCCATGCGGATGCCCATGTCAGCGCCCCGTCCAGGTGGCTGGACGCTTGGCGAGAAACGCCGCCGTGCCTTCCTTCGCATCGGCCGTGCCCGCAATCGCACCGAAGAGCGCCGCCTCGTGGGACTCGGCGCGTGCCAACGGAATGTCTGCGCCCGCCTGCACGGCGTCGAGAATGTATCGTACGGCAACCGGGGCCTTCCCGGCCAGCGCCGTCGCCACGGCCCGGGCCTCGGACAGCAGCTGGTCGGCGGGCACCACACGGTTGACCAGTCCGATCTCCCACGCACGAGTGGCCGGAATCATGTCCCCGGTCAGCAGCAGTTCCAGCGCGCGGCCCTGTCCGACCAGTCGTGTCAGCCGCTGCGTGCCGGCAAACCCGGGAATGACACCGAGGTTGATTTCAGGCTGCCCGAATCGCGCCGTCTCGGAGGCAATCCGGATGGTGCAGGCCATGGCGAGTTCGCATCCGCCGCCCAGCGCGAATCCGTTGATGGCTGCGACCACGGGCTTGCCCATCTGCTCGATCGACGCCAGCACCGCCTGTCCGCGCAAGGCATAGGTGTGAGCGTCGGCCGGCGCCAGTCGGGACAGTTCGTTGATATCCGCACCGGCCACAAACGCCTTGGGACCGGCCCCGGTCACGATGACCGCCCGTACCTCGGAATCGTCGCGGAGGGAGGCCATGGCCCTGCCAAGTTCGGCCAGCGTCGCCATGTTGAGGGCATTCAGCACTGCGGGACGGTGGATGGTCAGCAGCGCGACCGCGCCCTCGCGTTCCAGGATCAGATTGTCAAACGTCATGGTGACCGCCTGATGATACCCCACGCAAAGACGACAGCGCCGCCCACCGACGCCCCGATGGCATCGGCCAGCACATCGGCGGCATCGGCGCTCCGCTCTGGCACGAATGACTGATGCCACTCGTCACTGACGCCGTACACGATGGCCAGCGCCACCGCGACCATCGTGCGACGTGTGGTCATGCCGCGCCAGTGACCTCCGGCCATGGCCCGCACCAGAAGCGCCGCCAGGCCGGCATACGCCAGACCGTGCTGCAGCTTGTCCGAATGAAGCCAGTCAGGGAGCAGCGCCACCTCGTCGGCCACGGGCCGCCCTGACAGCCAGAAGATGACCGCGGCATAGACCGCCGGCGGGAGCCACAGCCCGAGCGCCGATCGGGCGATGCCAGGCCGCGGCACAGACACGTCAGAACGGCAGGCCGTACATGAACCAGCCGACGACCAGACCGACGCCGAGGAAGGTCGCCACGTAGCGTGCGCCCGTGCGCAGCTGGTCACCCGGGGCATCGTGGGCAATAGCGGCGAACACCGCTGAGGTGGCGACGGCAAAGAGCGACATCACGAGGACATGGCTGGCCTGCATCGCGTCACTTCCTTCCCTGTGAAATGTCGTAGGCGTCGAGCACCACCAGGGCATTGAGCAGGCCGGCGACCACCAGGAAGGCGACCCCGTAGTCGAACCATACCGACGTAGGCTCGCCGGCTCCGACACCGGCCAGGACGGCCACACCATACGGCAGGCCTACGCCGCTCATGGCCGTCGCAAACAGCAGCACAAGCGGGTCAGACGGCGTGAAGGGCAGCAGGCTGCCGTCCAACGCCAGTCCGGCCACAAACATCGTCAGGATGGCCGCGCTGAAGACCAGGGTTTTCTGGCGCCGGCCCTGGAGCAGGTGGCCTGCACCGGGCAGGAGCCAGGCGGCCAGCACGATGAACAAAGGGGACACGCGCTCCAGAGTTTACTTCACCCGGTCGTTCACAAGGGCCACGGCCACCGCACCGGCGACCAGCCCGAGCGGCACGGCCAGGACGGCACGCCAGAGATTCGGCGGATCTCCCAGGCCCAGCCATGCAGTGGCGACCGTGATCAGCGTGGGCAGGGCCACGATCTGCAGGATCGTGAGCACCCGGGGGCGCGGCCAGACCGCGGAGGGGTGACGCCGCAGGTAGGCCCAGGCCAGCACTACCCCGAGTCCCGCGCCGACGTAGAGGCCGCTGCACCGGGCGCACACCAGCCACTGGTGCCCATCGACATGAAACGAGCGCTCAGGCAGCTGGTGACAGAGAAGCGCCCCGATCGCGTAGAGCACAGTCGTCGCAACCGGCGCCACAGGTGCGGCCAGCGGCGCCACCGGGATGGCCACGGACCATCCGGCTGCGGCCAGGGCCAGTGCTCCGACTGTCACGCCCACAGGCTCGGGAACCCGGGACGGGCCGTTCGCGTCACTACTGTTAGAAAACTGAACACTGTTCAACATGGGAATTCGGGAACGACACGATCGCGAACGCTCAGCCACCACGCAGGCCATCCTCGACGCCGCCCGCGAGCTCTTTACGGCCGAGGGTTATCGTAACGTGACGATGCGCAAGATTGCCGAGCGCATTGAATACAGTCCGGCCGCCATCTACAGCTACTTCCCCAGCAAGGATGCCATTTATCTCGCGCTCGCGGAGGACGGCTTCCGCCGCCTGCACGCCAGGGCGTCGGTCGTCCCCGACCACCCCTCGGCCCTCGCGCGGCTGCGGAACCTCTGGTGGACGTTCTACGAGTTCTCGCGCGAGCATCCTTCCTATTTCGAACTGATGTTCGTCGATCGCTCGGTGCCCCAGCTCTGCCAGGGCTGGAGCGGATTCGAGCTGCTTGCCAGCCTGATGGAAACCGCCACGAGCGAAATTCAGCGCGCCATCGATGCAGGCGAGCTGCCGGCCACCGTCCGTCCCCGGGCGGCCGTCTCGCTGCTGTGGGGCACGATGCTGGGCCCCGCGGTCATCCAACTCGGCCAGCGGCTCTCTCCGGGTGAGGATTCCGAGCTGCTCGCCCGCGACATTCTCGACACGACCCTCGCCGGTCTCGCAGCCGGTGCACCGTCGACGTTCATTCCCTGCGAGATCCCGGTGACTGCAAACTCGACCGCAGTCCCAGTCATGTCAGACCCTTCCCATGCGTAAACTGTCCCTGCTCGCCTTCGTTGTCCTGGCCGTCGGCACGGCCGCCTGCTCTGGGGGCCAGGCCCCGGCCCCGGAACCTGCCGCCTCGGCGCCTGCACCACTGACCCTCGATGTGCCGGTCGTCACCGCGACCAGGGGCACCATCGAACAGTCACTCGACCTGTCGGGCACGCTGGCTCCGCGCGCTCGCGTGGCCGTGAAACCACGGCTGCCCGGTACCCTCGACCGCGTTCTGGTCGACATCGGCGATCCGGTCACCGCCGGCCAGCCGGTGGCAACGCTTGACCGGCGCGAGATTGACGCGCAGGCTGACGCGGCAACGGCGGCAGTCGCCGTGGCCCGTGCCGGCCTCGAGACGGCAGAAGCGTCGCTCTCGAATGCGCAGCTCGAGTTCGAGCGCGCACAGGTGCTGTTCGATAAGGGCGCCCTGCCCCGCCAGCGGCTCGACGGTGCCCAGACGGCGCGCCGTGCCGCGCTGGCTCAGCGCGATCTGGCGGCAGCCACGCTGACCCAGGCCGAGGCGGCCCAGCGGCGCGCGCGCGAGTTCCAGCGCGACACGACGCTCACCTCCCCAGTCACCGGCTACGTGGTCGAACGCAACTATGACCCCGGCGCCATGCCATCTGACCGTCCGGTCGTGGTCGTGGCCGACCTCCGGCAGATGAAGCTCGAGGCGGGGGTCTCCGAGCTGGAAGCCGGGCGACTCCGTCCCGGGATGAAGGCGCGCGTCGACGTCCAGGCCAAGCCAGGCCAGATCTTTGAGGCCGAGGTCGCCAACATCGCGCCCGAAGTCAGCGAGCGCAACCGCCAGTTCCGGGTGGAGCTGCGCGTGCCCAATGACGACCGCCTGCTGCTGTCTGGCATGTATGCCGCAGCCCGCATCATCGAGTCGGACCAGGCCGATGCGCTGCTGGTGCCCACCGACGCCATCGTCACCCGTGACGGCGTCCGCGTGGCCATTCGCATCGACGGCGACCAGGCCGTGCCTGTTCCCGTGACCGAGGGTGCGCGCGACGGCCGCCGCATCCAGGTGCTGTCCGGCCTCAAGGCCGGTGACCAGGTGCTGGCCGACGCCAAGCGCCCCCTCGCCCCGGGCACGCGTGTGCGCCCGGTGCCCGTCCCGTAGGCCCTGACTTCCCCGGACTTCTGCCATGTGGATTTCTGATACCTCAATCAAGCGCCCCGTCTTTGCCACCATGGTGATCGCCAGCTTCGTCGTGCTGGGTCTGGTCTCCATCGCGCGGCTCGGCATCGACCTGTTCCCCGAAGTCAACCTGCCATTCGTCAATGTTGCCGTGGTCTATCCCGGCGCCGCCCCGGAAGAGGTGGAGACGCTCGTCACCAAGCCGATCGAGGACGCCGTGGCCGGCATCAACGGCGTGAAGAAGGTGATGTCGACGTCGACGGAAAGCTTCGCCCGCGTCGGCGTCGAATTGCAGCTCGAGGTCGACCCGCAGGCCGCCACCGCCGAGGTGCGCGAAAAGGTGGCCGCCATCCGCGGCCGCCTGCCGCAGGACATCAAGGACCCCATCATCGAGCGCTTCGACGTCGCCGCGCTGCCCATCATGGTCTTCGCCGTCGGCTCGTCGCAGCCGAGCGACGTCACCCGTCGTCAGATTGAAGACGACCTGAAGCCGCTGCTCGAGCAGATCGAGGGCGTGGCCGCCGTGCAGGTCAACGGCGGTGAGGTGCGCGAAATCCAGGTCAACCTCGATCCGCGACGCCTCGAAGCCCTCAACCTGCCCCTCACCGAGGTAGCCGCCAAGCTCACCGCCGAGAACCTCGACGTGCCCGGCGGCCAGGTCAAGCGCGACGGTCGCGCCGTATCGCTGCGCACCAAGGGCGAGTTCGCCTCCTCAGGCGAGATCGAGAATGTCATTCTCCGCTCGACGGGAGGCTCGACCGTGCGCGTGCGCGACGTGGCGACGGTCGTCGACGGCTTCGCTGAGAAGTCGTCGACCACACGCCTCGACGGCGCCGACGCCGTGTCGTTCTCCATCCGCAAGCAGTCGGGCGCCAACACCGTCGACATCGCCACCAAGGTAGAAGAGGCCCTGGCCAAGCTCGCGCCGACCTTCCCGCAGCTGTCTGTCCGGCAGGTGCACAGCGACGCCGACGGTATCCGCGAGAACGTCCGCGAGGTGCGGGGCCATATCGTGTTCGGCGGCATCATGGCCGTGCTGATCGTCTTCATCTTCATGCGCGACTGGCGATCGACGCTCATCACTGCGCTCGCCCTGCCGACGTCGGTCATCGCGACATTCTTCTTCATGTACGTCGTGGGCTTCACCATCAACATGATGACGCTCATGGCCCTCTCCCTTGTCATTGGCATCCTCATCGACGATGCCGTCGTCGTGCGCGAGAACATCTACCGGCACATGGAGGAAGGGGCTGACCCGGTGACGGCTGCCCGCGTCGGGACGTCCGAGATTGGTCTCGCGGTGATGGCCACCACCTTCACCATCCTGGCCGTGTTCCTGCCGGTCGGGTTCATGACGGGCATGGTGGGCCAGTTCTTCAAGTCGTTCGCCCTCACCATCGCCTTCGCTGTGGCGATGTCGCTGCTCATCGCCTTCACGCTTGACCCGATGCTGTCCTCGCGCTTCGTGCGCTTCATTCCGCTCGAGGAACGCACGCGGACGCGCGCGGGGCGCCTGCTCGAGCGCTGGGGCGCCTTCTACGACCGCGTCGACGCGCAGTATCACCGCCTGCTGAGCTGGGCCCTGCGCCGGCCGTGGACGGTCGTCACCGCCTCGGCCGTGATCTTCTTCGGCAGCCTCGGATCGATGGCCTTCATCGGCACCGAGTTCGTGCCCGTCGAGGACCGCGGCGAACTGGTGGTCAACGTCGAGGCGCCCCCGGGCACCTCGTTCGACCAGTCCGTCGCCTACGTGTCGGCGGTCGAGGCCATCGTGCGGCAGGACGCCGAGGTCCGCCAGATCTTCTCGACGGTTGGCGTCGACAACGATCCGCTGCGCGCGGCACTGCGTGTCCGCACGAGCAAGAAGTTCGAGCGCGAACGCGGGCTGGCGGACATCAAGGCCGACCTGCGCGCGCGCCTCGCGGAGGTGCCGCTGCTGAAGATGACGGTGGCCGATCCCGAGTTCATGCAGGGGGCGCCGTCCGAGGCGCCGCTCAACATCTTCGTCCGCGGCGACGACATGGACGCGCTGCAGCGCCTGAGCGACGAGATTGTCACGAAGGTCAGCGCCGTGCCCGGGGCCGTCGACGTGAACAGCTCCCTCGAAGGCGGCCAGCCCGAGATGGTCGCGCAGGTGAATCGCGCCATGGCAGCGGACATGGGCTACGACATCGCCACCGTCGCGTCGCAGCTGCGGGGCATGGTCGAGGGCATCGTGCCCACACGACTCCGTGAGGGTGAGAAGGAGTACGACATCCGCGTGCGGCTGGCCCCGGAGTTCCGGAACGATTTCCAGAGCATCGGGCGCACGCCCCTCTACTCGCCCACCGGCGCCGTCGTCCGCACCAGCGATATTGTCCGGATGGAGCCGGGTATCGGCCCCACCAACATTCAGCGCGAGGCGCGGCGGCGCCAGGCCAAGATCGGCGTCGAGCTCAGCGGTGGTCGCGCGCTCGGCGAGGTGACGACCGATGTGGCGGCGGTGATGGCCACCATCCAGATGCCAGCCAACTTTGAATGGGGCTTTGCCGGCGACGTCGAAATGATGGAAGAGTCAGCCGCCGCGATGGGCCTGGCCATGATCCTTGCCGTCATCTTCATCTACATCGTTCTGGCCTCGCAGTTCGAGTCATTCCTCGAGCCCCTGCTCATCATGCTGTCGCTGCCGCTGGCGGTCGTCGGCGCCCTGCTGGCGCTGCTGATGACCGGCAACAACCTCGGCATGCCCGCCATGATCGGCATGGTCATGCTGATGGGCCTGGTCACCAAGAACGCCATCCTGCTGATTGACCTCACCAACCAGCACGTGCGCGAGGGCCTCGGCCTCGAGGAGGCCATCCTCAAGGCCGGACCGGCGCGACTGCGCCCCATCCTGATGACGACCTTCGCGATGATCCTCGGCATGCTGCCCTCGGCGATGGGCACCGGCGAGGGGGGTGAGTTCCGCGCGCCGATTTCGATTGCCACCATCGGCGGCCTCATCACCTCCACGGCCCTCACGCTGCTGGTGGTGCCGGTGTCATATCTGCTGCTCGGCCGATTCACCGATCGGCTGAAGTCGCGGCGCGCCAGCGGCCTGCCGGCCCTCTCACCGGCAACCCGTATGGCCGGGCTGGTGGCCATCATCGGCCTGCTGGGCTGGCTGCTCTCGTCGACGGCCGCCTTCGCGCAGACACCGGGCGATCGTTCGATGCGCCCAGCCCCGCTGACGCTCACGTTCGAGCAGGCCCGCAGCCGGGCCCTCGACGCCAACCAGGCCCTCAAGGTCGTCGGGGCCCGTGTCGACGAAAGCCAGGCCCTCGTGCGCGAGGCCCGCACCGCGCGGCTCCCCACGGCCAGCGTCACCTACCTCTACACCCCGGCCCAGCGGTTCCCCATCATCCGCATTCCGGCGGGGGTCTTCGGCCCGAACGAAACCACCTTCCAGGCCGGATTCACGCGCGAAAACATCTTCTCGTTCGATGTCTCGCAGCCGCTGTACACGGGCGGCCGCATCGCCAACGGCGAAGCGGTGCGGGAAGCTGGCCTCGATGCCTCACGGCTCGATCTGGCGCGCTCACGGCAGGACCTCGAGTATCGGATCGTCGAGACGTTCTACAACGCGGTGCTGCGTCAGCAGGGCCTGAACGTGGTTGACGAGCAGATTCGCCTCGCTGAAACGCAGCTGGGCCTGGCGAAGGTACGTTATGACGCGGGCACGGTCGCCCGTCTCGATGTCCTGCAGGCCGAGGTCCAACTGGCCAATGCCCGGGCCCGGCGCATCCAGGTGCGCTCCGAGTTCGAGACGGCACTGCAGGCCGTGCGCACCGTGCTGTCACTGCCACAGGGGCAGCCGCTGACGCTGGTCGGCACCCTCGATGAGGGACAGGCGCTGCCCAGCCGCGAGCAGCTCGACCAGTCCCTCCCGGCCCGTCCAGATCTGAAGGCCTTTCAGGCGCGTCGCGATCAGGCCACGTTTGCCGCGCGCCTCGCCGACGGTGAGTGGAAGCCGTCACTCGCCCTGAGGGGCAACATGCAGTATCAGGACGATCGCCTGGGTTCAGTGTTCGACCGGGAGCGGCAGAACTATACCTTCGGCCTGGCGCTGCAGGTGCCGCTGACGGTGGCGCCAGCGGCCTCGGCCCGCAAGGCGGCCGCACAGGCCCAGCAGCGACAGGCTGAATATGGAATGACGGCGACGCTCGACCAGGCACGCCTCGAGCTGGAGTCAGCGTGGACCACGCTGCAGGCCGCAGCCGAAGTGGTGACGACCCAGCAGAAGGCGCTCGAGCTGGCGCGCGAGAGCGTCCAGATCGCGCAGGTCTCCTACGAGAACGGCGTCATCACCTCGGCCGAGCTCAATGACGCGCAGGTGCGGTTGCTCGAGACCGACTGGAACCTGCAGCAGGCCAAGTTCGCCCGCATCGTGGCCGGTGCCCGCGCCCGCGTGGCAGCCGGCGTCGACTGACAACGCCGCACCGCCTGCGGTCCTGACTACAGCGCGACAGGCAGGGCGCCGAAGTGCGCCGCGTAGCGCTCGGCAAACTCGGCCTTCGTGTACGCGTGATAGGTGCCGCCCAGAAACTCGAGCGCGTAGGTCGCCGCCACGCTGCCCATGCACCCGCACACCACGGGATCGGCCCCGGCAGCCAGCCCCTTCATGAACCCTCCGCGATAGGCATCACCGACGCCCGTCGGATCGGCCACGCGCACGGGCGTCACGGCTGGCACGTCCGCTCGGGCCCCGCCGCTCATGATCGTGCTGCCCTGCTCGCCTTTGGTGACCACGAGCATCGGCACCTGCGCCAGTATATCGGCCTCGCTCAGGCCGGTCTTCTGGCGGATCAGCTCGAACTCGTAATCGTTGCAGATCACCATGTAGGCACCAGTGATGCCCTCGGCCAGCTGTGCCGCATCCATGCGGGCACACTGCTGTCCCGGGTCCCAGATGTAGCGGAGTCCCATGGTGCTGCACTCCTGGGCATACTGCACCATGGCTGCCGGATCGTTCGGGGAAATGATGACCAGCGTCCCGGCATCGGGAGTCACGGCCCCGCGGAATGACAGCTCGGCCGCATGCGCCATCGCCCCGGTGTAGAACGACGCGATCTGGCTGTTGTGCTGGTCGGTGCTGCAGAAGAACGACGCGCAGAACTTGCCGTCCACCACCTTGACCAGCGACGTGTCCACCCCGGCGGCTGTGAGCCACTGTCCGTACTCGCCGAAGTCCTGCCCGGCCGTCGCCATCAGGCGGGGCCGCTCGCCCAGCAGCGCCAGCGTGTAGGCGATGTTCGGCGCGCAGCCACCCCGGCGCTTGTCCATCGTGTCGACCAGGAAGCTCAGCGATACCCGATCGAGGTGCTCGGCCAGGAAGTGCTCGGTGAACCGCCCGGGGAAGGACATCAGATAGTCGAACGCAATCGAACCAGTCACAATCAGCGACACGGGCGGCTCCTACGAAAGGTACTTGTCAATGAGCGGCGCCAGGTCGCGCCGCGTCTGTTCGGGAATGGCATCGCGCTGCGTCATCAGCGCAAACTGCAGCGCCGAGTGGGCCGGCACGCGCTGCGAGGGGTCGAGGCGCTCGACCCAGCCGGCAATCACCTGCCGCGCCATCTCGGCATTGCGCGTGAGGTTCTGCACCACCATCTCGACCGTGACGGCGTCGTGGTCCGGATGCCAGCAGTCGTAGTCGGTGACCAGCGCCATCGTCGCGTAGGCGATCTCCGCCTCCATGGCCAGCTTGGCCTCCTGCAGGTTGGTCATCCCGATGATGTCGGCGCCCCACGACCGATACAGCTGCGACTCGGCGAGCGTGGAAAACTGCGGCCCTTCCATGCACACGTAGGTGCCGCCTTCGTGCACCCGGGCCCCGAGATCGCGGGCCACGGCGGCGCCAAGGCGGGCCAGCGGTACGCACAGCGGATGCGCAAACCCCACATGTGCGACCAGGCCGCGCCCGAAGAAGGTGCTGACGCGCCCGCGCGTCCGGTCGATGAACTGATCGGGAAACACGATGTCCATCGGGCGGTACTGTTCCTGCAGGGAACCGACGGCGCTGGCCGACAGAATCCACTCGACCCCCAGCTGCTTGAAGCCGAAGATATTGGCGCGGAAGTTGAGCTCCGAGGGGGAAATGCGATGCCCTGCGCCGTGGCGGGCCAGGAACGCCACGCGCTTGCCCCGGAGCGTGCCCACGACATAGGGACCGGATGGCTCACCAAACGGCGTCGACAGCCGACGCTCCTCGCGGTCGGTCAGCTCGGCCATGTCGTACAGGCCAGACCCACCGATGATGCCAATCTGCACGGACATGGACGCTCCTATCGCACGCGCTCGACGTGGCGGCGCCCGCCCTGCTCACGCAGGCGGCCGGCCGCCATCGACGGCTCGTGCTCGAAGAAGATGAGGTACTCGCCCTCGATGGCCTCGCGCGCAAACGCACGCTTGAACTCGAGCGACTGCACCGGCAGCAGGTCGTAGCCGGTCATCCACGGATCGGGAATGTGCGCCGTCGTGGGATACATGTCGGCCGTGAACACGGCGGTCTGCCCGCCGGACCGGATCATGATCACCTGGTGATGGGGCGTGTGCCCGCCGCTGCGCCTGAAGGCCACGCCCGGCACAATCTCGGCCTCGTCATCCACCACCGTCAGCACGCCTGCCTCCTGGAGCGGAACGAAGTTGTCCTGCAGGTATGACGCGCGGTTGCGTTCGTGCGGATGGGTGGCGTCCATCCATTCCTGACGATGGGCGATGTAGCGTGCGCGGGGAAATCGCGGCACGAGGCGGCCCTGACGGTCGCGGCTGGTGAAGCCTCCGACGTGGTCGAAGTGCAGGTGGCTGGCCACGACGATGTCGATGTCCTCGGCCGAGAGACCCGCCTCCGCCAGCGAGTGATCGAGGTGGTAGGCACGCTCGAGGCCGTAGATGTCGGCGCTCTTCGCGTCCATCTTGTCGCCGCAGCCTGCGTCGATCAGGACGTTCTGTTCCCCCCGGATAAGCAGGGGACGCATCCCGAGGGGAATGCGATGCCGGTCGTCGGGAGGAATCTTCGACGCCCACAGCGTGCGGGGCACGACGCCGAACATGGCACCGCCGTCGAGGTGGATGAAGCCGTCCGACAGGCTGACGAGCTCGAGGTCTCCGAGTGCCAGCGGCTCGGCCGTCAGGAAGCGCGGCACGCGCACGGCCGGCTGCTTCAGCTCGACGAGCACGCCGTGCGTGGCCGAGGGATGGATGAACGCCACCTCGGCCCCTTCGGCCCCGGGCCGCGGCTGCCGGTCGATGAGGCGCACCCCGCGGGCCTCCAGCGCTGCCAGGGCCGCCCGGATGTCGTCGACGCGCAGGGCCAGGTGATGCATGCCGGGACCGCGCGACTCGACGAAGCGCGCGATGGGCGAATCGGCCGCGGTCGCCTCGAGCAGTTCCAGCGACGAGGGCCCCATGGGCAGAAAGGTGGCGCGCACCCGCTGGCTGCCCACCTCCTCACTGGCCTCGACGTGCAGCCCCAGGGCGTCGCGGAAGAGGCGGAGCGACGCGTCGAGGTCGGAGACCGCCACGCCGACATGGTCGAGATAGGCGCGAATCATCGCTTGAGGCTCCGGGACAGCAGGTCTTCAGCGGCCGAATACGGATCGACCTCGCGGGCGGCGATGCGATCCACCAGCGCGTCGAACGACTCGGGCGTCAGCAGCGTGTGCTCGATGAACTCGAGGTAGCGGTGCGTCAGCAGGTCGCGAAGCCGGAACTGATTCCTGGCCTTCAGGCGCCGGCCGCGTGACGCCGCCGTGTGTGCGCGATAGGCCCGGATGGCCTGCCACAGCTCGGCAATGCCCCGCCCCGCGCTCGCCTCGGTTTTGATGATCGGCGGACGCCATTCGCCCTCGCCGAAGTGCTGCAGCGACAGGTTGGCCTCCACCGACGTGACCATCCGATCGGCGCCCTCGCGGTCGGATTTGTTCACCACGTAGATGTCGGCAATCTCCATGATCCCGGCCTTCAGCGCCTGCACGTCGTCGCCGGTGCCGGGTACCAGCACCACGATGGAGATGTCAGCCGTGCGCACGATATCGACTTCGTCCTGCCCGACGCCGACCGTCTCGATGACCACCAGGCTCTTGCCCGCGGCATCCATGACCAGCGCGGCATCGCTGGTGGCGCGCGCCAGGCCTCCCAGCTGCCCGCGGGTGGCCATGGATCGGATGAAGACGCCGGGGTCCTCGTAGTGCGTCTGCATCCGGACCCGATCACCCAGAATCGCGCCTCCGGTGAAGGGACTGGTCGGGTCGACGGCCAGGATGCCGACGCGTTCCCCCGCACGCCGCACTTCGGCGGTGAGCTTGTCGACGAGCGTACTCTTCCCGGCCCCGGGCGGGCCGGTCACGCCGATCAGGTAGGCCTGGCCGGTGTGGGGAAAGATCTCGCGCACGAGCGCCGCCGCCTCCGGGCGCTCGTCCTCGATGATCGAGATGGCCCGGGCGATGGCACGCGGATCGCCAGCCCGCAGGCGATCGGCCAGCGTGGAGGGGGCCCCCGTCATGCCGCCAGGAGCTGACGCGCGATCACCAGCCGTTGCACTTCGCTGGTCCCCTCGCCGATGGTGGTCAGCTTCACGTCACGGAAGAACTTCTCCGCGGCATAGTCCTTCACGAAGCCATAGCCGCCGAGAATCTGCACGGCATCTTCTGCCGCCCGCACCGCCGCCTCGCTCGAAAACAGCTTGGCCATCGACGATTCGAGCGTCGTGCGCTGTTCCTGATCCTTCATCCAGGCCGACCGGTACGTCAGCAGCCGTGCCTGCTGCACGCGCGTGGCGGTGTCGAGCAGCTTCCAGCGAATCGACTGGAAGCCGTCGATGCTGCGCCCGAACTGCCGCCGCTGCGCCGCATAATCCCGGGCCGTCTCGTAGGCCCCCTGCGCCAGTCCCACGGCCAGGGCGGCAATGCCGATGCGGCCCGCATCGAGCACCTGCAGCGTCTGGATGAAGCCCTCGCCCGGCTCGCCAATCAGGTGATCGGCAGGAATCCGGCAGTCCTGGAAGATCACCTCGGCGGTCTCGCTGGCCCGCATGCCCAGCTTGTCTTCCTTCTTGCCCACCAGGAATCCGGGCGTCCCCCGTTCGATGATGAAGGCCGAAATCCCCCGCGCGCCCTTGTCGCGGTCTGTCACCGCCATGGCCACCATCGTCTGCGCCGACTGGCCGTGGGTGATGAAGGCCTTCGACCCGTTGAGCACCCAGGCATCGCCGTCGCGCACGGCAGACGTCCGCATGGCGGCCGCATCGCTGCCCGAACCCGGTTCGGTGAGCCCCCAGGCCGACACGTGCCGGCCACTGGTCATCGGGACGAGGAACCGCTGCTTCTGCGCCTCGGACCCGAACATCGCGATGTGCGCCGCGCCCAGTCCGTTGTGCGCCGCCACCGAGAGCGAGATGCTGGGATCGATGCGGGCCAGTTCTTCGATGCAGATGCAGTAGTCGACCGCACTCATCCCGGCCCCGCCGTACTCCTCGGGGAACTGGATGCCCATCAGGCCCAGGTCCCCCAGGGCCGGCAGCAGCTCGGTCGGAAAGTGCTGGGCTTCGTCCCATTCGCGTACATGCGGCCCAATCTCGCGCTCGGCGAACTCGCGAACGCTCTGCCTGAGCAACTGCTGCTGTTCCGTCAGTGGAAGGTGCATGAATTCAACGCTCCTGTCCGTGCACGCGAGGGCGTCTCAGTAGAACACCGTCACGCGGAAGCTGCCGGAGTTGTCCGGCAGGTAGTCGTCGTTGACCCCCAGCTCCAGCCGGCCTCCGCCGCGAATCTGGATGGGCCCCCGGTCGTCGCCAATGAAGAACACATCGCGTCCAATGCGCCCGATCAGCGCCGCCGCAGGCCGGTTGGGCATCGGGCGGCCGGCATTGAACGGTGAATTGCGCTCGCCTCCGGGCCCGTCCCTGCGGTCGCGCCCCCAGCGCACCTGTCCCGAGGCCTCGACGAAAATCGTCTGCCCGGCGCGCACGTCGATGCCGGTGTCGGTCCAGTCGACGGTGCTCTCAACCACCAGTGCGCGCTCGCGCATGCCCGTGGGACGGCGGCCACCGCCACCACTGCCCCCTGAACCGCCGAATCCGCTGCCGCCATCGAACGAGTTGCCGAACCGATCAAAGTCGATGCGGTCGACCTCGGCCCGGTCAAGGCGCAGCACGCGGGGGCTGCCAAATCCGCGCCGCTCCTGGAACTCCACCAGGCTACCGCGAATCTCAATCAGCTCGCCCTGAATGCGCTGCCCGTTCCGCAGATACAGCGTGTCGGCCAGCAGGCTCAGGGGGAGCAGCACGGTCAGGGTCAGCGTTACTGCGGCAGTTCGAAGGCGCATCATGGTCCCAGCTCCCAGTCAGGCACGACCTGCCGGTATGGCACAGCCCGCCTATGTGATCATACCAACGTGACTCCACTTCCGCGCCTCCGCCTGTGCCTGCTCCTGTGCCTGCTGCTGCCCTCCCGGGCGATGGCCGACGTCACCGTCTTCCTCGGGGCGACACCGTCGCCCGTCAACCGCGGGCTGACCGGCGCTGCCGTCGGATTTGGCCTCGTCATCGTCGGAGCCGAAGCCGAGATGACCCGGTGGCCGGCTGACACGCGCTCAGGCACGTCGGGCCTGACGACCTGGTCGGCGAACGGCCTGCTGCAGACCCCGGGGGGGATCTCACCCGTGCAGTTGTACGCAACGGTCGGTGCGGGACTCTATCGCGAGACCACCGGGCTCACCTCGCGCATGTCGACCGCCCTGAACACCGGCGGTGGCCTCAAGGTGAAAGTCGCCGGCCCCATACGGCTGCGTCTCGACTACCGCATGTTCCGCCTGCAGGGCACGTCGCAGACCGCCGTGCTGCACCGCGTCTACGGTGGTGCCTCTCTGGCCTTCTAGCGGGCGACACGCGGCGTCCCGGGACGTCAACGTCCGCCGGGGCGCTTGACCGGGGCCCCCGTCGGCGGCGGCGTCCCCGGTCCGGGGCGTGTGCCCTGCACGCCGGACGGTGCGTCCGGTACTGCGTCGGTCTTCGGGGCAGGCGCCGGGGCCACAGACATGATGGCGACGTCGGTCAGCGACAGCAGCGAGGCAGGCCCGGCCAGCGCATCGCGATACTTGTCCAGCATGTCGATCGGCAGGTCCTGCACCAGCCGGTCCATCCACATCGACGGCCGGTAGTCGATCCCCGCCATCGCGGGCTGCAGCATGTGCAGGTAGACCACATTGCCCTTGCTGTCGGCTTCCTGTGCCTTCATAACCTTCCACCCAGCGGCCACCTGACGCGCCTGCTGGTCGTCAGACGATGCGAACGCGCCCTGCAGCAGCGTGAGAGCCGCCTCGTAGTCGGCGGCAAGCGCGGCCTTCACCGGCACCAGCAGGACGGCACTGGCCGTCGAGACCACTACCTGCGCCGGGTCAGTGGGCAGGGTTGCCGCGTCTTCTGACGGCGATGAGGCCGCGGGGGGTTGACCGGGAGGGGCCGGGGCGGAGGGCGGTGCGGACTGAGCCTGGAGGGCAGGAATCAGTGGAGGGGGTGGAGCCGCTGTGGAATCCACCAGCAGGGTGAGCAGCAGACTGACGATCACCCTCTCAGGATACTCCGTGGCAGCCGGTCCCGCGCGGGGACCGACTGCCCGGACTGAGGACTACTGGACCTTGTTCAGGGTCGTGATGGCACGACCTGCGAACGAATCCTTGTACTTGGCGAAGTATTCCTGCACCTCGGCCGGGAATCCTTCAAGGATGATGCGGGTGATGTCGTACTCCTGACCCGCGACCGGCGAGTCGACATACACGATGTAGACGGCATTGCCGTTGGCGGCCTGAGTGGACTTGTAGAACCGGATGCCGGCCAGCTGCTGCTTCCGGACAGGGTTCTCGCTCTTCTCAAACGCTGCCCGGTACTTGGCGAACACCGACTCGAAGTCGGCCGTCTTCTCGGGCTTGATGAGAATCGTCATCACGACGGCATCGCCCTCGAGCGTGAGCACGGGCTTGGCCGGCTCCTGCGCAAACGCCACGCCGCTGCCAAGGGTCAGACTTCCCACGAGCACCAGACCAGACAGCACCCTCTGAACACTTCGACGCATTGACTCGCCTCCTTCGCGAAAGCCCGCACGTTACTGTACGGCGTCGCCGATAAAAACTACCATGATCTCGTTCGCCACGAGCATCCCGTTTCTGGTCAGGCGAAGGCGCCCGTCGGGGGTCGCTTCCACCAGTCCCTCCTCAAGAAACGGTGCCAGATCGTCACCATACCGGGCCAGTACGTCAACCCCCCACGTGTCACGGATGGCCTGCAGGTCGATGCCTTCCGTCAGCCGGAGCCCCATGAACAGGGCCTCTTCACGCTGCTCGCGTGGGGACAGCTCCCGCGAATCTAGCCGCACCGACCGCTGCTCACCGAGCGCTCGAATGTAGTCGCCCGTCCCCGGCAGCACCCGCCAGCGGCGGCCGTGCCAGGTGGAATGGGCCCCGCACCCGAACCCAATCCAGTGCCCCCCGGTCCAGTACAGGCGATTGTGCCGCGACTCGCAGCCGGGCCGGGCCACGTTCGAAATTTCATAGTGGCGATAGCCGGCGGCCTCGAAGCGTTCCAGGCCCTCCAGATACATGTCCGCCGCCTCCTCGTCCGGAGCAACCGACCAGGCCTGCCGCGCCATTTCCTCCCGCAGCGGCGAGTTCGGATACACCTCGAGCAGATACATCGAGGCATGGTCCGGCGCCACCTCGATGAGCGCGTCCACGGACCGGCGCCAGTCGTCCGCATGCTGCCCCGGCAGCCACAGCATGAGGTCGAGGCTGATGTTCGCAAAGCCGGCCTCCCGCGCGTCGGAGACCGCCTGTCGGGCCCGCGCGGCCGAGTGGAGCCGTCCGAGCCGCGCCAGTTCCCCATCATCAAACGACTGCACGCCGAAGCTCAGGCGATTGATCCCCGCCGCCCGGTAGGCGGCCAGCTGCCTCTCCGAGACGGTTTCAGGATTGGCCTCCATCGTCACTTCGGCGTTGGCGGCCACGAGAAAATGCTCGCGGCAGGCATCGAGAATCCGCGCGAGCTCGTCGGGGGTCAGCACCGAGGGCGTGCCGCCGCCGAGGAAGATGGTGTCGACCGCGGCTCCCCGCTCAGGGGCCCGGGCGATTTCGTCGGTCAGCGCCGTCACGTACGCCGCCTTCACGGGACCATCCAGCACGCCCCTCGTGAAGTTGCAGTAGTGGCAGATCGACTCGCAGAACGGGATGTGCAGGTAGAGGCCGGCCGGCATGCCGTGGTCGCCGTCCGCCTCAGCGGTCGTTGCCGGCGCGCCCGCCCGGCCACTTCAGTTCCCCCTGCCCGGGCGTGGGCAGCTTCGCCCGCGCCTGCCCTCTCGGGCGGGGCGAGGCGGGTGTGGCCTTCCGCAGATTGTCAGGGGAGGCGGGTGACGACCGCTGCCAGCGCTGGATGGCGTCGGCCGAGGCCTGCGGGCCGACCTCCCGCATGTCCACCCCGTGCATCTCGACCCAGTCACACATTTCGGCGAGCCGCGAGCGCGTGCGGCTGCCCAGCTGGTAGATGAATGACCGGGGATCGGTGCTGTCCGGCGAATCGACGAGATTGCTGGTGAAGATGGTGGGACGCCGTTCGTTGTAGCGCGTATTGACCACGAGCCCGAGCGTTTCCTGCACCCAGTCGGACGTGCGTTCAGCGCCGAGGTCATCGAGGACCAGCACATCGGCCTTCAGCACCGGCGCCAGCACGTCCATTTCCGTCTCGGCCACCGATCGGTTGTAGGTGTCGCGCACCAGCTTGAGCAGCTCGCGGGTCTCGAAGAAGAAGCCGCGCGCCCCGCGGGTGCGCATGACGGCTTTGAGGATGCCGACGGCCAGGTGCGTCTTGCCCACGCCGTTGGGGCCGTAGAGGAGCAAGCCCCGATCGACCGCCGGAAACTGCTGCACAAACGCCGACGCCCGGCGGAAGGCATCGCGCTGGGAATCGGTGTCGTGCTCGAACGACGACAACTCGCAGCGGCTGTAGCGCTGTGGGATGCGGGCCTCGAGCAGCAGGCGCTCGGCCACATCGGCGCGCCAGCAATCACACCGCTCGAGGCGCTCGACTCCGTCGCGCACGACCGACTTCCATCGGGTGCCGTGGCACACTTCGCAGGACATGACTGATACTCTGCCGCGTCAGTTCAGCGAACTGCGCACCGACCGCTGGCGGCGCAGCTTGCGCACCGCCTGCGTCGACAGCCGCTCGGTTCGCTGCGCCGACAGGGCGAGCCGCTCCGTCACCTGCTCGAGGCTGCGCGGCTCCCCGTCCTGCAGCCCCAGGCGCAGTTCGATGACGCGCCGCTCCTTCGGATCGAGCTCAAGCAGGGCCGACGCAATGTCGGACACCAGCGCTGCCCGCAGCGCGTCTTCGTACTCATCTGCCATCAGCGGTCCCACATAATCGAGGTCGACTTCCGGTTCGTCCGCGGTCACCGGCCACACCAGCCGCGGCCGCCAGGCGGCCTCGAGCTCCCGCAGTTCCTCGGCGCTCAGCGGCTGCTCCGGACGACCGCCGGCGTGCACCGCCGATTCGACCGATGCGCACAGTGCCGCCGTCAGTTGCGCCGAGCGCAGTTCAATGTCCTGCACGCCCGGCAACGCGCCGCCGTGCGTGACGCCATGCAGCACGCCCTGGCGAATCCACCAGCGGGCGTAGGTCGCGAACCGCCCATGACGGGACGGGTCGAACCGGCGGGCCGCATCAATCAGCGCGAGCGTGCCGTCGCGCACCAGATCGATGAGCGGAACGCCCAGGTGATGGAAGTGCCGCGCACACCGCACGACGCTCGACAGGCTGGGGCCCACCAGCGTGGCCATCGCCTCATCGTCATGCTGTGCGATGCGGACCGAGAGCGCCTGCTCGTCGCTGACCGACAGCGGTGCAAACCGCGAAACTTCCTGCAGGTAGGCGTCGAGCGTCTGGGCATTGTCCGCGAGCAGCTCGAGCCTGTGCACGCGGGAATTGTAGCGGATCTCTTTCGGGAGTCGCCTGCCCTAATCGTCGTCGCGCGGCGGGTTCTGCGACGGGGTGTGCAATGCTGGGGCCTGTGCCTCGGGCGTGCCGGCCCGCACCAGGCCGCCGGGCGGCGTCTTGACCATCGCCGTGCCGAGCCGCTGCTCCCAGTCGTCGAGTCCGCGCGCCAGTTCCTGCTTGACATACGCCATGAACTCGTTCACCTCGGTCTGCATCTGCGCCATCTTCTCGCGCATGTTGAGGATGATCTCGACACCGGCCAGGTTCACGCCCAGCTCGCGCGTCAGCGTGAGGATGGTCTCGAGCCGCTCGAGGTCTTCCTCCGAATACAGCCGCGTATTCCCCTCGGTGCGCGACGGGCGCAGCAGGCCTTCCCGCTCATAGAGGCGCAGCGTCTGCGGATGGATGTCGTAGCGCTGCGCCACCACGCTGATCATGAAGTAGGCCTTGCCGGTGCTCTTCGCCATCAGCGTGCATGCTCCCCGTGAATGCGGCCAAATTCCCTGAGCAGTTCCTTCGACCGCTCATCCAGCAGCGACGGCATGACGATGCGCAGTTCGATCAGCAGGTCGCCGCGCCCGCCCTGCGCCCGGGGTATGCCGCGTTCGCGCAGCCGCAGGCGCTGTCCCGCCTGTGACCCCGGCGGCACGCGCACGACCACGGGACCTGCGGGCGTCTCGACGGTCACGCGCGCCCCCAGCCCCGCCTCGTGCACGCCCACCGGCAGCACCATCGTCACCTCATCACCGTCACGCCGGAACACGGGGTGCGGCGCGATGGCCATGTCGAGATGCAGGTCACCCGGGCGCCCTCCGCGACGACCGGCATGGCCTCCGCCGGGCCACCGCATCCGGTCACCGTGGCCGATGCCCGCCGGGATGGTCACCTCGACCTGCTCCGCCACGGCCACCACGCCCCCACCGGCGCACGTGCCGCAGGGATGCACCCGGCGCACGCCGGCGCCCTGACACTGCGGACACGCCTTGCTGAACACCATGTGCCCGCGCGCCACCTGCACGGCGCCCTGACCATCGCAGGCGCCGCAGTGGCGGTCAGCCGTTCGCACCATGCCGGTGCCTCCACAGCCCGGACACCCCCGCTGGCGCGTCACGGCGATGGCGCGTGTGGTGCCGCGCCAGGCCTCATCGAACGTCAGCGTCACCTGGGCAAACAGGTCGCCGCCGTCCTGGGGCGACACATCCTGTCCGCTCCGCCGGGCAAACACCTCTTCGAACAAGTCGCCGAACGTCGTGGTCTGGCGGGCGTGCACCTGGGGGGAGAAATCGAATCCGCGAAAGCCGAAGCCGGGCCCCGGCGTGCCGGCGTCGGCCTGCGACCCACCGCTGTCATACTGGCGGCGCCGCTCGGGATCCACCAGCGTCTCGTACGCGCGCACGACCTGCTCGAACCGGCTGGCCGCGGCACCGTCCCCCGGATTGAGGTCCGGGTGCAGGCGCCGGGCCAGACGCCGGTAGGCGCGGCGGATATCCTCCGCCGTCGCCTCCCGTCGCACTCCCAGAACGATGTAGAGATCCATGGCGGCGCCTTGCGCGTCCCGCTACTTCTTGTCGTCGACAACCTCGGCGTCGATGACATCGCCCTGGTCAGAGGCGCCACCGCCGGCCGGTCCGCCGGCCTCGGGGCCCGGCGCCCCCTCCTCGGCGGCGCCAGAGGCCGCCTGCGCGCGATACAGGGCCTCTGCGGCCTTGTGCTGCGCCGCGGTCAGCTTCTCGAGCAGGCCCGCGATCGCCGCGGCATCGTTGCCGTCAATCGCCGTGCGCAGCGCCTTCATCGCGGCCTCGACCTCGGCCTTCTCCGCCACCGGCAGCTTGTCGCCCGACTCCTTCAGCATGCGCTCGGAGGCATACACCGCGCTGTCGGCACGATTACGGGTGTCGATCTCCTCGCGCCGCTTCTTGTCCTCGTCCGCATGCGCCTCGGCTTCCTTCATCATCCGGTCGACCTCATCCTTGCTGAGGCCCGAGGACGAGGTGATGGTGATCTTCTGCTCCTTCTGCGTGCCGAGATCCTTGGCCGATACGTTCACGATGCCGTTGGCGTCGATGTCGAAGGTGACCTCGATCTGCGGCACGCCGCGCGGCGCCGACGGAATGCCGTCAAGGCGGAAGTTGCCCAGCGTGCGGTTGTCGCGTGCCAGCTGCCGCTCGCCCTGCAGCACGTGCACGTCCACCGACGTCTGGTTGTCGGCGGCCGTCGAGAACACCTCGCTCTTGCGCGTGGGGATCGTCGTGTTGCGCGCAATCAGCGTCGTCATCACGCCGCCCAGCGTCTCGATGCCCAGCGACAGCGGCGTGACATCGAGCAGCAGCAGGTCTTTCACGTCGCCCGACAGCACGCCGGCCTGAATGGCCGCGCCCATCGCCACGACTTCGTCGGGATTCACGCCCTTGTGCGGTTCCTTGCCGAACGCCTCCTGCACGAGCGTCTGCACGCGCGGGATGCGGGTCGATCCGCCGACCAGCACCACCTCATGGATGTCACGGGCGGTGACCCCGGCATCCTTCATCGCCTGACGCGTCGGCGCCATCGTCTTCTGGAGCAGGTCCTCGACCAGCGACTCGAACTTGGCGCGCGTCAGCTTGCGCGTCAGGTGCTTGGGCCCGGAGGCATCCGCCGTGATGAACGGCAGGTTGATTTCCGTCTCCATCACCGACGACAGCTCGATCTTGGCCTTCTCGGCCGCCTCGCGCAGGCGCTGCAGCGCCATGCGGTCCTTGCCGAGGTCAATGCCCTCTTCCTTGCGGAACTCGTCGATGATCCACTCGATGACCTTTTCGTCGAGGTTGTCGCCGCCGAGGTGCGTGTCGCCGTTGGTGGCCTTCACTTCCACGACGCCGTCGCCCACCTCGAGGATGGAGACGTCGAACGTGCCGCCGCCGAAGTCATACACGGCGATCAGCTCGTTGTGCTTCTTGTCGAGACCGTAGGCCATCGCGGCCGCCGTCGGCTCGTTGACAATGCGCATCACCTCGAGCCCGGCAATCTGCCCCGCCTCCTTGGTCGCCTGGCGCTGGGCGTCGTTGAAGTAGGCCGGCACCGTGATGACCGCACGGGTCACCGGCTCGCCAAGGTGGTCCTCAGCGGCCTGCTTCAGCTTCTGCAGCACCATCGCCGAAATCTGGGGGGGCGCCCACTCCTGCCCGCCGGCCTTGATCCGGACATCCCCGTTGCCGGCGCCCGAGACGGTATAGGGCACGCGCTTCATCTCGTCGCCCACCTCGCTGAAACGGCGCCCCATGAACCGCTTCACCGAGAAGAGCGTGTTTTCCGGATTGGTCACGGCCTGGCGCTTGGCGACCTGGCCCACCAGCCGCTCACCGCTCTTGCTGAAACCCACCACAGAGGGGGTCAACCGATGGCCTTCGGCATTCTGAATGACGGTGGGCTGGTCACCCTCCATCACGGCCACGACAGAGTTGGTTGTCCCGAGGTCGATGCCAATGATTTTGCTCATGTTGTTAGCATGAAACCTTAGTGTGTCTTTGTCAATATGGATTTTCTCAAGCCAGCGCCTCGACGCTGCCCAACGACAGCCCCCTTGCTATATTTAAAGCACCCAGAGCGTCCGTTCCCCCCATGCCGCCCATCCGTTCGGTTGCCCGTCTGGCCTCGCTGGTTCTGCTGTTTGTTCTCGCGGCGCTGGCGGGGACCACTGCCGGCGTGCTGTTCGCCTCATCTGACGACCTGCCCGAGGTGTCTGCCCTCGACAGCTACGCCCCCAGCACCATCACCCGAGTCCTCGACCGTGCGGGCGCCCCGCTCGGCGATTTTGCCGTCGAACGCCGGGTCGTCGTCCGCTACGAAGACATCCCCCTCCAGTTGCGCCAGGCGATCCTCGCGGCCGAGGATGCCGGATTCTTCGAGCACAGCGGGCTGTCCGTCTCGCGCATGCTGCTCGCGCTGGTGCGCGACGTCACCAGCCGCGGCAACGTGCCCGGCGGCTCAACCCTGACCCAGCAGCTGGCGCGCAACCTCTTTCCCGCCACTATCGGCTTCGAACGCACATGGGAACGGAAAATCAAGGAAGCCCTCGTCGCCATCCAGATTGAGAAGCGTTACTCCAAGCCGGAAATCTTCACGCTCTACTGCAACCAGATCTACTTCGGGCACGGGGCCTACGGCGTGGAGTCGGCCTCGCAGCTCTACTTCGGCAAGCGCGTCCAGGATCTGTCGCTCGAGGAAGCCGCCCTCATTGCCGGCATCATCCAGGCCAACGTGCGGCAGAGTCCCTACGTCAATCCCGATGCCGCCCGGCGACGCCGCAACTATGCGCTCGATCGCATGGCCACCGAGCAGTTCATCACCCCCGAGGAGGCGCGCGACGCCAAGGCCCGGCCCGTTACCGTGGCCGGCGAACCCGGCACGCCCGCCAGTGTCGCGCCCTACTTCCTCGAAGACGTGCGCAAGCGCCTCGAGGACACCTACGGTGCCAAGGCCCTCTACGAGCAGGGCCTGACCGTGCGGACCGGTCTGGACCGCTCCCTCCAGCTGGCCGCGAATCGCGCCATCGATCGCGCACTGCGCCGACTCGACAAGAAACGGGGGATCTATCGCCGCAGCACCCAGACCCTCGCTTCGTTGCGCAAGACCCTCGACACCTACCGGCCCGATCGCTGGAACCGGCCGATGGCCGTCGGCGACATCGTCCCTGGCGTCGTCACGGCGGTCACCGCCACGGCTGCCACCGTGAACATCGGCCCGTTGACGGGCCAGCTCTCTCGACCGGGGGTGGCGTGGACACGACACACCGACCTCACGTCGCTGCTGCGCGAAGGCGACATCGTCGAGGTGTCGCTCGCCACTCTTGATGAGGACACGAAGACGGCAACGCTTGGCCTCGAGCAGCCGCCGGCCATCGAAGGTGCGCTGATCGCCCTCGACAATCGCACCGGGGACATCCGCGCGATGGTGGGCGGCTTCAGCTTTGCGCGCAGCAAGTTCAACCGCGCGACACAGGCGTCCCGGCAGATGGGGTCGACCATCAAGCCCCTGCTCTACACGGCCGCGATCGACCGGGGCCTCTCTGCCGTCACCATCATCGACGATGCGCCGACGACGTTTGATGCGGGCGAGGGCCAGCCCCCGTATGCGCCGAACAACTACGACCGAACGTTTGCCGGGCCAATGACGCTGCGCCGGGCCCTCGAGCAGTCGCGCAACATTCCCGCGGTCAAGGTCATTGAAATGCTCGGGCCCGCCCAGGTGGCCGGCTACGCGGCGCGCTTCGGATTCCGTGAGCCGTTCCGGCCGTTCCTGTCGATGGCCCTCGGTGCACAGGAAACCACCCTGCTCGAGATCACCAGTGCCTACTCGGCGTTTCCGAACCAGGGGGTGCGGATGCCGCCCGTGTTCATCCGCGCCGTCGACGACCGGCGCGGGGTCCGCCTCGAAGAGGCGCGCCGCGCCCCGAGCGAGGCCATTCGTGCCGACACGGCAGCCGTCATGACGGCGCTGCTGCGGGGCGTCATGCAGCGGGGCACCGGGGCGTCGGCCGCCGCCCTCAACTGGCCGCTCGGGGGCAAGACCGGGACCGTCGACGAATACTCCGATGCATGGTTCATCGGCTTCGACCCCGAGATCACCGTGGGCGTGTGGTTCGGCCGCGACGAGAAGAAGCCGATCGGCCCGAACGAAACCGGCACGACGGCTGCGCTGCCGGCCTGGATTGAGTTCATGCGCGACTATCTCGCGCTGCGTGGGCGGGGCGACAGCCCGCCCGAGTTCCCGCGCCCTTCGTCGGTGGTCACCGCCCTGGTCAACAGGCACACAGGGGCCCCGGCCAGCCCGGGCGATCCCGATGCGTTTGAAGAGTGGTTCCTGGCGGGTACCGAACCGGCAGCCACCACGCCGGCCACCACCGCTACCCGACCCTGATCCGCGTTAGTCTTCGTCGCCCGCATCATCGGCCTGCCCGAGCGTGCCGGTGGCCTTCTGCATGAGGTAGGTCTTGATGAAGAGATCGAGATCGCCATCGAGCACCTTGTAGACCTGTCCCTCGGTGTACTTGGTGCGGTGGTCCTTGATCATCTGGTACGGCTGCAGCACGTAGCTGCGAATCTGTGAGCCGAAGGCAATGTCCTTCTTCACGCCACCGATGTTCTCGAGCTTGGCCTGCTGTTCCTTCAGCCGCAGGTCATACAGCTTGGCGCGCAGCACTTTCATGGCCACGTCGCGGTTCTTGTGCTGCGAGCGCTCGTTCTGGCACGACGTCACGATGCCGGTCGGCAGGTGCGTGATGCGGACGGCCGAGTCGGTGACGTTGACGTGCTGCCCGCCGGCCCCGCTCGACCGGTAGGTGTCGATGCGGAGGTCTTTCTCGGGGATGTCGATCTCAATCGTGTCATCCATCTCCGGCCACACATACACCGACGCAAACGACGTGTGCCGCCGGGCGGCCTGGTCGAAGGGCGAGATGCGCACGAGGCGGTGGACGCCGGCCTCCGCCGACATCAGCCCGAAGGCATACTCGCCAGCCAGCGTGAAGGTCACGCTCTTGAGCCCCGCTTCCTCACCGGGCTGATACTCGAGAATGGTGCGCTTGAACCCCCGCCGCTCGGCCCACTTAAGATACATGCGCAGCAGCATCTCGGCCCAGTCCTGCGACTCGACGCCGCCGGCACCGGGGTGGATGGACACAATCGCGTTGGCCGCGTCGTGCTCGCCGCTGAGCATCTTCTTGATCTCGCCGGCGTCCACCACGGCCTCGAGGCTGTCGAGCGCCCGGGCCAGGTCGGCCTCGACCGGTTCCCCCTGCTGGGCCCATTCAATGAGCACCTGCAGATCATCGCGCTGCTGCCCCAGGGCATTACGGAGATCGACGTCTTCGCTGACGCGCTGTCGCCGGCGCAGGGTGGTCTGTGCGTCGGAGGGCTGGTTCCAGAAATCGGGAGCGGAGATGCGGGCTTCGAGTCGGCTCAGTTCTTCGTCGAGACGGGCCCCGTCAAAGATAGCTCCGCAGGTCAGCGGCCCGTTTGAGCAGGTCGGAAGAGCGGCGAATCAGTTCATCGAGGACGAGGGCCATGGTCTCCTGAGGGTCGCGGCCAGCAGCGCCAGCAGGGTCAGCAACCCCGACGCAAACGCGACGACGTCGCCTATTGTGGCATACACCGTCCGCTCCTGCAGGAACCGCACGTCGCCCACCACCACCGTCGTGTCGCCGAGCGCTGTGCGCGTCACGATGCGTCCGTAGGGATCGACAATGCCCGTGATGCCGGTGTTGGCGGCGCGCACCAGATAGCGCCCCTGTTCGATGGCCCGGACGGCCGCCATCTCGAAGTGCTGGAACGGCGCCGATGACTCGCCGTACCACGCGTCGTTCGTGATGGTGGTCAGCAGCTCGCTGCCCTGCTGCACCGCCTCGCGCATCAGTCCGGGATAGGTCACCTCGTAGCAGATCGCCGTGCTAATCATGTGCCCGTCCACAGGCAGCATGGTCACGCGCGTGCCTGGAGAAAAGTCGGCAACGGCCTCGACCAGCGGCTTGACGAAGAACAGCCAGTCCTTGAACGGCACCCATTCCCCGAAGGGCACCAGATGCATCTTGCGGTACACGGCCGCGGTGGCCCCGGCGCCGTCGAGCATGAACGCGGAGTTGAAGAACCGCATCTCGGGCTCGCGCTCGACCTCGTCCGAGCCGAAGAGCACCGGCACGCCCAGGGCCTGGACAAACGACCGCACCTGCGTCTGGCCCCGCAGGTCTTCGTCGAACAGGAACGGCGTGGCCGACTCGGCCCAGAGCACCACCTTCGCGCCAGCCTCGACAGCGCGGGTCGACAGCGACATGTACTTCTGGAGAATCTCACCCGACTTTGCCCGGTTCCACTTGTCGACCTGCAGCACGTTGGCCTGGACGAGCCCGACGCGCACGGCCGTTCCTGCGCTCAGCAGCCGGCCATCTCCGAGGCGAGCCGACCCCCAGACGGCGGGCACGGCAATGAACGCCACGGTCACGGCAAGCGCGCGGAGGCGGAGGCGCGGTGTCGACATCACCATGACAGCGAATCCAGCGTTCACCAGGCCCACGAACAGCGACAGCAGGCAGATACCGCCGACACTGGCCATCTGCGCGAGCGGCAGCAGGTCGATCAGCGTGTTGCCCAGCGGAATCCAGGGGAACCCGCCGATCAGGAACCCGCGCACGTATTCAAGCGCCACCCAGGCCGTGGCGCCGAGCGGCAGCCCCACCCAGCCCAGCCGGGCGACCAGCGTTGCCGTCACGGCTCCCGCCACCGCCACGTACGCCGACATGTAGAGCACCAGCAGGAACGCCGCCCCGACCGCAAGGGGCAGGGGCAGCCCCCCGAACGTCCCGACCGTGTCGCTGGTCCAGTAGAGCGTGCCCGAGTAGAAGACGACGCCGGTGAGCGTGCCGAGCCAGGCCCCCCGCGAGGCCGACTGACCGGGCCAGTGCCCGGCACGCCCCGTCCATCCGCTCAGCGCCACGAGCCACGGTACAAGGGCGATCAGCCCGACGGCGCCGTGGCCATAGCGGGGAAACGACAGGGCCAGCAGGGCCCCCGACAGGAGCGCTAGCGCACGATCCAGGGGTCCAGCCGCTCCTCGCGCTTGAGACGCGCGACCACCCGGTCGGCGTCGGCGCGTGTGGTGAACTTGCCAATGCGCACCCGGAACAGATTCGGCGCCCCCGGTGCCGGCGCCATGACGTACGCCGCGTAGCCTTTCGCCGACAGGCGACCGGCCATGGCTTCGGCCTCTCGGCGATTTCGGTAGGCCGAGACCTGCACGGCCATGCCGGTGCCGGCCGGTTCGGCGAACGCCGCTACTGGCGCCGGAGTCGGCGCGGTGCGCGCCGCGACCGCAGACGCCTTGGCAGAGGCGGTCGCGGGTTCCGTCGCCGTCCTGGCGGTCATCGCCTCACCCGCCGGAGCTCCGGCCCCGCCGCCCTCCATGGGTACCGGCTCGTTGCGCACGGCCGGAGTCTCCGAAAGGGCCTCGGCGCCCGGTGACCGCTCGGTGAGGCGGTCGGGATAGGTCACGGCTTCCTTCACGATGCCGTCCGCCGAGTCGGTATTGCCGGTCTGCACCGGCGGCGGAGGCGGCAGGTCTTCGGGCAGGGGCACCTCGGCCACCGACGCCTCGCCATACAGGGCCGGTTGAACACCGCCCTGAACCCCCCGGCCCACCAGCACACCCGTGATGAAGGCCACACTCAGCACCACCATCGAGGCGACGACGAGAAACACCGTCTGCTTCCGGGTCAGCTGCAGGTCGCTGAATCCATCGTCGTGCGAGTAAGCCATGGGTCTTCTTCGATGGTAGCACTTACGGTGTCGGTCGCTGGCGAGCGAGGGCTTCGGCCAGCCACTTCTTCGCTTCGGGGCTGTCGTCGCTCCAGAGGGCGATGCGCAGGGCGGCCACAGCCTCGTCCACCCGATCGGCCCGCAGATACAGTCGCCCGAGCAGCAGATGCGCCTCAGCCAGGTAGGGCGACAGGAACGTCGCGCGTCGCAGGGCCGACAGCGCCTCGCGATCATCACCGCGCTCGAAGGCCCGACGCCCGGCGTCGAGGTGAAACCGCGCCAGCGATGTCCGCTCGGCCGCGCTCGTCGGGGCATCGAGTGCCTGGCCGCGTCGCCGAACCCCCTTCAGCGTCGTGGACAGCCGTTCGAGGCCGGACGGCACCCCCGTCGACCAGCGGTCGACATCACCCGAGAGCTGGCGTGCCAGCGCCTGCTCGCGCTGCCCTTCCACCGTGGCACCCAGCAGCTGCAGCGCGCTTCCCAGGACGAAGTGCGCCTCGGCATCCGCCGGATTGCGCCGAACGGCCTCGCGCAGCCAGTAGGCGCTGCCCTGCACATCGCGTGCACGCCAGTAGGCGTAGCCCAGGTTGAAGTAGAGGTCAGCGTTCTCAGGGTCAAGCTCGACCGCCTGGCTGAAGTAGTACGTCGGCTGCCCGGTCTGCACCGTCGGGGTGTGCCGCAGCTGGATCACACCAAGCGCGTTGGCCACCGCCGAGGCCGGTTGCAGCTTCAGCAGGTCACGCAGCGTCCTGAAGGCCTCGTCATGCCGCCTGAGGTCGATGAGCGACAGGGCGGCCGCATAGCGTGCCTGCCGATGCAGGCCCGAGGCCTGGGGCACCGCCATCACCGCCTCGAGGGCGGCACCGTGACGCCCCTCGTCCCGCAGCAGCGACCAGTAGGCCAGACGAGCCTCCGCGTAGGCCGGCGCCAGATTCAGCGCCGTCTTCAGGTAACGCTCCTGTTCGTCGACACTATCGGCGGTCAGGCCTTCAACCAACGCGGCAAACGCCGCGACAGACGGCGGCGTCACCCACGCCCCCGCCGGCGATGGGGCCCCTGCCAGCAACGAGGCTATGCCACTTGCGGCCTCGAACAGCGCCCCCAGCGGGCGCGTCAGCGTGACCTCCGGCGACAGTGCCGGGGGTGACAGGGACACGGTGCGTGCACGAATCACGAGCGATGTGCCCGAGAGCGAGAACTGCCCTGTCACTACGGCGGCGGCACCAAGCAGTTCACCGACGCGAATCGCCGAGGCGCGCGACAACGGCGACTGCGGCGGGAGCTGTAGCTGCTCGAGGGCCTCAATCCGCGTGGCGCGGTCGAAGACGTCTGCCCCCTGGGCCTCGAGGGCTCCGGCCACGAGCAGCGGAAGGCCTTCCCGCAGCCAGCCGGCGCCGTCCGCGCGATTCTCCGGCTCGAATGCCAGGACCAGCACGGGCCCGCCGCCGACCAGCGGCAGCTGGGCGGGCTGGCCCCAGGCCAGTCCGCCCCTGCACAGCAGCGCGCAGCAGATCAGCAGCAGCCGCCGGCAGACTGCGGAGGGACTTCGGAAGGGAACAGCCGCAGTGGTCACATCGGGAACACGATAGAATGCCGGGGGCGCGTCGCGGAAGACGTTCCCGCAGGCCGCCCGACGGGAGAGCGTAGCGCACGCTCCGAGGTGAGTCAACGAACCGACACCCATGATTCTGCCCCTGCACGACGCCCTCAAGCACCGCATCCGCACTGTCCTGTCCGAGGTGTACGCCCTTCCCGAGAGCGACACCGTGGCCATCGCCATCGAGACGCCCCCGAACCGGACACTTGGCGATCTCGGCACGCCGGTAGCCTTTGAACTGGCCCGGCGCCTGAGGAAGGCCCCGGGCGTCATCGCCCGCGAGCTGGCGACCCACCTCGGAAGCCTGCCCGGGGTCAGCCGCGTCGAGGCTGCGCCCAACGGCTATCTCAACGTGTTCCTCGATCGGTCCGACTTCCTGCAGACGCGCCTCGGCCTTCGCGGGCCTGTACCCGCACGGGTCATCACCGAAGGCAAGACCATCGTCGAGCACACGGCCATCAACCCGAACAAGGCCGCCCACATCGGACATCTCCGGAACTCGGCCCTCGGTGACACGCTGGTCAGGGTCCTGCGCTTCCGGGGCACTCCGGTGGAAGTCCAGAACTACATCGATGACACCGGCGTGCAGGTGGCCGACGTGGTCGTGGGCTTCCAGCACCTCGAAGGACGCTCGCTCGACGAGGTCCGCCAGATCGCCGACACCACCCGCTTCGATTACTACTGCTGGGATCTGTACGCCCGCGTCACCGAGTGGTACGACGGCGACCGCGAACGCCTCGCCATCAGGGCGGCCACCCTGCATGCCATCGAGCACGGCGACGCACCGGCGGCACCGATGGCCGCCTTTATCGCCGACCGCATCGTCCGCTGCCACCTGCGGACCATGGCGCGTCTGGGCATCGACTACGACCTGCTCACCTGGGAGGGCGACATCCTCCGGCTCAAGTTCTGGGCGCGCGCGTTCGACGTGCTGAAGGAACGCGGGGCGGTCTTCCTGCAGCAGGAGGGACGACTCGCCGGCTGCTGGGTCATGCCCATCGACGAGGCGCTCGGCACCGACGAGGCCACCGCCGAGGATGATCCGGAACAGCGCGAGAAGGTCATCGTCCGGTCGAATGGCACGGTCACCTACGTCGGCAAGGACATGGCCTATCAGTTCTGGAAGTCAGGCATCCTCGGCCGCGATTTCCAGTACCGCACCTTCGCCACCGGCATTGACGGCGCCCCGCTGTTCGCCACCACCAGCGACCCGCACCTCTCGGAGGCCGTGCATCCGGCCTTCGGCGCGGCCGCTGCCACCTACAACGTCATCGACGTGCGCCAGTCGTACCTGCAGAAGCTGCTGAAGCAGGCCCTCATCGCCGTCGGCCATCCGGACGAATCGGCCCGGCTGACGCATTTCTCCTATGAGATGGTGGCACTCTCCCACGCCACTGCGCGCGAACTGGGCTTCGCGCCGGCTCCGGATTCGGAAGCGGCGAAGAAGCCCTTCGTCGAGGTGTCGGGCCGCAAAGGCCTTGGGGTCAAGGCTGACGACCTGCTCGATCGGGTCATCGACAAGGCCGACCTCGAGGTCGCACGGCGACAGCCGGATCTGGGGATCGCCGAACGGCGCCAGATCGCCGAGGCCATTGGCATCGCCGCCGTGCGGTACTTCCTGGTCAAGTTCTCGCGCACCAAGGTCATTGCGTTCGACATCGACGAAGCGCTGAGCTTCGAGGGCGAAAGTGGCCCCTACCTGCAGTACGCCGTCGTCCGCGCCAACAACATCTTCCAGAAGCTGCAGGACCGCACCGGCCTCACGGAAGCGGATCTGGTCGCCTCCCTGCCCCAGTTGTCGGCCGACGCGCTGAATGGCGCCGACGGTGATCACGAGCTGTGGGCCCTGGTGCTCGAGGCCTCACGGCTCGACGATGTCGTGGAGCAGGTCGTCCGGTCACTGGAGTTCTCGGTGCTGGCCAAGTACGGGTTCGGCCTTGCTCAGCAGTTCAACGGCTTCTACCACAAGGCCCCCATCGTCAACGAGGAACGTGACGATGTGCGCCGGTGGCGGGCGGCCGCCGTGGCGTACTACCGGCGGCAGCTGACCCGGGTCCTCGACCTGATGGGCATCGCCGTGCCCGGTCGCATGTAAACGCCGTGCCGGGGCCGCGCATCGCCGTCTGCCGCACGTCGCGCATGCGCGACTACCTCGCGTCAGTCGAGCTGGCGGGAGGCGTGCCCGTGGAAATCGATGCGGACGACGGCGAGGACGTGGCCAGCCTGGGTGAGCGCGTCGACGGCGTCGTGCTGACCGGGGGCGGCGACGTCGACCCGGCACTCTACGGACGATCGCCGCACGTGACGACCTGCGTGGTCCCGGCCGCCCGTGACCGGTTCGAGCTGGCCGTGGCGCGCCTGTGCCTCTCGATCGGCCTTCCGCTGCTTGCCATCTGCCGGGGCCTGCAGGTTATGAACGTCGCCTGCGGGGGGACGCTGGTGCAGGACATTCCGTCCGAGGTGCCCGACGCGCTCGTCCATCAGGATTCCACAACGCCAACGACGTGCCCGCACCCGATCGACATCGAGTCAGGCAGCGTGCTGGCCCACTGCCTCGGCCTGATCGGGCCCGCGCCCGCGCCTGTGCCAGTCAACAGCCGGCACCATCAGTCGGTGGATGCGCCCGGGCACGGCCTGCGCATCACCGCCCGCGCACCTGATGGCGTCGTCGAAGCCCTGGAAGCCGCGGAGCATCCGTTTGCCATCGGCGTGCAGTGGCATCCAGAGAATTTCGTGGGCAGCGGTGAGTTCAGGGGGCTGTTCACGGCGCATGTCGCCGCAGCGGCCGACTGGCAACGACGCCGATCACGCTGACCAGTCGAAGACGGCCACAGTCTCGATGTGCGCGGTCTGCGGGAACAGGTCGAAAGCGCGCACGTCACCGAGCCTGTAGCCCGCATCGAGCCAGTGCCGCGCGTCGCGCGCCAGCGTGGCGACGTCACACGAGACGTAGACGACCCGGGCCACCTTCCGATCCACCAGCTGCCCAAGCACCTGGCGCGACAGCCCCGTCCTCGGCGGGTCGACAATCACCGTGGCCACCGACAGCGCGCGCTGCCCCCGCAGATAGTCTTCGACGGGCGTGACCTTCGTCTGCAGCAGCCCGCGCCACTCCCGACCGTTGGCCCGCAGATCGTGCCCGGCGACGGGGTCTGATTCGACCGCCACCACCGGCACATGGCCGAGCGCCGTCGCTGCCACGCTGAACAAGCCGACGCCGGCATAGAGGTCGGCGACGCCGCCGCGATGCAGCTGGCCGCACACATGCTGCACCAGCGCATCGAGCAGGAACCGGTTGCCCTGGAAGAACGACCGCACGTTCCGGGCCAGCGTCCACTGCTGCGCCCCATGCACGAACGACTCGTGGACCTCCACCTGCCCTGCCAGCACGGTCACACGCGGTGAGCCATCGATGCTCCAGGAGAGGCCTGTCACTCCCTCGAGGCCAGCCACAGCCGCAAGTGCCGCACCGTCGCCCCCGGGACGCAGCACGACATGCAGCGCCCGTTCGTTGCCCTCGCGGTTTTCCGAGAGCTCGATGATGCTGGCGCCCGCCTGCCGCAGCGCGGCGCCATGCGCCTGCAGGGCCTCGACCACGGCCTCGGCCCCGAGCGACAGCTGCCCGGTGTCGGTCACCGCGCAGAGCTCATGCGTCTGCTCGCGGAAGAACCCCACGCGGCCATCCTGCACATGCAGGCGGGCCCGCATGCGGTAGCCGCGCACCGGTGACGGCACAATCTCCGGCAACGCCGGCGGCGGGCATCGGCCCACGCGCCGGAAAGCATCATCGATGATCGCCGCCTTCATGCGCAGCTGCGCGTCATACGACGCGTGGGCCAGCACATTGCCGCCGCACGGAGCGTAGTCGCCCGTCCGATCGGGCGAGGCCTGCCGAATCGCCACCACGTCTGCCCAGGCCGTGCCCTTCTGCACACGGCGGATGCGCGCATCCACGATTTCCCCGGGCAAGGCACCCGCCACAAAGACGATGGCGCCGTCGTCCCGGGCCAGCATCCAGCCGCCAGCCACGGGCTTCTCGGTTGTCAACGTCACCATCAAGCCAGGTTCCATGCGCACCTCAGAACGTGAAATCGGGAAGGCCCAGCGAGTCGCGCAGCAGTTGCCGATACGACGCCTCGAGGGCCGCCGCGTAGTCGCCGCCGCTCAGCCGCGACGCATACGGGGCCAGTGATCGCGCGGCGTCCTGCCGCAGTGATGCCCGCACGTCCTCGGACAGCGTCTCGGCACAGCGCTCGAACAGCCGATGTCCCACGGTTTCGGCCGCGGCCACGGCATCGTGGCGCGCCTCACCTCTGAGATGGTCCGCCCCAACCCGCAAGCGATCGAGCTGGGTGATGGCGGTCCGCACATCTTCATCGAGGGCGGGCCCCAGCCGATCGCTGCCCCGGAGCACCGTCAGCCGGGCGATCAGCCGATCGAGATGCGCCGGAAGCGAGCGGCGTCCCCGCGCCTGGGCCGGCGTCGGCTCCTCGACCGGCGGGCCGCCTGCCGGATCGGCGGCGATGCCGGCCACCCCCACGGCACGACGCCAGTCATCGAAGGCGTCGAGCACGTCGGCCTCGCAGAACTCGACGCGCGCCGGCCGGCGGCGGCCGGGCTTGCGCTGCTGCCGGTCGATGTAGCGATCAATTCCCGTCTGCGCCACCTGTAGCGGAATGCCCTGCTCGGCCCAGCGCCGTACGCACTCGAACGCCGGGCCGACGAGACGAATCAGGTGTCCACCGTTGCGACGGCAGAGATGCGCTTCGACGTCACGACAGAACTGGTCCATGTCAGACATCGCAGCCTCGCGGCGCATCGGCCGTGTCCTCAAGATGCTCCCAGATCACGGCCCCTCCCACCACGCGTTCCAGCCCGCGCGGCGTGCGCACGCGCAGCGCACCATCGCCATCGATGCCGTCCGTCAGGCCCTGCACGGCGCCCCGCGCATCGTGCCAGGTGACGCGGGCGCCGACGGCCGAAGCAGACGACCGCATCCACGCGTGCCGAATCTCCTCGTGCCGCCCATCCTCGAGGTGCTGCCAGGCATCGTGCAGCGCCTCGAGCAGGGCTGCGAGGAGGTGGCCTCCGACGGCCGCTCCGGCGATGTCCCCCGCATCCGCCAGCGAGACGGCCCGCGAGGCCACATCGGGCGGATAGGCAGCCGGTTCCAGGTTGAGCCCGAGGCCCACGACCACCATCGCCTCCGGAGTCGCAAGGTGCGCCGCCTCGGTGAGCACGCCCGCGAGCTTGCGCCGGCCGACCATCACGTCATTGGGCCACTTCAATTCCGCCGTAGAAACCCCCACCGACGCCAGCGCCTCGATCACCGCGACACCAGCGGCCAGCGTGATGAGCGACACGTCGCCCCGCGGCCGGAGCAGGTAGGAGAAATAGAGGCCCGCACGCGGCGGCGACGCCCACACATGCCCGCGGCGGCCCCGCCCGGCGGTCTGCCGGTCAGCGCCGACGATGCTGCCAGCCGGCGCCCCGTGATCGGCGCGCGCGGCCACCTCGTCCATGGTCGAGCCGGTCTCCGACAGCCACGACACGGAAAGGTTCAGGTCGGGACGCCTGCGCGCGAGGCTGGCCAGCGCAGCGGCGGCGTCTCGAGGGCCGACATGCGCACCCGGCGCGTGCCACTCAATCGGCATGCCCTGCGTCCCGCGACCGCGACCACACCGGCGACCGACGCGTCACGCCTCGGCCGGGCGCGGCGTGACGATGACCGACACTTCCCCGGCCATGAGCGTGAGGCTCGTGGCGCGAACGGCCGCCCGCAGGTCACGCTGCACGAGCGACAGCGGCCCGAACGCCTCGGGAGGCACCGTGCAGACGACATCGGCCACCTCCGCCCCGACCGACAGCTTCTGGTCGGTCTTGGCCTTCCGGATGGCACCGAGCGCGTCTGAGAGCGCGGCGTGCGCCTGGCGCATGGCCTCGTCGCTGCCTGACACGGCCTCGACCTCGGCCCGCGTCGGCCATGGCGCGCGGTGCACCGAACCGGTCTTCCACCAAGACCACACATCCTCGCAGGCAAACGCCAGGTAAGGCGCCAGCAGGCGCAGCATCACCGAGAGGGCCACGCGCGACGCGGTGGCGGCCGACTGCGCCGCCTCCGGCCCGAAGTCGCCGTAGCGCCGTGATTTCACGGCCTCGACGTAGTTGTCGCAGAAGTCCCAGAAGAAGCCTTCAATCTTCAGGAGCGCCTTCGCGTATTCATACCGGTCGAGTTCGGTGGTGACCTCGTCGACCAGCTGGGCGAGCGTCATCAGCATGCCCCGATCGAGCGGCTCGGTGACCGCGCCCTCGGGAGTATCCCCCGCGAGCACGAACTTCGACACGTTCAGCAGCTTCATGGCCAGCTTCCGGCCAATCTTCATCTGCCCCACGTCGAAGGCCGTGTCGACCCCGGGACCGCCCTTGGCGGCCCAGTAGCGGACGCCGTCCGATCCGTACTCCTGCAGCAGGCCGAGGGGCGTGACCACGTTCCCCTTCGACTTCGACATTTTCTTGCGGTCGGGATCGAGCACCCAGCCGGAAATGGAGGCATGCCGCCACGGCAGGGAGTCGTTCTCGAGGTGCGCCCGGAGCACGGTCGAGAACAGCCAGGTGCGGATGATGTCGTGCGCCTGAGGCCGCAGGTCCATCGGGAACGTGTGCGCGAACACCTCGGGGTCGTCTTCCCAGCGCGTGACGATCTGCGGTGTCACCGACGAGGTGGCCCAGGTGTCCATCACATCCGGGTCCCCGACGAATCCACCGGGCACGCCGCGCTGCGCCGCGGTGTAGCCCGCCGGCACATCGGTCGACGGGTCGATCGGCAGCTGCGACTCGTCCGGCACCAGCGGATGCGCGTAGTCGACGGCGCCGTCATCGCGCACCGGATACCAGACGGGAAACGGCACGCCGAAGAAGCGCTGCCGGCTGATGCACCAGTCGCCGGTCAGCCCGTTGACCCAGTTCTCGAAGCGCGACCGCATGTAGTCGGGGTGCCACTGCAGCTCGCGTCCCCGGGCCAGCAGCGGCTCGCGGAAATCAAGCGTGCGGATGAACCACTGCCGGCTGGTGATGATCTCGAGCGGGCGGTCGCCCTTCTCGAAGAACTTGACGGCATGCGTGATCGGCCGGGGGTCGCCCTGCAGGTCGCCGCTGACCGCCAGCAGCTCGACGATCTTCGCCTGGGCCTTCTTGGCCGAGAGGCCGGCCAGCTGGTCATAGTGCTGCTGTGCCCGCGCGACGTCGACAGACTCCCAGCCCGCTGTGCCCCAGGACACCGGGCCCAGCGTGCCATTCGGCTGGATGACGGCGCGCACGGGCAGCCGCAGCTCGCGCCACCATGTCACGTCGGTGAGGTCGCCGAACGTGCAGATCATCGCAATGCCGCTGCCTTTCTCGGGATCGGCCAGCGGGTGCGCCAGCACGGGCACGCGCACGCCGAAGAGCGGCGTGATGACCTCGGTGTTGAACAGCGGCTGATAGCGGGGGTCGTCCGGGTGGGCCACCAGGGCCACGCACGCCGGAATCAGCTCGGGGCGCGTGGTTTCTATGGCTATCGCCCCCTGGCCGTCGGCCCGGGCGAAATGAATGCGGTGATAGGCCCCCGGCTGCTCGCGGTCTTCGAGCTCGGCCTGGGCGACGGCGGTCCGGAAGTCGACGTCCCACAGCGTCGGCGCCTCGACCTGATAAGCCAGCCCGCGCGCCATGAGGCGGAGGAACATCTGCTGCGACACGCTCTGCTCGCGCCGGCCGATGGTCGCGTAGGTCATCGACCAGTCGACCGAGAGGCCCAGGTAGCGCCACAGGTGCTCGAACGCTTTCTCGTCCTCCTGCGTCAGGCGGGTGCACAGCTCGATGAAATTGGGCCGCGATACCGAGATGGCCTGCTTCTCTGGCTTGTCGGGTGGGACAAACGCCGGGTCGTACGGCAGCGACGGGTCGCAGCGCACGCCGAAGTAGTTCTGGACGCGGCGCTCCGTGGGCAGGCCGTTGTCATCCCAGCCCATCGGATAGAACACTTCGCGGCCGCGCATCCGCTGGAACCGGGCAATGATGTCGGTGTGGGTGTACGAGAACACGTGCCCCACATGCAGCGACCCGCTGACGGTCGGCGGGGGCGTGTCGATGGCATACACCTCGGCGCGGGGACGGCGCCGGTCAAACCGGTAGGTGCCGTCGTGCTCCCATCGCGACGACCACTTGTCTTCGAGACCTTCCAGTACGGGCTTTTCCGGGACGGACATGCCGACCATGGTAACGCACCGCCCGGACCGGTGCCTCCTCAGGGGCGGCGCTCGCGGATGCGGGCAATCTCCTCGCGTACCAGCGTCGTGGCCACCTCGCGGACGACCGCGGGCACTTCGGCGGCCACGGCCTCCGCGGCCTGCGCGCGCACGGCCTCGGCGACCAAGGCGGGCACCGCGGCCATGACCCGTCGCGTCACCATCTCGGCCAGGGCCTCGAGCTGGGCGTCGGTCACCAGCGGCGCCACTGGCGGGGACGCCTGGGCCGCCGCCGGCGGGGTGGCCTCAGACGCGGACGGAGCCTGGCGCAGGCCGAAGATGCTCATCGTCCACCGCGGCTAGAGGCGGGCACGGGCGTGCGCGGTGATGAAGTCGACGATCTGCTGCATGGGTGTCCCGGGGATGAAGATGCCGGTGATGCCCATCGCATTCAGCTTCGGCACGTCCTGATCGGGAATGATGCCCCCCAGCACGACCTGCACGTCCTCGAGGCCCTTCTCGCGCAGCAGTTCCATGATGCGCGGGCAGATGTGCATGTGCGCCCCTGACAGGATGGACAGGCCGATGACGTCGGCATCCTCCTGCAGGGCCGCGCTGACGATCTGCTCGGGCGTCTGCCGAAGGCCCGTGTAGATGACCTCCATGCCGGCATCGCGCAGGGCACGGGCAATCACCTTGGCGCCACGGTCGTGGCCATCGAGACCGGGCTTGGCAATGACGACGCGGATTTTCTGGCTCATATGACCGGCACTTCCTCGTATTCGCCCCACACCCCGCGCAGGGCGTCGCACATTTCCCCGACGGTGGCATAGGCCCGCACGCACTCGAGCAGGGGCTCCATCGTGTTCCCGCGCCCGAGGGCGACGGCCTTCAGCGCGTCGAGCGACCGCCGGACGCGGTCGTTGTCGCGCGTATTCCGCAGCTCGGCGAGCCGCGCCAGCTGCGTGTCCGCCGTGGTGTCGTCGATGTAGAGAATCTCGAGAGGCTTCTCGTCGGTCTGCACGAAGTCGTTGACGCCCACGATGATCCGCTCGCGCCGCTCGACGGCCTGCTGGAACTGATAGGACGCCTCGGCGATTTCCTTCTGGGGGAACCCGAGCTCGATGGCCTCGACCATGCCCCCCATCCGATCGATGGTGTCCCAGTACTTGAGCGCCTCGGCCTCCATGTCGCGCGTGAGGGCCTCGACGAAGTACGAACCGCCCAGTGGATCGACGACATTGGCCACCCCGCTCTCGTGCGCGATGATCTGCTGCGTGCGCAGGGCGATGGTGGCCGACTCCTTCGTCGGCAGCGCCAGGGCTTCGTCGAGTGAGTTGGTGTGGAGCGAATTGGTGCCGCCGAGCACGGCCGCCAGGGCCTGCAGGGCCGTGCGGACCACGTTGTTATAGGGCTGCTGCGCCGTCAGCGAGACGCCCGCCGTCTGCGTATGGAACCGCAGCTGCCACGACCGCGGGTTCTTCGCCCCGAACCGGTGGCGCATGGCGTCGGCCCACAGCTTCCGGGCGGCGCGGTACTTGGCGATTTCCTCGAAGAAGTCGCTGTGCGAATTGAAGAAGAACGAGATGCGCGGCACGAAGTCGTCCACGTCGAGGCCGGCATCGACGCCGTACTGCACATACTCGAGGCCGTCACGCAGCGTGAACGCCAGCTCCTGCGCCGCCGTCGACCCGGCTTCGCGGATGTGGTAACCCGACACCGAAATCGTGTTCCAGCGCGGCACGTGCGCCGAGCAGAACGCGAAGATGTCGGTGATGAGCCGCATCGACGGGCGCGGCGGGAAGATGTACTCCTTCTGCGCGATGAATTCCTTCAGGATGTCGTTCTGGAGCGTCCCCGAGATCGACCGCCAGTCGGCGCCCTGCTTCTCCGCCACCACCAGATACATCGCGAAGATCATCGGGGCCGGCGAATTGATCGTCATCGAAGTGGTGATGTCCGCCAGCGAGATGCCGTCAAACAGCCGTTCCATGTCGGCGAGCGACGTGATGCTGACGCCGCACTTGCCCACCTCGCCGAGCGAGAGCGGATGGTCGGGGTCGCGCCCCATCAGCGTGGGCAGGTCGAAGGCCACACTGAGGCCAGTGCCCCCCGCCGCGATCAGGTCCTTGTAGCGCTGGTTGGTTTCCTCAGGCGTGCCGTAGCCGGCAAACTGCCGCATCGTCCACAGCTTGCCGCGGTAGCCGGTGGGATGGATGCCGCGCACGTAGGGAAACTCGCCCGGCGGCGCCAGCGCGCCGGTGCCCCCGCGCGCCTCGACGTCTTCGGCCGTGTACAGGCGGTCAATCGGGCGGCCGGAGACGGTCGAGAACGGACCCGGACGCTCGGGGCTCTTGCGCAGCGTCGGTTCAAGCGTCTCTCGTTCCCATCGTGCTTTGTCCGAATCGGGGGGGACACTGGTTCGAGACATTTTTCCCATTATACGGGTCGCGTCAGGCAGGCAGAGCCCCCGTCGGTGCGTCCAGCGCTTCGCGGCGGCATGAACGGCCCGGCACTCATGCACATCGCACATGATTCCGATAGTGAATTGACATCGCCCCCGCGGCAGGACTACGGTGGGACGTTTGTTCTTCTTTCAGGAGACGCGTTCATGGCGGATCACGGCACAGTTTTCGGCGCAATGCTCCAGGAGTTCGAAGGAGCCGCGCGCATTCTGAACCTCGACCCGGGCATCTGGAAGATCCTGACCCATCCACGGCGGCAGATTGTGGTGTCGTGCCCGGTGCAGATGGATAACGGCGAGATCGAGGTCTTCACCGGCTACCGTGTGCAGTACAACATCACGCTCGGGCCGGCCAAGGGCGGCATCCGGTATCACCCCGGCGTCACCCTCGACGAAGTCACGGCCCTGGCGGCCTGGATGACGTGGAAGTGCGCCGTCGCGCAGCTGCCGTTCGGCGGCGGCAAGGGCGGCGTCATTTGCGACCCGACCCGGATGTCGCGCCGCGAGCTTGAAGCCCTCACCCGCCGCTACACGGCCGAAATCATTGATGCCATCGGCCCGGACAAGGACGTGCCCGCCCCCGACGTCAACACCAACGAGCAGATCATGGCGTGGTTCTCCGACACCTACTCGATGCACGTCGGGCACACGTCAACCGCCGTCGTCACCGGCAAGCCGGTCGAGATGGGGGGCTCGCTCGGTCGCCGCGAAGCCACCGGGCGTGGCGTCATGCTCACCGCCCGTGAGTCGGCCCGCCACCTGGGCTTCCCGCTCAAGGGCGCGACCGTGGCCGTGCAGGGCTTCGGCAACGTCGGCGCCATCGCCGCGCAGCTGCTGGCCGAGCAGGGGGCCATCATCGTCGGCGTGACCGACTGGCAGGGGGGCGTCTACAACGCCGCCGGGCTCGACGTGCCTGCCCTGCAGGCCCACGTCGCGCGTCACAAGTCCGTGGCAGGCTTCGCCGGTGGCGAGCCGCTGCCGGCGGCCGACCTCTTCGGGCTGCCGGTCGACATCCTGATTCCCGCGGCCCTCGAGAACCAGATCACCGAGGCCAATGTCGGTCAGATCAGGGCCAGGCTGGTGGTCGAGGGCGCCAACGGCCCCACGACCCCCGCCGCGCACCGGGCGCTGCATGATCGCGGCGTGTTCGTGGTCCCCGACATCCTCGCCAACGCCGGAGGTGTGAGCGTCTCTTACTTCGAGTGGGTGCAGGACCGCCATGGCTACTTCTGGTCGGAGCGCGAGGTCAACGAGCGCCTCGAGGTGAAGATGGTGCAGGCGTTCGAGGCCGTGCTCACCACCGCGCAGCACTATCAGGTGGACATGCGCACGGCCGCCTACATTGTGGCCATCAACCGCGTGGCTACCGTGACGAAGATGCGTGGAATGTACGCGTAATCCATCGCCCCCCTGGGGCGGGCCCGCAGCCGCGAGCTCGCCCCAGACACAGCCGCTGCGTTCCTAGCCCGTCACGCGAAAGGCCACCAGTTCGGTGACTGCCGGGGCATCGCCCTGGGTGGCCGACAGCTCCAGCAGATACTCGCCGACCGGCAGGCTCGACAGGGGCAGGTCGACCTGGCGGTCGTCCGGTGCGCCTGCGACGGCATCGGCGGGCAGGTCAATCATCTTCTGTCCCTGCTTGTTCAGCAGCCGCGCCGTCACCGCCGCCGACGTGCCTGCCAGCGCCAGCGGATGTACCCGCACCAGCATCCGGTCGGTGCGCCGGAACTCGCGGGTGGCGGTCGGCGTGGGCGTGGCCGCCCCCTTGAGCTGCTGATACTCGCGCCCGTTGCGCGCGACAAAGACCCGGGGCGTTGCCAGCCGCAGGTCGGGCCCCGTCACATCGGGCACGATCAGTTCACGGTCTTCGTTGTCGAGCACCGTGCCGCCACTGCCCTCGACAGCCACCTTGAGCCGCAGCTTGCCGGGCGGCGCATCGAATGCCACCACCTGCGCCATGCGCGAGGCATCAACGATGCCTACTGGCCCGGAGTACACCTGCGCCCCGGCGGCCGTGGTCGCCGTCAGCGACACCGAGGCCATCTCTTCACGGCGCATCCCGAGTGGCGCAGGCACTGGCTCCCACACAAACGTCACGCGCGTCCGTCCCTCATCGCCCGCCGACAGGCCTGACCAGGTGCGCACGTAGCGGCGTGCCCCCGAACCGGCAGGCGCCAAACCGGCGACGGCCTTCGCCACCGCCGGGGGCGGACCTGCCGGCGCCGGTGCCGTCGCCCGCACGGCCTCGGTGGGAGACAGCGCCCAGTAGCCCTTCCGCGCACGGATCTGCACACCGGACTTCTTGAGTCGCACGCGAATCTGATGGAATCGGCCGTCCTGCGGCGCCTGTGTCGAGTTGTAGCCGAGCAGGTAGTAAGCGCTCGAGTCGCGGACGATCTGCTTCATCCCCTCGCTCAGGTCATTCCGGTTGACGATGGCGCGGCCGTCGGTGTTTTCGGCCAGCATCTGCAGCGACGCCATGGTCTGCCGGAGCGCGTCCTGGCTCTGGCGCGACCCGACGTTGTCCTGGATGTCGAACTCGCCGGTCGACAACCCGCGCGGGTCGACGGCATAGATGGCCGTGTTGGTCCGGTTAGCCGCGTCGAACACCGACTGCAGTTCGCTCTGCAGGTCGAACTCGGCCGTCGTGCGGGCCCGCTGCTCGTTGATGTCGTTTTCGCCAGCCAGAGGATTGCCCCAGGCGTTGTTCCCCAGACCGGTGAACCCGGCCACCGCGTCGCGCATCTGCGGGGGCAGCATGGCCGTGTAGCCCTCGCTGACCAGCACGATGGCCTTGCGTCCCTCGCGCAGCGCCCCGAGCTTGATGGACAGGCCCTTCAGCGCCGACAGCGACACCTGCCGCCGAATCCGCTCGACAATTTCTGTCGGCTGCTGCGCATACTTGTCTTCGATGGCATTGCGCGGCTGGTAGCGGAACTTCCGGCCCTCGAACTGCTCGACCGTGCGAATCACGCTCTCGTGATTGCGCGTCAGCACCACCGCATCCAGCGGTGTCAGCGGATACATCACCGCCACCAGGTCGTTCGGCGCCAGCTGGGTCCGGATGAAGTCGGCAATCTCGCGCCGCGCGGCCATGGCGTTGCCCACCCGCACGTTGTAATCGTCGAGGAAGAACACGAAGATGCGCGACGACTCGTCGGCCGCGGCGTTCTCCTCATCCTGGCGGGTCCGGATGGTGCGCGTGGTGTACTCGGGCGCCGAGGTGTCGACCCGAATTAATCGGAAGGTCTCGATCGCCTGCGGCTTGCCGTCCTCGAAGACCTCGAAGTCTTCTTTCGTCAGGCCATCGACGGGATTGCCCTGCCGGTCGGTGGCGATGACGTCCACTCTGACGAAGTTGATGCCTGCACGGAAGACCGGCTGCTCGACGGCGGCGCCGCCTGCGGCCGGCGACGGGGGCTGAGCCCCGGCGCTGCGGGGCGTCAGTCCGCCCTGGGCTGTGGGTGATGAGGGGGGGGCCGCGGGGCGCTCAGCACCGGCCGGCGACGCTGGCGTGCCACCCGGCGCAGGCTGCTGCGCTGACAGCACGGCGCTGGTCAGCAGCAGGGCTCCGAGCAGACTGAACTGCGGTCGCATCGTCGTCTCCTCCCTGGGAAAATTTCCGGATGATACCATTGGGACGATCATCAGCCCGCAAGGGTTTCGCCCTTATTTATTAAGCAGTTACGAGGCTATCCATGAGCAAGACTCCCGCACTCACCGTGCTCTCCGACGATGAGACGCTGCTCAAGAACAGCGTCTATGAGTTTGCCGACAAGGAAATCAGACCGCTCTCGCGCGAGATGGACGAGCACGCCAAGACGCCGCGCACGCTGGTCGACCAGCTCTTCGAGCAGGGATTCATGGGCATCGAGATCCCGGAATCGCACGGCGGCACAGGCATGTCGTTCTTCGATGCCGTGCTGGTGGTCGAATCGCTCTCCCGCGTCGACCCCTCGGTGGGCGTCCTGGTCGACGTGCAGAACACGCTGGTCATCAACGCCGTCATGCGCTGGGGCTCAGAAGCACTGCGCCACCGGTATCTGCCCAGACTGGCCGCCCGCAGCGTCGGTGCCTACTGCCTGTCGGAAGCCGGCTCAGGCAGCGACGCCTTCGCCCTGACCACGCGTGCCGTGGAAGAGGGCGACAGCTACCGGATCACCGGGCGCAAGCTGTGGATCACCAACGGCAACGAAGCCGACGTGTTCATCGTGTTCGCGACCGTGAATCCCGAGGCGGGCTATCGCGGCATCACGGCCTTCATGGTCGACCGCGACACGCCGGGGTTCACCGTCGGCAAGAAGGAGGACAAGCTGGGCATCCGCGCCAGCAGCACCTGCGAACTGCTGTTTGAAGACTGCCTGGTGCCGAAGACCCACATTCTCGGCGAGGTCGGCAAGGGGTACAAGGTGGCGATTGAAACCCTCAACGAGGGCCGCATCGGCATCGGTGCGCAGATGGTCGGCCTGGCGCAGGGGGCCCTCGACCACACCATCGGCTACGTCAAGGAACGGAAACAGTTCGGCAAGGCCATCGGCGACTTCCAGGGCGTGCAGTTCCAGCTGGCGCGCATGGCCATCGATGTCGAGTCGGCGCGGCTGCTCGTCTACAACGCCGCCCGGCTGCGTGACGCCAACCTGCCCTTCCTGCAGGAAGCGGCGATGTGCAAGATCGTGTCGTCGGAGGTGGCCGAGCGCGTGACGTCGATGGCCATCAACCTCTATGGCGGCTACGGCTTTGTGAAGGACTACCCGGTCGAGAAGCTCTACCGCGATGCGAAGATCGGACAGATCTACGAAGGCACGTCGAACATGCAGCTGATGACGATTGCCAAGAACCTGCTCGGCTGAGCACCGCACCATCGCCATGGACAGTGCCCCGGGGCACTGTCCATGGGCGCTCCGGGGCCGCCCGTGTTCCGCACACGCCCGCGCTTCAGGCATGCCTGCCGGCACCCGGCGGCTCAGGGCCTCGGCTGGTGGGGACGCACATCCTCGACCCACACCGCCCCGAGGCGCCCCACTCCCAGCACCACGTCGTACCGCGGCGGTCGCACGCCCTGATCGGCGGTGCCTTCAGAAGGTACACCTGCCGAGGAGCCCAGCCAGCCGGCACGTGCCATGGCCTGCCGCACACGCTGCGGCACCTGCAGGGTCGCCTGACTGAGGCCCATCATCTGTGCCCACACCGAGGGGCCCCTGGTCGGGTGCTGTTCATACCGCATGGCGATGACGGCGGGCAGCAGGAGCACCGGACGATCACGCCAGCGCGCCTGCAGCAGGTCGCGACTGCGCCCGGCATCGACCGGCACCAGCCGGCTCGGAGCCAGGCCATCCCACGCCCCGCTGCGCACGGCGGCGGCGCCACCGAGGCTCAGCTGACGGGCGATGGGCACAAACGCGTCCCCGTCCATCTCGAACGCCACCCATGACTGACGCGCCAGGCTGCGCAGGTAGAACTGCCCTGCCTCCGGGGCGCCGGCCGGCACGCCCAGCGAGAAGCCGAGCTGCCGCAGCGTGGCATCAGGCAGCCACAAACGCGCCTCATCGGGTGCACTGCGCTGCTGCACCCGGAACTGGAGGGTGACCGCCTCGGGTGCCCCTCGTGCCGAGCTCCGGGTGACCACCACGGGCAGTTCCCGTTCCGTCACCACCACCGTGTGGCTCTCGGCCCGGTTCCAGGCCGCCACGCCAAGGAGGCTTCCCACAGACAGGAGGAACGTCAGGGCCGCCACGAGCAGCTGGCTCACCGCTGCCTCCCCTCACGCTGGCCGGCCCGCCAGACCATCCAGCCGGCCACGAGCGCCATCGCCAGGAAGAACACCCACGCCGGCACCACCGTCGACCGCCAGTCGAGATAGCGCCCGAGCAGGAAGGTCAGCGCCGCCACTGCCACCAGGCTCAGGCCCACCCCATCGCCCAGACGTCGCTGCCATCCGACCGCGTATCCCAGCGTCAGGACGGTCAACCCCTGATACATCGCCAGCGTGGTGGACGGCGCATACGGCAGGAGGCTCATCCCTTCCAGCCCGGACAGCACCAGCAGGGTCACGAGCAGCATGGACAGCGCCGTGCGCCGAATCATCAGCACCCATCCGGGCCCGAGTGGCGCCACCCGCGCGCCCAGCACCAGCCAGGCGACCGACGTCATCAGCGTCGGCTCCCAGCGCTGAAACACCGTCGTCCATGGCGCGCCTGCCGCTACAAACGAAATGCTCGCCACCGCGATGGTGGCCCCAACCACGGATGCAGACGTCAGCCACACGAAGCCGTAGCTCAGCGCGACGGCGAGGCCAATGCACACCGGAGGCCACAGGAGCAGCGGCGACGAGGGCAGGTCAAGCAGCCGGGCGATGGAGAAGACGGCCACCCAGGTGGCCCCCACGGCGAGGCCGGCGAACAACGCGCCCAGTGGTCGTAAGCCCGGCCTGCCTGCCGAGGCCTGGACCGCAATCATGGCCAGGAGCGGGATGGCCGTCAGCAGGGTCACCTGTGCCGGCAGGGCCAGGCCGAGCCCTGTGGTTTCGGCAAACGACGCCACAGCCGCGACGGCGGCCACGCCACCAAGGGCCGACGCCAGCACGGCGACCGATGGCAGGGCTCGAGTGCGCAGGTGGCGCTCGTCAGTTGTAGAAGCAGAGGGCTGTGGCCCGGATGCGGGCATCGCCCCTGATCGTAGCGCGGTCACGCGCCTTCAGGCGAGGAGCGCGTCGGCAGCCCTGCGGCGCAGCGCGTCTTCCCCACCGACCACACTCAGCAGCGCGCGGGCCTGGCGGGCAAGACGCTCGATGGTGGCGCTGCCGTCCCGATCGTCGGAGGCCTCATTGAGCCGCTGCGCGACATCGGCGGCGCGCACGGCCGCAGACGCGGCGGCCAGCAGCGCTGCCGGAGCATCCGGCCCTGTCACATGCAGCACCAGCAGGCGCGCCGCATCCACGTCCGTCGCAGCGTCGGCCAGCAGCCAGTGCGGCGGCGCATCCGGAAGCCCCGAGGGTCGGTCACCCCTGGCCCGGGCTTCGGCCACGGCAAGGGCCACGGTCCGCCGGCCCAGGCCGCCAGCCACGGCCGCCAGACGCAGGCACTGTTCTTCTCCCGGGTCCGTGTGACGGCGCATCCCGGGGAGGGCCGCAATCGCCGGCCCCGTCCCCGGCCCCCGCATCGCCATCAGGGCCGCCAGCGGTCCACTGCACTCGGCGACGGCTTCAAGCAGTTCGAGGGTCGACGGTGCCGCGTCCGCACCCACCGCCTCCAGGCCGGCAAGACAGGTGTCCTCTGCGAGCCCACCCGAGGCCTCGAGCGTGGCGGCCAGAGACTGCCACTGCGGCAGCAGGGCCTGCGCGCGTTCGGACTGAGGAAGCATGGGGAAGGCCGGTGGGAAATGCATACGCCCCACTATAAACCTGAACTACCGACCTGATAAGCACCGATTATGCTCAGGGGTGGGCAGTCCTGACGGCCTGACGGCCAGCGGCGAGCACGCATGCCCCGGTGCCGGGTACTGGAGGGCTGTAGGGCGACGCGTCCGGCTAGGCCACGTCTTCGGGCAAGGGGGCGTGGTCTGCATCCACCGGACCGTCGGGGTCCCGGTTGATGAGGTCGCGCAGCTCCTTGCCTGGCTTGAAGTAGGGAACGCTCTTGGGGGGGACGTCGACGGTATCGCCGGTCTTTGGATTGCGTCCGCGGCGCGAATCGCGCTGGCGCAGGCGGAAGCTGCCGAACCCGCGCAGCTCGATCTTCTCGCCGCGGTGCAGGGCATCGATGATGCTCTGGAACACCGTGTCGACGACGACCTCCGCTTCCTTCTTGCTGAGGTCCGAGAGGCGGGAGACTTCTTCGACCAGTTCCGCTTTGGTCATGGAATGGGAAGGCCGGCCGACGCGCGGGAGCCGGAGCCCCCGCGCGTCGGCCGCGCAACCGTCTTACTTGAGGCGCAGTCGCTCGCCGAGCGTGGCACCGCCGTCGCCCTGCGATGAGGCATAGCTGTCCCAGTCGGAGCGGTACTCGTCGGTCTTGAGCGCACGGATGCTCAGGCCGATCTTCCGCTCGGACGGGCTCAGCTTGATGATCTTCATGGGCGTGGTCTGCCCCACCTCGAGCGACAGCTTCTCGCCGCCCTGGGTGTCGTCAAACTCGCTGACATGGATGAGCCCCTCGATCCCTTCGTCGAGCTCGACGAACGCACCGAAGTTGGTCATGCGCACGACCTTGCCCTCGATGGTGTCACCCACCTTGTGGCGCGAGAAGAAGTCTTCCCAGATGTCGGTGGCCAGCTGCTTGAGCCCGAGCGAGAGGCGCTGGTTCTCGGCGTCGATGCTGAGCACCATCGCCTCGACCGTGTCGCCCTTCTTGAGCACTTCGCTCGGGTGCTTGACCCGCTTGCTCCAAGACATGTCGGAGATGTGGATGAGGCCGTCGATGTCGTCCTCGACTTCCACGAACGCGCCGAACTCGGTCAGGTTGCGGACCTTGCCGGTGATGCGCGTGCCGACGGGATACTTCTCGGTCAGCTCGTTCCAGGGATTGCTCTCGACCTGCTTGAGGCCGAGGGAGATCCGCCGGGCGGTGGGGTCGACGCCGAGCACCATGGCCTCGACGGTGTCGCCCACGTTGAGGATCTTCGAGGGGTGCTTGACGCGCTTGCTCCACGACATCTCGCTGACGTGGATCAGGCCCTCGACGCCGGGCTCGAGCTCGATGAAGGCGCCGTAGTCGGTGAGGCTGACGACCTTGCCGCTGACGCGGGCCCCGGCCGGGAACCGGTCCATGACACTGGTCCACGGATCGATGATGAGCTGCTTGTGGCCCAGCGAGACGCGCTCGGTCGCGGCGTCGTACTTGAGCACCACCACGTCGATCTCGTCGTTGACCTTGAACACCTCGGACGGGTGGCCGACGCGGCCCCACGACATGTCGGTGATGTGCAGCAGGCCGTCGATGCCGCCCAGGTCGATGAATGCGCCGTAGTCGGTGATGTTCTTCACCGTGCCGCGCAGCACCTTGCCCTCAGCCAGCGTCTCGAGCGTGGTCTTCTTCTTCTCGGCGTTCTCCTCCTCGAGCAGGACCTTCCGCGAGAGGACGATGTTGCCGCGCTTCTTGTTGACCTTGATAACGCGCATCCGGAGCTCCTGCCCCTTCAGTGCGTCGAGGTTGCGGACGGGACGGACGTCGATCTGGCTGCCCGGCAGGAACGCCCGGACGCCGATGTCGACCGCCAGGCCGCCCTTGATCCGCTCGACGACCCGGCCGATGACGACCTTGCGTTCGATGAACGCGCGCTCGACCTCGTCCCAGATCTTCATCTTCTCGGCCTTTTCGCGCGACAGCACGATGTGGCCATCCCGGTCCTCGGTGCGCTCGAGCAGCACGTCGACAACGTCGCCGGGCCTCACGACCACCGCGCCGGTCTCGTCAAGAAACTCGTCGACCGGAATCACGCCTTCTGACTTGTACCCGACGTCGATGACCACCTCGTTCTCGGTGACCTTGAGAACGGTGCCCTTGACGACCTCGCCTTCCGCGATGTTTCGGAAGCTGTTATCGTAAAGGTCGAGCAGGCGGCTGAACTCCTCGGGGGAGACGGACTCATCGTCCTTGACCCACAGAGGGGTCGTTTTGGGAGCTTGCCGCCCCGCGGCCGAAGCCGTCGGGGTGTAAGCGCCCTTCGGCTCGTTGGCCGTGTTGTGCTCGTCGTGCGAAATTGCCATTGCGGTGCGCGTCCTCCTGACTAGCAGATTTGCCGGTCGATTTTGAGCGGGGGCCGGCGCCCCGCGTAACCTGAAGACGTTATGTTAGTTAGTGCCCTGTGTCAAGGTAGCCCAAAGGACTCCGATATGGCCAAGAAACCGGCACCCCGCAAGTCAGGCACGTCCGCTCGAAGCAAGTCTGCCCGCCCCGCCAGCCGCACCGCTCCAAAGAAGAAGGCACCCGCGAAGAAGGCCGC
>CAZXTM010000008.1:0-135855 GCA_964643765.1 uncultured Bifidobacteriaceae bacterium | reverse complement strand
AAGTGGTGGAGGCGGCGGGAGTTGAACCCGCGTCCGAGAAACCGTCGTCGCAGAACCCTACGTGCGTGTCCCCATTCTGATGTCGCGACCAGTTCTGAACGGAGCCAAGCGCCCCGGCCGCCAGCCCTGATAGATCTCATTCCCCGGCGTCAGCGCGGCATCAGGGAACCAGCCCACTAGATGACGGTGATCCCTGAATCGCGGGCACTTTCAGGGCCACCGCTCACTGGTTATTAAGCAGCGAGAGCGTAGTCTGCTTCCGCAGTTACGTTGGTTTCCACCGCAGTTTAACGAGGAGGAGATGGAATCCTCGGCACGCGCTCCACGATCCCGATCCCCCGTCGAAGCCAGGTCGCCCCCACGGCGGTCGCTCTCGCGAACACTGGGACCAGTGTAGCACCCTTGCATTGACTTGCACGGATCCGGCTCCCCATAATGGCCGGGTCACTATGCCCCGACGCGTCACCGCCGCCGCGCTGCTCCTCAGCACAGCGCTCGGCATCCTCAGCCTCACCGGCGGGGCTCGCAGCACTATCGTCCACGGGGCACCCGTGGCCCCGGACGAGGGGCTGGCCCCGACACGCCTTCCCGACCTGCCGCGCGAGGCCGCCAGCCTCTGGTTCGCCCCGGACCTCAACGGCAGCGCCACCGGCGCGCCCGCCGGTCCCCTGGCCGACCTGTCGCGTGCCGTCACCCTGCTCGAAGACCCGACGAAGGCCCGAGCTGCCCTGCAGCTGCTGTCGCGGCCGGCGCTGCAGCGCACGGCCGTCGACGATTACGTCCGCTATCACCGCGCCCGCGCCCTCCGGCTGACCGACGCGCTCGACGAGGCCGCGCGCGAGTTCACCCGGCTGGCCGCCCTCCCCGCCGACCATCACCTGCCCGAGGCCGCCGCCCTCGCGCTCGCCGAACTGCATCAGGCGCGCGGAGACGAGGCCGCCGCCGTGGCCGTATACGAGGCGCTCGTCGCCCGCCCCCTCGCGGCGCCGCAGGTCGCATGGCTGCGCCTCGGCATCATGCGTCGCCGTCAGGGCGACACGCCCGGCGCCGTCGAGGCCTATCGGCGCGTCTACTTCGACTATCCACTGTCAGCCGAGTCGGCCACCGCCGAGGACGAGCTGACCGCATTGTCAGCCCTGTCGTCTGTGCCCGCCCTCGCCCCGCGCGAACTTCGCCGCGCCGATGCCCTGTTCCAGGCGCGCCGGTTCGAGGCCGCGCGCAGGTCCTACACGAGAGCCCGTACCGCCGGGCTGCCCGCTGCCGATGATGCCCGCGCACACGTCCGGGTCGCAGCGTGCGACGTGCGCCTGCGTCGCCACCGTGCCGGCTACGATTCCCTGCGCCAGTTCGATGGGGCAGATGTCACAGACGAGGTCGGCTTCTATCGCGTCACCGCCCTGGCCTCACTCGGTCCGCGCGACACGTACCGTCGCGAGGCCGTCGCCTTTGCCAACGCCTTTCCCCGCAGCCCCCTAGCCGAAGAGGCCCTCAACGATCTGGCCACCCACTTCATCGTCGCCGACGAGGATGCCGAGGCCGACCGCGTGTTCCGGCTGATCGTCGAGCGCTATCCCTCGAGTCGCCACGCGGAACGCGCCTACTGGCGCTCGGGTTGGTGGGCTTATCGCGCCCGCCGCTACGACGATGCGGCGCGCCTGTTTGATCAGGGGATCGCCCGGTTTCGCCGGGCGGATGCCCGCCCGTCGTGGCTCTATTGGAGCGGACGCGCCTGGAAGGCCCTCGGTGATGCCGCGCGCGCCGACGAGCGGCTGCGCATCGCCGCCATCGACTACGCCAACAGCTACTACGGCCGACTGGCGCGCACGCACCTTTCGCCAGGCGCCGCCAAGGCCATTAGTCCGCAGTTCACCCGCACGCTGCCTGCCGTGGTGCCCCCGCCGGGCATCGAGCGGGCCCGTCGTCTGATGGCGGTGGGGCTCGACGAAGATGCCCTGAACGAGCTCGCGTTCGTCCAGCGCACAGCCGGCGAGTCGCCCGCCCTCACCGCCACCATCGCCCTGGCGCAGCACCGTGCCGGGCGGCTCCGGGCCGGGATCAACGCCATGAAGCGCGCCTACCCGCACTGGATGGCGGCCGGTGGCGATGGGCTGCCCGTCCCGATGCAGCAGGTGATCTTCCCGCTGGCCTACTGGCCGCTCATCCAGAAATACGCCAGGGCCAACGCACTCGATCCGTTCGTGGTCGCTGCCCTGATGGCGCAGGAGTCGACATTCGATCCGGTCATCACCTCGTCGGCAAAGGCCGTCGGGCTCATGCAGATTCTTCCCAGCACGGGTCGCCAGTTTGCGCGCCGGCTTCGCCTGCCGCGCTTCACACCCGCGCGCCTCACCGATCCCGACACCAACGTGCGGCTGGGGACGGCGATCTTCGCAGACAGCATCCGTGAGTTTGGCGGTGTGCACTACGCGCTGGCGGCCTACAACGCGGGCCCGCACCGCGTGTCGGCGTGGCGGAAGGAAAAGCCCGGTCTCGCGCAGGATGAGTTCATCGACGACATCCCCTTTCCCGAGACGCAGAACTACGTGAAGCGCATCCTCGGCACGGCCGACGACTATCGCCGGCTCTACGGCCGCTGAGCCCTGTTCCATGGACCGCCTCCTTGAACTGACCCGGCGCGCTGAACGCGACCATTTCTGGTTCCGCGGCTTTCGCGCCTTCATGGGGCCGGTGCTGGCGCAGGCGATGCAGGGGCGCCCGCACGGGCGCGTGCTCGACTGCGGGTGCGGCACGGGCGTCAACCTGCCCCTGCTGGCCCCGTACGGCATAGCCATTGGCTGTGACATCACGTGGCGCGGCCTCACGTTCGCGCGGCAGGACGCCGGACGGGTGCTGCAGGGGTCCGTCGCCGACCTGCCGTTCGGGGATGCGACCTTCGAGATGGTGGCATCGTTCGATGTCTTCTCGGCGCTGCCCGACGAGGTCGAGCAGCAGGGCATCAGGGAAGTGGCACGCGTGCTGAAGCCGGGCGGGGCCGCGGTGCTGACCGTCGCGGCTCTCGACATCCTGCACGGGGCCCACTCGCGCCTGGCGTGCGAGACGCGCCGCTATACGCCCGCGCGCCTTCGGGCGCTCATGGCTGCTGGTGGTCTGGTGCCCGAGCGGGTGACGTTCACCCACGCGACCATCTTTCCGCTCGTGCTGGGCGCTCGCCTGGCCGATCGCCTCGGAGGCGCACGGCCGACGCCCGCGGGTGACGAATGGGAGCTAGCTGTGCCCTCTGCGCCCGTGAACGCGGCACTGACGGCGGCACTCATGCTGGAAGCCACGCTGCTGCGGGTGGTCGACATGCCGATTGGTTCATCGCTCGTCTGCATCGCCAGGAAGCCGCAGTAGAATCGCGCAGACGATGCCTGCCTGGCTGATGCGAACGGCACTGGCCCTGTATGGGGCCCTCACGCTCTGGGTGTCGCTGGCGCAGCACGGCCTCACCGGCGCGCTGCCCCCGGTGCGCATCGTGGTGCTGCCGCCACTGTGGGGGCTCGGCGTGCTGGTGGCACTCGCCCTGCTGCTGGCACGGGCCAGTCGCGCCACACCGGAGCAGTGGCTGCCGCTGCTGCTGACGAGCGTCGTCTGGCTGCCCCTGCTGCCCGGAGAGATTCCACCGGCCTTTGCACTATGGCAGGGACCCCTGCTGGCCCTGGTCTGGCTGCTGGTGTCGGCTGGCCTTGCGTGGCCCGCGCTGCGTGCGATGCGATGGCCCACGGCTGCTGCCAGCGGTGCCCTGATGGCCGGGGTGCTGTGTGCGTCGGCGCTCGCTGTCAGCTGGACGCAGGTGCGCGACCGACTGCCTGCCGGTGACGAGCCGCACTATCTGATCATCGCGCAGAGCCTGCTGAATGACGGCGACCTCGCCATCGACGACAACCACGAGCGCCGCGAGTATCTGCCGTACTTTCGCGGCGAACTGAAGCCCGACTACCTCCGCCGTGGGCGTGATGGACGCATCTATTCGATCCATGCGCCCGGCGTGTCGGCGCTGAGCGCCCCCGCCTACGCCCTGGCCGGCTACGAGGGCACGGTCGTGCTGATGATCGTCCTCTCGAGCCTGGGGGCCGCCCTGCTGTGGCAGCTGCTGTTCCGCCTGACGGCCGATGCGGGTGCGGCGTGGGTGGCCACCCTCGGAGTGATGGGCAGTGTGCCAGTGTTCTTCCACGGGTTCACCGTCTTTCCCGATCCGGCCGGGGCCGTGGTGCTGGTCGGTGCGCTGTGGCTGCTGGTGCGGGTGCATCGGGGCGAGACAGTGTCGACGGCCGTACTTGTGGCGATCGGGGCGGCGCTGGCCCTGCTGCCGTGGCTGCACACGCGATTCGCACTGACCGCCGGCGTCGCCGGTCTGCTGATGCTCGCGCGCCTCTGGACACAGCCCCGGCGCTGGTCGCGGAGCGCGTGCTTCCTCGCGGTGCCCCTCGTATCGGCAGCCGGCTGGTTCCTCTTCTTCCAGATCATCTATGGCACGCCGATGCCATCGGCACCCTATGGCGGCTACACACAGAGCAGCCTGTCACACTGGGCGCCCGGGATTCCCGGGTTGCTGTTCGATCAGCAGTTCGGGCTGTTTCCAACGGCGCCGGTGCTGCTGCTGGCGGTGCTCGGAGTCGGTTCGCTGGCCCGGCAGTCACCGAGGCTGGCCGTGGAGGTGGTGCTGCTGACCGTGCCCTACCTGCTGGCCGTAGCGGCCTATCGCATGTGGTGGGGCGGGTACAGTGCACCGGCGCGGTTTCTGGTGGCCGTGCTGCCGGCCCTGGCGCTGCCGCTGGCGGCGTGGTGGACCGCTGGAGGCACGGCACGCCGGGTGTTCACGCTGGCGATGCTGCTGGTCAGCCTGACCGGACTCCTGCCGCGGGTCGTGGTCGAAGGCGGGGCGCTGATCTACAACGCGCGCAACGGCAGTGACGTATTGCTCAACTGGCTCAATCCCCTGGTCAACCTGACGCTGGCCCTGCCGGCGCTGCATCGGGATGCGCCGGCCGTGGCCGGCGCCGACATCGCCATGTGGCTGGTGGTGCTGCTCGCCTGTGCGCTGCCGGTCGTGCGGATGCACGATGGCAGCCGCCATCACTGGCTGGCCGGGGGAACCGCGCTGGTGTGTGCCGTGATGCTGGCGTCGACGCTGGTGTGGTCGCGGCACGGCGTGGTGTGGACACCGGGGGCAGCGGCCTCCCAGACCCTCGAACTGCTGGCCCACGGGGACGACCAGCGCGTGTGGACATCCGATCGGCCCACGCAGCTGCGCCGTGCGGGCGCATTGCTGCCGGCGCTCACCCTGTCGACCAGCGAGCGTGAGACCGCACGTCCCGGCGACACGCTGTTCTCATCGGCGCGGGTATCGGCAGGCGAGTATCGCCTGGTCAGCGCCAGCCGGACGGTCGCCAGCGGCACACTCACGGTCACCATCGGCCGCTCCGATGCCCCGCTCATGCAGCTCGATGCCTCGCAGTTGTCGCAGGGCGACGGGTTGCCACTCACGCTGCCGCAGCGCGTCAATGCCCTCACCATCACAGGCGACGATGGGGCCCGACAGACGGTGGCGCGGGTGCGTGTGAAGCCTGTGGCGGTGGACGAGGGCACGGTGCCTGGAGCCGTCGCCGTGCGTGCGGCGCGCTATGGCACCGTGCAGGCCTGGTTCCTCGACGACCGGTCGTTCGTGGAAGTGCCGGGGTTCTGGACGCAGGGCATCGACACCACAGCCATGGTGATTGAAACTCTCGAGCCGATGCCCCGCCTTCCGGTGATGCGCCTGCGGGCCGGTCCGGTGGCGACGCGCGTGCGAGTCGTGGTCGGTACGTATACGGAGCAGGTGTCGCTCGAGCCAGGGCAGACGCACGACCTCGCGCTGCGTGCCGAGCACGCCGGGGCCGGGGCGCGCCTGCGCTGGCACGTGCAACTCGAGACCGGGAGCCAGTTTGTGCCGGCGCTGGTCGACCAGGGGTCGGCCGACCTGCGGCGTCTTGGTGTGTGGGTCGAATTCCCGGACCCCTGAACCGAACCGGTCCAGGCGCGGAGACTGCGGACTTAGAAGCGGACCACGCCGCTCAGGTAGAAGCCGGAGAAATTGAGCGTGCCCGTGTCGAGGCGGTTCCGGTAGAACACGTCAATCGAGCGATAGCCGAGGGTCGCGCCCACGTTGTTGGTGGCATTTACGGTCGCATAGACGTCGTAGTCGAGATAGCGGCCGCGATAGTTCTCGTTGATCGACTCGGGAATCCGGAAATACGACGCTTCGCCCCCCACGGCCAGAAACGGCAGCGGATAGAGGCGCATCACCCCGCCCAGCGTCGGAATCGGGGCAATGGCCGAGGTGAACTCAGGCCCGAGGCTGCGCGACAGCGTGATGTCGACATCCGTGATTTTCACGTCGGTCAGGATGCCGAAGTAGCCACGCGGGCCCCGGATGATGTCGAGCTCATACCCGGAGCGATAAGTCGTGAACGCGGCGCTGGTCTCGACGGCGGTGCCGGCAGGAAACCGCTGGCCGTTGAAGACAAACGGCGTCGTGATTGTCGTGCTGGCGACGTACTGAATCGGCCCACGCTCGAACCGGAACTTGTGGCGGCCCGCCTTCATCGTGGCGTTCAGGCGCGTCAGTCGCTTCTGGGTCACACCCAGGTCGTTGACCAGATCGACGTCGGTCCCCGGAATGCCCAGCGACTCGGAATTGATCACGATGCCCGGGGCAGGGTTCCACAGGCCGAAGGCCACCTCGAACGTGTAGTCTTCGCCGATGGCCGCGCGTGGTCCTGGACTCGCCGGCGGCAGCGCCAGCAGGGGCTGGGCCGTGGCCGCCCTGCCGCCGCACAGCAGCAGGACGACGGCGAGGCGGCAGATCAGGCGGCGAGCCGGGCGTGACATGTGCGCGTGGTCCGGCCTGGCCGTTACAGCTTCTCGGTGGCCACGGCCGCCCGCTGCGCGCCCAGGCTCTCGGCCCACTTGGCCATGGCCTGGCCGAGGATGATCACGGCGCACACCATCATCGCCGCCGTGCAGATGCTGAGCACGTAGCCCTGCACGTGCGTCGCCGGATCGGGGCCGACGGCCAGCGGCCAGAAGTTATCCCGCACATTCAGGAAGCCGCCATAGAGCGTGTTGATCGACAGGAACGAAAGGGGCAGGATCGTGACCCAGGCGTACTTGAGCTTGCCCTCGTTGATCAGGATGGTCGTGGCCACGGCGAGCGCGACGGCCCCCAGCAGCTGGTTGGCCACGCCGAACATGGGCCAGATGGTGTTGATGTTGCCGGTGTAGATGAAGTACGCCCAGCCCATCACGAGCAGGGCCGTGGAAATCATGGCGCCCGGGACCCATTCCTTGTTGGCGAACGGCTTGTAGGCCTTGCCGAGGAACTCCTGCAGCAGGAAGCGGCCGACGCGGGTGCCCGAGTCGATCGTCGTCAGGATGAACAGCGCCTCGAACATGATGGCGAAGTGATACCAGTAGGCCAGCAAGCCCTGCATGCCGGGCATGGCCGAAAAAATCTGCGCCATGCCCACGGCGAGCGACACGGCGCCGCCCGTGCGGCCCATCACCGTCTCGCCGACCGCCGCCTCAATACCCGCCAGGTGCACCGGCGCCAGCGAGGCCCCCTCGAACACCAGGTCGGCATACTGCGCTGCCGGCACGTTGATCGCGAAGTAATCGCCCGGCTCCATGGCGCTGGCCGCCACCAGCGCCATGATGCCGACGAGGCACTCAATCAGCATGGCGCCGTAGCCGATGGGACGGATGTCCATTTCCTTGTCGACCATCTTCGACGTGGTGCCCGAGCTGATCAGCGCATGGAAGCCCGAGATGGCACCGCAAGCGATGGTGATGAAGCAGAAGGGAAACAGCGGCCCTGGGATGATGGGGCCTCCGCCATTCACGTACTGCGTCACCGCCGGCATCTTGAATTCAGGGTTCACCCAGATCACCCCGAGTGCCAGGAAGAAGATGGTGCCGATCTTGGTGAACGAGCTGAGATAGCCGCGCGGCGACAGCAGCAGCCACACCGGCAGCACCGACGCGGCGAAGCCATAGACAGCCAGCGCAATCACAATCTCGGTGCGCGAGAGGTTGAAGAGGTTGGCGAACCAGCCGGTCGAGTGGTTTAGCGGTTCGCCGCCGGCTACCGCGGCCAGCAGGCCGATGACACCGATGACTGTCGCTTCGGCAATGCGGCCCTTGCGCCACACGTACATCCAGAAGCCCATGAAGATGCCCAGGGGAATCGTCATGGCGATCGTGAAGGTGCCCCAGCGGCTGTCAGCCAGCGCGTTGACGACGTTGATGCCAAGGCCCGCCATCGCGATGATCAGAATGAAGAGGATGGCGATCGAGGCGACCACCCCGGCGGTCGGACTGATCTCGTCGCGCACGATGTCGGCCAGCGAACGCCCGCCACGGCGCGTCGAGGCCCACAGAATCATCGAGTCGTGCACGGCACCGGCCAGCACCACACCGGCCACGAGCCAGATGAGGCCGGGCGCATACCCGAACTGCGCGGCCAGCATTGGACCGACGAGCGGACCGGCACCGGTGATGGCCGCGAAGTGGTGCCCGAACAGCACCCAGCGGCTCGTCGGGTAGAAATTGGCGCCATCGTAATTCGTGTGCGCCGGCGTGACCCGCGCATCATCGAGCATCCAGATCTTCGTGGCAATGAAGGCGCTGTAGTAGCGGTATGCAATCGCCAGGATGCCCAGCACCGGGACGACGACGTAGAGTGCGTGCATAGCGGGGGATGATATCAGCCTTTGGCCCGCGGTGAACCGCTCAACCGAACCGGCAGAAGCTACGGCGATGGGACGCTCTGCGCGGGCGTCCATCCGCGCCGGAGCACCGTGACGGTCACGGGGCGTCGGCCGAACTCGAGGGCGTCGGTGCAACTCCAGATGTAGAGGTCGACGCGATAGCCCTTGACGCCGGGGCCTGTGTCGAGAACGACCCATAGTCCGTCGGTACGCGCATCGGTGCCATCGATTCGTACTATCGATCCGAGGGGGAGCACGCGTGGATCGGCCGCAGCAGTGCCGGTGACGACGGAAGTCCCGGCGCGGGTCGTGGTGCCCTTGCAGTAGGCAGTGGCCGTGAAGCGGGCGCTTTCGCCAGGCCCGAGAATCGCGCCGTTGACCTCAGTGCCCTCGGGGGCACCGTCGCGCGGGCCGCGTGCCGGCGACTCCCACAGAAACACGAGCGCCACCGCCACAAGTGCCGTCGTCAGCAACTGCCACGCGAGTGACCGGGGATGCAACGCCATCGGGGGGGCAGCCGTCAGGGATGGAAGTGCTCGAAGCCGCCGGGTAGCGGCATGTCGAGACCCCGGCGTGACAGCACCAGGGCACGATCACGGGTGAGCGCCCCGATCCGGGTGAGCGGCGGGTCGGTGACCTGCCGCCGCAGCTGCCGCAGGCGTCCACCCCAGTGGGCGGGGACGGCCAGCAGTAGTTCGTAGTCTTCGCCGCCGGCGAGCGACACCTGCACGGGATCGACGCCCTTGGCGTTCCACCACTCGCGAGCCTCGGCCATGACGGGCATGGCATCGGCGTCGATCCGCGCGCCGCAACCGGAGGCCTCGGCCAATTGCGTGACGGCTGCCCCGAGCCCGTCGCTGAGATCGATCAGCCCGCGCGCCGCGCGATGCGCGGCGATGGCTGCCCCGAGCCGTACGCGAGGCGTGGGCCGATGAAGGCACTCGGCGAGCGCAGGCCCGGGCGCTTCATCGGCCGATAGCATCGCCAGCGCCGCGTGGGCGCCACCGATCGATCCGCTGAGCCAGAGTTCGTCACCGGGATGCGCACCGGCCCGTGTGATGAACTTGCGCTGCGCCACTTCGCCGCCGGCCGTGACATCAATCACGACAGGCCCGGGACTCCGCGTGATGTTGCCGCCGGCCACCGTCACGCCGTGCTGTGACCCAAGCGCCGCCAGGCCGTCGACGAGGCCATCGAGAAAGGACAGCGGGGTGTCAGGGGGCAGCACGAGTGAGAGCAGCGCCCAGCGGGGTAGGGCCCCCATCGCCGCCAGGTCGCTCAGGTTGACGGCCAGCGCCTTGTGCCCGATCGATTCCGGCGAGGCCCACGCGCGCGAGAAGTGCACGTGTTCCACGAGCGCATCGGTCGTCAGTACCTGAAGCGCCGCCCGTCCGGGATGGACAATGGCGGCATCGTCGCCGGGGCCAATCAGCAGCGAGGGTGAGGGACGGGGCAGACGAGCCAGCAGGCGGGAGATGAGCGCCCGTTCGCCGATGTCACCGGTGGTCACGACGCGTGTCCCGCCCTGCCGTGTGGGGAGGATTGCTGAACCTGCGGTAGCAGGTGGAGCTGCTGTATACGCCACGCTTCAGGCTTCCTCTCGACGGAGGCATGCGCACCACGCGGCTGTCGCAACTCGCTTGGAAGAAACATTGGCTCAGACAAGCCTCCGGAAAACCATCACGAGCAGCGCAGGACCTTCCGAGCTTAGTGCCTTGCGGAGGGCGGGTCAAGCGCGGCCGGACGCGCAGGTCAGTCGGCGGCGCCGGCGTCGAGCGCCAGGGCCGCATCGACCAGGTGCTCGAGGGCCTCCGCGCGCTCGGCGAGCGTCGTGCGCGCCGCATCGCTGACGTCGCGGGCCCGGAAGAACTCGTCGGTCACGTTCAGCGCCGCCAGGATGGCAATCGAGAGCAGGTCGGCAGTCGGGGCCGACCGGGACACCTTCTGGATTTGTTCCTCGACGTGCGCCGCGAGGCGCTGCACATAGGCGGCGTCCAGCGAGGTGCGGATCGGGAACTGCTGCCCCTGAATCTCGACCGTCACCACCGACGAAAGTCCCGACGCCATGCCGTCCGGCCTAGAGGGGCAGCGCGTCGAGCTGCTCGAGCATCTCGGCCACGCGTCCGCGCACCTGGTCGCGCTCGTCACGCAGCGCCACCGCCTCGGCGGCAGCCGACGTGCCGGCCGCCAGCTGCACGCGAATGGCGTCAAGCTCCTGCTGTAGTCGGGCGTTCTCATCCGCCAGGCGGCCCTGCTCCTGCCGCAGCCGGCCGATGTGGGCCACGAGGGCCTTGATCTTGTCTTCGAGCCGATCGATGGGTTCCAGTCGGGCGGTGGTCGGAGTGTTCACGCGGGAGTCTCTCTCTCTCGGAAAATGGTGGACGCGCACCTACCGGCGCACGGCACCCAGCGATGTGCTCAGCACGCCGATGACGTCGTTGTTGGCCGCTTCGACCTCGGCGTCGGTCAGCGTGCGCTCGTGCGACTGGTACGTCAGCCGCAGCGCAAGACTGATCTTGCCCTCGGGGATGCCTTTGCCCTGATAGCGATCGAACTCGACCACGCTCACGAGCGTCTCCGGGGCGTCGGCAAGGATAGTGCCACGAACCTGTGCCGCCGACAAGTGCTCGTCGATGAGCAGCGCCACGTCGCGCACGGCGGCCGGGAAGCGGGGCAGGGGCCTAGCCATGCGCAGGGCACCGCTCTCGCGCGCGAGTGCGTCGAGGTCGAGTTCCGCGACAAACGTGGCCTCCTGGCCGGGCATGTCGTGGCCATCGCACACGGTGGGCGACACCTGCCCCAGCAGGCCGACGGCAGACCCCGCCAGCCGCAGCGTGGCCGCGCGTCCGGGGACGAGCACCGCACTGGCGAGCGAGCCGCTGTCGGGGAGGTCGAAGGTCAATGGCGTATCGAAGGCGTCGGCGAGCTGCTCGACCACGCCCTTGAGGTCGAAGAAATCGACGTCGCGTCGCTGGCCCGCCCAATGGTCGGCCGTGGCCAGGCCGGTCCAGGCCAGGGCGATGGCCCGGCTCTCGCCCGCAGGCGAGAACCGCGTGCCCACTTCGAACAGCTGCACGTCGCGCCGCCCGTGACGGCGGTTGTGGCTCACCGCCGCCAGCAGCCCGGGCAGCAGACTGGGGCGCATCACTGCGAAGGTTTCCGACAGCGGATTGGCCAGGGCCACCGGCGCGGCGCCGGCCAGGAAGGGCACCGCGTGCCGGGCGTCGATGAAGGCGAAGCTGATGGCCTCTGAAAATCCGCGCGCCAGTGCGAGCCGGCGTGCGCGCTGGTCCCGGGCGATCCTCGGGTCGGACGGCGCCGGCGCCTGCTGCACACCGGGGAACGTGCTCGGCAGGTGTTCGAAGCCGAAGTGCCGGCCGATTTCCTCGATGAGGTCGACGTCGCGGTGCTGGTCGACGCGCCATCCGGGCGCCGTCACTGTCCACCCGTCGCCGGCGGGCGTGGCGGTGAAGCCCAGGCCCGCAAGGATGCGCTCGACCTCGGCCCCGGGCACGGCCATGCCGAGCAGCCCCTCGATGCGCGGACGGGCCAGGTGCACGGCTGCCGGAGCGTAGGGCACAGGGTAGGCGTCGATGAACGGCGCCGTGAGGTGCCCGGCGCCAGTCTGCTCGAGCAATTCGCAGGCACGGGCCATGGCCACGGTCGCCGCTGTCAGATCGGCCCCGCGCTCAAATCGCATCGAGGCCTCGCTGCGGAGGCCGAGGGCCTTGCTGGTCGCGCGCACCGACTGCGGCTTGAACCACGCCGCTTCGAGCACGATGCGGCGCGTGCCGGCATGCACTTCCGAGTCGGCCCCGCCCATGACCCCGGCGATGGCACAGGCCCGATTGGCGTCGCCAATGACCAGCATGTCGCCACGCAGGGCCCGCGACTTGCCATCGAGCGTGGTCATCGTCTCGCCGTCGGCGGCACACCGCACGACGATCGCCGGACCTGCCAGGCGGTCGTGATCGAACGCGTGCATGGGATGGCCCAGTTCGAGCAGCACGTAGTTGGTGATGTCGACCACGTTGCTGATGGGGCGCACCCCGCACGCCGCGAGCCGATCGGCCATCCACTGGGGCGACGGGCCGATCGTGACCTCGGCGGTAGCGCCCACGTAACGACGGCAGAGGTCGGTGGCGTCGATGCGGATGGGCAGGGCCGGTGTGGCCCCCGGGGCTGCCGTGTGCGAGCGCACGGCGTCGGCGAGCCTCACGTGCGGATCGCGAAACGGCTGCTGGAACACCACCGCAATCTCGCGTGCGATGCCCGCGATCGACATGCAGTCGGGACGGTTGGCCGTGACATCAAAGTCGAGCAGCCAGTCGTCGCCCTGTGGCTCGAGGCCTTCGAGCGCCAGCCCGCGCAGCGAGAGCCGCCGCCCGATTTCCTCGGCCGACTCGGTCACATCGACAAATTCCCGAATCCACGACAGCAGCACTTTCATCGGCCGAATTGCTCCAGGAAACGCAGGTCGTTCTCGTAAAAGAGGCGGATGTCCTCGACACCCCACTTCAGCAGGGCCACGCGCTCGATGCCCATGCCGAAGGCAAAGCCCGTGATCTCGGCCGGGTCGTAGCCCACGGCCTCGAAGACGGCCGGGTGCACCATGCCGCTGCCCAGAATCTCGATCCAGCCGGTGCGTTTGCACATCGGGCAGCCGCCACCCTGGCAGCGGATGCAGCGGATGTCGACCTCGGCACTCGGCTCGGTGTAGGGGAAGAAGCTCGGCCGGAAGCGCACCTGCTGTCCTTCGCCGAACAGGGCCGTCGCCATCGAGGTGAGGGTGCCCTTGAGGTCGGCCAGCGTGATGCCCCGCCCCACGACCAGGCCTTCCACCTGGTGGAACATCGGCGTGTGCGTGAGGTCGAGGTTGTCCCGCCGGTAGACGGGGCCGATGGCCACGAGGCGCACGGGCGGATCGTGCCGCTCCATCTGGCGGATCTGCATGGCCGAGGTGTGCGTGCGTAGCAGCGTCAGCGGCTGGGGCATGCGCGGGGCGCGTCCGCGCGTGGGCGGAGGCACATCGGGCGGGGGCACCGGCGTGGCCAGGTAGAGCGTGTCCTGCATGTCGCGCGCGGGATGCTCGGCCGGCATGTTGAGCGCTTCGAAGTTGTGGTAGTCGTCCTCGATCTCGCTGCCTTCGAGCACCTGGTAGCCGAGCCGGCTGAAGATTTCTCCGACCTGCTCGCGGATGAGGCTGAGCGGATGCCGGAAGCCGAGCGCCGGCTGGCGGCCGGGCAGGGTGATGTCGACGGCTCCCTCGGGACGCTTTGTCGCCGCCAGTGCGGCCTCGCGGTCGGCCAGGGCCTGCTCGACGTGCCGCTTCAGCTCGTTGGCACCGCGTCCGAGCAGCTTCTTCTCGGGCGGGGGGGCGGCGGCCAGCCGGTCCATGAACGCGGCCACCCAGCTGCCGCTGCGTGCCAGCCAGCGGTGGCGGAGGTCGCGCAGCGCAGACTCGGACGTGGCGGGCTGCAGTTCCTCATCGAAGACCGCACGGGCGCGGTCAGGGCCAATCGAAGGGTCGATGTGCATCGGGCTTGATGATACAGAAAGGGCCTCGCGCGGGGAGCGCGAGGCCCTGACAGGGTTGTAAGGACCGGCGGACGGGCCGGTTGTCTCAGGCGGCCTTGGCCTTGACCTGCTGCACCAGCGCGGCAAACGACGCCGGTTCGCGGGCGGCCAGTTCGGCCAGGCTCTTGCGGTCGAGCTCGATGCCCGCCGTCTTGAGACCGTTCATGAAGACGCTGTAAGTGAGGCCATGTTCGCGGACGGCGGCGTTGATGCGCACCACCCAGAGGCTGCGGTAGTCGCGCTTCTTGCGCTTGCGCCCGACATAGGCGTAGACGCCCGCCTTCTCGGCGGCCTCCCGCATGAACTTGTACAGCTTGCTCTTGTTCTGGAAGTAGCCCTTCGTCAGCTTGCTGAGCTTCTTGCGCTTCTGACGACGAACCACTCCACGCTTGACGCGCGGCATGTCTGCTCCTGTTCGCAGTGGCTGGGGGGCCGTGTCTCACGGCACTTGGTTCCGCTCCCTGCGAAGCGGGCCGGCATCGGGTGCTGCAGCAGAAATGCCCCAGACTGCGGGCTGCAGCGTGCCGGCGTGCGGTCTCGCACCGTTCGCGGCGCGAGGACCACCCGGAGGCCCTAGTAGGGCAGCATCCGGTGCAGCTTGGGCGCGTCCGCGTCCGACACCACTTCGGTGCCGCGCATCTGGCGCTTGCGCTTGCTGGCCTTGCTCGTGAGGATGTGGCGCTTGAACGCCGACGCGCGGGTGATCTTGCCGCTGCCGGTCTTCTTGAACCGCTTGGCGGCTCCGCGATGAGTCTTGAGCTTCATGATTCCTCTTCGTCCCTCTGTTCTGGCTCATCATCCGTTCTCGTCACCGGCTTCTTCGGTGCCGCCCCGCGCTTGGCGGAGAGGATGGTGTGCATCTGGTTGCCTTCCTGCCGCGGCATGGTCTCGGGCATGGCCACGTCGGCCAGTTCCTCGAGCAGCCGCATCAGGATCCGGTGCCCGATTTCCGGATGGGCCATCTCGCGCCCACGGAAGAACACCGTCGCCTTCACCTTGTCGCCTTCAGCCAGGAAGCGCTCGATGTGCTTCTTCTTGAACTGATAGTCGTGCTCGTCCACCTTCGGACGGAACTTGATCTCCTTGACCTCGATCACCTTCTGGTGCTTCTTGGCCTCGCGCGATCGTTTCTGCTCCTGGTACTGATACTTCCCATAGTCCATGATCCGGCAGACCGGAGGCATGGCCGTTGGCGAAATCTCCACCAGATCGAGCCCCTTCTGCCTGGCAATGGCCAGGGCCTGTGGCGGGGGCATGATGCCGAGCTGCTGGCCCGTGTCGTCAATCACGCGGATTTCACGGACACGGATGCGCTCGTTGATGCGGAGGCGGTCGTCCCGGCGTCCCGGGCGGTTACGGTCGAAGGCGATAGTGGTCCTCCATTGACAAAGACGCTTAGAATACCTGCTTCCGGTCGACCTCGGCAAGGGCCTCGTGCACAAACTGCGGCACCGGCCGGGCCCCAAGGTCTCCCTGCGCGCGGCTGCGCACCGCCACGGCCCCCTCGGCCGCCTCGCGGTCGCCGACGACGAGCATGTAGGGCACCTTCTGCAGCTGGGCCTCGCGGATCTTGAGGTTGACCTTCTCCTGCCGATCATCCACGGTGGCCCTGAGGCCGGCGGCCGCCAGCGTGGCCTGCACCTCGCGCGCATAGGGGAGGTGACGGTCGGCAATCGGCAGCACCGTTGCCTGCACCGGCGCCAGCCACAGCGGGAACGCTCCGGCGAAGTGCTCGATGAGAATCGCCATGAACCGCTCGAAGCTCCCGAAGATCGCCCGGTGAATCACCACCGGCCGGTGCTCGGCATTGTCGGCGCCGACGTAGGTCAGGTCGAACCGCTGCGGCAGCTGATAGTCGAGCTGGATGGTGGCGCACTGCCACTTGCGGCCGAGCGCGTCGGTGACATCAAAGTCGATCTTGGGGCCGTAGAAGGCGCCGTCGCCCTCGTTGACCGTGTAGGCCTGGCCGGCCTGCTCGAGCGCCGCCTTCAGCGAGGCCTCTGCGTGATTCCAGGTGGCCACGTCGCCGAGGAACTCGGCCGGCCGCGTCGACAGCTTGGCCGAGTAGGGCAGGCCGAAGTCGCCGTAGACCCGCTGAATCAGCTTGAGCAGCGCCTCGACTTCCGACGCAATCTGATCCTCAGCCACAAAGCAGTGCGCATCGTCCTGCGAGAACTGCCGGACGCGGGTCAGGCCCGAGAGCGTGCCCGAGGCCTCGTTGCGGTGCAGCGGCGTCTGCTCGTGGTAGCGGAGCGGCAGGTCGCGGTAGCTGCGCTTTTCGGCCCCGAAGACCAGCATATGACCGGGGCAGTTCATCGCCTTCAGCCCCATCTCCTCGCCGTCGCGCGACTCGACCAGAAACATGTTCTCGCGGTAGTGCGTCCAGTGCCCCGAGGTCTCCCACAGCGCCTTGTTGAACACGATGGGGGTCTTCACCTCGACGTAGCCCGCGGGGAACAGCACATCGCGCATGTAGTCGGCGAGCGTGTTGTAAAGCGTGGCGCCCTTGGCCAGCCAGAACGTCGATCCGGGGGCCCAGGGGTGGAAGGTGAACAGCCCGAGCTCCTTGCCGAGCTTGCGGTGGTCGCGCCGCTTGGCCTCCTCGATGCGGGCCAGGTGCTCGTCGAGTTCCTTCTGCGTGAAGAACGCCGTGCCGTAGATGCGCTGCATCGGCTGGTTCTTCGCGTCGCCCTTCCAGTAGGCATTCGAGGTCGCCGTCAGCTTGAAGGCCTTCAGCCGGCCGGTCGACGGCACATGCGGGCCCACGCAGAAGTCGAGAAACGTCTCGCGATCGCGGATGGTGTAGCACGACACGTGCGACTGGCCCGCCGTCTTTTCCTCGATGAGCTGCACCTTGAGCGGCTCGCCGCGCTGCCGGAAGAACGCGATGGCCTCGTCGCGCGGCCAGGCCTGCCGCTCGTAGATGAAGTCGGCGTCGGCCAGCTCGCGCATCTTGGCTTCGATGGCCGCCAGGTCCTCGGGCACGAACGGCCGGCTGACCACGAAGTCGTAGAAGAAGCCCTCGTCGGTCGGGGGACCGATGCCGCACTGGACGTCGGGAAACAGCGCCGTCACGGCGGCGGCCAGCAGGTGCGCCGTCGAGTGCCGGTAGACTTCTAGCGCCTCCGGGCTCTTGCTGGTCACGAAGCGCACCGGAGCGTCTTCCGTGAGCGGATGGGTGAGGTCGACCATGCGGTCGCCCACCCAGGCGACAAATGCCGCCTCGGCCAGGCGGGGCGAAATCATCTCAGCCACGGCGCGCACGGGCGCGCCAGCCGCGACCTGCTTCTGTGAGCCGTCGGGAAGGGTGATGGTGACCTGACTCATGGGTGAACGGCCGGTGGACGGACGATGAAAGGACTGGTAGGCACGGGCAGACTCGAACTGCCGACCTCCTGCGTGTCAAGCAGGCGCTCTAACCAACTGAGCTACGCGCCTAGGCAGGTTCCGAAGGAACCACGAACGACGTCGCAGTATATCACGCGCCGGGTGCCGCAGGCGGCGGTGGAGCCTCGGCCGTGAGCGCTTTCTCGAGAATGGGATCGCCCGACGGCGGTGCCACCCCGAACTCGACCGTGGGCTGGTCGACGGCCACGTCAGGCGTCAGGCCGCGGGCACTGATGGCCGCCCCGCCGGGCATCAGGTACCGCTGGTAGGTCAGCAGCAGGCCGCTGCCGTCAGGCAGCGGCACGAGCTTCTGCCGGGCGGCGCGGCCGAGCGTGCGATCGCCCACCAGCGAGGCACGCGTGTTGCCGTGCAGGGCTGCGGCAAAGACTTCGGCCGCCCCCGACGTTCCGTTGTCGGTCATCAGCACAACCGGGAGGGCAATCGCGCCATCGCCCGCGGCGGCCGCGACCGCCACCTTTTCGGCATCGCGTTCCTGACGGTAGATGAGCGTACCGCTGCGGACAAACAGGCGCGCTGCTGAAAGACCGGCGTCGAGGTCGCCGGTGGCCGTGCCGCGCAGGTCGATGATGAGGCGCGTCGCGCCGGTTTTCCTCAGCGCCGCGATTTCGCGTGTGAGCTGCGACGCCGTGTCAGCGCCGAACCCCGGGATGCGCACGAGGCCCACGCCGGGCGCCGCCATGCGCCCCGACACCGTGGAAGCCTTGAGCGCCGCGCGCGTCAGCACGACGTCATGGGGATCGACCGCGGTACCCCGCAGGACGGTGAGGCGCACCGTTGAGCCGGGGGCCCCGCGCAGCAGCCGCATGCCCTCGAAGACCGATGTGTCGCGCGTCGACTGTCCGTCGATGGCCCGGATGTAGTCGCCCGGCTGCAGGCCGGCGTGTGCGGCCGGGGAGCCGTCCTGGGCAGAGATGACCCTGAGGTAGTACTGCCGCGTCAGTTCGATGCCGGTATCCCCCGTCGGCGCGGGCGCCTTCTTCTGGAACGCTGCCACCTGGGCCTTGTCCAGGTAAGCCGAGTCGGGGTCGAGCCCGTCTGCCAGCCCGTGCATCGCGCCATGCATCACCCGGTCGGCGTCGACATTCTCGACGTAGCTGCGGGAGATGAGCGACACCACGTCCTCGAAGATGCGCAGGTGCTCGTAGGTGGTGGCGCCCTGGGCGGACATGCTGCGCCCCAGCCAGCCGCCCACCACAAAGAACAGGGCCACTGGCACCGACAGCACCAGCACGAGGGAGCGACCGCGGCGCGTCACCATGGGATGTCTTCATTCTAGAGGAAACCTCCGCCGCCGCAACCACGCAATTGCTAAGATCGCGCCATGGAACCTTCCACGCCTGCTGCGCCGACCGTGGTGACCCGCGGCGAACTGTATGGCCTGATGCTGGCGACCTTCGTCGGCAGCACCTGTGTGCTGACCGCGCTGCCCGCGCTGCTGATTCCCCGCGTCGGCATTCCCGGGGGCATGGGCGCCAGCTACGCCCTGGTGTTCCTCGCCCTGCAGCCGTTGCAGCAGGTGATGCAGCGGGCCTTCGGCCCCGGGGCCGCCCTGATGCGGGGACTCGGGCTCTTCGTGGCAGCGGCCGCCGTGGCCGTCTACCTCCGCAACCTCCTGGCAGGCCTGCCTCCGGCCTGACCCTCTTCAGCGCGCGGCGGGCAGGCACGGTGCGGGTTCTCGGAATCGACTATGGCGAGCGCCGTCTGGGGCTGGCGCTCAGCGACGCTTCAGGCACGCTGGCCTCCCCGTGGAAAATGGTGCCGCGGCCAGCTGCGGCCTCGGCAACCGTGGTCCTCGTGGCCAAACTCGTAGACGAGCTGCATCGGGACGACGATGGATTGAGCCAGGTGGTTGTGGGCTGGCCGCGTCGGCTCGATGGCAGCCCGACCCACCTGACCGCCCCGGCCGAGGCGTTCGCCGAGGCGCTGCGCCGTGCGGTGCCGGTTCCGGTGACGCTGCAGGATGAGCGGCTGTCGAGTCACGAGGCCGAGGCGCGCCTGATTGCACGCGGCGAGCGTGACTGGAAACGACGCAAGGCGCTGATCGACGCCGAAGCGGCCGCCGTCATTCTCCAGGACTTTCTCGATCATCGTCGCTGAGGAGGGCGGATGCGTCGCTGGCTGTGGGTGCTGGTCGTGCTGGGGGTGGCGGGTGGGGGCGCCATGGCGGCGGCCCTGCGCGCGGTGGCCGCGCCGTTCCGGGGCTATGACGGCACAGAGCAGTTTGTCGACATTGCACCCGGCACGGGCACGGCCGCCATCGGTGCGCAGCTGGTTGAGTCCGGCGTCGTGTCGCATCCCCTTGTCTTCCGCCTCGCCTTGTGGCGCACGGGGCAGGCCCGCGCGCTGAAGGCCGGCGACTATCGGTTTGCCGAACCCATGAGCGCGCGCGAGGTGGTGGGCGTGCTCACCCGGGGCGAGGTGTATGCTCGCGCCATCACCTTCCGCGAGGGACTCACGCTGCGGGAGATGGCGCAGCATTTCGCCGCCCAGGGCTTCGGCCCGGCCGACGACTTCCTCGAGGCCGCACGCGCCTCGGCGCTCATCAGCGACCTCGACCCCAACGCCGCCGACCTCGAGGGCTATCTCTTCCCCGACACGTATTCGCTGCCTCGCCGTGCCTCGGCGGCCGACCTGGTCGTGCGCATGGTGACGCTGTTCCGCCGGCACTACGAGGGCCCGCTGTTCGATGCCGTGCGCGCCGCCGGCCTGACCACCCGTCAGGTCGTGACACTGGCCTCGCTGGTCGAGAAGGAAACGGCCCGGTCCGACGAGCGGCCGCTGGTGGCCGCCGTCTATCGGAACCGGTGGAAGCTCGGCATGGGCATGCAGGCCGATCCGACGGTCATCTATGCGCTGGTGCAGCGCGGCACTTACACGGGGAATCTCACGCGCGCCGACCTGCAGGTCGACTCGCCCTACAACACCTACCGCTATGGCGGACTCCCGCCCGGGCCCATCGCCGCCCCGGGACTGGCCTCACTCGAGGCGGCCGTGCATCCGGCCGAGGCCACGCACCTCTATTTCGTCAGTCGCAACGACGGGTCGCACGTGTTCGCCGACACGCTGGCCGAACACAACCGGAATGTGCAGCGGTGGCAGGTCGAGTACTTCCGGCAGCGCCGGCAGGCGGCCCGCACTCCGCGCTGAGCCTGCGGGCTCAGCGCTGGTGCCAGCCGAGCTTTTCGCGCAGCACGTCGAAGTAGCTGCGGGCCGAGGCGCGGATGAGCCGCATCGGGCGCGGCGCACGTCCCACCACGATGTCCGTGCTGTCGGGCACCTCGAGGGTGGTCTGGCCGTCGAAGGTGACCAGCATGCCGTCGCCAGTCGCCGCCGCGGTCATCTGCACGCGCACATCCCGCTCGGCGGGGATCACAATGGGACGGTTGCTGAGGGTGTGCGGCGCAATCGGCGTCAGAATCAGCGCATCCATGGCGGGGTGCACAATCGGGCCGCCGGCCGACAGGCTGTAGGCGGTCGACCCGGTCGGGCTCGCGATGATGAGGCCATCGGCCCGGATGGTGGTGACAAACTGGTCGCCGACCCACACGCGGAGTTCCAGCAGACGTGCGCCCGAGGGGCGGCTGAAGACGATGTCGTTCAGGGCGACGTGCGTCGAGAGCGCGGTGCCCAGGCTGCGGGCCCGCAGCAGCATGCGCAGGTCGTGCGTGGCCGATCCGCTGATTACGGCCTCGAGCGACGTGAACAGTTCGGGGCGGGTGATTTCTGTGAGGAAGCCCAGCGACCCGAAGTTGACGCCCAGCAGCGGAATGTCTGCATTGGCGGCGGCAATGCGGCCGGCCATGCCGAGCAGCGTGCCGTCGCCGCCAAGCACCAGCACCAGATCGACGGTGCGCGGCAGGTCGTCGAGAGATGACACCCAGCGACCCGCTGACGGGGGCAGCTGCGCTGCGGCCGCCTCGCTCCAGACCACCGACGTGCGGCGCCGGGACAGCCACTCTTCGAGCGCGAGCAGAGTGTCGCCAGCATCGGCCAGCCCCGGCTTGGTGACCACCCCAATCGTCATGTGCGTGCTCCCAGCAGCATCAGGAATTCCCGGTTCCCCTGGGCTCCGGTGATGGGGGAGTCCACCAGGCCGAGTCGCTCGAGGCCCGCCTCCGCCGCGGCAATCGTGACGGAGTCGATCACGCGTTCGCGCACGGCCGGGTTGGTGACGATGCCGTGCTTGCCGACATCCTTCCGTCCGGCCTCGAACTGCGGCTTGACGAGCGCCACGATGCGGGCCCCCGGTGCCATGAGCGGCGGCAGCACCGGAAAGATCAGCGCGAGCCCGATGAACGACACGTCGATGGAAATGAAGTCGACGCCCGGGCCGATGTCGGGCAGGTCGGCACGCGTCAGGTGCCGCGCGTTGCAGCCCTCGATGACCGTGACGCGCGGGTCGCTGCGAATCTTCCAGTGCAGCTGGTTGTGGCCGACGTCGAGGGCAATCACGTGACGCGCGCCGCGCTGCAGCAGCACGTCGGTGAAGCCGCCCGTCGAGGCCCCGATGTCGAGTGCCAGCACACCGGAGACGTCGATGCCGAACGCCGTCAGGGCATGGTCGAGCTTGAGCCCCCCGCGACTGACCCACGGATGCTCGGGCCCAATCACACGCACGTCCGCGTGCACGTCGATCATCGTCCCGGCCTTCTGGGCGCCATGGCCGTCCACATCAACCTGGCCTGCCAGAATCAGGGCCCGCGCCTTCTCGCGCGACTCCACCAGGCCCCGGTGGACGAGCAGGGCGTCGAGGCGCATGCGCGGCACCTTCACGCGCGCCGCTCCACCACCCACGCCGCCATCTGCCGCAGGTATCGCCCGTCGACCGGTGCAGCCTCGAGCGCCGCTTCTGCGTGGGCCAGGCACTCGGCGGCCCGACGGCGCGCCCCCTCGATGCCGAAGAAGCCCACATAGGTGGGCTTGCCCGAAGCAGCATCCTTGCCGGCTGTCTTGCCGAGGTCGGCCGAGGCGCCTTCCACATCGAGGATGTCGTCGACGATCTGGAACGCCAGGCCAATCGCGGTGGCGTAGGCCTCGAGTCGTGAGAGGGTCGCCGTATCGGCCCCTCCGAGAATGGCTCCTGCCGAGACGGACGCGCGGATGAGCGCTCCGGTCTTTCTGGCGTGCATGTCTGTCAGCCCGTCGGCATCAAGCATCCGGGCGTCGGCGTGCGCGGCGGCCATCCGGCCCGCACGATGCGCAGGATCGTGCGTCAGGTCGATGGCCTGCCCTCCCACCATGCCAGTGGGACCTGCCGCCTCTGCGACGACGCGCAGGGCCTGCAGGATGCGGACGGCGTGCCCCTCAGCCGTGTGGTCGGCCGAGCGCGCCAGCGTGGCGAAGGCTTCTGCCTGCAGGCCGTCACCCGCGAGAATCGCCATGCCGTCACCGAACACCACGTGCGACGTGGGCCGCCCCCGGCGCATCGCATCATCGTCCATGGCCGGCAGGTCGTCGTGAATCAGCGAGTAGGTGTGGATCATCTCCACCGCGCAGGCCGCCGGCATCGCCGGCGCCCAGTGCTCGACACCAAACGCGCCGAGCGTGGCTTCGCACGCCGCCAGGGCCAGCAGCGGCCGCAGCCGTTTGCCGCCGCCCAGCAGCGAGTAGCGCATCGCCTCGACAATCACTGTCGGTGCTGATGACCGTGCCAGCGCCCCGGCCAGCGCTGACTCGACCGCCTCACGCCTCGTGTCGAGATACCCGTCGAGCGACACGGGCCTCAGTCTCCCTCGTCATCGTCCGGCAGACCGAGCGTGTCGGGAGCCGGGTCGATGGCGCCGCGCTCGTTCAGCACTTCGATCCGCCGTTCGGCGGCCTGCAGGCGATCGTGGCAGTAGCGCGAGAGCACGACGCCGCGCTCGTAGAGGGCCAGCGAGGTTTCGAGGGGCAGGTCGCCGTCCTCGAGCCGCTTCACGACCGACTCGAGTTCGGCGAGGGCGGTTTCAAAGTCGTTGATGCTGGCGTCCATCGGTGCCCTCTATTCTAGCTGTCGCGGGGACTGTCCGCGTCGATCACGCGGGCGGTCAGCTCGCCGTGGCCAAGGGTGATGCGGAGGGCCTCGCCGGGCTGCACATCGCCGACGGCGCGGATGACGCGGGTGCGTGTGCCGTCCCAGCAGACGGCGTAGCCGCGGCCCAGCACCCCGAGCGGACTCAGCGCATGCAGGTGCGCCGCGCTTCGTTCGAGTTGTCGCCGGGCGTGCTGGTGCCGTGTGGCGATGCCGGCACGGAGGCGGGCATCCAGTCCGGCGAGGGCCACCTGTCCGCGGCCCAGACGATGACGAGGGTCGTGATGGGCGACGAGGCCCGCGGCCCGTTCGAGCCGCCGCCTCCGGGTGGCGACGGCGGAGCGCAGCTGGCGGTCTGCGGTGGCCAGCAGGTCGTCGAGCCGGCGCGCGCGCAGTGACAGCCGCAGGGGCAGTCCGGCCAGGGCCGGATGGGTGGCGGCACGCTGCACCCGGTGCGCGCCGCGGGCCAGGCGCGCGGTCATGGCCGACGAGAGGCGTTCACGCCAGCGGCGAATCTGCGCGGCAAACTCGTCGGACTTCTGCAGCACCAGCTCGGCCGCCGCCGACGGCGTCGCGGCGCGCAGGTCGGCCACAAAGTCGGCGATGCTCACGTCGGTTTCGTGCCCGACGGCCGAAATCACGGGCACGCGCGAGGCGGCGATCGCCCTGGCCACAATCTCTTCATTGAAGGCCCACAGGTCTTCGAGCGAGCCGCCACCCCGTCCCACGATGATGACGTCCACATCGTCGACCCGATTGAGCCGCGCGAGGGCCTGGGCCACCTCGGCGGCCGCCCCCTCGCCCTGGACGCGGGAATGGGCGATCAGGACCTGCGCCCGGGGATTTCGCCGCAGCAGCACGGTCAGGATGTCGCGGATTGCGGCGCCGTCCAGCGAGGTGACGATGCCAATGCGGCGCGGCAGCGCGGGTAGCGGGCGCTTGCGTTCGTGCGCGAAGAGGCCTTCGTCCTGCAGGCGTTGCTTGAGCTGTTCGAACGCCAGTTGCAGGGCACCGGCGCCGCGCGGTTCCATGTGCTGCGCGACGAGCTGGTATTCCCCCTTGGCTTCGTAGATGCTGAGCGACCCGCGGACCAGCACCTGCATGCCGTCCTGCGGGGCAAACCGCAGCCGGTTGACGGTGTTGCGGAACATCACCCCCCGGATCTGGGCGGTGGCATCCTTCAGCTGGAAGTAGAAGTGCCCGGACGACCAGACCCGGCCGTTCGAGATTTCGCCGTCGACCCACACGTCGGGATATCCCGTTTCGAGCCGGGCCCGCAGGTCGGCGGTCAGCGCGGCCACGGTCAGGACCTTACGGCGGCTCGGCTGGGGGGCTGTCGCGGCGGCTGGCGCACCCGCGGCTGGCGGTGGGGGCGAGGGACGCGGAGCCCTGGTTGCACGGTCGGCCCTGGGCGTCGGTGTCGCGTCGGCAGGCGGGTCGTCGTCGAAGGGTAGCGGGCTCATGGTGTGCCCTGCGGTCCGCTGAGGGCCGCGACGTCGGATTCGGTCAGGGCCACGCGGGTGATGGCGGTGGCGCGGCCCGTGGCCTCGTCCACGTCGACCACGACGCCGTGGAGCCGGAGGTCGCCATCGGCCGGAGCAAAGCGCCCGGGCAGTCCCGTGCGGAAGCGGGCGATGACGCCCTCGCGGGCCATGCCAATCACGCCGTTGTGGGGGCCGGTCATGCCGACGTCCGTGATGCACGCGGTGCCACCCGGTAGCACGCGCTCGTCGGCGGTCTGGACATGCGTGTGCGTGCCGACCACGGCGGAGGCGCGTCCGTCGAGGTGCCAGCACAGCGCGATCTTCTCGGACGTGACTTCCGCATGGAAGTCGACCAGCGTGACCTGGGCGCCCTCGTCGGCGAGGGCGGCGAGCAGGCGGTCGGCCGCCGCAAAGGGGTCGTCGAGCGTCGACAGGTAGATCCGGCCCATCAGGTTGACCACACCGACGCGCACCCCGGCGGCGGTGGTGACGACGACCGAGCCGGCCCCGGGCGTGCCGGCCGGATAGTTGCCGGGGCGCAGGATGCGCGGTTCCTGGTCGATGAAGGTCAGCAGCTCGCGCTTGTCCCAGATGTGGTTGCCTCCGGTGATGACCTGCACCCCGGCGCGGAACAGCTCGAGGGCCTGGTCGCGCTGCAGGCCGGCCCCCCCGGCGGCGTTCTCGCCGTTGGCAATGACGAGATCGATCTGGCGCGACCGCACGAGTGCGGGCACCGCGCGCCGCACCATGTCGCGCCCGGGCCGGGCGAAGACATCGCCGATGAACAGCAGGCGGGTCATTCGCCGCGCTCGACGGGCACCGAGTAGACGCGCCCGCGGCGATCGGGCAGGGTGGGCACCCTGATGCGCAGCTCGCCGCGTACCAGCGTGGCGGTGGCGCGCGAGGCGTCCGTGGCGACGGGCAGCGGGACGATGCGCACGAAACGCCCGAAATCACGCTCGATGAGGTGGGCGCTGACCGGGGTGCGCGACGGGGTGGCCCGGTCCTTTTCGCCGACGACGATCACCACATCCTGCACAACCGCGACGCGGACGGCCTCGGGAGCGACGCCGGGCACGTCGACAACGACCTGCAGGGCCTCTGCCGACTCGAGGATATCGACGGGGGGCGCACATTCCCCGGCGACCAGGGGGCGGCGATCCGGGCGCTGGCGGGCCAGATCTTCGAAGAGCCGCTGCACCTCTCGGGTGACTACCGCATCGGGAACCGTAGAGGAGGAGTGCTGCACGCGTCGATTGTAAATGCGTGACCGCCGTGATGTGAGAACCTCCTGTCGTTTCCTATGGTGTCAATACGTGAGTGTAAAAGACTAAGAAAACATTATTGACACACGCTCAGTCGTGTCGTAAATTGGAAATGCGTGCGTGACATGCCATTCCGAAGGAGACCCACTCATGACGCTGACCCGCTTTGAACCCTTCCGCGATCTGGCGATTCTGCAGGACCGGATGCACCGGCTGTTCGGCGAGATCGGGCCCCGTGACCAGCAGACGCTCAGTCAGTGGGTGCCGGCCGTCGACGTGTTCCAGAACGAGCAGAAGGAGCTGGTGCTGAAGGCCGAGCTGCCCGACCTCCGCAAGGAGGATGTGTCGGTGACGGTCGAGAACAACGTGCTGACCCTCAGCGGCGAGCGGAAGTTCGATCAGGAAGTGAAGAAGGAGCAGTATCACCGCATCGAGCGGGCCTATGGCACCTTCAGTCGGTCGTTCACGCTGCCGGCGACGGTGGATGCGTCGCGGATTGCGGCGGAGTTCAAGCACGGCGTGCTGACGGTGCGCCTGCCGTTCCGTGAGGAAGCCCGGCCGCGGACGGTGGACATCGCCGTCGCGTCCTAGCCATCCCTGCGGTCAGCCGACGGTGCCGGGCACGCGTCCCGGCCCGTCGGCGCCTTTCCCCAGGGCATGGGGTCGTGTTAGGATCGGCGGCTATGTCAGACGTCGATCAGCCCATCCCGCCGACTGAGCCCAGCGCCAAACCGGAGATGGCCCCGGAACCCGAGGTGCGGCCCGAAGCGCAGCGCATCGAAAGCCGCTTCCTGTTCGTGGACGTCGCGGCACTCCGGGCCAAGCAGTTGCGGCGCGGTGCGAAGTCGCGCCTCGAGCCGGCACACGGCGACGTGCCGGCGGCGGGCGCTGCCGCTGCGCCTGCGCGCAAGGCGAAAGCCGAGCGGGTGGCGATGCAGGAAGTGCGGTCGCGCCTGGTCGAGTGGAACCTGCCCGACTTCAAGGCCGTCTTCGATATCCGCTGAGCCCCTGCGGCTCGCCGCTCAGTCTTCCAGCACCTGAGCGGCGGCCAGCAGCGTGGCCTCGTCGAACATCCGTCCCGTCAGCTGTACCCCCACCGGCAGCCCCTCGGGCGTCAGGCCTGCCGGGGCACTGATAGCTGGCAGCCCCGTCAGATTCGCGCTGACGGTGAAGATATCCTCCAGATACATCTGCAGCGGTGACCCGGTCTTCTCGCCCAGGCGATACGCCGGCGACGGAGTCGTGGGCATGGCCACCGCATCGCACACCCCGAACGCCGCCTCGTAATCGCGCCGCAGCAGCGTGCGCACCTGCTGGGCCTTCAGGTAATACGCGTCGTAGTAGCCGTGGCTCAGCACATAGGTGCCCAGCATGATTCGGCGCTTGACCTCGTCGCCGAATCCCTGCGCGCGGCTGAGTGCGTAGGCATCGCGCAGGCCCTGCTCGCGTGTCAGCGGTGCGCGATAGCCATAGCGGACGCCGTCGTAGCGGGACAGATTCGAGGACGCCTCGGCGGTGGCAATGAGGTAATACACCGGCACGGCGTAGGCGGTGTGGGGCAGGGCGATGTCGACGAGCGTCGCGCCAGCCTCCGTCCATCGCTGCAGGGCCATCTCGAAGCCGTGCAGGATGCCGGCATCAATGCCCTCGGCCAGCAGGGCGCGCGGCACGCCGATGCGAAGGCCCGCCACGCCTCGACCGAGGGCTTCACGCAGTGGGGGTACCGGCACCTGTGCAGACGTGGCATCGTGCGGGTCGTGGCCCGCGATGGCCTCGAGCAGCAGGGCGGCATCGGCGCACGTGCGCGTCATGGGCCCCACCTGATCGAGCGACGAAGCGAACGCGATGAGCCCGTAGCGGGAGACGCGGCCGTAGGTCGGCTTGAGGCCGACCAGGCCGCTGAACGCCGCCGGCTGCCTGATGGACCCACCGGTGTCTGATCCCAGGGCCACCGGCACCATGCCGCCAGCTACCGCCGCGGCCGACCCTCCGCTGCTGCCGCCGGGGGTTCGTGCCTCGTCCCACGGGTTGCGCGCGGCGCCGTGGGCCGAGTGTTCGGTCGACGAGCCCATCGAAAACTCGTCGAGGTTGGTCTTGCCGACCAGCACCGCGCCCGCCTCCTCGAGGCGAGTGATGACCGTCGCCGAGTAGGGTGGCACGTAGTCGGCGAGGATGCGCGACGCCGCGGTCGTCCGGATGCCGGCGGTGCACAGGTTGTCCTTCACGGCGACGGGCACGCCGAGCAGCGGCCGTTCGAGTCCGGCTCCCCGGGCGCGGTCGCTGTCGATGCGGGCCGCCGCGGCCCTGGCGCTGTCGGCCGTCACCGTGACAAAGGCATTGAGGCGCGGATTCGCCGAGGCGATGTCGGCCAGTGTGGCCTCGCAGACTTGTGCGGCCGAGCGACGGCCCGTGCGAATGTCGTCAGCAGTCTGGCGGGCTGACGGGTGAGATGACGGGATCGGCTTCACAGGACCCTCGGCACCTTGAACAGTCCGGCTTCCAGTGCGGCATCCGGTGCGCCCGCAAGGGCTGAGGCCCGCGGCAGTGGTTGCCGCTCGTTGTCGTCGCGTTCCGTGGGCAGGGCGAGGGCCTGCGTGGTGGGTTCGATGCCGGACGTGTCGAGGCGGGCCAGCGTGGCGGCCATCTCGAGGATGGCGCTCAGCTGCGGGGTGAAGCGGGCCAGTTCCTCCTCGGAGAGCGCCAGATGCGCCAGGTCGGCAATGCGGCGCACCTCGTCGCGCGTGAGAGCAGACATACAGCCCACATTCTATCCGACCGCGACGGCCGCCGCGTCGGTCAGCGGCACGAGGCGGTGGTCGTCCAGCAGCCAGGCCTGGCCGATCCGGTGTGCCGCCACCTGCGCCCGCAGCGGCTCGAGGCAGGCCGGACGCGGATAGCGGACCGACAGGTGCTGCAGGACCAGCCGCGATACCCCGGCGGCGGCCGCCACCTGCAGGGCCTCGTCGGTCGTGGCGTGAATCCGCTCACGGCGGTCGGCCTCGACGAGGAAGGTGGCGTCGTGCACCAGCACGTCGGCGCCGTCCACCCATGCAGGGTCGAGCGGCATGGCGTCCCCCGAGTGGGCGAAGCGCACGTGCGTGACCGGTTCGGTCATCCGCTCGCGGTCGCCGGCCCGCGCTGCGGCCTCGATGGCCTCGCGCGACCAGCTGCGGAACTCCGGACGCAGACGCCGGCGCTGCTCCGTGACCCGATAGGCGAGCGCCGGTTCGCCGGGGGTGTGCACCGCAGCGATGGCCTCGAGGAAGCGTCCGCCGCCGAGGGGCATGCGGTCGCCACTCTGCACCGGATGCCACTGCACCGGAAACACGACGCCGGCAAACGCGGTCTCGAGCCATTGCCGCACCGCCAGCACGCCGCGCGAACCCTCGGGATACACGATGGTCAGCGGCTTGTCTGTGGCCCCCTTGCTGAACCGACGGGCCGCGATGAGACCCGGAAGGCCGAGCACGTGGTCCGAGTGGCCGTGCGTCACCGCCACCACCGACACCGCAAACACATGCGTGCCGAGCGCCAGCTGCACGCCCTCGCCGGCGTCGATCATCAGCTGCAGCGGTCGATACCAGCACCAGTTGCTGAACATGCCGCGCGAATAACCCACCAGGTCGTCAGGGAGGCGCGTCATGACGGGAGGTTCCTGCGGCAGCGAGACATAGCCGTTACTTTACGCCACCGGCGACGCGCCGCTATCATCAGGGGTTCCCGTGCGAGCGCGTTCGGCATCCTTCGAACCCGCCCGCGGAGGTCAGAGGCCTATGCGCGTGTCTGCCGAACGAGTGTGCCTGTTGTCCGTGCTGTGCAGTGCCATGGTGGCGTGTGGAGACCAGGCGCCTGCCGGGGCACCGCCGGGAGGGGCCCCGGGCGGCCGGCCCCTCATGCCTGTCGAGTCGATCACCGTGGCCGCCAGGCCGGTCGAGCAGACGAGCGAGTTTGTGGCCGTGCTCAAGTCACGCACCTCGGTCACCATCCAGCCCCAGGCCGAAGGCTTTCTGACGCGGATTGCCGTGCAGTCGGGCGACCGCGTCGCACGCGGTGCGCTGCTGTTCGAGATCGACGCGGCGGTGCCGCAGGCCGCGCTGCGCACGCTCGAGAGCACGCGTGCCCTGCGCCAGACCGACGTGGATCATGCCCGGCAGGAACTGGCCCGCGCCCGTACGCTCTACGCGGCGGGAGCGATCAGCCAGCGCGAGCTGCAGCAGGCCGAGACCCTCGACCGGGGCGCGGCCGCCGCCCTGAAGGTGGTTGACGAGCAGATGCAGCAGACGCGCACCGACCTCAGCTACTACCGGGTGCTCGCGCCGTCGGCTGGCGTCATCGGCGACGTGCCGGTCCGCACCGGCGACCGCGTGACGCGTGCCACTGCGCTCACCGTCATCGATGACAACGAGGCGCTCGAGGCGTATGTCAGCGTGCCGGTACAGCAGGCGTCGGCCCTCCAGGTCGGGCTGCCCACGCGCATCGTCGACGACCGAGGGACGGTGCTGGCGAGCAATCCGGTGTCGTATGTGTCGCCCACCGTGGAACCGACGCAGACCGTGCTCGCCAAGGTCGCGCTGCGCGACGGGCGCGGGCAGTTCCGCGCGCAGCAGCTGGTGCGCGTGCAGGTGATCTGGTCGACCGCGCCGGCGGTGACCGTGCCGCTCACGGCGCTGTCGCGCATTAACGGGCAGTACTTCGCCTTCGTCATGCAGCCGGAGGGGCAGGGGTTCGTGGCGCGCCAGAAGGGGCTGACCCTGGGCCCGCTGGTCGGCAACGACTACGTGGTGCAGGGGGGGCTCGCCGAGGGTGACCGCCTCATCACTGGCGGCATTCAGAAGATTGGCGAGGGGGCGCCGGTGATGCCGGCACCCGCCGGGCCGCCTCCATCGCCCGCCGGCCCGTCGGCACCCGGAAAGCAGGGCGCCTGACGATGGTGACCGATCGCTTCATCCGACGGCCTGTGCTGTCGACGGTCTGCTCGCTGCTGACCGTGCTCGCCGGCGCCGTGGCGATTCCCACGCTGCCGATTGCCCGCTATCCGGAACTGGCGCCTCCGGCCGTCGCGGTGACGGCCTTCTACACCGGCGCGAATGCCCAGACGGTGGAGAGCGCGGTGACCACGCCGCTCGAGCAGGCCATCAACGGCGTCGAGGGCATGACCTATATCACGTCCTCGTCGACCAACGCGGGCGTGTCGACCATCACGGTGACGTTCGACGTGTCGCGTGATCCCGACCTAGCCGCGGTGGACGTGCAGAACCGGGTGAACTCGGTCCTGGGCCGGATGCCGACGGACGTACGCACCAATGGCATCAGCGTCAGCAAGCTGACGGCAGGCTTCATGGGGGGCATCGGCGTCTTCAGTCGCGACAACCGGTACTCGAACCAGTTCATCAGCAACTATCTCGACCTCTACGTCCGCGACGCGATCAAGCGTGTGCCCGGGGTGGGCGACGTCATCATCTTCGGCGAGCGGCGGTATGCGATGCGCCTCTGGCTCGACCCGTCCCGCCTGGCGGCACGCCGCCTGACCGCGGGCGATGTGCTTGGCGCCCTGCGCGAACAGAACGTGCAGGTGGCCGCCGGCGCACTGGGCGACCAGCCAGCCAACCAGGGGCAGCTCTACACCATGAGCGTCCGCGCCGTGGGACGGCTGACCGAGGTCAGCGAATTCGAGAATGTCGTGGTGCAGACCGGGGCTGATGGGGCACTGGTACGCGTACGCGACGTGGGGCGGGTCGAGCTCGGAGCCGAGCAGTACTCCTCGACGCTGCGCTTCCTCGGCCTCGAGGCCTCGGGCATGGGCATCTCGCTGCTGCCATCGGCCAATGCCCTCGAGGTCTATGACGGTGTGCTGGCCGCCATGGAGCGCATCGAGCCCAACTTCCCGCCGGGCCTCGAGTGGGAGCTGGCCTTCGACAACGTCAGCGTGGTCCGCGAATCGATCACCGAGGTACTCAAAACGCTCGCCGAGGCGATCGTGCTGGTCATCCTCGTGATGTTCGTCTTCCTGCAGAACTGGCGGAGTACCGTCATCCCGGCGATCACGATCCCCGTGTCGCTCATCGGGACCTTCGCATTCGTGAAGCTGTTCGGGTTCTCGATCAACACCCTGACCCTTTTCGGCGTCGTGCTGGCCACGGGCATCGTCGTGGACGATGCGATTGTGGTGATCGAGAACATCGAGCGGCACATGGCCGAGTACGGCAAGTCGGCGTACCGCGCGGCCATCGACGCGATGCGCGAAGTGTTCAGCGCCGTCATCGTGATCGGCCTGGTGCTGGTGGCGGTCTTCGTGCCGGTCGCCTTCTTCCCCGGCGTCACCGGTCGCCTGTACCAGCAGTTCTCGCTGACGATTGCCTTCGCGGTGGTGCTGTCGGTGTTCAATGCAGTGACCCTGACGCCGGCACTGGCGGCGCTGCTGCTCAACCGTGAGCCGCACACACCGGGACTGGTGTTCCGCGGCATCAATGCCGTCATCGACGCCGGCACGCGCGGATACGTGCGGGCGGTGTCGGCGGCCCTGCGGTTCCGGTATGCGGTGCTGCTGCTGTTCGTGGGAACGCTGTGGGCGACCTACTCGGTATTCCAGGCGGTGCCGACGGCATTTGTGCCGAACGAGGATGAAGGTTACTTCATCTGCGTGGTGCAGGCGCCGGCCGGGGCATCGCTCGAATACACCAGCGAGATTGCGCGCAGGGCCGAACGCATCCTCTACAGCGAGGGCGACATCGCCTCGGCGTTTGCCGTCATGGGATTCAGCTTCTCGGGGGCGGCGCCCAACAACGGGCTCATCTTCGTCCGGCTGAAGGACTATGCCGATCGTGAAGGAGCCGAACACACCCTCGATGCGGTGCTGGGCCGAGTGGGGCGCCAGCTCTTCATGATTCCCGGCGCGGTGGTGGTGGCCTTCCCGCCGCCGCCGATCCAGGGGCTGTCGACGTTCGGCGGCTTCCAGTTCGAGGTGCTCGACCAGACCAACAGCTCGGACATCGGCGGGCTGGCGCAGGCAACGGCAGGGTTGATGGGGGCGGGCAATCAGAGCGGACGCGTGCAGGGCCTGTTCAGCAGCTTCCGTGCCGATGACCCGCAGCTGATCGTCGAGATCGATCGCGATCGGGCGCGCAGCCTCGGGCTACCGCTGCGCGAGGTGACCGATGCCCTGCAGGTTTTCCTCGGGTCGTCGTATGTGAACGATTTCGACTTCAACAACCGGGCCTATCGCGTCTACGCGCAGGCCGATCAGCGCTATCGCGCGTCGCCGAATGACCTGCGCCAACTCTATGCGCGTGCGGCGAGCGGGCAGATGGTGCCGCTCGATACCGTGGTGCGTCTGCGCGAAACCACCGCGCCTCAGGTCATCAGCCACTTCAACCTGTTCCGCTCGGCGGAAATCACGGGTAACCCCGCCCCCGGCCAGAGCTCGGGGCAGGCCATCCAGGCCATGCAGGACCTGGCCGCGCAGGCGCTACCGGCCGGGTTCGACTATGCCTGGGCGGGGCAGTCGCTCGAAGAGCTCAAGTCGGGGTCGCAGGCCGGGCTGCTGTTCGGGCTGTCGGTGGTCTTGGTCTACCTGCTGCTCGCGGCCCAGTATGAGAGCTGGGTGCTGCCGCTCATCATCCTGCTGAGTGTGCCGCTGGCCGTGCTCGGGGCGCTCTCGGCACAGTTTGCGAGGGGGCTGGCGAACGACGTGTTCTGCCAGATCGGGCTGGTGCTGCTGGTCGGGCTGGCAGCCAAGAATGCGATCCTGATTGTCGAGTTCGCCGAACAGCTGCGCGGGCGCGGCATCGGCATTGCCGAGGCGGCCACCGAGGCGGCGCGCCTGCGCCTGCGGCCGATTCTGATGACCTCCCTCGCGTTCGTGCTCGGCGTGCTGCCACTGGCGCTGGCCACCGGCGCCGGGGCAGCGGCGCGCAACTCGGTGGGCACGGCGGTGGCTGGCGGCATGCTGCTGTCGACCATCCTGTCGGTCATCTTCATTCCGGTGCTGTATGTCGTGATCCGCACGCTGGTACCCGGACGCATCGATGAGGCATCGTCGGGCGATGACGGCGAGGGCCGCCCTGGGGCGGCGGCCGCCGGAGCCGTCGTGGTGCTGGCGCTGCTTGTCACTCCCGCGTCGGCCGCGGCGCAGGGCGTCGCGCTTCCGGCGCCCGAGCCGGTAGCCTTCGCCGATGCGGTGGCGCGAGCCACGCGAGACAGCCAGGCGGTGCAGATCGCCGCGGCCAACGTGCTGCGGGCCGACGCGCTGCTGCAGCAGGCCCGTGCTGCCACCCGGCCCACGGTGAGCCTGCAGGCCGTGAACACCACGCTCGATGGTGACCGTGGCTTCGACGGCCTGATCGTGCAGCCGCAGAACCAGTGGCAGTTTGCGCCGAACGTGTCGTATCCTCTGCTGGCGGCCACGCGCTGGGCCGAACGGGTGCAGCAGATGGACCGCGTGGCGATTGCCGGGCTGGCCACCGACGAGGCACGCCGGCAGGTCGCCGTCACGGTGGCCAGTGCCTACCTGACGGTGCTGGGGCTGAAGCGACAGGTCGAGGTCCAGGAGCGTGCCCTCGAGACGTCGCGGGCGCAGCGGGAGTTCACCGAGAAGCGGCTGGCGGCCGGGGCCGGCAGCCGTCTCAATGCGTTGCGCGCCGCGCAGGTCGTGGCCCTTGACGAAACGACGCTCGAGCTGGCGCAGCTGGCCGTACGGCGGGCGCAGGAGGCACTGGGCGTGGCGATGAATGCGCCGGGGCCTATGGATACCTCCGGCGAACCCGCCTTCGAACTGCCGCGCGACGTCGAGGTGGCGGTAGCCATCCGCACCCGGCCCGACTACCTGCTCGGGGCTGCGCAGCGCGATCTCTCCGCACGCATTGTCCGCGATTCGTCCCGCGACTGGTGGCCGACGGCCTCCCTCTCGTTCGACCCGCAGTACATCGCGCCAGCGGGGCTCTTCCAACCCTCGGGCACCTGGCGGTTCACCCTTGCCGTCACGCAGCCGCTCTACGACGCAGGCCTCCGTCGTGCGCGGCGCGTGCAGCGCGAGGCGGATGTCAAGCAGAGCGAGCTGTCGCTGCAGCAGGTCGAGGTGCGTGCCCAGGCCGAAGTGCGGACCGCCCAGGCGGCGATCGCGTTTCAGGAACGGGCGCTCGAGCGGGCACGTGTCGCCGCACAGCACGCGCGCGAGGTGCTGCAGATTACCGTGGTGGCGTTCGAGGCCGGCGCCTCGACCAACATCGAAGTGATCGAGGCGCAGCGCGCGGCGCGCGATCTCGACAGTGCCGTGGCGGTGGCGGAAGACCGCGTGCGTCAGGCCCGGCTCGACCTGCTCGTGGCGCTCGGGCGGTTTCCGGCCTGAGCGGTCACCCGACGCGCCAGCGCCTGGAACCGCGGGTCCTGTCGCAGCGTCATCAGGCGCGGGTCAACGACCAGCGAGGTCATTTCAAATGCCCGCGCTTCTGCGGCGAGCTCGAGCCAGGTCATCGCGGTATCAGACTGTCCCAGCGCCAGCGTGACCACGGCGAATTCGAAGGGCGATACATACCGGCGCGCGGCCATGCGTTCCAGGTCGTGCAGCAGGCCCCGGGCCTCGTCGGTGCGGCCTGCGAGCGCGAGAGCGCGGGCCAGGCCGCTGTGCATCCGCGGACTGGAGGGCAGCAGCGTCACGGCGCGCTGGAACGCTGCGATGGACTCGTCGAGCTCGCCCCGCTGCTCCTGGATGAACCCGAGCAGCCAGTAGGCGGGCGAGAAGTGGGGATTCAGCTCGATGGTGTAGTCGCACTGCTCGAGGGCGGCGTCAAAGTCGCGCTGGTAATAGCGCACCATCGCCAGGTCGCGGGCGATGATGGACGAGATTGGGTCGAGGGCCGCTGCCTGTGCCATCTGGATGGCGGCCCCGTTCAGGTCTTCGAGCGGCACCAGGCACGACATGGCGTACCAGTGATGGGCGGTGGCGTATCGCGGGTCAAGAGCCAGCGCCTGGAGATACTCGTGCTGGGCCCCCAGCCAATCCCAGTCCTGCGTGGCTTTCACGTGGGCGAGCGAGGTGTGGGCCTCGGCGGAGTCGCCGTCGAGCATGACCGCCGTCGTGGCGCTCGATGCGGCGCGGGTCCAGACGTCCGAGGGACGGCAGACGGCATAGTGACCACTCAGGCCATAGGCGTCGGAGAGTCCGCTGTGCGCCTGCGCAAACTGCGGGTCTTCGAGAATCGCCCGCTCGAAATAGTCGATGGCCCGCTGGAGGCCTTCCTCGGTCCGCTGGTTCAGGTGGTAGCGCCCCTGCAGATAGAGGCTCTGCGCCGTGAGGTTCTCCGTGGGACGCACCAGTCGGCGTGTGCCCGTCGGACCGTCAGTGCCCTGCAGCTGGCTGCCCAGCTGGGACGCCAGGTCCTGCTGCATCCCCGGCGCCAGGTCTCTGTCGACCGTGCGTGCCTCGGACCAGACACACCGGCCGCTGCGGCCATCGAACACGTGCACGATGGCCCGAACGTGGCCGCCGTCGAGGCGCGCGCTTCCGGCAATCACGGTCGACACATCGAGCTGCTCAGCCACCTGCCTGATGTCGGTGCCCCCGGCTGGCCCACCGACGATGACCCGCAGGTTGCCGGTGCGGGCCAGGGCATGCACCACTTCGTCATGCAGGCCACGGCAGAAGCCGCCAAGTTCACCCCCGCTCGTCTGGTCGTCGATGTCCAGCACGGCCACGCCGTTGGTGGCTGCCAGAGACGGGGATGAGAATCGGGCGTCCGCGCGAGGGAGGGGACGCGGACGGATGATGGGACCGTAGCCTCCCTTGGGCAGGGCGATGAGGAGGGCATCGCCTGCGCCTTCCTCCTGATAGTAGCGTTCGAGCCGGGCCCGCAGACGGCGCGCCTGCACGCGCACGAGCGGATCCGTCCTCGGGTCGAAGGCGTCTTCCTTCCCGAACACCTGGACGGCGATGACGTATTCCTTGAGCGTGTCGGCCCGGCCGTCAAGCGCCTCCGAGACGATGAAGGCGAGGAAGCGCTTCAGTCGCTCGGCGGGGTGGAAGGTGCGGCTGGCGAGCACGCGCGCCAGCTGCTGCTGCACGGCCTGCCGGTCGTCGGCGGCAGGCACCACGGGAACGGGTGTGACAGCGGGCATGGGCCCGTCGATTCTACGGAATCTACCGGCCGTTGCGGTAGACCGCGTTGATGTCCCAGTGTCCCGGGGTCGGGGTCGGCGCGTTTTCCATGGGCACCTGAATCAGGGCGGGCCGCCCGCAGTCGAGGGCGTCGCGCAGGGCCGGGCCCAGCTGCGCCGCAGACTCGACCATGATGCCCACGGCCCCGAAACTGCGCGCCATGGCGGCGTAGTCGACGCGATAGGGCTGTCCGTCGCATTCGAACAGGCAGCCGAAGCTGGTGCCGTAGTGCATCTGTTCGAGGCCGGCGATTGTGCCGAAGGCGGCATTGTCCATGACCACCCACACGACGGGGAGGCCGGCTTCCATGGCCGTGGCAATCACCGATGGATTCGCACTGAACCCGCCGTCGCCGATGAGGGCGATGGCCTGACGGTGCGGGGCGCCGGTCTTCACACCGAGCACCGCCGCCGGGCCGAAGCCCATCGTCGCCAGGCCACTCGGGGTGATGAACGCACCGGGCACGTCGAAGGGGAACTGCTGGCCGACGCCGTTCTTGTTCCAGCCCACATCGGTCACGATGAAGGCATCAGGTGCGGCGGCCTTCCGCAGTTCGGCAAGAATGCGCTCGGGGCGCATCGGGAACTGATCCGACGTCCACTGATCCGCCCAGGCGGAGGCGAACGCCGTCCGGCCGTCGGCGATGCGCGCGCGAAGTCCGTCACGGCGGACCGGAGCCATGGCCCGGGCGGCGTCGACGAGCGCCTCGAGTGACAGTCGGGCATCGGCGACGACACCGAGGGCCGTCTGGTAGTTGCGGCCGATCTCCGCCGGGTCGGCGTCGATGTGAATGAGCTGGGTCGGCGGGATATCGAAGGTGAACCGCGGATCCCACGAGCTCGAGTTGGCCTCGGCGAGGCGCGTGCCAATGGCCAGAATCACATCGGCCGTGCGGCACATCTCGTTGGCGATCGGGGTGCCCCAGAATCCCGTCTGCCCGAGCAGCAGCGGGTGCTGGTGGGGCAGGCAGCCTTTGCCCATGAGGGTGTGGGCGACAGGAAGCTCGAGCGCTTCGGCCAGCGCGGCCAATGCCGGTGTGGCCCGGCCCGACAGGACGCCGCCTCCGGCGTAGAGCACGGGCCGTGATGCCGTGGCGAGCGCCTGCACGATGCGTGTGGCCGTGGCGGGATCCAGGCCGGTGCGCACCATCTCCGGCGGGTGCTTGGCAAACGCGTCCACGGGCAGGTCGGCCGAGAAGATGTCCATGGGCACGTCGACCAGCACGGGCCCCGGGCGCCCGGTCTGTGCCAGGTGAAAGGCCCGCTCGATGGTCCGCGGCAGGTCGTGCGGATGGTCAACGCGATACACGCGTTTGCAGAACGGCCGGTACACCTGATACTGGTCGGCGTCCTGATGGAGGTTGAACTCCTGGTGGGGATGCCGTCCGTAGAAGTACGACTGGACATCGCCCGCGATGACCACCATTGGAATGGAGTCGAGCGCGGCGTTGGCCACGCCCGTGGCGGCATTCGTGAGCCCCGGCCCGAGGTGGGTGAGCAGCACCCCCGGTTTGCCGGTGGCACGAGCGTAGCCGTCGGCGGCGTGCGCGGCAATCTGTTCATGCCGGGTCGAGATGAACCGGATGCGGCTCTTGCCGAGGGCATCGAGCAGGGCAATGACCGTGTGGCCGCACAGCCCGAACACGACCTCGACGCCCAGCCGCTCGAGGTACTCGGTCAGCAGGTAGGCGGCGATACGGGTGCCTGGGGCCGGCGGGGCTGGGGCAGGAACCGCGGATGACTCAGGATGCATGGCGGCAGGGCTCCATCACTGCGGAATGGGGGCGTTGAAGAACTCGCCAAACAGGTCGGCCTCCGAGGGCTTGTCCTCGGCAATCGGGCGACTGACCCACGTGACGTTCATGTAGTGCTTGAGGGCGATGTTCTCGTTGGTGATGTTGCCGCCCCAGACGCCGCAGCCCATGCTCGAGGTCATGGGCATGCCGTTGGTGAACGTGCCGGCATTGGCGCGCGACTGGATCTGGCGCACCATGATGCGGCTCACCGGAGCCACCATCGCGAGGCGGTGCACGTGATCGTCATTGAAGGAGTAGATGCCGCACGAATGCCCGCGTCCGCCGGTGTCGAAGATCTGCCGCACCTTGTCGAGTGCATCGTCGAAGCCGTGGTAGCGGAAGACCGCCATGACCACGCCGAGCTTCTCGGTCGAGTAGGGATGCGCCCGGCCGATGGCGTCCTGCTCGGCCAGGAGGAACGTCTTGCCCTCGGGCAGCGCGATGCCGGCGCGGGCGGCGACGACCGCTGCCGGCCGCGCGATGGTGTCGGCGGTGCGATGCCCCTCGGCATCCCAGTAGATCGCCTGCACGGCCGCCTTCTCGGCTGCCGACAGCAGGTAACCGCCCTCGACCTGCAGCTGCTGCAGCATCGCGTCGTAGATGCGGTCGTCAATCAGGAGGTTGCCGTCAGCCGAGCAGCCTGACCCGTGATCGTTTGTCTTGCTGATGGCCGAGTTTCGCGCCGCCTCGGCGACATCCGCCGTCTCGTCGATGACCATGGTCGCGTTGCCGGCGCCCACACCGTAGGCCGGTTTGCCCGACCCGTAGGCGGCGCGCACCATGGCCGGACCGCCGGTCGCGATGGTGAGGTCGGCCGAGGCCATCAGGTGGCGGGCCAGCGGAATGCTGGGGCGCTCGACGCACTGGAGCAGGTCTTCGGGAGCCCCGCACGCGCGGAGCGCGGCGCGCATCAGGCGCACCGTCTCGAGCGTCGTGCGCCGGCTGGCAGGATGCGGCGAGAAGATGACCGCATCGCGGCACTTCACCGCGTAGATGGCAATGCCAATCGGCGTCACGTAGGGACTGGTGACCGGGACGAGCGCCGCGATGACGCCGGCCGGCTTGGCAAACTTGACGAGGCCCAGGGCGGGCTGCTCCTCGATCACGCCGATGCTCTTCTGGCGAAGGGCATCACGGAGGATGCCCAGCACCTTGCCCCGGCGGCTGGGCTCGGGGCTCCCCATGCCCGACTCGGCGACGCTCATCTGCGCCAGCCGCGTGGCGCTCTCGAGATTGCCGGCCGCCCAGGCCACGGCCCGGCACAGCCGGTCGACCTGGTCCTGTGTGAAGGCGTCGGCGTCTGCCATCGCCCGGCGGGCGCGGTGGAGGTGGTCGGCGACGGCGGCCGCTTCATCCGGGGTGATCTCTCGTGCGCTCATGGGGAACCTGCTCTCGGGTGCGCCCCGATTATCGTTGGCCGGCCGCCGGCCACGGTGCGTGTAACAGTGGCGGCACTGTTACGTCCTGCCTGTGGTGCCCGGAAGCCGCTACGCTCCTCCTGCTTCTGAATTCCGGAAGCAATCAGCATGTGATCGCCCCAGGGCGAATCCGGGGAGGGTGGGAACCCATGTGGATGAAGCAAGGCTTTGTGGCGTGCCTGATGTGGGCACTGGTAACCGGCGCCGCTGCGCAGTCCGTGACGGTGGCGCAGATTTCAGGCACCGTGCGTGATGGGTCGGGACTCGTCCTGCCAGGCGTCGAGGTCACGGCCACGCAGACATCGACCGGCGCGCTCCGCACCGTATTCACCAACGAGAACGGCGCCTATGTGCTGCCGAACCTGCCGGTCGGCCCTTACACGCTGAGCTTCACGCTCCAGGGGTTCTCCACCTACGTCCAGGACGGCATCGTCCTGCAGGTGCAGACGAATCCCACGATCGATGTGCAGCTGAACGTCGGGCAGCTGACCGAGACGGTGATGGTGTCGGCGGGGGCGCCGCTCATCGAGACCCGATCGACCGGCGTGGGCCAGGTCATCGACAACCAGCGCGTCATTGAAATGCCCCTGAACGGGCGTCAGGCCACCGAGCTCATCTTCCTGTCGGGACTGGCGACCAGCGCGCCTGCGGCGGACCTCAACACCAACAAGAACTATCCGACCGTCACCATCTCGGTGGCGGGCGGGCAGGCCAACGGCATGACCTACATCATGGACGGCGCGACCCACAACGACCCGTTCAACAATCTCAATCTGCCGACGCCGTTTCCCGATGCGCTGCAGGAATTCAAGGTGGAGACCAGCGCACTGCCAGCGAGGTATGGCCACCACGCCGCCTCGGCCGTCAACGTCGTGACCAAGTCGGGCACCAACTCCGTGAACGGAACGGTGTTCGGCTTTGTGCGCAACTACCGCTTCAATGCGCGGAATGCGCTCGCCACCACCCGCGACAGCCTCGAGCGCAATCAGTATGGCGGCGTTCTGGGCGGTCCGATCATGAAGAACAAGCTGTTCTTCTTCGGAGGCTATCAGGGGACGGATGAAAACTCGAACCCCCCGGTCGCCATCCGCTTCGTGCCGACGGCTGCGATGCGTACCGGCGACTTCACCGCCTTTGCGGGGCCCGAGTGCAATGGCGGTCGCCAGATTGCGCTGCGCGCCCCGTTTGTCGACAACCGCCTGCCGGCCGGTGCTATCGATCCCGTGGCCGCCAACATGCTCAAGTACATCCCGGTGGCCGATGATCCGTGCGGCCGTGTCCAGTTCGGCATTCCCAACAACAGCACCGATCACCAGGGCGTCGGCAAGATTGATTACACGCTCAGCAACAAGCAGTCGCTGCAGTTCCGCTACCTCTACGCGCGCTATGACAACCCGGCGACCTACGACGGCAAGAATGTGCTGACGCTGAGCCGTACGGGACAGACCAACGCCGTGCATTCGGCCGTGCTGGGGCACACCTACGCCGCGACCTCGTCACTCTTCAACTCGCTGCGCACCACCTACATCCGCACCTTCAACGACCGCTCGCTTCCCGAATACTTCACCGCCTCGGAACTCGGATCGCGTATCTCGAGCCTGATTCCCGGGTACGTCGGCATCAGCGTGACCGGCAACGGGTTCTCGTTCGGCAGTGGCGGCACCAACCCCGGCTACTTCAACTCGAAGGCGATTCAGGTCGCCGACGACATCGACTGGCTAAAGGGCAATCATCAGGTGACCGTGGGCGTGAACTGGATTTACACCACCATCGAGACGTCCAACAACCGGCCGACCAATGGCGCCTTCACGTTCAACGGACAGCTGACAGGACTGCCCCTGGCCGACTTCATGGCGGGTCGCGTCTTCAGCTTCCTGCAGGGCAACCCGGTGTTCGACTACCAGAACCACGACTACGTGGGTGTGTATCTGCAGGATGAGTGGCGCGTGCGGCCCAACCTGACGCTCAACGCCGGAGTCCGCTGGGAACCGGCCAACCCGCTGCAGGCCACGTTTGGCTGGGCCAGCAACTTCGACCTGACCCGCTTCACGCAGGGCGTCAAGAGTACCGTCTATCCACAGGCGCCGGCTGGACTCTACTTCCCGGGCGACCCCGGCTATCCGGGCAACGGTGCGTGGAAGCAGCAGCTCTGGAACTTCACGCCGCGCCTGGGGGCGGTCTGGCAGCCGGATGATTCCACCAGCGTGCGGGCGGCGTGGGGCATGTTCCTCGACACCCCGCATCTGTTCTTCAATACGCGGTTCTCGAACAATCCACCCTGGGGGGCGCAGCTGACCATCCCGACACCGGCCGGTGGCTTCGTCGATCCCTATCAGGGGTATCCCGGGGGCAATCCCTTTCCCGCGCTGAACACGGCCTGGCAGACGTCAGCGTTCCCGTCGTATGGCGTGTATGTGAATGCGCCCATCGACCTGCAGCCGACACGGCTCGAGCAGTGGAATATCACGGTGCAGCGCCAGTTGGGCGACTGGATGGTCGGTGCCAGCTACCTCGGGAACCGCAGCCACAATCTGTGGCGCGCGACGGAACTCAATCCGGCCGTCTTCGGCCCCGGCGCCACCACCGGCAACACCAACCAGCGGCGGCGGCTCAACGCGCTCAACGCGCGAGAGGGCAGCTTCTACGGCACGCTGGCCGAGGTGGACGATACGGGCCGCTCGAACTATCAGGGCATGCTGCTGACCGTGCAGCGCCGACTCAAGAACAACTTCAGCGTGCTGGCCAACTACACGCTCTCGAAGTGCATGAGTGACCCGGCCACCACGGAAATCACGGGGCCGACGGTGATGAATCCGGACAACCCGGATGCCGACTATGGCTACTGTTCGTCCGACCGCCGGCACGTGGCGAACCTTTCAGCCGTGTTCCAGCTGCCGGAATGGTCCGGGGCGATGGGCCGCATGTTCGGCCGCTGGCAGATTGCGCCCATCATCCGTCGCCAGAGCGGCAACCGCTCGACGGTGACACTCGGCACGGACGTGGCGCTCACCGGGATGGGCGGGCAGCGCCCGAACCAGGTGCTGGACAATGTCTACGGAGACGGCACGGCGGGGAACTACCTGAACCGTGCGGCGTTTGCCGCGCCGGCGTCCGGCACCTACGGCACGCTGGCCCCCTTCACGATTGTCAATCCGGCGATTTTCCAGAACGACCTGGCCATCACCCGTACGTTTGACGTGGCGTCGACGCGGATGCAGTTCCGCTGGGAAATCTTCAACGTCATCAACCACGTGAACCTGGGCGCGCCGGTGACGGCGCTGAATGCGGCAAACTTTGGTCAGATCCTGACGGCCGGTGACCCGCGCATCATGCAGTTCGCCCTGAAGCTGTCATTCTGAGAGACCCGATCGGCGCACGGTCCACGACCTGTCTCCGCACGGCGCGGAGACGGGTCGGCGGATGGGAGAGAGCATGATGATGAGACGGCGACTAGTCGGCATCGCGTCGGTTCTGGGCCTGCTGGCCCTGGGCCTTCCCACGGAGGTGTTCCGTCCCCTCGAGGGGGCGCAGCCGGCGGCGGGCCAGCGGCCGGCACCCGGAGCCGGCGGTCCGCGCTCACGTCCGCGGACGCGGAAGGTCGTGCTGGCCTGGGCCGACACCAGAAACGGCATCGCGCAGCACGACTCGACCTCACACGCGCTGTCGGTCATCGAACAGCTCGGCTACGAGACCGGGCTCTGGGATACCTTCATCCGCACCGACTCGAACATCGCTGCGATGGACCCGAAGCGGACGACGGGCGAGCCGGCCAGCGGGGGCCCCAGCCTGAAGATGGCCGACGCGATCTTCTTCCTGGGTCACCGGGACGTGCCGGTCGATGCCCAGCAGAAGTCCGACCTGATCAAGTTCGTCCGCGACGATGGCAAGGGCTTGGTGGCCGCGCATACCGCGCTGACCGCGTGGGCCGACTGGCCCGAGTTCGGCGATCTCCTGGGCGGCCGCTACGACGGCCATCCGTGGAACACCGTCGCCGGCTCGGTGATCAACGACGCGCCCGATTTTCCCGCGACCCGGCACCTGCCGCCGAGCTTCACCATCACCGACGAGTTCTATCAGCCCTCGGCCTTCTCACGGGCGAATGCCCGCGTCCTGCTGCGGCTCGATCTGTCGAAGCTGCCGGCCCACCCGGACGTCCATGTGCTGAACGGCGACCTGCCCCTGGTCTGGGCGAAGCAGTACGGCAAGGGGCGCGTGTTCTACGCCACGTTCGCTCACGACGCAGCCACGTGGGATCTTCGGGACATCCGGCAGATGTATCTGGAAGCCATCAAGTGGGCCCTCGGCCTCACTGAGGGCGATGCCACACCGCGCCCGCTCGGGCGCTGAACGGGGACGACGCATGGGGCGCATGGGGAAGGGGCTGGTCTGGACCGTGGGACTGGTGGCGGCGGTGTCTGTGGCGGCGGGCGCCCAGCGCCCGCGGCCGGATGGCGACTGGCCGATGCGCGACCGCGATGCGGCGGCGACGCGGTTCTCGCCGCTGACGCAGATCACCCCGGCCAACGTCGCGTCCCTGCAGCGCGTGTGGACGTTTGACGCCGAGGGGGGCAACCTGCAGCTGACGCCGCTGGTGATCGACGGCGTGATGTACGTATCGGCCGGGCGCAAGGTCTGGGCGCTCGAGCCAGAGACGGCAGCGGTCAAGTGGGTCTTCGAGGCGCCCGACACCGTCAGTCGTCGCGGACTGGCCTACTGGCCGGGTGACACCCGCACGGGGCCCCGTCTGCTGACCGGCGCGGGCGATCAGCTGCTCGCACTCGATGCGCGCACGGGGCAGCCGGCGACCGGCTTTGGCGACGGCGGCTACCAGAGCCTGAAGCGCGGAGTGCTGGGCGATGTCGATGGCCGCATCAGCATGGTGTCGCCCCCCGTGGTCTACCGGAACGTCATCATCACCGGCGGCAACAACGGCGAGCAGTCGCCCTCGCTGGGACTCTACGGTGACATTCGCGGCTGGGATGCGGTCACCGGTCGCCTGCTGTGGCAATTCCACACCGTGCCGCGCGCCGGTGAGCCGGGCGTCGAGACCTGGGAGGGCGACAGCTGGAAGAACCGGTCGGGCACCAATATGTGGTCGTTCTTCACGGTCGACACCGAGCGCGGCCTCGTCTTCGCGCCTCTCGGTTCCCCCACGTCGGACTATTACGGCGGTGATCGGAAGGGGAAGAACCTCTACGGCAATTCGATCGTGGCACTCGATGCGCTGACCGGGCGACTCAAGTGGCATCACCAGTTGGTGCACCACGATCTGTGGGATTTCGATCTGCCGGCGGCTCCGGTGCTCATCACCGTGACGCGCGCCGGTCAACCCATCCCGGCGGTGGCTGTCCTCACCAAGGTCACCACGCTCTTCATCTTCAATCGTGAGACCGGTGAGCCGATCCACGGACTCGAGGAACGTCCGGTGCCGCCAAGCCGTGTGCCCGGCGAACAGGCCTGGCCGACGCAGCCGTTTCCGCTGAAGCCGCCGCCACTCGGCCGCATCGACTTCGACCCGGCCCGCGATTTCTACACGCTGACCCCCGAGCATGCCGCGTACTGTCAGGCGCTCTGGAAGGACAACCAGATGTACACCGAAGGGCCGTTCACGCCACCCGGGCCTGACCGCACCATGGTGACCTTCCCCAGCACCCTCGGTGGAGGCAACTGGAACGGTCTGGCCTACGATCCCACCCGGGCCCTGGTCTTCACCAACGTCAGCAACATCGGGCAGGTGGCCCGCATGCAGCAGGGCAAGGACCGATCCGGCAACGTCGGCTGGGTGCGCGCCTCCCCCTGGGGAGGACCGGTCGGGCGCTTCTGGAATCCCGAGAGCAAGATTCCCTGCAATGCCCCGCCGTTCGGCGAACTGGTGGCGGTCAACGTCAACACGGGAGAGATTGCGTGGAAGCAGCCGCTCGGGTTCTATCCCGAACTGAAGGCCCGGGGCTTTGCCAATACGGGTGCCCCGAACATCGGCGGCCCGATGGTCACGCAGTCTGGGGTGCTGTTCGTCGGGGCCTCGACCGATCGGCAGTTCCGCGCGTTCGATTCCGCGTCGGGCAAGCTCCTGTGGGAAACCGAACTCGATGCCGCCGCCCATTCCGTGCCGATGACCTTCCTCGGCCGTGACGGACGTCAGTATGTGGTGGTCGCCGCAGGCGGTGGCAGCTTCCTCGGCTCGCCCGCAGGTCGCCACATCGTCGCCTTTGCGCTGCCCCCACGGCCCTGAGGTGCCGGGGGGGGGAGGACCGCACGCGGGGGTGGAATGCACGAGGCGGAGACCCCCGCCCGTCTGACGAGGCGCGACCTGCGCGTGGCGCTCGGGCGGTTTCCGGTGTAACGTCTCGGGACATGCCCGAACCATTCATTCTCGGGGTCGACCTCGACGGCACCTGCGCTGATTTCTATGCCGGCCTCAGGCCCATTGCCGCCGAGTGGCTCGGCGTGCCGCCAGAGACCCTGACCGACGAGGTGTCGTGGGACCTGCCCGAGTGGGGCCTCGCCGAGGCGCCCGGGGGCTATCCGAAGCTGCATCAGTTCGCCGTGCTGCAGCGTGACCTGTTCCGCGTACTCAAGCCCATGGCGGGGGCCCCGCAGGTCCTGCGTCGCCTGTCCGACCACGGTGTGCGCATCCGCATCATCACGCACCGGTTGCTCCTCAAGCATTTTCACCGAGCGGCGGTCCAGCAGACCGTCGACTGGCTCGACGGGCACGACATCCCGTACTGGGACCTTTGCTTCCTCGCGGACAAGGCGGCCGTGGGAGCCGATCTCTACATCGAAGATTCACCACGCAACGTCGAGCACCTGCGGCGCCATGGCCACGACACGATCGTGTTCACCAGTTCCACCAACCGGCACCTGCCGGGGCCGCGCGCAGACACGTGGGACGACGTCTACGCGCAGGTGATGCGCCGTCTGGCCGATCGTGCGCAGCGGCCGTCACCGTCCCTCTAGGAGCCCTGCCGATGCCACGCCGCACTCTCCGCTGGTTCTCCATCTCCCTCGGCACCGCCGCCGCCCTGGTGTGTGGCGCGGCGGCCGACGCCATGGCGCAGTCGCCCGCGTCGGCGGTGCCGGCACTGCTGCGCGAGGCGCGGCAGCTGCTGCTGGTGATTACGCCCGACTGGAATACGGTCGGCGGCGAACTGCGCCGGTTCGAGCGGAACGCCACCGCGGCTCCGTGGGAATCCGTCGGTGCAGAGACACGCATCGTGGTGGGGCGCCATGGCCTGGCCTGGGATCCGCTGGTGTCTGCCGTGATTGACGGCCCCACCAAGCGGGAAGGCGATGGCCGTGCGCCGGCCGGTGTGTTTCCCCTGGGCACCGCCTTCGGCTACGCCCCGGGCAGCGATACCACGGCCCGCGCCCTGCAGCTGCCGTACTTGCCCGTCACCGAAGGCATCGAATGCATCGACGATGTGACGTCGTCTGGCTACAACACCATCGTCAACCGTCGGAGCGTGGCGGTGCCCGACTGGACCAGTTCCGAGAAGATGCGGGAGGTGGGGGAGGAGTATCGGTGGGGCGTGGTGGTCAACTACAACACGCCGGCGGTGGCAGGCCGTGGGTCGTGCATCTTCCTCCACATTGCGAACCCCAAGGGCACCGGCACGGCCGGATGCACCGCGATGAGTGCGGACGCCCTGCTGCAGGCGATGGCGTGGCTGTCACCTGAGCGCCAGCCGGTGCTGGTGCAGCTGCCCCGCGCGGCCTATGACCGGCTGCGCGAGGCCTGGCGGCTGCCGTAGCGTTGGAAGGGGCGCAGGCCCCGGCGCCCGTCAGGGCACCGAGACGAGCTCGACTTCGAACAGCAGCGTCGCGTTGGCGGGGATGCCGGCCCCCGGCGACGAGCTGCCGTACGCCACATTGGGCGGGCACACGAGCCGGCGCAGCCCGCCGACCCGCATGCCGGGGATGCCCGTGTTCCAGCAGGCGATGAGCGTCCCCAGCTGGAAGCTGGCGCCGCGGCCGCTGTCGAAGGTGTTGCCCTTGTTCTCGGCGGCAGAGGCGCTGTAGAGCCAGCCGGTGTAATTGACGGTGACGCGCTGGCCGGCCACGGCGGCGGCGCCGGTGCCGGTGCGCAGGTCCGTTGAGCTGTAGGCCGCCGTGTCGGTGGCTGTCGGCGTCGTGGGCGAGCCCCCCGAGTCACCATTGCAGGCAGCGGTGAGGGCAGAGAGCAGAACGACGAGTGAGAGGGCGCGAGTGGCTCGTGACATACGTCTGGATGTGTGAGTGCAGGGTGGTCGGCCCATCATAGAACGAAACCCGCGCGGCTCGGTGCCGCGCGGGTTCGCCTGAGTCGTGGTTGTCGGGGCGTGGCTCCGCCCTACTTCACAAACAGCATTTCCCGATAGGTGGGCAGCGGGTACAGCTCGTGCGGAATCACGAGCTCCAGCTGGTCGCCCACCTCGCGCAGCGCGCCCATCGCCGGCACGATCTTGTCGCGCATGTAACGCGCGTGCTTCTCGGCCGAGGGACTGCTGTGATCAAGCGCCGTGGCCAGCGTCTCGGTCAGGGCGCGGAACCGGTCGACCAGCCCGACCAGGCGCGTGAGGTGCTTGCCACCCTCCTTGCTGGTCACACCGGCCTGTTTGGTCGCGGCCACGCTCTCGGCCACGCGCTTCTGGTACTCGAGCGCTGCCGGCAGGATGTAGCGGTTGGCCATCAGCACCATCAGCTGGGCCTCGACGTTGATGGTCTTGCTGTAGTTCTCGAGGTTGACCTCGTACCGGGCGTGCAGTTCGCGCTCGCTCAGCACCTTGAACTTCTCGAAGGTCTTCACGACGGGGAACTTCACGATTTCCGGCAGCGCGTCGACGGTGGTCTTCAGGTTGAGCAGGCCGCGGGAGGCCGCCTCCTTCTGCCAGTCGTCCGAATAGCCGTTGCCGTTGAAGATGATGCGCTTGTGCGCCTTGACGGTCTTCTTGAGCAGCGCGGCCACGGCCTCGTTGAACGCCGCCGCGCCCTTGCGCCCGGCCAGCATCTTCTCGAGCTCGGTGGCCATCGCATCGAGCGACTCGGCCACGGCCACATTGAGGCAGGTGGAGGGGAAGGCCACGTTCTGCGTCGACCCGACCGCGCGGAACTCGAACTTGTTGCCGGTGAAGGCAAACGGCGACGTGCGGTTCCGGTCGCCGGCATCGCGCGGCAGCTTGGGCAGCACCGAGACGCCCATGTCGAGCAGCCCGCCGGCCTTGGTCCGCTTGGCACCGCCCTTCTCGACCTGCTCGAAGATGTCGGTGAGCATGTCGCCGAGGAACACCGACAGGATGGCCGGCGGTGCCTCGTTGGCCCCGAGGCGATGGTCGTTGCCCGCGTGAGCCACGGCCATGCGCAGCAGCCCCTGAAAGGTGTCGACCGCACGGATAACCGCCGTGCAGAAGAACAGGAACTGCATGTTGTCGTGCGGCGTGTCGCCCGGGTTGAGCAGGTTGTTGCCGTGGTCGTCGCTCATGCTCCAGTTGACGTGCTTGCCCGAGCCGTTGACGCCGGCAAATGGCTTCTCGTGCACGAGGCACGCCAGCCCGAACCGCGGTGCCACGCGCTTGAGCGTCTCCATCGTCATCATCTGATGATCGGTGGCGACGTTGGCGCTTTCGAAGATGGGCGCCACTTCATACTGCGACGGTGCCACTTCGTTGTGGCGCGTCTTGATGGGCACGCCCACGCGGTAGAGCTCCGCTTCCACCTCGGCCATGCAGGCCAGCACGCGCTCGGGAATCGAGCCGAAGTACTGATCCTCGAGTTCCTGTCCCTTGGGCGGACGCGCGCCAAACAGTGTGCGCCCCGCATTGATGAGGTCGGGACGGTTGAAGTAGAAGTTGTGGTCGATCAGGAAGTATTCCTGCTCGGGGCCGCAGGTGGCCGTGACCCGTGTCGCCGGAGAGCCGAACAGGCGCAGCACGCGCACGGCCTGGGTCGAGAGGGCCTCCATCGAGCGGAGCAGCGGCGTCTTCTTGTCGAGTGCCTCGCCAGTCCACGACACGAACGCGGTCGGGATGACGAGCGTGGCGTTGTTGCCGTTCATCAGGATCCAGGGCGGGCTGGTCGGGTCCCAGGCCGTGTAGCCGCGGGCCTCGAAGGTCGAGCGCATGCCGCCTGAGGGGAAACTCGAGGCGTCGGGCTCGCCGCGCACGAGTTCCTTGCCGCTGAACTCGGCCAGCGTGCGGCCGTCACCGGTGGGGTTGTAGAAGCTGTCGTGCTTCTCGGCCGTCACGCCGGTCATCGGCTGGAACCAGTGGGTGTAGTGCGACGCCCCATGCTCGAGGGCCCAGTCCTTGAGCGCTGTGGCGACGGCATCGGCGGTCGAGATATCGAGCGCCTTGCCGTGGGTGATGGTGTCGCGCAGCGAGCGATAGACGGCCTTGGGTAGCCGGGCCTGCTGCGTCTTGTCGCTGAAGGCCAGCGTGCCGTACGCCTCACCGACCTTGAGGGCCGGCCCCGTCTGGCGAAGGCCCTGCGTGGCCCACGCGTTGATTCCTGCGACTGCGTCTTTCAGAAAACCGGCTCCCATGGCTGGTGTGCTCCCCTCTGGCATGTGGCGACGCTCTCCCGGCACGTCAGTGGCTGTACTGCGCGACGTGGTGTCACCAAAAACATGTCAATGATGCATGATTCTCTAGTCGTTTTGCAATACAGAGGCCTATTGAGTGCCGTTTTTGGTTGATGTTTTGCATTTTGATCATGATTTATCGTCAGTCGTGCAGGCGAAGAGGCATTGAGCCGCGCCCGCGCCGTTCTGGACCCGCCGGTGCGTTTGTAAAAACTTCCCGGATCGTCTCGACGTGCGGGTAAGGTGTAAGGCGCCATGCACGCCCGTCCCTGGACCGCCATCTACCACGCGCAGACGGCACCGGACCTGCCGCCGCGACCCCATCCTCATCTGCCGGCCCTCATCCGCGAGGCGGCCGTACGGTTCCGCACCCGCGAGGCGTGCGCCCTCGGCCTGCCCAACGGTGTGCAGGGCGGGCTGACCTTCGAGCAGGTCGATGCCCTCTCGGACGCCTTCGCCGTCTACCTGCGGGATGTCGCCGGATTCACGGCCGGTGATCGAATCGCCATCCAGATGCCCAACTGCCTCGCCTATCCGGTGGTGGTGTTCGGGGCGCTGAAGGCCGGGGTGGTGATGGTGAACACCAACCCCCTCTACACGGCGCCCGAGATGACCAAGCAGTTTGTCGACAGCGGGGCCACCGGACTGGTCACGATCGACCTCTTTGCCGATCGGGTCGCCGAGGTGCTGCCGGCCACGCGCATCCGCCGGGTTGTCGTCGTGAGCCTGAGCGACCTGCTGCCGACGGTGAAGCGCTGGCTGGTGTGGGGCGTCCAGAAGTACGTGCGCAAGATGATTCCGGCCGTGACGTTTCCGCACGATGCCTTCACGGATGCCGTCGCCCAGGGGCGGCAGCGCATCGCGGCGGGCGTCGACCCGACGGCGTATGCCCGCACGCTGACGCATGACAGCCTGGCCGCTCTGCAGTACACCGGCGGCACGACCGGGGTGGCCAAGGGCGCCATGCTGACCCACGGCAATCTGCTCGCCAACATCGAGCAGTGCCTCCAGGTGTGGCGGCCGTGGCTGCTGCCTGCGGGCGATGCCATCCTGACGGCGCTGCCGCTGTACCACATCTTCGCGTTCACCGCGAACCTCATGCTGTTCTGGGTGATCGGCGGGCGCAACGTGCTCTCACCGAGTCCGCGGCCGCTGTCGAACCTGCGCGTGCTGCTCGAGCGCGAGCGCTTCACGTGGTTCACCGGTGTCAATACGCTGTTTGCCGCGCTCATGCACGAGGACTGGTTCACGGCGCGCAAGGAGTGGGGCTTCACCGGGTCTGTGGCCGGGGGCATGGCGCTCGTGCCGGCCGTCGCCGACCGGTGGGAGCAGGTGACCCGCACGCCCATCTATCAGGGCTACGGACTCACCGAGACATCGCCCGTGGTGACGCTGCTGCCGTTTCACCGGCCCAGACGCGGGTCGATTGGCATCCCCGTGCCGGGCACCGACGTCCGACTCGTGGACGATGCCGGCCAGGATGTGCCGGTCGGGACGCCGGGTGAGGTGGTGGTGCGCGGCCCGCAGGTGATGAAAGGCTATTGGGAAAAGCCAGAGGAAACGGCGCAGGCCCTCCGCGATGGCTGGTTCCACACGGGTGACGTGGCCCAGATGGACGACGAGGGCTACTTCTTCATCGTCGATCGCAAGAAGGACATGATCCTCGTCAGCGGCTTCAACGTGTATCCCAACGAAGTCGAAGCTGCCATCGCGTCGCACCCGGGTGTCATCGACTGCGCCGTGGTCGGTGTGCCTGACCAGGACACCGGCGAGTGGGTGGTCGCCTACGTCGTGCGGAAGGACGCGTCGCTCACCGACGAGGACATTCGCGCACACTGCCGCGAGACCCTGACGGGCTACAAGGTGCCGAAGATCGTCGTCTTCCGGGACGAACTGCCGAAGTCGAACGTCGGCAAGGTGCTGCGCAAGGACCTGCGGTCGGATGCCATGTCTGTGAAGCGGGCATGACGGTCGAGTGAGGACCGCGCGTGGATAACCTGTGTCACACGCTGGCCGGCGCGGCCATGGGCCGGGCCGGGCTGGCCAGACGCACGCCCTATGCGATGGGCGTGCTCATGATTGCCGCCAACCTGCCGGACATTGACGTCGCCGTGTTCCTCACGGACACGCTGCCGGTGTCGTTCCGTCGCGGGTGGACGCACGGCGTGCTCGCGCAACTCTTGCTGCCCGTGCTGCTGACGCTCGCGACGGGCTGGTGGGCCCAAAGGCGGGGACAGGCGATGGCCTGGCGCGACTGGCTGCTGCTGTCGTTCGCGGGTGTCTACTCACACGTGGGCCTCGATTATCTGAACAGCTACGGCATCCGGCTGCTGATGCCGTTCTCATCCCGCTGGTTCTACGGCGACGCGCTCTATATCGTCGACCCCTGGATGTATCTGCTGCTCGGGGGCGGCCTGTGGTGGTCGCACTGGCTGAGCCGGCGCCAGCATCGGCACGCGGCGCGGCCCGTGCAGGCCGGCCTCGCCCTCGCGGTGGTGTACTGCCTCGCGATGTGGGGGGCAAATCAGTGGGCCCGGCAGGAGGTCGCGCGCGGGCTGGTGCGCGCGGGCTTGCCAGCGTCGACGACGTTCATGGTGACCCCCGTGGTCGTCAATCCGTTCCGCCGGGAAGTGGTGCTGGTGCAGGGATCGCGCTATGAGAAGGGGACCCTGCAGTTCGACCCGCGGCCGCGCTTCAGGCCCGCAGGCTTCGGCGTCGATATCGGCCTGGCGCGGCCCGAGGCCGAGCGTGTGCTCGCCACGCCAACCGCCCGCGCCTTCCTGTCGTGGTCCCGGTTCCCGTTCCTCGTGCCCGACCCCGAGGCACCGACGCGCCGGTTTTTTCTGAATGACTACCGGTATTCCGACAGCGGCGGGCGTGTGGGTTGGGCCGGCATGCAGGTGACCGTCGACGCTCCCGCCCCCTGACCGGCTCCGCTACAATCGAAGGCATGCGCGCGCTCCTGCTGCTCATCTGCCTGACCCTGCCCACGACGTCGTGGGCCTGGGGGTTCGAGGCCCACAAACACATCGCCGGCCAGATGATTGCGCTGCTGCCGCCCGAACTGCGGCCGCTGTTCGAAAAGCACCGGACCCTGATTGTCGATCGGTCGGTCGACCCGGACATGTGGCGCACCGCAGGCTTCGAGAGCGAGCCGCCGAATCATTTCCTCGACCTCGACCATCAGGCGTTCGGCCCCTATCCCCACGAGGGGCTGCCGCGCGACTACGCCTCGGCGGTCCAGAAGTTCGGTAAGGAGTTCATCCACGAGCAGGGCCTGCTGCCGTGGCGCGTGCAGGAGTTCTACGGGCACCTGCAGCGGTCGTTCGAGGCCCTGAAGCGGCCGAATCCCTCGCCCTACACGCTCGACAACATCGCGTACTACAGCGCCATCCTGGCGCACTATGTGTCGGACGGTCACGTGCCGCTGCATGCCGTCGTGAACTATGACGGCCAGCTCACCAACCAGCGGGGCCTGCATGCGCGGTGGGAGAGCGACCTCTTCGAGCGCTTCCGGAGCGACCTGTCTGGCACACCGGCCCGACCCGTGCCGGTCGCCAATCCGCGCGACTTCATGTTCGACGTGCTGCTGTCTTCGGGCCGCTTCATGCCTGACCTGCTGGCGGCGGACAAGGCGGCATCAGCCGGGCGCGAGTTCTACGACGATGCCTACTATGCGGCGTTCAGGACCGCGCAGTGGCGCGTGCTGAACCAGCGCGTGCTCGATTCCACCACGGCGGTGGCCGCGGTCATCATCGGGGCGTGGGAGGCAGCCGGGCGGCCGGCCGTGCCGACCGAGTTTCCCCGCAGTCCCCGGCGCGTGCCCCGCCCCTGACAGGTGACTGTCTACCTGATTCCGCTGCCCGACGGCCGACGCGAGCCGTATTTCGAACCCGCCGTCGACGAGGTGCCGGCGGCCGACGCTGACACGCGCGGCTGGTTCGCCCGCGTGCGCACCCGGTTCACGGCGACGCTGCACGACCTCGAGCGTCGGGCGCACGAGGCGCGCACGGTCGCACCGCCGCGCCGATGGACCGGGCGGCTCGAACGGCGCATCGTCTCGTGGCTGGCCAGCCTCATCGTCGAGCAGCGCCTGCTGTGGCACCTGCGGGGGCAGCCGCTGGTGCGCCTGCATCACCCGGCCGGCGACGCGCCTGAGGCCGCGCAGCAGGCCATGCGCGAGGAACTGACCCGCGACCGGGCGCGTCATCTGCGTGGCACCGTGCTGCACGGCCTGGTGCTGCTGCTCTCAGCTCCGGTGGCGGTCATCCCCGGCCCCAACGTCCTGGGCTACGTCTTCACGTTCACCGCGGTCGGGCATGCCCTGGCCTTCCTCGGGGCGAGCCATGGTCTTCGCGGCGTGGACTGGGTGCCCGTGGCCGATGGCGTCCTCGATACGCTGGCCGAGGCCCTGCGCCCGGGCGCTCCCGCAGGGGCGCGCGACGCGGTGGCGTCACGCCTGCCGTTGCAGCGCCTGGCCCTCTTCCTCGACCGGGTCGTGCCCCCGACCGCGTGATATTCTGCGAAGCGTGACCCTCGCAGCGCTTGCGACGGCGCTCGGGTGCCACCTGGACGGCGATGGCGCGGTCCTCATCCGCGGCGTGGCCACGCTCGACCAGGCGGGGCCGGGCGACCTGACATTCCTGACCAATCCGCGCTATGCGCACCAGCTGGCCTCGACGCGCGCCTCGGCCGCCATTGTCGGCGCCGACGTCCAGGACGCCCCGTGCGCCCTGCTGCGCAGCGAGGAACCCCACGTGGCCCTGGCGCGCGCGCTGACGCTGCTGAACCCGCCCGTGCGCCCTTCGGCCGGTGTGCACCCGACGGCCGTCATCGCGGAGGACGCCGAGGTTGATGCGTCTGCGTCGATTGGCCCCTACGCGGTCGTCGACTCGCGTGCCCGCATCGGGGCCCGGGTGGTGCTGGGCCCGCATGTGGTCGTCGGCGCGGGCACCGTGATTGGCGACGACTCGTGGCTGCATGCGCATGTCTCGGTGCGCGAGGGCTGCCGCCTGGGCGCACGCTGCGTCGTGCAGAACGGCGCGGTCATTGGCAGCGACGGCTTCGGCTTTGCCACCTCACGCACTGGCGAGCACGTGAAGATTCCGCAGCGCGGGCCGGTGGTGATCGAGGACGATGTCGAGATCGGGGCGCAGACGGCCATCGACCGACCGGCGGTGGGTGAGACCCGCATCTGCGCCGGCGCGAAGATCGACAACCTGGTGCAGATTGCCCACGGCGTAGTCGTGGGGCCGGGCACGCTGCTGGCGGCGCAGGTGGGCATTGCGGGCAGCAGCAAGCTTGGCGCGCAGGTGATGCTGGGGGGGCAGGTGGGCGTCGCGGGGCACCTGAGGCTCGGCGACCGCGTGAAGGCCTCCGCAAAGACGGGCATCACCAACTCGATCGGCCCCGACGGCTTTGTCTCGGGCTATCCGGCCCTGCCCAATCTCGAGTGGCGCAAGACCTCGGTGCTGGTCCGCCGACTGCCCGAGCTGCGCGAGCGGGTGCGGCAGCTCGAGCGGCGCCTTGAGACGCTGGCGCCGCCTGACACGTCCAACGAGTAAGTACAGACGGGGGAACACGCATGACACGGATGTCGCGCTGGAGTGTGGTGCTGGTGGCCGTGGTGAGCCTGGCCACGGGGGTGCTGACGGCGGCGGCGCGGCCACCGAAGTTCGCGTACCAGCGGATTCAGCTGCCGAATGGCCTCACCGCGATCCTGCACCAGGATCGGTCAACGCCCATCGTCAACGTGCAGCTCTGGTATCACGTAGGGTCGAAGGACGAGCGCCCGGGGCGCACCGGCTTTGCGCACTTCTTCGAGCACCTGATGTTCAAGGGATCACGCAACGTCGAGCCCGAGCAGCACACCTCGATCGTCGCCTCGGTGGGCGGGCAGGCGAATGCCTACACCACGGAAGACACGACGGTCTTCTGGCAGACGGTGCCCTCGCAGTACCTGCCGCTTGTGCTCTGGATGGAGTCCGACCGCCTCGCCACGCTCCGGATCGACCAGGAGACCTTCGTGCGCGAGCGCGAAGTGGTGAAGGAAGAGCGGCGGATGCGCATCGAGAACCAGCCGTATGGACGGCTGAACGAAATCATCTACGAGCAGGCGTTCACGACGCATCCCTACCGGCATCCGGTGATCGGCAGCATGGAAGATCTGAACGCCGCCACGCTCGAGGATGTGCGCGACTTCTACGCCACCTACTACGTGCCGTCGAATGTGACCGTCGTCATTGCGGGAGACTTCGACCTGGCCGAGGCCGAGGGCCTGGTGCGCCAGTACCTGGGGCGCGTGCCGAAGGCCGAGCGCGCCGTGCCCCGTGACATTCCCCGTGAACCGCCCCAGAAGGCCGAGAAGCGCGTCGTGGTGTCCGAAAACGTGCCGCTGCCTGCCGTGGTGGTGGCGCACCACATCACCTACGACGGGCATCCCGATGCCTATCCCCTGCACATTGCGGCGAAGGTGCTGTCCGACGGACAGAGCTCGCGCATCTACCAGAAGCTGGTCTACGAATCGGGGCTGGCGCTGACGGCCTTCGGGCAGGCCAACCTGATTGAGCACCCCAACCTGTTCTATGCGGCGGCGATCGTGAACCCCGGGCAGTCGCCCGAGGCGGTCGAGAAAGCCCTCATTGCCGAGCTCGAGCGCATGAAGGCCGAGGGCGTGACGACCCGCGAGCTGCAGCGCTCGAAGAACCAGTTTGCCCGCGACTACATCCTGGGCCGCGAGACGGTGCAGCAGAAGGCGACCCACCTGGCCCATGCCGAGGTGCTGCATGCCGACATCACCACGGCCGATGGCGAGTTCGACATCTTCCAGAACATCACGCAGGCCGAGGTGAAGCGCGTGGCCGGCACCTACTTCACGCCGCAGTCGCGCGTGGTCATCCACATCATGCCGAAGGGAGGCGTGGAATGAGAGTCTTCACCTTCGCGGCGCTGGTGCTGGCAGTCGCCACGACGGCCGCCGTCGCGCAGACGGCACAGCAGTGGCCCCGTGAGTTTCCGCCGCGGCCCCTTGCGGCCCGCCCGATGGTGTTTCCCCCCTTCGAGGTGAAGACGCTGCCCAACGGTCTGACCGTCGTCGTCGTGAGCCAGAACGAGCAGCCGGCCATCAGCATGCGGATGATCGTGCGCGCCGGGTCGGCGCAGGATCCGAAGGGCAAGCTCGGGCTGGCCATGCTCACCGCCGCCCTGCTCGATCAGGGGGCCGGGGCACGGTCGGCGCAGCAGCTGGCCGAGGAAGTCGACTTCATGGGGGCCGCGCTGGGCACCGGGGCCGGCACCGACCTGAGCTTCGTGAACACGGTCGTCATGAAGGACGACTACCTGAACGGGCTCGCCATCATGGCCGACGTGGCACGGCGCCCGTCGTTTGTGCCCGCCGAAATCGAGCGGCAGCGCCAGCAGGCCCTGTCGGCGCTGAAGGTCGCCGCGGACGATCCCGAATCGGTGGCCGACCTGGTCATCGAGCGGCTGATCTTCGGCTTCCACCCGTACGGCATGCCGGGTTCGGGCACCGCCGACACGATCAGGGGGCTGACCCGCGACGACTTCGTGGCTTTCCACCGGCAGCACTTCGTGCCGAACAACGCGCTGCTGGCCGTGGTCGGTGACATCACCTCGGCCGAGGCGCTCAAGGGGGTGGAACAGCACTTCGGCGACTGGGCCCGGGGCGAGGTGCCGCCGTTTGCGCCGGTCGATCCCCCACAGCCCACCCGGCGTGTCGTGGTGATCGACCGTCCCGATGCCGTGCAGACCGAGATTCGCGTGGGCCACCTGGGCATTCCACGCAAGCACGACGACTTCGAGGCCGTCAGCCAGTCGGTGAAGATCCTCGGCGGCGAAGGGGGCAACCGGCTGCAGGGCGTGCTGCGCAGCAGCCGGCAGCTCACCTACGGCGCGTCGGCCGACCTCAATACCTACAAGTGGTCGGGCGCCATCATCGCGCAGACCAACACGCAGACGCCCAACACCGTTGAGGCGCTGCGGCTGATGGTCGACGAGTTCGCCCGCCTGCAGCGCGAGAAGGTGGGCGAGAACGAGCTCGAGGCCGCGCAGGCCTACGCCGTGGGCAGCTATCCGCTCAGCATCGAGACGCCCGACCAGCTGGCGACCCAGGTGCTCAACATGCTGTTCTACGAGCTGCCGGTCGATTCGTTGCCGAAGTTCCGTGAACGCATCGAGGGTGTCTCACCCGAGGAGATTCAGCGGATTGCCCGCTGGTTCGTCCGCCCCGACCAGCTGTCGGTGGTGCTGGTGGGCAATGCCTCGGCGTTCATCGATCGGCTCAAGGGCGCGGGGTTCCCGCTGGTCGAGCGCGTGCCGATCGACCGCCTCGACCTGCTGTCGGCTGACTTCCTGAAGCCGTGAGGATTCTGCTCTCGTGCGGCGAGCCCTCCGCCGACCTCTACGCCGGCGCACTCGTGCGCGCCCTGCGACGCGCCGACCCGTCGGTCGAGGTGTTCGGTATGGGCGGGGCGCACATGGCCGAGGCCGGTGCGGAACTGCTGGTCGACTATCGGGGGCTGGCGGTCACGGGCCTGACCGAGGTGGTCACCGCGCTGCCGCGCCTCCTTCGCACGCTGCGCACACTGGTGGACGCGGCACGCGACCGTCGTCCCGACGTCCTCGTCGTCATCGACTATCCCGACTTCAACTTCCGCCTGATGCAGGCGGTCAAGGCGCTCGGCATTCCGGTCGTCTACTACATCAGCCCGCAGCTGTGGGCGTGGCGTGCCGGGCGCATGCGCACCATGCAGGAGGTCGTCGACCGGGTGCTGCCCATCTTTCCGTTCGAAGAGGCCCTCTATCGCGAGGCCGGCGTCGACGTGCGGTTCGTCGGGCATCCGCTGCTGGAACTAACGAAGACCACGGCACCGCGCGAGGCGCTGCGCGCCGAGTGGGGCCTCGGTCCCGACCAGGCGCTGGTGGCCCTGCTGCCGGGCAGCCGGGGGAATGAACTGAAGGCGCTAGCCCCGGTCCTGGCCGAGGCCCGCGATCGCATCCGGCAGCAGCGGCCCTCGGCACGGTTCGTCGTGGCGCGGGCCCCCCATGTGACAGATGCCTGGCTGGCCCCGCTCACCGCCGACCCCGGCACCCTCGTGGTGGCCGACCGCACGGACGATGTACTGGCGGCGTGCGACGTGGTGCTGACGGCCTCGGGCACGGCCACCGTGCAGGCCGCCATCCACGGTGCCCCGATGGTGGTGCTGTACCGGCTCTCGGCCCTGACCTATCGCCTCTTCAAGCCCCTCGGGCGGGTCGACATGTACGCCATGGTCAACCTGATTTCCAGGCGCCGCATTGTCAGGGAGCTCATTCAGGACGAGTGCCGGGCCGAGGCGGCCGCCGTCGAAGCCCTGCGCATCCTGACCGACCACGACTATCGCGCGCAGATGGTGCGCGACCTGGCGGCGGTGCGCGAGGCCCTCGGCGGCCCCGGGGCCAGCGACCGGGCGGCGGCGGCCATTGCCGAGCTGGTGGCGGCCCGCGCGACGGCGCGGGGCTGACCCGGGCGCCCGGGGGGCGCGGGGCGTTCCGGCGGGGCGGTCCAGCCTGATATGATTCGGCGGTTGATCATGTCCAGTCTCGACACTTTCAAGACCCGTGCTTCCCTCACTGTGGGCGGCGAGACCATCCACTACTACAGCCTTCCGGCGCTGGCGCAGGCCTTCCCCGGCGTGAACCGCCTGCCGTATTCGCTGAAGATCCTGCTTGAAAACCTGCTGCGCCGCGAAGACAACGCCTTCGTCAAGACGGATGACATCCGCGCACTGGCCGGCTGGGATCCGAAGACGATCGGCGAGAAGGAAATGTCCTTCATGCCGGCACGCGTGCTGCTGCAGGACTTCACCGGCGTGCCCTGCGTGGTCGACCTGGCGGCGATGCGCGACGGCATCGTGGCGCTTGGCGGCGACCCCGACAAGGTGAACCCGCTGCAGCCGGTGGAACTGGTCATCGATCACTCGGTGCAGGTCGACCACTTCGGCGCGGCCAATGCCCTCGAGCTGAATGCCGACCTCGAGTACCACCGCAACCGCGAGCGCTATGTGTTCCTGCGCTGGGGCCAGACGGCGTTCCGCAACTTCCGCGTGGTGCCGCCCGAGACGGGCATCGTGCACCAGGTGAACGTCGAATACCTGGCTCGCGTGGTCTGCCGTGAAGAGCAGGACGGCGCGGTCGTGGCGTATCCCGACAGCGTCTTCGGCACCGACTCGCATACGACCATGGTGAATGGCCTGGGCGTGGTGGGCTGGGGCGTGGGCGGCATCGAAGCCGAGGCCGCGATGCTGGGCCAGCCCAGCTCGATGCTGATTCCCCCGGTGCTGGGCGTCAGGCTCAGCGGCAAGCTGCCGGAGGGCGCGACCGCTACCGACCTGGTGCTGACGGTCACCGAGGCGCTTCGCAAGAAGGGCGTCGTCGGCAAGTTTGTCGAGTTCTTCGGACCCGGCCTGGCGCACCTGACGATTGCCGATCGCAGCACGCTCGGCAACATGTGTCCCGAGTACGGGGCCACCGTGGCCATCTTCCCGATCGACGAGATGACCCTCGAGTATCTGCGCCTCACGGGACGCGACGAGGCCCAGGTGGCGCTCGTCGAGGCCTACGCGCGGGCGCAGGGCCTGTTCCGCGCCGAGGGTGCCGCCGATGCGGTCTACACCGACACGCTCGACATCGACGTGTCGGCCGTGGTCCCGAGCCTGGCCGGTCCGCGTCGGCCGCAGGATCGCGTGACGCTGGCGTCGGCCAAGCAGTCATTTGCCGGTGCCCTCGACGAACTGAAGAAGGGCGTCAAGGTGTCGGGCGGCGGCACGGCCGTCGCCACGGCGACCCAGCTCGAGCACGGGTCGGTCGTGATTGCCGCCATCACCAGCTGCACCAACACCTCGAACCCCAGCGTGATGATCGGCGCCGGCCTCGTGGCCAGGAAGGCCGTCGAGCGCGGCCTGACCCGGAAGCCCTGGGTGAAGACCTCGCTGGCCCCGGGGTCGAAGGTGGTCACCGACTATCTGACGAAGGCCGGGCTGCAGACGCATCTCGACGCGCTCGGGTTCAACCTCGTCGGCTACGGCTGCACGACCTGCATCGGCAACAGCGGACCGCTGCCCGATGACGTCACGGCCGAGGTGCGCGAACGCGGCCTCGTCGTGGCCTCGGTGCTCAGCGGCAACCGCAACTTCGAGGGCCGCATCCAGCAAGATGTGCGGGCCAACTACCTGGCGTCCCCTCCGCTTGTCGTGGCCTACGCGCTGGCCGGGTCGATGAACGTCGACCTGACGACCGAGCCGCTGGGCACGGGCCGCGACGGACAGCCGGTGTACCTGAAGGACATCTGGCCGACCGAGCGCGAGATTCAGGAAGCCATGCTGATGAGCGTCACGAAGGACGCCTATCAGCGGCAGTACGCCAACGTGTTCGACGGTGACGAGCGGTGGCGCACCCTGCCGGTGCCGACCGGCGACCGCTTCGCGTGGGACGGCGAGTCGACCTACATCCGCCGGCCCACCTTCCTCGAGAACCTGTCGATGACTCCGGCGCCGCTGACCGACATCACCGGGGCGCGCGCGCTGGCGGTGCTGGGCGACAGTATCACGACCGACCACATCTCGCCGGCCGGCAACATCAAGGCTGACGGCCCGGCCGGGAAGTATCTCGTCGATCACGGCGTGCCCGCCCGCGAGTTCAACTCGTACGGCGCCCGCCGCGGCAACCACGAGGTGATGATGCGCGGCACGTTTGCGAACACGCGCATCAAGAACCAGCTGGTGCCGGGCATCGAGGGCGGCGTCACGGCCTACCTGCCGGGTGGCGAGGTGATGTCCATCTACGACGCCGCGATGCGCTACCAGGACGCCGGCGTGCCGCTGATGGTGCTGGCCGGCAAGGAATACGGCACGGGCTCGTCGCGCGACTGGGCGGCCAAGGGCACCATGCTGCTCGGCGTGAAGGTCGTCATCGCCGAAAGCTTCGAGCGCATTCACCGCAGCAATCTGGTGAACATGGGGGTGCTGCCGCTGCAGTTTGTCGACGGGCATTCGGTCGCCAGCCTCGGGCTCACGGGCCGCGAGACCTTCGCCATCGCCGGCGCCGGCGCACAGCTGACGCCGCGGTCGACCGTGCAGGTGTCGGCCACGGCCGACGATGGCTCGACGCGGACGTTCACGGCGGCGGTGCGCATCGACACGCCGGAAGAGCTGACGGCGTTCTCGCACGGCGGCATCCTGCCGTATGTGCTGCGCCAGCTGGTGAAGAAGGGCTAAGTGCCCCTGACCTCAGCCGACGTCAAGGCGCAAGCCGCGCGGCTGGGGTGTGACCTGTGCGGGGTGGCGGCCGCCGCCGCCCTGCCGGAACTGCAGTTCCTCAACGAGTGGCTCGCCCGCGGATACGCGGGCGAGATGCTCTACCTCCACCGGTCAGCCGACACCCGCCGCAGCATCCACCGCTTCCTGCCCTCGGCCCGCTCGGTCATCGTGACCGGCACCCTCTACAACACGGAGCACGACACGGCGCCGTCGCGCGCGACGGATGCCGTCGACGTCGCCCGCTATGCGCGCGGGCGTGACTATCACATCGCACTGGCCGAGCGGCTCGAGACGCTGGTCGACTGGATGCGCGCGCGGGCCGACAGCCCCTTCGAGGCGGCCATCTTCGTCGACAAGCATCACGTGCAGGAGCGGTCGTGGGCGGCGGCGGCCGGCCTCGGGTGGATCGGCAAGAACGGGTGCGTGATTCATCCGGAACTCGGCTCGTGGCTGCTGCTGGCCGGCGTGGCGGTGAGCCTCGACCTGGCCCCGGACCCTCCACAACTGGATCAGTGCGGCTCGTGCACGCTCTGCCTCGATGCGTGCCCGACCGGCGCGCTGGTCGAGCCGAAAGTGCTCGATGCCACGCGGTGCCTCGCGTATCACACCATCGAACTCGACGGGCCCATTCCCGAGCCCTTTCGCGAGTCGGTCGGCCGGCACTGGTTCGGATGCGACATCTGCCAGGACGTCTGTCCGTGGAACCTCGCGCCGCCGCTGTCGACCGAACCGGCGTGGACGTCAGAGGGGCGCCACGGCGCGCCCGCCTCGGACCTGTGGCTCAAGCCCGACCACGAACTGCATGCGGTCATCGACGGCAGCGCGATGGTGCGCACCGGCCTGGCCCGCCTCAGGCGGACGCTGGCGCTCATCATCGGCAACAGCGGCGATGCGTCGCTGGCCACCGTGCTCGACCGTCCCGGGCGCGGCGTGAAGAACGCGGCGCCGAGCGCCGACGCGCCTGTCGTCCGCGATGCCGTCGCCTGGGCGCAGGAACGCCTGCGGGGGCGCGACGAGCGGGAGTAGGATGGTCGTATGGCTGCCGACGAACTGTCGCTGTCTCCGGTGCTGCTGCTCGCCATGCCGCAGATGACCGACCCGAACTTCCAGAAGTCCGTCGTCCTGGTGACCGAGTATGGTCCCGACGGGGCCTTTGGCCTGGTGCTCAACCGCCCGATGGAGGTGCCGGCCATCAGCGTGGTCCGTGCGGAGCCGCCTCTGTCGGTCGACCCGTCGGTGCACCTCTTCGTGGGTGGCCCCTGCGAGCAGACGCGGGCCTGGGTGCTGATGCGCGACCGCACGCGCGATGCCGAGGCACATGAGGTGCTGCCGGGCCTGTGCCTGTCGGCCTCGCACGAGCTGGTGCGCGAGGGCCTCACGCATCCGGGCGGCAGCGGGCTGCGCATCCTCGTCGGCTATGCCGGCTGGGCGGCAGGGCAGCTCGATGTCGAGCTGGCCGAGTCGGCGTGGCTGATGGCCCCGGTCGATCCGGCACTGGTGTTCGACACGCCGGTCACGCAGATGTGGGAGTCGGCCCTGCGCCGCCTCGGCACCTCGCCGGCGCTGCTGCAGGAAGGCGGAGGCGTCCAGTGATGCCTCCCGCACTGGCCTGATCCGAAGGGAACGACGATGTTCAGAGTGCCCATGACGAAGATTGCCACCACCACCTCGCTCATCACGCTGCTGGCGGCCTGCACGAGCACGGCGCCCGACCAGCCCCTGCCAGTCGGCCAGTCGTCTCCGGAACTGCAGCGCCTGCAGGCGTCGACCCACCGCTTCGTGCCGACCGACCTTTCGGCCGACCTCTCGTCGCTGTCGCCGGGCGACCGCACGGCGCTCACGCATCTGGTGCGCGCAGCGCAGGTGATGGATGCCCTCTACCTGCGGCAGGTCTGGGCGGGCAACGAGGCCCTCCTGCAGACGCTCAGCCAGGACTCGACGCCCGTGGGGCAGGCGCGCCTGCGGGCGTTTGTCATCAACAAGGGCCCATGGTCACGGCTCGACCACAACGAGCCGTTCCTGGCCGACATGCCCGCGAAGCCGGGAGGAGCAACGTTCTATCCGGCCGATGCCACGAAGGACGAAGTCGCCCGGTGGACCGAGGGCCTGTCGCCCGACGCGCGGACGGCCGCCACGGGATTCTTCACGGCGGTCCGTCGTGATCCGCAGGGACGCCTGCAGGCCGTGCCGTACTCCACCGAATACCAGCCGGAACTGGCGCTGGCGGCGCAGCACCTGCGCGCCGCCGCCGCGGCCACGCCGGATGCCACCCTGCGCGCCTTCCTCGAGTCGCGCGCCGCGGCCTTCGCCAGCAACGACTACTACGACAGCGATGTGAAGTGGATGGCGCTCTCGGGAGCGATTGAGCCGACCATCGGCCCCTACGAGGTCTACGAGGACGAGTGGTTCAACTACAAGGCCGCCTTCGAGGCCTTCATCACGGTGAAGGACGCGGCCGAGTCGGCCCGGCTGCAGCAGTTCTCGGCCTCGCTGCAGGAGATTGAAGACAACCTGCCCATCGAGGCGCGGCATCGCAACCCGAAGCTCGGGGCGCTGGCGCCGATTGCGGTCGTCAACACGGTGTTCTCGGCGGGTGACGGCAACCGCGGCGTGCAGACGGCGGCCTTCAACCTTCCCAATGACGAACGGGTCATCCGCGAGCACGGCAGCAAGCGCGTGATGCTCAAGAACAACCAGCAGGCCAAGTTCGATCGGGTGCTGCTGCCGATCGCCCAGGTCGCCCTGCGTCCGCAGGACCGGGGGCGGGTGGCGTTCGACGCGTTCTTCACCCACATCCTCATGCACGAGCTGATGCACGGCCTCGGACCGCATGGCATCACGGTCGACGGCCGTGCCACGACGGTCCGTCAGGAGCTGAAGGACACCTACAGTGCCATCGAGGAGGCGAAGGCCGACATCTCGGGTCTCTTTGCGCTGCAGTACCTAGTCGATCGCGGCCGGCTGCCGAAGACCCTCGAACAGACGATGTACACGACGTTCCTGGCGTCGGCCTTCCGGTCGATTCGCTTCGGCATCACCGAAGCGCATGGCCGCGGTCAGGCGATTCAGCTCAACTATCTGCTCGATCAGGGGGCGTTCCGCATCGAGGCCGATGGCACGTTCTCGGTCGACCCGCAGCGGATTCGTGAGGGCGTGATTGGCCTGACGCGCGACATCATGACGCTGCAGGCCGAGGGCCGGTACGATCGCGCGCGGGCGCTCATCGATACGCTTGGCGTGATTCGCCCGCCGGTGCAGGCGGTGCTCGACAAGCTGGCCGACGTGCCGGTCGATATTGCGCCGCGGTTCGTGACGGCCGAAGCACTGCTGGCCGGGCAGTAGCTCGGGTGCGCGCCTGATGTATGACTCGCTGCTGATGCTGGTGGTCGCGGCGCTGTGCGGTGCCGCCGTCGGCGTCGAGCGACAGTGGTCGGGCCATGCGACGGGCCCCGATGCCCGCTTCGGCGGCGTTCGTACCTTCACCCTGATTGGCGCGGCGGGTGGAATGGTGGGCCGGCTCTGGCTCTGGGCGGGGCCTGCGCTCGCCCTCATCCTCGCGGCGGGCGTTGTGGCCCTCATTGCCATCGCCTACGCCTCATCGAGCCGCCGGAACATCGACGCCACCACAGAGGTGGCGGCGCTCGTGGTGCTGGCGGCCGGGACCGCGGCCGGGCTCGGGCAGATGCAGGTGGCGAGCGGACTCGCCTCGGCGACGGCGCTGCTGCTGTTCGAGAAGGGCCGTCTGCACACGTGGGTGTCACGCGTCCACGATGTCGAGTTGCAGGCGGCGCTGCGCTTTGCGGTGATGGCCGCCGTGATCCTGCCCCTGCTGCCGGCAGGGGGCCTCGATGCGCAGGGGCTGCTTCGGCCGCGTGCGGTGTGGACGCTGGTGCTGGTGTTCTCGGCCCTGAGCTTTGCCGGCTATGTGGCCCAGCGCATCATCGGTGCGTCGCGCGGCTATGCGGTCGCGGGCCTGCTCGGTGGGCTGGTCTCGTCCACGGGCGTCACGCTCGCCTTCAGCCGACTGAGCCGTCGCACCGCCCTCGACGGACTCGCCTACGGCATCGTCGCGGCGAATACGGTGGTGTATGCGCGCGTGGTGCTGGCGGCGGCGGTGCTGAGCCCGTCGCTGGCGCGACAGCTGGGGCCCTCAATGAGTGGGGCGGCGCTCGTCGGACTGCTGGCGGTGCTGTCGTCATGGTGGCGGCACCGCGTGCCGTCTGCCGATGAGGCCGATGGGCCGGTGCCCCTCAGGAACCCGCTGCAGCTGGGCGCTGCGGTGCAGATGGCCCTGCTGTTTCAGGGCGTGCTGGTCGCCGTCACGCTGGCCGATCGCGTGGGGCCGTCGGGCCTGATGGCCACGGCGACGCTGCTGGGGCTGCACGATGTCGACGCGCTGACGGTGTCGATGGCCACGCGCGTGGCCGAGGGCACTCTGGTCGAGACGGTGGCCTGGCAGGCCGTGATGCTGGGCGTCTTGTCGAACACGCTGGTCAAACTGGCGATGGCGCTGACCGTGGCGCGCGGCCACGTGCGGTGGCACGCGTCGCTCGTGCTGGCCCTGATGGCCGTGCTGCTGGGGCTGGCGCTGGTCGTGCCTTAGCTCGCCGCGACCGTCGGCACCACCAGCACCGGCACCGGCGACAGTTCGGTCACGCGGCGGCTGGTCGAGCCCAGGAAGAACCGTTCGGCCCCGCCGAGGCCGCGCTTGCCGATGATGATGACGTCGGCGCCGCTGTCCTTCGCCTGCGCCACAATCTCGTTGGCTGCATTGCCAGACCGGATGGCCAGGGCAGGGGTGACGCCCTGCAGTCCTTCCCGACCCAGGCGGGCGAGCAGGTCGGAAATCTCCTGCTGGGTCTGCGCAGTCAGTGCCTGGCCGGCACCCGCAGCTTCAGCCCCCGCCTTCAGCAGCGGGTCGACGACGGTGACGACCGTCAGGTGCGCACCGCACCCCTGGGCCAGCCGCAGCGCCGAATGCAGGGCCAGTTCCGAATCGGCGGAAAAATCGATCGGGCAGAGAATGTGCGTGAACACGGTCCCTCCATCCTAGCGCAGGTGCCGCAGCCGCAGGCTGTTCGTCACGACACTGACCGAACTGAACGCCATGGCCGCACTGGCCATCACCGGGCTCAGCAGCAGCCCGAACGACGGATACAGCATCCCGGCCGCCACCGGTATGCCGACGATGTTGTAGACGAAGGCCCAGAACAGGTTCTGCCGCATCGTCGTCATGGCCGCCTGCGAGAGGCGCACGGCATCCACGAGGGCGCCGAGGTCGCTGCGCATCAGCGTCACGCCGGCGGCCGCGGCGGCGATGTCGGTGCCCGAACCCACGGCGATGCCCACGTCGGCCTGGGCCAGCGCCGGCGCATCGTTGACCCCGTCGCCGACCATGACGACCCGGTGCCCCTCGCGCTGCAGGCGGCGGATGGCCTCGAGCTTGTCGCCCGGCAGCAGCTCGGCCTCTACACGGTCGATGCCCACCTGGCGGGCCATGGCCTCGGCGGCTGTGCGGCGGTCGCCGCTCAGCATGGCCACGGCCAGGCCCCGCTGCCGCAGCGCGGCCACGGCCGCGCGGGCAGACGGCCGCACGGTGTCGGCAAGCGCAATCACCCCGGCTGGCTTGCGATCGATGGCGACGAACACGCACGTCTGTCCGTCGCGGGCGGCGGGCTCGGCCAGGGCCACGAGCGGTGCCGTATCGACCCCCTCATCTGTCAGCAGGGCCGCCGTGCCGGCGAGCACATGGCGCAGGCCCACCGTGCCCCGGGCGCCGCGACCGGCCATGAGCGACACCATCGAGACGCTGGCGACGGGCACCTGCAGCGCCTCGGCGTGCCGCACGATGGCGGCGGCCAGCGGATGCTCGGAGCGCCGCTCGAGGGCCGCCGTGACCTTCAGCAGGAGGCCGGCGTCGACCCCCGGCACGGGCAGCACCTGCACCACCGAGGGCTGCCCGATCGTGAGGGTGCCGGTCTTGTCGAAGACCACGAGGTCTGCGGCGGCCAGCCGCTCGAGGGGTTCGCCGCCCTTGATGAGCACGCCCATCGACGCGCCGCGGCCGGTGGCTACCATCACGGCCGTGGGCACGGCGAGGCCCATCGCGCACGGGCAGGCGATGACCAGCACCGACACGGCCGGCATCAGGGCGCGGGCCCACGACGGAGCGTCGGGCAGCCACCACCATGCGGCCAGCGTCAGGGCCGCGATGCCCAGCACGACCGGCACAAAGACGGCGGCGATGCGATCAGCGAGGCGCTGAATCGGGGCCTGGGATGACTGCGCCTCGCGCATCATGCGCAGCACCTGGGCCAGCGTGCTGGATTCGCCGACCGTCGTGGCCTCGAGTTCAAACGCGCCCGTGTGGTTGATCGTGGCGCCGACCAGACGGTCGCCCGGGCCCTTGTCGACCGGCAGCGACTCGCCGGTGAGCATCGATTCATCCACCGCACCGGTGCCCGTGAGCACCTGGCCATCCACCGGAATCCGCTCACCAGGCCGCACAATCACCACATCGCCCGACCTGACCTCGTCGACCGGAAGGTCTTCCTCGATCGCGCCGCGCCTGACGCGGGCGTGCGTGGGCCGCAGGTGGGCCAGCTGCCGCAGTGCCGAGAGGGTCTGCGCCTTGGCGCGCGACTCGAGCGCGTGCCCCAGCGACAGCAGGCCCAGGATGAACACCACGGCTTCGTAGTACACCGGCGGGGTGCCCGCCGCACTCGCCATCGCATGCGGGGCCATCATCGCGGCCACCGATGTCAGATAGGCCGCGAGGGTGCCCAGCGCGACGAGGACATTCATGTCGCTGGTGCCCCGGCGCACGGCGCCGAACGCACGCACATAGAAGGGCCGTCCGGCCCAGGCCATGACAGCGGTGGTCATGGCGAACAGCGTCCACAGCCGCCACGGTTCGGCATGCATGCCTCTATGCATCAGCGGCATCGAGATCCACATCGCGGCGGCACCGGCCAGCAGGCTGCCGATGGCGCGCGTCATCCAGTCGCGCGATTCGGCCTGCTGCGCGGCTTCGCGCGCGGCATCCTCTGCCAGCGCGTCGGCCTGCGTGACGGGCAGGTGAGAGCCGTAGCCGCTGGACGTGATGGCGGCCACCAGCTGGCCGGCACTGACCACGGCCGGGTCGAACTGAACGGTGGCCGAGCCCATCATCAAATTGACCGTGGCCTGCTGCACGCCGGCCGTGCCCGCCAGCGCGCGCTGCACGTGCGCCTGGCACGAGGCACAGGTCATGCCCTCGACGGGCAGGGTGATCTCACTCACGGTTCCTCACCGCCATCGTCATCGATCAGCAGGGTGAGGCGCAAGGCGGCCACGCGCAGGGCCTCGACCGCATCGACGTAGGCCTCGCTGGTCTGAATGAGCGCGCGCTGCGAGAACAGCACCTGCGGGTAGGACGCGGCCATGGCCCGGTAGCGATCGAGATAGAGCCGGTAGGCCTGTTCCGCCTTCGGCAGCATGTCCGCTTCCATGGCCTGCACGCGGCGCTGGGCGGTGGCGTACTGTTCGTAGTGCACCGCGAAGCGATCGGTCAGCCGGAGCTCGAGGGCCGCAATCTGCGCGCGCTGCGCACGGATGCGCGCGTCGGCGGCAGCGACGCCGGCCGTGTTCCGGTTCCAGAGGGGAATGGTCAGGCCGGTGCGGGCCGCCCACGTCCAGGTCTCGGACGGACCGAGCCGATCGGGCTCCTGGGTGACCCCCGCCGCAACAGTCAGCATAGGAGCCTGCAGCCGCCGCTCGGCCTCACGCTGCCGTTCGGCCGCCACGAGAGCCGCACGGGCCACCTGCAGGTCGGGCGCCTCGGCCAGAGCCTGCTGCAGGGCGGCCTCACGACCGTCGGGCAATGTGAGCGACAGCCCGGCGTCGCTGATGGCCTGCCGCGTCAGTGCGGGTTGACCCACGCTGACACCGAGGCGGAGCCAGTCGCGGGCCAGGCGGTTGTCGGCCTCGACCAGGCTCAGGGCTGCCGAGGCGGCCTCGATCTCGGAGGCCAATACATCGGGACGGTCGGCGGCCCCGGTGTTGAACAACTGCTCGGTGACGGTGACGGCCTGCCGCGCCAGTTCGGCCAGGCGGGCGCGCACGGTGCGCCGCTGCTCGGCGGCGAGCACGTGCACGTAGGCGACGCGGATGTTGCGGCTCAGCTCCCGGCGCACGCGGTCGACTCGGCGCGCGGCGACCTCGGCGCTCGCACGGGCCGCAGTGGCCCGCCGGGCATACTGGCCGCTAATGGGAATGGCCTGCTCGACCTGCCCCCCAGTGATCACGGCCCTGCGGCCTGTGCCTACGCCCTCTGCGACGCCGGCCAGGTGAGGATTGTCCCAGCGTGAGGCCTGCTCACCGGCCGACGCGGCTGCATCCGCCCCGGCCACTGCGGCCTGAATCGCCGGGTGAGCGCTCAGGGCCTGCGATTCGAGCTGCGTCAGCGTCAGCGGCGGGGCCGTTGTCTGTGCGCGTGCGGGGCCTGGCGTGGAGAGCAGGACGACCGCGAGCGGCAGGACGATCGCCGACAGACGGATCATCGCGTGCCTCCCGCCTGCGCGGCCTTCCGGGCCATGATGCGGTCGTAGTCGGCCGGCGGCAGCACGCGAATCAGCGTCATCATGCCCATCATCGACCCGGTCCAGCCCGGCGGCAGGCCATCGCATTCAGGTTTGCTGGCGTAGAGGTCGTCGGCGACCATCCACATGTCCTGCGGATAGCCTTTCACCGCCCACGCATCGGGGGCAGCAGTGGCCCCGTGCGCGGCATGTGCCGAATGATCGACGGCCGGCTGTGCCGCCTGCGCGGCATGGTCGGCGTGCAGGGCGTGCGCGGCATGGTCGACGTGCAGCCCCTGATCGAGCGGGGCATTGGTCACCGGGTGCTCCATGTTCCCGGCCCCCAGGGTGCGGCCCATGCTGGGGCCAAGATGATCGGCGAGCGCGTGGCCCTGCGTGAGGATGCCCATGCCTTCGTCCATGCCGATGCCGGTCGGCATGCCCGGGCGCGACACCGAGAGCGGGCCGACCATCGACACCATCTGATTCATCATGTGGTGCGGCAGGTGGCAGTGCACCATCCAGTCGCCCGGGTACACCGCATCAAACTCGATCTCCCGGGCCTGCGCCACGCCGACGATGACGGTGTTGCCGGGAATCCAGGCGCTGCGGGGAATGCGTCCACCCTCGGTGCCGGTCACATGGAACGTGTGCCCGTGCAGGTGGATGGGATGGTGGTCCATCGACAGGTTGACGAAGCGCAGACGGATGCGCTCACCGAGGCGGGCGATGACGGGGGTGGTGGCCGGGCCGGCCTTGCCGTTGATCGTCAGCCAGTTGAATTCCATGGCCAGCGTGTTGGGGACGGTGTTGTTCGGCAGGATGGCCCAGCCCTGGAAGATCATCCCGACGTCGCGATGCACGCGCGGCTCATGCGCCCTGGCTGGATGGCTGATCAGCAGCCCGATCAGCCCCATCAGTTCCTGCATCGGAAAGTGCGAGTGGTAGAAGAACGTGCCCTCCTGGCGCACCGTGAATTCGAAGGCACGCTGCTCGCCGGGCTTCAGGGCCTCGGCTCCCAGGCCGGGGACCCCGTCAATGACGGGCGGCACTTCCAGGCCGTGCCAGTGCATCGCGAAGAGTTCAGGCAGCCGGTTCTCGACCACGATGCGCACGCGGTCGCCCTGCGTCACCTCGATGGTGGGCCCGGGAATGGATCCGTTGAAGCCCCAGGCGTCGACGGGGCGGCCGGGGACGAAGTCGGTCTTCACCGGTTCGGCGCGCAGGTGAAACACCTTCACGCCGTCTTCGATCTGCGCGGTCAGATGGGGAATGTCCGGCGTCTCGACGCGGGGAGGCGTGGGCCCGGGCGGCGGCAGCATCGGTGCGCGGCTCCATCGCTCGGGGGCGACGGCCTCGGGCACTTCGGTCGCGGCCGGCATGTGATGCCCGGCATGCGGGTCAGGTGCCGCCGCAGCCGGTACGGACGGTGCCTGCGGGGCGGGATGCACGTGCTGCACCGCCGCCAGGGTGGCGGCCGAGGCAGATGCGGCGCCGGCACCAGCCAGGGCGCGGCGAAGAAAACGACGACGGGACAGGGACATGACACGCTCCACTTCCGGAAAGGTGAACGCCGCAGCACTGCGGCACCGATCGGCGGGAGCGCGATTACAAGCGAAGGGTGAGCGGACGACTGGTCGGGATCAGGGGCGGTGCCGGGCCGGCGCGGCGTCGGGTGACGGTCGTGGCCGCCTCGGGTGCCCCCGGCACTGGCGTGGCAGGCACGAGCGCTGCGGTCTGCACGGATGCCCGGTCGAAGCCTGCACTCGGCAGGGCGACGGGCACTTCATCGCACGAGGCATGGGCACGTGCGGCCAGACGAGACGTGGGGGCTTGTTCCTCTGACGTATCGCTGTCAGAGCCTGCGGCCATCTGAAGGCAGTGATCGTGCTCGGACGATGCTGCGGTGGCGTCGGCGCCGGCAGGTGCGTCACCGCCATGTGCGGCCAGGCACCACGCGTCGCACCACGGGGCGACCACCGGAAGGGTCGCCAGCAGGAGGAGGGTGGCCAGGGCCAGGCGTCCATGGAACAGATTACGCGCCATCGGATTCCTTGAGCGTAACACGGGCATCGGCGGCCGCAGTGACCCCGTCGACAGGGGCGGCAAACAGGGGATTGATGTCGAGCTCGGCAATGGCCGGACACGCGACCATCAGCGCCTCGATGCGACGGAGGATGTCTTCGAGCGCCTGCAGGTTGGCCTTCGGCCGCCCTCGTGCGCCGTCCAGCAGGGGAAAGGCCTTCAGGCGGCGCAGCATCGCCTGGATGTCCGTGCCGTGCAGGGGATGCACCCCGAAGCTGACGTCCTTCAGGACTTCGACAAACACGCCGCCGAGTCCGCACATCAGCAGGGGACCGAAGCGCGGGTCGCGTACGGCCCCGGCAATAACCTCGACGCCTGTGGTGGCCTGCTGCTGCAGCACGATCGTGGCCTCGGGATCGATGGCACGTGCGCGGGCCAGCAGCTCGTCGATCGCCGTGCGGACGGCCTCTGCCGAGTCAAGGGACAGCCGCACGCCACCCACATCAGACTTGTGAACGATGACCGAGGAATTGATCTTGGCCACCACCGGCAGGCTGAGTCCGGCGAGCGCCGCTGCCGCGTCGGCAGACGAGGCCACCTCGCGCCAGGGCAGCACGGGAATGCCGGCCCACTGGAGTACGCGCTGGGCTTCGGCCAGCGTCATCTGGCGCCGCTGCTGCCGCTGCAGCGTGGCGGACAGGGCGTGCACCTCGTCCCAGGCGCCGCCTGGCAGGGGCGGTGGCGCGCTCAGCGGACGCTGGCGGGCGGCCTGGCACTGCACCATCACGGCCAGGGCCCGGGCCGCGTCTTCGCCGAAGGTGTAGACCGGCAGGCTGGCCTCCCGCATGTGCGTCACCGCGGACGGCTCGGTGATGGTGCCCATGAAGCAGACGAGCACGGGTTTTTCGAGGCCACGTGTGGCCGCGATGATGGCCTCGGCCACGGGGCCCGGCTGGTTCGTTTCGAGGGCCGTGAAGATGACGATGAGGGCGTCAACGCCGGGGTCGGCGGCCACGGCCTGCACGACGGTCGAATACTGTGCAGCCTGCGCCGAGGCAATCATGTCGACGGGGTTGGCGACGCTCGCCTCGGGGGGAAGCGCCGCGCGCAGCGCCGCGGTTGTCGCATCGGACAGCGCCGCCATCTGCAGTCCGCTGGCGATGGCCGTGTCGGTGGCCAGAATCGCCGGACCGCCGGCATTCGTGATGATGGCCACGCGGGGCCCGGCCGGCAGCGGCTGCGTGGCCAGAGCACTGGCGTAGACGAAGCATTCCTCGATGGTGCCGGCACGGATGACGCCGCTCTGTGCGAGCAGCGCATCGACGGCGCGGTCCGATCCGGCCAGCGCGCCCGTGTGCGACGCCGCGGCCCGTGCGCCCGCCGCACTGCGGCCGGCTTTGACGGCAATGATCGGCGTGTGTCGCGTGACGCGGGCGGCCACCTCGAGGAACTTCTGCGGATGGCCGAAGCTTTCCATGTAGAGCAGGATGACGGCTGTCGCCGGGTCGTCATCCCACTCGGCCAGCAGGTCGTTGCTCGAGACATCGGCCTTGTTGCCGAGCGAGACGAACATCGACAGCCCGAGGCCCCGCTCCTGCAGGAGGGCCAGCATGGCTTCGCCGACCGCGCCCGACTGCGACGCGAACGCCACGTTCCCGGGCGGCGGCAGGCTCGCAGAGAACGAGGCCTGCAGGCGCACGTCGGGGGCCATGTTCATGATGCCCATGCAGTTGGGGCCGACCAGGCGGATGCCGCCCTCGCGGGCCACGCGCACGAGCTCCTCCTCGAGGGCACGCCCCGCGGCGCCGGTTTCCCGGTAGCCGGCGGTGATGACCACGGCGGCGCCCACGCCCTTGCGGCCGCACGCCCGCAGGGCCTCGACGACCGCGGCCCTCGGTACCGCGATGATGGCCAGATCGACCGGGGCAGGAATGGCCTCGACGGACGGGTAGCACTTGAGACTGTGCAGTGCCTCAGCCTTCGGGTTGACGGGGAAGATGGCGCCCTGGAAGCCAGCCCGCAGCAGGTTGTGGAGGATGGCACCCCCGACCGCGTAGCGGTCGCGGGAGGCACCGATGAGGGCGACGGCGCGCGGACGGAACAGCCGGTCGAGTGCGCCCATCAGTGGACGCGGCACGAGCCCGGGCCGTCGGGGTGGCCGCACGACCCGCAGGGCCCCGGGGCCGCGGCCATCGGCGTCCGCGACGAGGGGGCGCTGACCGCGAAGACCGACAGCTGCTTCGCCAGTTGCTCGCTGTCGCACGACGGGCAGGCCAGGCGGGTGCGCTCGCGCACCAGCAGTTCGAAGTGATGGCCGCACGACTGGCAGGCATATTCGTACATCGGCATGCCCCTCAGGATAGCGCAGCCGCCGCGGGCGGTATACTGTAAGGATGTCTGCCTCACGCCAGAGCTCTCCGTCCGTTGCCAATCCCCTTCGCCGGAACGTGGCCATCATCGCCCACGTCGACCACGGGAAGACCACGCTGGTCGATGCGATGTTCCGGCAGGCCGGCATCTTCCGGGCCAACGAGCGCGTCACCGAACGTGCGATGGACAGCAACGAGCTCGAGCGCGAGCGCGGCATCACCATCCTGGCCAAGAACACCGCCGTGCACTACGGCGACGTGCTCATCAACATCGTCGACACGCCCGGCCACGCCGATTTCGGCGGGGAAGTCGAGCGCGTGCTGTCGATGGTCGACGGGGTCGTGCTGCTCGTGGACGCCGCCGAGGGGCCGCTGCCGCAGACCCGCTTCGTGCTCCGCAAGGCGTTCGAGCGCGGCTTGCAGCCGGTGGTCGTCGTCAACAAGATCGACCGGCCCGATGCCCGCATCCGCGAGGTGCTGAACGAGGTGTATGACCTGTTCATCGACCTCGACGCGACCGAAGAGCAGATCGAATTCCCCGTGCTCTACGCCAGCGGCCGCGCCGGCACGGCCACGACCGACCTCGCAGTGCCCGGCGTCGACCTCCGTCCCCTGTTCGATGCCATCGTGACGCATGTGCCGCCGCCGACCGGCGATCGCTCGGCTCCGCTGCAGATGCTGGTGGCCAACCTCGACGCCTCTGACTACCTCGGGCGCATTGCCATCGGGCGCATCTTCAACGGCACCGTGCGGCTCAACGAGCCCATCGTCGTCCTGAAGGGCGGCCAGGGACCCGACATCGAGACGCGGGTGACCAAGCTGTTCGCCTTCGAGGGTCTCAAGCGCGTCGAGATTCAGGAAGCTGGAGCGGGCGACATCATCTGCCTGGCGGGCATCGAGGACATCAACATCGGCGAGACCATCGCCGACCCTGTTCATCGCCTGCCTCTCGCACCGATTGCGGTGGATGAGCCAACCGTGTCGATGATTTTCGGCATCAACACCTCGCCGATGGCCGGCCGTGACGGGCAGTATGTGACCTCTCGGCATCTCAAGGAACGGCTCGAGCGCGAGCTGCTCGGCAACGTGTCGCTGAAGGTCGAGCCGACCGACACGCCAGAGCAGTTCAAGGTGATGGGCCGAGGCGAACTGCAGTTGGCCATTCTCATCGAAATGATGCGGCGCGAGGGCTACGAGGTGCAGGTCTCTCGACCCGAGATTGTGACCCGGGTCATCGACGGGCAGCGGGTCGAGCCCATCGAGGAGCTGGTGATTGACGTCGCCGAAGAGTTCCAGGGCGTCGTGATTTCGATGTGCGGCACCCGCCGCGGCACGATGACGCGCATGGTGAACAACGGCAGCGGGCGCGTGCGGCTCGAGTTCCGCATCCCCGCGCGCGGGCTCATCGGGTTCCGGTCGCACTTCCTCACCGATACCAAGGGCACCGGCATCATGAACCACCTGTTCTCGGGGTGGGAGCCCTGGGCCGGTCCCATTCCCGCCCGCACGACCGGGGTGCTGGTGTCGGACCGGGCCGGCGTGGCCACGGCCTATGCGATGGCCAACCTGCAGGAGCGGGGGACCATGGTGATCGAGCCGGGCACGACGGTGTACGAGGGCATGATCGTCGCCGAGCACTCGCGCACCAACGACCTCGACGTCAACATCACCAAGGAAAAGAAGCAGACCAACATGCGGGCCTCGTCGGCCGACGAGGCCATCCGCATCGTGCCGCCCCGGGCGCTGAGCCTCGAGTCGGCCATCGAGTTCATCAACGACGATGAACTGGTCGAGATCACCCCGAAGACGATTCGCCTGCGCAAGCGCGTGCTGGCGTCGAACATGCGCCCGAAGAAGGAAGACTGACGCGAGAGCTCACGGGCGTTGCCCCACGGGGGGCCGCCCGGGCCGGGCGCCGTCTGGAGCGGGGCAGGAGGCTGGGGGCCGATGTGGCCCGGCAGGGGCCTCCGTATGGGGCCCCTGACGGCGTCGGGGCGGGTGAGGGACGGCCCGAGTTGGCCGCCGAGCTGACCTAGGGGTTTACACGGCGGCACCTGCCCACAATATCTAGTGACTCCCGGCGCTGTCTCCGCTACACTGAGTTACCACCCATCGGGGGTCTAACGACGCCCAGTCTCAGTTGGCGTCCAAGGAGAAGAGATGGCCAAGAAAGCCAAGAAGGCGGCAAAGCCCGCTAAGACCGCGAAGAAGGCTGTGAAGAAGGCTGCTGCCAAGAAGCCGGCAGCGAAGAAGGCTGCGGCGAAGAAGCCGGCCGCGAAGAAGGCTGCACGGACGCCGAACGCCGCGTTCATGCGTCCGGTGACGCCGAGCGAGACGCTTGCCGAAGTGATCGGCAAGGGTGGCATGCCCCGCACGGAAGTGACGAAGAAGCTGTGGGCCTACATCAAGAAGAACGGCCTGCAGGACCAGAAGAACAAGCGCATGATCAACGCTGATGCCAAGCTGAAGCCCATCTTCGGCGGCAAGGCGCAGGTCAGCATGTTCGACATGACCAAGCTGGTCGGCAAGCACCTCAAGTAAGGCGCGCTGCGATCACGTACAAGCCACGGATGCGCGGGATGCCGGCCGAGGGCCGGGTCCCCCGCACCCGTGGCTTGTGCGTTTTTACGGGAAGATGCCCATCTGCATGTAGGTGCCCGCCACCTTGTGGATGGCGTTGAGGAACGCGGCAATACGCAGGTCAGGCACACCCGGGTGCCTTCGCCGCGTCTCGAGCAGGTCGTGCAGCGCGCTGATCATCGTCTCTTCGAGGCCCGAATTGACGAGGTCGGCTTCGTCCGGCCCCTTGGCGATCTCGGCGCGCTCTTCATCCGTGAAGCGCTTCCCGGTGGCCTTTTCGATGGCCCGCAGCATTTGCAGTTCGTTGGCCTGCTCGTGGCGCTTCGACATGCGGCCGAAGCGCACGTGCGACAGGTTCTTCAGCCACTCGAAATACGACACGGTCACACCGCCGGCATTGCAGTAAATGTCGGGAATGACCAGCGTGCCCTTGGCGCGGAAGATCGGGTCGGCCTCGGGCGTTGTCGGGCCGTTGGCGCCTTCGAGGATGATGCGTGCCTGGATGCACGGGGCATTGTCGGCGGTGAACACCCCTTCGAGGGCCGCCGGAATCAGCACGTCGCACGGCAGTTCGAGTGCGGCAGCCGATGACGGCAGGTTGGTGGCCCCGGGGAAGCCGAGCAGCGAGCCGGTCTGCTTGCGGTGCTGGAAGACCGCCTCCTCATTGAGGCCGGCCTCGCAGAAAATGGCCCCCTCGCGTTCGGCGATCGCGATGAGCGTGGCACCGCCTTCCCGGCAGAACTTTGCCGCGTGGTAACCCACGTTGCCCAGGCCCTGCACGATGACGCGCTTGCCGTCGAGCCCGAGGGGCAGGCCGAGCGGCTGCATGAGTTCAGGCTGGTTGCAGGCTTCCCTGAGTGCAAAGAACAGACCTCGGCCCGTGGCCTCGCGGCGACCGTTCACCCCGCCCTGGGCCACCGGCTTGCCGGTGACGCAGCCCATGGCGTCGATCTGGGATGGATTCAGCGCCGCATAGGTGTCGGCAATCCAGGCCATCTCGCGTTCGCCGGTGCCGTAGTCGGGCGCCGGCACGTCGATGCCCGGGCCGATGAAGCCCTTCTTGACCAGTTCATGGGTGTAGCGCCGCGTGATGCGTTCCAGTTCCTCGACCGTGTAGCGCGACGGGTCGATGCGGATGCCGCCCTTGGCACCGCCGAACGGCACGTCGACGATGGCGCACTTGTAGGTCATCAGGGCGGCCAGCGCCATGACTTCCTCTTCGTAGACCTCGGGGCTGTAGCGGATGCCGCCCTTGACCGGCAGCTTGTGGTGGCTGTGTTCGGCGCGCCAGGCATGGATGACTTCGATGGAGCCATCCTGACGCCGGAGGGGGAAGTCGAATCGGTAGACGCTGTTGCAGCAGCGGATCTGCTCGAGCAGGCCTTGGGGGTAGTCCGTGAACGTTGCCGCCACGTCGAAGGATTGGTTCACTTCATCGAAGAAGTTCGCGTGAGCTGCCATAGGGCTACGCTACCACGGCCCGACGTGGCCGCGGTGCGCCGTCTGGCTGCGCGGGCCGACGCAGGTGGGCTACACTCAGGGGATATGTCATTGACGATGGATGCGATGCGCCCGGCCCGACTGTGGCGGCTGATGCCGGCCGAGCTGCGTGTGCAGGCGGCTGCAGCGTTCTGGAGCGACGATCAGGCCACGCTCGAGCAGGCCGAGGCGGTGGGGCTCATCGCCCGCCAGATCAAGTTCCGCCCGAAGAGCGTGCTGTCGCTGACCGACGAGAAGCGCACAAAGCACCTGGCGACGATGCCTCAGGTGTCGGACCTGCTGGCGGCGCGCCTGCTGGTGTCCTACCACCTCGCCCATCAGCGTACGATGATGGGGGCGTTCCTCGACGCGCTGGGCATCGCGCATGAGGACGGCCTGATTTCGGATGAGTCTCCGGCGCGTCCCTCGACCGAACAGCTCGACACGGCAGTGCAGGCGCTCAGCGCCGCGTATCCGAAGGCCGATGTCACCCGCTACTTCTGGACGCTGCTGTGGCAGGACCCGGACACTTGGGGCGGCCTCGAAGGGCGCGACGTTCTGTGCGTCGACTGACACCGACGGGTGGCCGGTGAGGGCGGTTGGCCGCGCCTGGCGGTGGCCACTGCCAGATGTGTACGGAGCTGACGATGTCGACTGATGCCCTGCTTGCGCTGGTGACGCTCACCGTCCTCGAGATTGTGCTCGGGGTCGACAACGTCATCTTCATTTCCATCCTGGCCGGCAAGTTGCCGGCTGACCAGCAGGAACGCGCCCGACGGATGGGGCTGATGGCCGCGATGGTCATGCGCGTGCTGCTACTGCTCTCGCTCGCCTGGATCATCAGTCTGACAGCACCGCTCTTCAGCGTGCTGGGCCAGGAGATTTCGGGACGCGACCTGATTCTGCTCGGCGGCGGGCTTTTCCTGCTGGCGAAGGCGACCGTCGAGATTCACGAGAAGCTCGAAGGTGCCGAGGGCCAGCGGTCGGCGGCGGTGGCGCCCTCGTTTGCGGCCGTCATCGGGCAGATCATGGTGCTCGACATCGTCTTCTCGCTCGATTCGGTGATCACCGCCGTCGGAATGGCCGACGACCTGTGGGTCATGATCACGGCCGTCGTTCTCGCCGTCGGCGTGATGCTCATGTCGGCCCGGGCCATCAGCGATTTCGTCAACCACCATCCCACCGTCAAGGTGCTGGCGCTGAGCTTCCTGCTGCTCATCGGCATGTCGCTCGTGGCCGAGGGGCTCGACCAGCACATTCCGAAGGGCTACATCTACTTCGCGATGGCCTTCTCGGTCTTCGTCGAACTCGTCAACCTGCGCGTGTCCCGCAAGCAGCGCGTGGAACCGGTCAAGCTGCACACTCCCTACTAGGGCGATGCCGCGGCGCCGGTGTGTGCGCGCAACCAGGCGACGAGGGCCGCCTGCCAGTCGCGGGTGCTGGCCTGCTGCGTGACCCTGCCGCGAGCCGGGACAGCGAAGCCGTGGTCAGCCTCCGGTACGGCGACGACGGTGACGGACCCGTGGCAGGCTGCACCGAGGATGTCCTGCACCTGTTCGGCGCTGCCGAACGCATCACGGGTGCCCTGCACCACCAGCAACGGCGGCGTCAGGCGCTGCAAGTGCGATACCCGATCGACGGGTCGCCTGGCTGTCGGCGGTGTGAGGGGATAGCCCAGGGCGATCACGCCAGCCAGCGCAGGGAGGCCCAGCGGCGGGTCGGCGGCGAGGTGCGTGGCCACGCGGCCTCCCATCGACTTGCCAGCCACGAACACGGGCAGCGACGGGTGGGCGGCGTGCACCGCGCCGACGGCCTCGGCGAACGGCTCGGTGAGCCGGGGCAGCCGGTCGGGCAGACGTCGCCCTTCGGCCATATAGGGGAAATCGAAGGTGGTGACGGCGATGCCCTGGCTCGCCAAGGCCTCGGCCGTCTGCACCATGAAGGGATGCCGCTGTCCGGCGCCCGCCCCGTGGGCGAAGACGAGTGTGGCCCAGCACGGCCCCGGGGGGCTGTACGGTGTGAGTCCCGACACAACTGATGACACGGTCATGCGATCCCTACTGTAGTACCATCCGCGCATCTTTCGTGCTGATCGGGCACGGATCCAACTGTGGTGTCGGGAGTGTGATGGTGATCGCGGGTTCACGTCGATGGGCAGGCGCGGTGGCGCTGAGCTGGGTGCTATGGGGAACGGGTGGGGCGGTGGCGCAGACCGCGGCCCAGGCGCAGGGACCGACCGGGTCGCTCGCGGACCTGCCCCGTCCAACCGGTCAGGCCGTCAGGGTGGACACCGCCCCGTCCATTGATGGCGACGTGCTGGGCGATTCCGCCTGGAAGGCGGCGCCCGTGATCGATGGCTTCCGTCAGTACCAGCCCAATGAAGGGCAGCCCGTCTCCGAAAAAACCGAAGTGCGGATGGTGTTCACCAATGACACCCTGTACGTCGGGGTCGTCTGCTACGACAGCAACCCCGACGGCATCATCGTCGCCGATGCCAGGCGTGACAGCTCGCTCAGCAACACCGATTCGTTCCAGATGATCTTCGACACCTACCAGGACGTGCAGAACGGCTTCGTCTTCGGCACCAACCCGACCGGCCTCGAGTACGACGGCCAGGTGACCAACGAGGGGCAGGGCGGCGGGGGCCTGAGCGGCGCACAGATGCAGCAGAGCGGCTCAGGGGGCGGCTTCAACCTCAACTGGGACGGCGCATGGACGGTGCGTGCGAAGGTCAGCGAGATCGGCTGGACGGCCGAGTTCGCGATTCCCTTCAAGACGCTGCGCTATCCGGCAGGCGGAACACAGCGCTGGGGCGTCAACTTCCAGCGCAATATCCGGCGGAAGAACGAGGAGGCCTACTGGGCGCCGATCCCGCGGCAGTTCAACCTCTACCGCGTGTCGATTGCGGGCAGCATCACCGGCGTCGAGCCGCCGGTGTTCCGCAACTTCAAACTGATGCCGTTTGCGCTCGGCAACGTCACCCAGTCGGGAGTGAGCCCGGTGGATCCGTCGCTGACCGGGTCGGGCGGGGCCGACGCCAAGTACAACCTGACACCCAGCCTGACGCTCGATGCGACGGTGCGCACCGACTTCGCGCAGGTGGAAGTGGACGACCAGCAGGTGAACCTCGACCGCTTCACGCTGTTCTTCCCCGAGAAACGTCCGTTCTTCCTCGAGAATGCCGGGTTCTTCTCCGTCGGGAACTCCGGTGAAGTCGATCTGTTTTTCAGCCGTCGCATCGGCCTTGGGGCGAGCGGCGAGACCATCCCGATCATCGGCGGCGGGCGGGTCAGCGGCAAGGTCGGCCTGTGGAATGTGGGGCTGCTGAACATGCAAACCGAGTCGGCTGAGGGCCTGGCGCCGAGCAACAACTTCGGGGTGATCCGCATCAGCCGGGAACTGCCGAACCGCTCCGCGATCGGCGGGCTGTTCACCAACCGCCAGGGCATGGGCGACACCGCCCGCCCCAACGACTACGGGCGCACGTACGCGCTGGACGGCAAGCTGGGCATCGGCCGGAATTCGCTCATCAACGGGTTTGTGGCCCGAACGGAAACGCCCGGGATGACCGGCCGCGACCACGCCTTCAACGTGCGGGCGCGTGTGCTGTATCCCAAGTGGGACGTCGATGCCGGCTATCAGGAAGTGGGCGAGAAGTTCAATCCCGAGGTGGGGTTCCTCACGCGCGGCGGCTACCGCAAGCCTGACGTGCGTCTCATGACCCGCTTCCGCCCCAAGAATTTCCTGAAGCTGCAGGAGGTGCGTCCGCACGCGACGTTCCGCGGATTCTGGGGCTTCGACAACTTCCAGGAGACTGGCTACGTCCACCTCGACAACCACTGGCAGTTCAAGAACAGCGCCGAGATCCACACGGGCATGAACCTCACCCGCGAAGGCGTGCGCACACCCTTTCAGATCTATCCGGGTATCTTCGTGCCCGCGGGCACCTACGACAACACGGAAGCGCAGCTGGTGTTCATGACGAACCAGGGGGCGGCCGTCTCGTACAACCTGCAGTCGTTTATCGGCGGGTTTTTCTCGGGCAACCGCGTCACGCTCAACAACACCGTGCGCCTGCGCCCCTCTGACACGTTCATCACCGAGCTCATCTACCAGCGCAACGACGTCACGCTGCCGCAGGGCGACTTTGTCACCAACCTGATTCGCACGCGCATCTCGTACTCGTTCAATCCCCGCGTGTTCGTGCAGTCGCTCGTGCAGTACAACGACCGGGCTGACCTCTGGTCGGTGAACCTGCGCTTCGGCTGGCTGCAGGCCGCCAACACCGGGCTCTTCATCGTCTACAACGACAGCCGCGGGCTGTATGACCTGTTCCCAAACCGCCCGCAGCGCACCGATCGATCGCTGACGATCAAGTTCTCGCGGATGTTCGATCTGCTGCAGTAGCGTTGGCCAGCGCGCGGGCCAGCGCCATCACCGTCAGGGGCGACGACCCTTCGGCCTTGTTGTTGACGAGGATGTAGGCCGGTCGATTGAGGCGGGTCAGCCGCTGCACCACCGAGACCACGTCGCGGCGCATGTCCTCGTCGGGTTCGACCAGCGCATCAAACGGCGAGAACCGTTCGCGCTGCGCCTCGTAGAAGGTGCCAGGTCGCAGCAGCAGGCGGACGACGCCGAACGGATGGTCCTCGGGCGGCACGACCTCGGCCTGCCGGGCCGGCATCGGCATCGCCGACCAGTAGTTGTAGGTGTGCGCCACGCCGGTGCGCTGCAGAATGGCCCGGTATGCCGGGGTCAGCAGGCGGGCATCGCGCACTTCCATGGCATAGCGGAACTCGCGGGGCAGTGCCGCCAGGAAGGCCTCGAGCCGCTCGAGCAGGGCCTCGGGCGCCATGCGGTGTGCGGCTGCCACCGGCGCCATCTCGAGGATGATGGGGCCGGTGCGGTCATAGCAGGCCAGCGCGCAGGGCGCCAGCAGTTCATCAATGAGCCGGTCGACTGACAGAAAGTCGGGGTTCGGCGTGCTTTGCCCCGGCGGCCCGAGCCGCTGCGCCATCACCGAGGCGGGGGCCTTGAAGCAGCACTCGAAGCCCTCGGGCACCTGCGCGGCATACGAGCGGAGGTCGTCGACGGGCACCGGTGCGTAGTAGCTGCGGTCGATCCCGACGATGGTGAGCAGGGGATGGTTGGCGTACTCGCGCAGCCCCTCGCGGGCGAGGGATGTCTGGCTGCGCTTGCTGCTGTAGACGAGGCCCTTCCATCCGGGAAACGACCAGGAGCTGGTGCCGAAGCGCACGGCAGCAGGGAGGGCGGCTGCCAGCTGTCGCGCGTCAGCGTGGACGGCGGCCAGCTGTGCCGCCACCGGGTCGGTCGGCGCGGGAGGCGCGGTCTCGAACAGTGCGAGCTGATCGGTCATGACCTATCCTATTGTGGCGTGAATGAGGCACTGGTGGCACTCGGCTGGGATGCCGGATGGGAGGCGGCGTTTGCCCCCCATGCGGCGCAGGGGCTCGAACCGGCGCGCGTGCTGATTGAGTTCAACCATCTTTATGCCAGCATGACGGCCGACGGCGAATGCCGGCTCGAGCATGCCGGACGCGTGCGGCACCGTGCGATGGCCCGCAGCGAACTGGCCGCGGTGGGTGACTGGGTGGCGGTGCGCCGCGCGCCGGGGTCGCGCACCGGGACGATCGAGGCCGTGCTGCCGCGGCGCAGCCGGTTCTCCCGGAAGGTGGCCGGCGACCTGACGGAAGAGCAGGTGGTGGCGGCCAACCTCGACGTGGTGTTCCTGGTGATGGGCCTCGACGGCGACTACAACCTGCGGCGGCTCGAGCGTTACCTGCTGATGGCCTACGAGAGTGGGGCGAGGCCCGTGGTGCTGCTGACCAAGGCGGACCTGTCCGATGACCTCGAGGCCCGGCTGGCCGAGGTGCGCGCGGTGGCTCCCGGGTGTGCGGTGCATGCGGTCAGCGTGGTCGACCGGCGCGGACTCGAGGAGGTGGCGTCGTACCTGCCGCCGGGGCGGACGGGGGCGCTGCTGGGCTCATCGGGCGCGGGCAAGTCGACGCTCATCAACGCGCTGCTGGGCGAGGCGCGGCTGCGCACGGCCGAGGTGCGCGAATCGGATTCGCGAGGCCGGCACACGACGCGGCACCGGCAGCTGATTGCCCTGCCCGGGCACGGGCTGCTCATCGATACGCCGGGCATGCGCGAACTGCAGCTGTGGGCCACTGGCGACGCCGCGCAGGATACGTTCGAGGACATTGCCGCGCTGGCCGCCGGATGCCACTTTGGCAACTGCCGGCACCGTGCGGAACCACGATGTGCGGTGGTGGCCGCGGTGGCCGATGGTCGGCTGGCGGTCGCTCGGCTCGAGAGTTTCCGTGCGCTGCAGGACGAGAGCGAGGCGCTCGAGGCCCGGCGCGACGATCGGGCACAGATTGACGAGCGTCGCCGGAACCGACTGCCGCAGAAGGGGACGAGGGCGTCGTACAAGGTGCGGGGGCGCTGATGGCGACGCGCACGCAGGAGGGACACATGACTCGCGGACGCAGGTGGCTTCAGTCGGGACTGGTTCCCCTCCTCTCGCTGGCGCTGCTGGCAGTGACCGCCCTTCCTGCGACCGCACAGCCGGTGCGGCAGGTCGTGATCGAGACGTCAGCGGGCACCATGGTGTGGGACCTCCTGACCGACAAGGCCCCGAAGCACGTGGCGCTGTTTGTGAAGACCGTTGAGTCGAAAGGGCTGGACGGGACGATCTTCCACAGCATGGTGGCCCGGGGCGCGATTCAGGGCGGCGACCCGCTGACGCGTGATCCGAAGATGCGGGCGAAGTACGGCACGGGGGGCCTGGGCACCCTGCCGCTCGAGCCGTCAGACGAGAAGATGACCCGGGGAGCCGTGGCGGCGGTCCGGGTGTCGGGGCGCCCGGACACCGGAGGCACCCAGTTCCTGCTGTGCGTTGGCGACCAGCCTGGGCTGCAGGACAGGTTCACCGTCTTTGCCCGGGTGGTCGAGGGCATGCGGGTGGCCGAGAAGATTTCCGAGACGCCCGTCGACGCCTCGGGCATGGCCACCGACCGCGTGACGATCACGCGCATCACGCTCCGCGACAAGCCGCCACCGGTGCCAGACCCGTTCTCGACCGAGACGGTCGACCAGCTGGCCGGCTACCGCGCGATCCTCGAGACCTCGATGGGCAACATCACCGTGGCGCTGACGCCCGACAAGGCACCCGACCACGTGCGGCAGTTCCTGCGGCTGGCTGAGAGCGGCGTGTATACCGGCATGAGCTTCCACCGCGTGGTGAAGGGCTTTGTGGTGCAGACGGGGCATGTGCCCACGCGACGCGAGTCGCTCGACGAGCGGCAGCAGGGGTTCGTCCGGTTCCTGAAGGCCGAGTTCAACGACCAGCCGCATGTGCTCGGCACGCTGTCGATGGCGCGGCTCGAGTCGCCGGACAGCGCCACCTCGTCGTTCTTCATCGTGACGGGGACGGCGACGGCGCTCGATGGTCAATACAGCGCGTTCGGACGGGTCGTCGACGGGATCGACGTCGTGCAGAAGATCGAGGCGGTCCCGGTCGACGGCGAGACGCCGGTCGACCGGGTGGAGCTGGTGCGCATCAGGGTGCTGCCGCCGCAGTAGCGGCGGCCGCCCCTATCGGCTGGCCGCCAGAGTGACGACCACGTCGTGCAGGTAGTGCACGAAGCGGTAGAGTTCGTCCTCGCGGATGCGCTCCTGGTCGCTGTGCGCGCCGAAGCCGAGCGGGCCATCCTCGGTGTCGATAGCCGGTCCGACCCCGTAGCACTGAATGCCCTTCGAGCGCATCTGGGCCATGTCACTGGCGCCGGTGCCCATGGTGGGCAGCACGTCCACGCTGTAGTGCTGGCGCACCTTCGTTTCGAGCACCGAGAAGGCCTCGGTGGTCAGCGACGAGATGCCGGCGGGGCGGTAGCGGTCGCGGTACCAGCGCACTTCCACGTTCGGGTCGTTGATGACCTTCCGCACCATGTCGAGGAACTGGTCCTGGTTTTCGTCGGGATGCAGGCGCACGTCGATGGTGGCCTTCGTCTCCGAGGGAATCACGTTGTAACGATAGCCGCCATCAATGATCGTGGGCACGAGCGAGGTGTGCAGCATCGACCAGTGCTGCGGCTCGTTGTCGAGCATCCAGGAGGCCGCCGGCTTGTGCACGGCCGGGTCGGGATTGAGTACGTCGCGATAGCGCGCGGCGGCTTCCGGGGTGGCGGCAGCGGCAGCCAACTTGCGGAAGTAGGTGCCGGTGGTTTCATTCACCCGCAGCGGCGGCACCCACATGGCCACCTGGCCCACGGCGGCGGCCAGGGCATTGACGGCGTTCTTGCGGGAGGGGACCGAGCCGTGGCCGGCCGGGCCCCGGGCAATCAGCTCGATGGGGCGCGGTTCCTTTTCGGTCGTGCCGACATTGGCGCGCAGGTAGCGCCCGCCGGTGCGGACGATGCCGCCACCCTCGGCGAGACAGAACTCGGCGTTCACTGCGTCGAGGTGCTGGTCGATCATGAACTGGGCGCCCACATCCGGCGCGCCTTCCTCGCCCGATTCCGCAAGGAAGATGACGTCACGGTCGAGCGGTGTCTTCGAACGCTTGAGCGTCAGCAGGATCATCAGGTTGGCGACCAGGTTGTCCTTGTCGTCGATGGTGCCGCGGCCGTAGATGTAGCCGCCGTTGCGCTCGGCACCGAAGGGCGGGAAGGTCCACTTCTTGGGGTCGACGGTGACCACGTCGGTGTGGCCCATCAGCAGCAGGGGCTTCTTCTTTCCGTTCCCCTTCAGGCGCGCGACGATGTTGGGCCGCTGCGGATCCTTCGCGAAGGTCTGGTAGGCAATGCCTTCCTTGTCGAATACGCCCTTCAGGTAGTCGACGGCGCGAATCTCATTGCCGGGAGGGCTGCTCGTGTCGAGGCGCACCAGCGCCTGGAAGCGCTGCAGGGTTTCGGCCTCGAGGGCCGCACGATCGGGAGCCTGGGCCGTCAGCCGGGGGGCGGCCACGGCGGTCAGCGCCATAAGGAACAGAGCGGTGCACAGGGGACGTCGCATACGGCCTCAACGTAACACAGCCGCGGCGGGCCTGCGCTATTCGAAGGGAAGGCGGTCGCCCGGGTCGTGGTCGTTCGGGCGGGCCGGAGGGAACGGGGTGTCCGACAGGTTCTGCACGCTGACGCCCAGCAGCCGCACGGGGCGCAGGCGCACGTCGGTGCGGTCGAGCAGGTGGACGGCCCGCTGTGCCAGGTCGCGGGCCTCTCGGGTCGCGGGCGTCGCCGAGTGGCTTCGCGTGATGGTGGTGAAGTCGCTGTAGCGCACCTTCAGGGTGACGGTGCGGGCGTAAAGGTTGCGCGCCGCCAGCCAGGTGGCCGCCTCATCGGCCATGCCGGTCACCTCGCGGCAGATGTCGGGCAGGGAGGTCAGGTCCGCCGGGTAGGTGCACTCGGCCCCGGATGACTTGGCGGGGCGGTGCGGCTGTACGGGGCGTTCGTCGTGGCCGTGTGCCAGGGCGGTCAGCCACGAGGCCTGATTGCCCACGGCCTGCTGCAGCTGTTCGAACGGCCGGTCGCGGATGTCGGCGCACGTCAGGAAGCCCTGGGCATGCAGCCGGTCGGCGGTTCGCGGCCCGACACCCCAGAGATGCTCGACCGGCAGGCGTTCCAGGAAGGCTGCCACGCGCTCCGGTGCAATGACCGTGAGTCCGTCAGGCTTCCGCCAGCCGGAGGCCAGCTTCGCGAGGAACTTGTTCGGGGCCACGCCGGCCGAGACTGTCAGCCCGGTGGCCTGGCGGATGTCGGCCTTCAGCCGTCGAGCGACCGTGACGGCCAGCGGCTCGTGCCAGGCGTTCTCGGTGACATCGAGATAGGCCTCGTCGAGTGCGAGCGGTTCGACCAGCGGCGCCACCGATCGGTAAATCGCGAAGACCTGCTGTGAGACGGCCCGGTATCTGGCGAAATCAGGCCTGACAATGACGAGCCCCGGACACAGCCGCACGGCTCGGGCCATCGGCATCGCCGAGCGCACGCCGAAGCGGCGGGCCTCGTAACTGGCGGCGGCGACGACACTGCGGCCCGATGGGTCGCCCCCGACGGCGACCGGCTGGCCCCTGAGCGCGGGGTTGTCGCGCTGCTCGACGGACGCGTAGAAGGCGTCCATGTCGAGGTGCAGGATCTTCCGCATCAGGAGGCGGCGCGGTCAGCGCGGACCCGTGCTGCCGAACCCGCCCCGCGAGGGGCCGTCCATCGCATCGACCTCGTCCCAGGTGACCGACGGCGCCGGCAGGACGATGCCCTGGGCGAGGCGATCGCCGACCTGCACCTCCACGGGCTGGTCGGTGATGTTCAGCAGCTGCACGCGAATCTCATCGGAGGGGCCGCAGTAGTCGGCATCCACCACGCCCACGCCGTTGGCCACCATCAGCCCGCGCTTGAGCGGGGTGCTGCTGCGGGCGAAGATGGCGAGGAAGTGCCCTGCGGGCACGGCGATGACCAGTCCCGTACCGACCAGACGGATGGCGTGCGGCGGGATGGTGACGGCCTCGGCCGCAGTCAGGTCGAAGCCGGCGGCTCCGTCGGTGGCCGGCGCGGGGATGGTGGCGGACGGACGGATGCGGGCGATGCGCAGGCGCATGGGAGAATAGTAGCCGACCGGTGTCCGGTCACGGAGACGCACATGGCACGCACACAACGACGGTGGAGTTGGGCAGGGGCCGGGATCCTGTCACTGCTGGTCAGTCTGTCGGTCCTCGCGCAGGGAACGCCGGCCGGGCAGGATACGACCCAGGCCCCGGCTAGCACCAGCACTGCGGCGCCGCAGGCATCGGCCCCGGACCTTGCGCTGACGGCGCCGTTGCCGCGCGATCCGGCGGTGCGCATGGGCCGGCTCGACAACGGGCTAACCTACTACATCCGGCAGAACGGCCGCCCGGCACAGCGCGTGTCGCTGCGGCTGGCCGTCAACGCCGGGTCGCTGCAGGAGGCCGATGACCAGCGGGGGCTGGCACACTTTCTCGAGCACATGGCCTTCAACGGCACCGACAATTTCAAGCCGGGCGAGCTGGTGGCGTTCCTTGAATCGATCGGGGCCCGGTTCGGTCCTCACGTGAATGCGTCGACCAGCTTCGACGAAACCATCTACATGCTCGACGTGCCCACCGACCGGCCCGGCTATGTCGACCGCGGGCTGCTGGCCCTGCGCGACTTTGCCGCCGGCATCCAGCTGCTGCCTGCCGAAGTCGACCGCGAACGCGGCGTCGTCCTCGAGGAATGGCGCGGCCGGCTCGGGGCGTCGTCGCGCATCACCGACCAGCAGATTCCGATCATCTTCCGCGGGTCGCGCTACGCGGACCGTCTGCCGATTGGCACGCCGGAGATCATCCAGAAGGCGCCGCGCGAGCGCCTCGCCGAGTTCTATCGCCAGCATTACCGCCCCGACCAGATGGCCGTGGTGGTGGTGGGCGATCTGGCGCCCGATGCCGCCGAGACGATGGTGCGGGCGCGATTCGCTGGCATCCCGGCCCGTACGGCGCCGGTGGCGGCCCTCAATCGTGCGGTCCCCGGCCACGCCGAGCCTCTCGTGAGCATCGTGACCGACCCGGAGGCCCAGAGCTGGACCGTGACGCTCGGCATCAAGGGCACCCCTGCCGAGCAGCGCACGGTGGCGGATTACCGCGCCAGCCTTGTGCGGCAGATGCTGGAAGGCCTGATCAATCCGCGCCTGCGCGAGCTGTCGCAGCGCCCGAATGCGCCGTTCCTCGGGGCGCAGGCCGGCATCGACACCATCGGCCGATCGCTGCAACTGTTCGACCTCAGCGCCGCCGTGCCGGAGCGGGGGCAGGTAGCCGGCCTCGAGGCCCTCGTCACCGAGGCCCGGCGCGTGCAGCGCCACGGCTTCAGCGAGGCCGAGCTCGATCGGGCCCGGCGCGAGCTGCTGGCCGGTTACGAGCGCGCCTACAACGAGCGGGGCACCTCCGAAAACCCGAGCTTCGCGCGCGAGTATGTGTCGAACTTTCTCGAAGGTGAACCGATGCCCGGCATCGAGTTCGAGTATCGGCTGGCACGGGCTTATCTGCCGACGATCACGGAAGCCGAGGTGACCGCGGCGGCCACGGCGCTGCTGTCGGCCGAGAACCGGATCATCCTCGCGGTGGCGCCACAGAAGGCCGATCAGCCACCGGCCACGCGTGAGGCCCTGCTGGCGGCCGTCGCTAAGGCCGAGGCGGCTGACGTGACCCCGTGGCGGGATGAGACCGCCGGCCGCACACTGGTCAGCACGCCACCGACGCCGGGACGGGTGACGGCGCAGCGGACGCTGCCGGCCATTGGCGTCACGGTGCTGACCCTGTCGAACGGGGCCGAGGTGTGGCTCAAGCCCACGGACTACAAGGCCGATCAGGTGCTGTTCGGAGCGCAGGCGCTCGGTGGCACCTCGCTGGCCGACGAGGCCGACTACTTCAGTGCCGACCTCGCACCCGCTCTCGTGGCGCTGGGCGGCATGGGCGGGTTCACGCCGGTCGATCTCGACAAGGTGCTGGCCGGGCGCATCGCCTCGGCGACGCCGCAGCTGGGCACCTACACCCATGAAGTCGGTGGAGCGGCGACGCCGCGCGATCTCGAGGTGGCGCTGCAGCTCAACTATCTGGCCTTCACGGCGCCGAACCTGACATCCGAGGCCTTCGACCTGCTGCAGCGCCGGCTCGGGGCTGTCCTGCAGAATCAGGCCCAAAATCCGCGGGCCGTGTTCGGGGAACGCGTCAGCCTCATCAATCAGTCGCAGCACTACAGCGCCCGCATGCTGTCGATGGCCGACCTGCCCCGGCTCAAGCTCGCGACGATGCAGGCCTACTACCGGGCGCGCTATGGAAACGCGGCCGACTTCACGTTTTTCTTCGTCGGGGCCTTCGACACCGCCGCCATCACGCCGCTCATCGAGCGGTGGATCGGCGGGCTGCCGTCGACCGGTACGCGCACCGCGCAGTTCCGCGACATGGGTGTGCGGTTTCCGGCGAACGCCGTACGCGAGCAGGTGCGCAAGGGCCGCGAGCCGGCCAGCCAGACCGTGATCAGCCTGTTCGCCGATCCGGGCAACGACGAGTTTGAACTGCACCGCCTGCGCGCGGCGACGTCTGTGCTGAGCCTGCGGCTTCGTGAACTGCTGCGCGAGCAGCTCGGGGGTACCTATGGAGTGTCGGTCAGCTTCGAGTCGGCGGCCCCGCTTCGCGGCTACGGCTCGGTCGTGGTGCAGTTCGGCAGCGCTCCCGACCGCGTCGAGACGCTGACGCGCGCGGTGTTCGACGAGGTGGCGCGGCTGGCGAAGGAAGGCCCGTCAGCTGACGATGTCGCCAAGGTGAAGGAGATGGAGAAGCGCGACCTCGAAACCAACGCCCGGCAGAATGCGTACTGGATGGGATCGCTTCAGACGGTGCTGCTGTACGGATGGGATCCCGAGGGCATTGCCCGTCGGCCGCAGCGCACCGAGCAGCTGACGCCGGCCGCCGTTCACGAGATGTTCCGGAAGTACTTCACGACCGACCGGGTGACCGTCGTGTCGCTCATGCCCGAGGCCTGAGGGACCGGCGGTCGAGTACAATTCGAGGTTCGAATGGCTGCGCAATACGTCTACGTCATGAAGGGGCTGGGCAAGACCTATCCCCCCGATCACACGGTGCTCCGTGACATCTGGCTGTCGTTCCTGCCCGGGGCGAAGATCGGGGTGCTCGGCCTCAATGGCGCCGGCAAGTCGAGCCTGCTGAAGATCATGGCGGGCATCGATACCAGCTATGTGGGCGAGGCGTTCGCCGGTGAGGGCGTCACGGTGGGCTACCTGCCGCAGGAGCCCCAGCTCAACCCCGCCAAGGATGTGCGCGACAATGTCGAGGAAGGGGTGGCCGAGATCAAGGCCATCCTCGAGCGGTATGACGCCGTCAATACGAAGCTCGGCGAAGATCTCTCGGCCGACGAGATGGAGAAGGTGCTCGACGAGCAGGCCCGGCTGCAGGACCGGATCGATGCCACCAATGCGTGGGATCTCGACTCGCGGCTCGAGCTCGCCATGGATGCGCTGCGCTGCCCGCCGCCCGACGCCGACGTCACCACGCTGTCTGGCGGGGAACGGCGCCGCGTGGCCCTGTGCCGGCTGCTGCTGCAGTCGCCCGACCTGCTGCTGCTCGACGAACCGACCAACCACCTCGATGCCGAGTCGGTGGCGTGGCTCGAGAAGTTCCTCAAGGATTACCAGGGCACCGTGGTGGCCGTGACGCACGACCGCTACTTCCTCGACAACGTGGCCGGCTGGATTCTCGAGCTCGACCGTGGCCACGGCATTCCGTATCAGGGCAATTACTCGGGCTGGCTGGAACAGAAGCAGCAGCGCCTGCAGCAGGAGGAGAAGGCCGAGAGCCGGCGTCAGCGGACGCTGCAGCGCGAGCTCGACTGGATCCGCATGTCGCCGCGCGCCCGCCAAGCGAAGGGGAAGGCCCGCCTCAATGCGTACGAGGACCTGCTCAGTCAGGACTCGGCGCAGAAGGTCGACTCGGTCGAGATTTACATTCCCCCCGGTCCGCGCCTCGGCGACATTGTCATCGAAGCCCGGCACCTGAAGAAGGCGTTCGGCGACACCGTGCTGTTCGACGACCTGTCCTTCACGCTGCCGCGATCGGGCATCGTGGGCGTCATCGGCCCGAATGGCGCCGGCAAGACCACGCTCTTCCGAATGATCACCGGCCAGGAAGCGCCGGACGACGGCAGCCTGCGACTGGGGGAGACGGTGCAGTTCGGCTACGTCGACCAGAGCCGTGATGCGCTCGACGCGAACAAGACGGTGTTCGACGAAATCACCGATGGCAGCGACGAGCTGACGATGGGGCGCAAGACCGTGGCGTCGCGCGCATACGTGTCGTGGTTCAACTTCAAGGGCGGCCAGCAGCAGCGCAAGGTCGGCACCCTCAGCGGTGGTGAGCGTAATCGCGTGCACCTCGCCAAGCTGCTGCGGAAGGGCAGCAACCTGCTGCTGCTCGACGAGCCCACCAACGACCTCGATGTCGACACGCTGCGCGCGCTCGAGGAGGCCCTGCTCAATTACCCAGGGTGCGCGGTGGTCATCAGCCACGACCGCTGGTTCCTCGATCGCATCGCCACGCACATCCTCGCGTTCGAGGGCGACAGCCAGGTGGTGTGGTACGAGGGCAACTATCAGGACTACGAAGCCGACCGCAAACGCCGGCTCGGGGCGGCGGCCGATCAGCCGCACCGCATCAAGTACCGCAAGCTCACCCGCAACTAGGGGCCGCGATGACCGGGCAGGACGCGCGGGCCGTGGCCTCGGTGCTCGGCCCGCAGGTGCGACAGGAACTGCGGACGACCGTCCGTGTGCTGCAGGCCATCCCCGAAGGACAGCGCGACTGGCGGCCCGATCCGGTGAGCCGTACCGCGTGGGACCTCGCCGTGCATCTCTGCCGCTCGGAAGAGTGGTTCCTCGGTGGCATGCTGACAGGCGACTTCCGCCCGGGCCCGCAGGAGGCACCGGCTGAGACGCTGGACTCTCTCTGCGCGTGGTACGCGGTCGTGGTGCCGGCCCTGCTCGACCAGGTACTGGCCCTCGACGATGAGGCGTTGGCCTCGGTGGTCGACTTTTACGGCACGCCGATGGCCCGGGTGGCCCTGCTGCCGCTCTTCATCGGCCACTCCGCGCATCATCGCGGGCAGCTGTCGTCCTATCTGCGGTCCATGGGAGCGCGCGTGCCGAGCATTTACGGCAGCAGTGCCGACCAGTCGTGGAGGGCGGTATGACGCGCCGACTGTTCGCGGTGGCGCTGGCCCTCGGCACGCTCGGGGCGGCGTGCGCGCCGGCGCCGCCGGACATGGTGCTCACGGGCGGGCGCGTCTTCACGGCCACCGATGAGCAGCCGTGGGCAGAGGCCCTGGCCATCCGGGGCGATCGCGTGGTCGCCGTCGGCACGACCGCCGAGATCGAGGCGCTGGCCGGGGCGACGACCGTGCGCCGAGCGTTGGCCGGGCGCGTCGTGGTGCCGGGGTTCAACGATGCCCACGTGATCGAACCCGGGGGCGATGCCGCAGCAGCGCGGGAGGCGCTGGCCCGTGGGCTCGCGGTGGGGGTGACGTCGGTGCAGTGGTTCGTGGGGGAGCGCACCGTGGCCGAGGTGTCGCGCGTGCTGCAGGCGGCCGCCTCGCCGGTGCGCGTGCGGGTGTTCCGGATGCCGCGCCCGGGCATCGGCGGACAGACCATCGACAGCCGTCCGCATCTGCCGCCGCAGCCGACGCTGCGCATCGACATCCGGGGCTTCGGCTTCCGGCTCGGGGGGGCGGACGGTGATCGCATCCTACAGGCCGTGACATGGGCGTTCGGCACGGAAGACCTGCTGGCTCTGGAACCCACCGATGAGGCAGCGCTGCGCGACTATGTCGCCGCACTGCAGTCCACGGGCGTCCCCGAGGTCTGGAGTCGGAAGCGCCCGCGCATCGACTGGCCGACGCACTCGCTCGATACAGCCCTGGCAGAGCTGCGGAGTCACGGCCTCGGTGTGGTGCAGGGCATTGGAGGGAACGCCGTGCTGCAATCGCGTGTCCTACCCGTAGGCGCCTTTGCGGTGGGCACTGGAACTGGCAGGCATCCGTTCGAGGCGCTGGCCTGGCTGACGGCCGCCGACCGGGGCCCGATGGCGTGGTCGGTGCCAGAGGCCCTCGAGGCCATGACGCGCGGGGGCGCCCGGGTGGAGCTGCAGGGCCGCGACAAGGGATTCCTGGCGCCGGGGGCGCTGGCCGACCTGGCGGTGCTGTCTGACGATCCCCTGCGGCTGACGCCCGGTCGGGCGGCGCAGATGCGCAGCCTGCTGACGATGGTGGGAGGAGAGGTCGTTCACGATGTTCCCTGATCTGCGCACGTTCCTGCACCAGCTGCGGCGCGACCGCGACCTGGTCGAGGTGTCGGCTCCCGTCGATGCCGAGCTGGAAGCCGCCGAAATCCATCGCCGGGTGATTGCGGCCGGTGGCCCGGCGCTGCTGTTCACCAACGTGCGGGGCAAGGCGTTTCCCCTGGCGACAAACTTGTTCGGCACGGCCCGGCGGGCCGAGCTGGCCTTTGGCGAGCGTCCGCTGCGCCTGATTCGCGAGATCGTGCACCTGGCCGAGACGATCCTGCCGCCCACGCCGGCCAAGCTGTGGGGCGCGCGCGGCCTGGCTGCCGAGCTGCTCAGCGTGGGCCTGTCGCGACGACGTTCTGGGCCGGTGACAGAGGTGGTGTCCTCGACCCTCAGCCTCGACCGCCTGCCGACGCTGACGTGCTGGCCGGAGGACGGCGGGCCCTTCGTCACGCTGCCGCTCGTTTACACGACACCGCCCGATGGTCGTGGGGCACCGAACCTCGCGATGTACCGGATGCATGTCCACGATGCGCGCAGCACGGGCATGCACTGGCAGATCGGGAAGGGGGGCGGCTTCCATCACCAGATTGCCGAAGCCCGTGGCGAGGCCCTGCCGGTCACGGTGTTTCTCGGCGGTCCCCCGGCGCTGATTCTGGCCGCGATTGCGCCGCTGCCAGAAAACCTTCCGGAGATGATGCTGGCCTCGCTCATTGCGGGCTCGCGTCTGCCGCAGGTGCCCGGACCACACGGGCACCCGCATCCGCTGGTGGCGACCGCCGAGTTTGCCCTCATGGGTGAGGTGCCGCCCCACGTGCGTCGACCGGAGGGGCCCTTCGGCGACCACTACGGGTATTACTCGCTGCGGCATGACTATCCGGAGTTCCGCGTGCGGCAGATCGCCCACCGGCATGACGCGATTTACCCGGCGACGGTGGTGGGCAAGCCCCGTCAGGAAGACTTCTTCATCGGCGACCTTCTGCAGGACCTGCTGTCACCGCTGTTCCCGCTGGTGATGCCGGCGGTGCAGCAGCTGTGGTCCTACGGCGAGACCGGCTATCACTCGCTGGCGGCGGCCGTGGTCAAGCAGCGGTACAAGCGCGAGGCGATGGCCAGCGCCTTCCGCATCCTGGGTGAGGGCCAGCTGTCGCTCACCAAGTTCCTGCTGCTGACGGATCGGCACGTCGATCTCAAGGATTTCCGTGCGACGCTCGAGCACATCCTGGCGCGCACCGACCCGCGCACCGATCTGTATGTGTTCTCGAATGTGTCGATGGACACCCTCGATTACAGCGGGCCGACCATCAACGAAGGGTCGAAGGGCGTGTGGCTGGGCGTGGGGGACGCGGTACGCGACCTGCCGCGGCAGTTCCAGCCCGGCGTGTCGCCGCCGCGCGACGTGCGCGATGTGCGCGTGTATTGCGGCGGCTGTCTCGTGGTCGAGGCCGCGGGTTACGCCGAGGACCGCGAGGCTCCGGCCCGCCTGGCGGCGCATCCGGCCTTCGAGGGCTGGCCGCTCGTGGTGGTCACCGACGATGCGGCCCGTGCCGCCCGCAGCGACATCAATTTTCTGTGGACCACATTCACCCGGTTCGAGCCGGGGGCCGACATTCACGCGGCACAGACCTCCGTCGTCCGCCACCATGTGTGCTACACGCCGCCGGTCGTGATTGATGCGCGCATGAAGCCCTGGTACCCGGCCGAGCTGTCGTGCCGTGACGACATTGCGACGCGGGTGACTGAGCGGTGGCGCGAGTACTTCCCCCACGACGCCGTCGAGATGGGCGACAGCGAGCGTGGACACCTCGATTAGCCCGAGGTCTGCCATAATCAGCAGGTGAGCGATACGACGACGCACGGGATTCGGGTGCAGGTCCGGTCCCGTTACCTGCCTGAGCGCAGCGCCCCTCGTGAGGGGCAGTACCTGTTCGCCTACCACATCACCATCTCGAACGTCGGCGAAGACACCGCACAGCTCATCAGTCGCCACTGGTACATCACGAACGCCGACGGGCAGACCGAGGAAGTGGAGGGGCCCGGGGTGGTGGGCGAGCAGCCCGTGCTGGCGCCGGGGATGTCGTTCGAATACACCAGTTTCTGTCCCCTCAAGACCAGTGTGGGGTCGATGCACGGCACCTACACGATGGCCACAACGGGAGGCACGACGTTCGAGGCGCGCATCGCGCCCTTCACCCTGGCCGTGCCGTATGCGGTGAACTGACGATGGCGGTGATGCAGACAGGGGCCCCCCGGACTGGGGCTGTGGAGAAGACGCGGCGCGGCGGCGCGGCAGCAGGGGGAGACGGCGAGCCGAAGCGCCCCATCAACCGGTCGGCAGCGTGGCGGGAGGCGCGGGCCCTGCTACATGCCCACCGCCGTCGTCTGCTGGTGGGCCTCGTGCTGATGCTGGTCTCGCGGCTTTCGGGCGTGGTGCTGCCGGCGCTCTCCAAGTTTGTGATCGACGACGTGTTCGGCAAGGGCCGGGCTGACCTGCTGCTCCCCATCGCGCTGGCGGCAGGGGCCGCGACCGTGGTGCAGGCGCTGACGAGCTTTGCGCTGTCGCAACTGCTGGGCGTGGCGGCACAGCGGGCGATCACCGACATGCGCATCCGGGTGCACGCGAAGATCATGCGCCTGCCCGTGCGCTACTTCGACTCGACCAAGACCGGCGTCCTGCTGTCGCGCATCATGACCGATGCGGAGGGCATCCGGAACCTCGTCGGCACCGGCCTGGTGTCGCTGGTCGGCGGCCTGGTGACCGCCCTCATTGCCCTCGGCGTCCTCGTCTACCTCAACTGGCGCCTGACGCTGATCACCGCCGTGGTGCTGGCGGTGTTCGGCGGCGGGATGGCCTATGCGTTCAAGCTGCTGCGCCCGCTGTTCCGCGAGCGCGGGAAGATTCAGGCCGAGGTGAGCGGCCGGCTCACCGAAGCGCTCGGCGGCATCCGCATCGTCAAGAGCTACACGGCCGAGAAGCGCGAGGAACTGGTCTTCACGCAGGGGGCCAATCGCCTGTTCCGGAACATTGCGCAGTCGATGACGGGCGTGTCGGCGACCACGGCGGGCAGCACGGTCATTGTCGGTGTCATCGGCGTGATCATGATCTGGATTGGCGGCGGCGACATCCTTGCCGGACGGATGACGCTTGGTGACTTCATCAGCTATATCTTCTTCATCGGGCTGCTGGCGGCCCCGCTGATTTCCATCGCGAGCATCGGCACGCAGATCACCGAAGCCTTCGCGGGTCTCGATCGCATTCGCGAGATTCTCGATCAGGAAACGGAAGATGAGGCCGATGCGGCCAAGGCGCCCCTGGCCGATGTGCACGGCGACATCCGGTTTGACGGGGTGTGGTTCGAGTATGTCGACGGGCAGCCGGTACTGAAGGACGTGTCGTTTCACGCGGCGCCCGGCACGACCACGGCCCTGGTCGGCTCATCGGGGTCGGGCAAGAGCACGCTCATCAGCCTGGTGATGGCCTTCAACCAGCCCCTGCGCGGCCGGGTACTGGTGGACGGGCGCGACCTGGCGTCCATCCCGCTGCACGACTACCGCTCGCGCCTGGCGTCGGTGCTGCAGGAAAGCTTCCTCTTCGACGGCACCGTGGCTGAGAACATCGGCTATGCGAAGCCCGGAGCCACGATCGAGCAGATTCGCGAAGCCGCGAGAATCGCGCACTGCGAAGAGTTCATCCTGCGCTTCCCCGAGGGCTACGACACGATCGTGGGCGAGCGCGGTGTCAAGCTGTCGGGCGGGCAGCGCCAGCGGGTGTCGATCGCGCGCGCCATTCTGGCGCAGCCGCGTGTGCTGATCCTCGACGAGGCGACGTCGAGCCTCGACAGCGAGAGCGAGGAGATGATTCAGGACGGGCTGCGCACGCTTCGCGCAGGTCGCACGACATTTGTCATCGCCCACCGGTTGTCGACCATCCGCAGTGCCGACCAGATCCTGGTGCTCGAGGGCGGGGAAATCGTCGAGCGGGGCACACACGCCGAGCTGCTCGAGGCCAACGGCCGTTACCGGCAGCTCTACGACAAGCAGTATCGGCTCGAAACCAACCGGTTCATCAACCCCGGCGAAGACTGGACCCCTGCGGAGGCCTGAGGCCCGAGGGAACCGTCCCCGCCGGTCGTTCGTCATGCTGTGAGGGAGCACCTATGAATCAGCAGTGGTACATGGCAGTGGGCGGCCACCAGGTGGGGCCGGTGACCGAGGACGAAATCATCAGCCAGCTGCGCAACGGCACCATCGACGGCGACACGCTCGTCTACACGGCGGGCATGGCGACCTGGCAGAAGGTCAGGGAGGTGGCGGCATTCGCGCCGTTCATCGCGCAGGGGGCATCGCCGGCCGGCCCGCCGCCCCTGCCGGGCGTTCCCGGTCGCGTGGCGCACGAAATCGACTTCGTGATCCACGGCAACGAAATGCAGTTCGTCGAGGTCGAGCTTGACCCGGGTGAAGCGGCGGTGGCCGAAGCCGGCGTGTTCATGTACATGACGCCGGGCATCCAGATGGAAACCATTTTCGGCGACGGGCGTGCGCAGGCCTCGCGCGGGGTGTTCGATGCGCTGGTTGGCGCGGGCAAGCGGCTGCTGACGGGCGAGAGCCTGTTCATGACCGTCTACCAGAACCGCGGGCAGGGCAAGCAGCGGGTGGCGTTCGCCGCGCCCTACCCGGGCAAGATCCTGCCGATGGACCTCAAGGCGCTTGGGGGCCAGCTCATCTGCCAGAAGGATTCGTTCCTCTGTGCGGCCCGTGGCGTGAGCGTCGGCATCGCGTTCCAGCGCAAGCTGGGAGCGGGCCTCTTCGGCGGCGAGGGCTTCATCATGCAGAAGCTCGAGGGTGACGGCCTGGCGTTCGTGCATGCCGGCGGCACCATCCATGCCGTCGATCTCCGTCCCGGCGAAACGCTGCGCGTCGACACGGGGTGCCTCGTGGCCCTGCAGTCGGCGGTGCAATTCGACATCGAGTATGTGGGCAACATCAAGACGGCCCTGTTCGGCGGCGAGGGCATCTTCTACGCTACGCTGACCGGACCGGGGCGCGTGTGGCTGCAGTCGCTGCCGTTCAGCCGCCTGGCGGACCGCATCTACGCCGCGGCGCCGCAGACCGGCGGCCGCCGCATGGAAGAGGGCTCGATCCTCGGCGGGCTGGGCGACCTGCTCGACGGCCGGTAAGCGCCGAACCTCCTGTGCCCCCGGCCGGACCCGCGCCGGGGGCATGCTACGATGCCGCGATGTTTCGACTGCTGATTCTGGTGCTGGCGGTGGCCCTGGCCGCCACGGGCACCGCAGGGGCGCAGGTGCGCACGGCCTATCCCGACAAGCGCGGCGTGCCGCTGTCGGCGTTTCCACGCACCATCAAGCTGGCCGACAACGTGTACGGCTATGAAGAGATTCGCCAGCCCGGGTTCACCACGGTCAGCCTGTTTGTCGTGGGGACGGATGGGGTGCTGCTGGCCGACGGACAGGGCAGCGTGGCGGCGACGCAGACCCTGATCGATGCCATTCGGAAGGTGACCCCCAAGCCCATCCGCTGGTATGTCGTCGGCTCGGAACACGGCGATCACACGGCCGGCAATTCCGCGCTGCCGAAGGATGTCCGCTACGTCATCCATCCGAATTCCCTCGCGCAGATGCGGCGCGATGCGGCCAACCCGAACCGCTCGGCCAGCGCTCCTCCGGTGATGGTGCCGCCGGCGGCGATGTCGGGTGACTCGGAAACCATCGACGTGGGCGGCATCGAGGTCCGGGTGCTGTTCCTCGGCCGGGCGCACACCGGTGGCGACCTCATGGTGCACCTTCCCAGGCAGCGCCTGCTCTTCATGAGCGAGGCCTACCTCAACCGCGTGTTTCCTGCCATGCGGTCTGCCTATCCCTCGGAATGGGTGCGCGTGATTGACCGTGCACTGGCGCTCGATGTCGACCTGTTCGTGCCTGGCCACGGATTCATCGAAGAGGCCCGGGTGTCGCGAGAGGAACTGGTCGAGTTCCGCAAGGCGCTGCAGTTTGTCATCGCCGAGGTGACGGCGCTGAAGGCCCGGGGCCTGTCGGTCGAGGATGCCGTTCGCCAGGCCAACTGGGGGCCGTATGCCGAATGGTTCCTGCGCGAACAGCAGGCGCCCATCGCCGTCCGGAAGGTGTACGAGGAACTCGAAGGGAGGCTGAAGTGAGCCAGAGCGCGCCGCAGTCGTTTGCACAGCATGCGCACCATCCGGTGCCCACCTACATTGCCACCGTCCTCTGGCTCGGGGCCTTCGTGGCCTGGCTGGGCAGCCGGTTCCTGGGATGGGATGCCGCCGACGTATCCATGGGTCTGCTGTTCGGGGCCGTGTTCATGGCGCTCTCGATTGGCCGCATCTACACGGTGCGCCTGCAGGACCGCATCATCCTGCTCGAAATGAAAGTGCGCTGCGCCGAGGTACTGCCGGCAGGCGAGGACGCGCGTCTGGCGCAGCTGAGTCCGAAGCAAATCGTGGCCCTCCGCTTCGCGTCGGACGCCGAACTGGGCGGCCTGCTCGATCGCGCAGTGCGCGAGCAGCTGTCGCCCACCGACATCAAGCGTGCCGTCAGCCAGTGGCGCGCCGACTATCACCGCACCTAGGCTCGGGTGCCCGCACGGACGAGTGACCGGTGACCGCTGACGAAAAGCAGGAAGTGCTCAAACTGCTCGAGGCCCACGAGCGCACCATCGCGGTGTGCCGGGCGTGTGCCGAGACCACCCGTGACCTTGCGTGGGAAGTGAAGCGTGGCAGCGCGCCTCCGGCAGAGGCGCTCGGCGCGACGGCCGACGAGGCGTCGCGTGTACTCGACGAACTGGGACAGGTCGAGCTGATGCTCGCGGAAATGAAGGCCGCCCTCTGGTAGGCCAGGGGACGGGGAATCGGAACGTGCACGATGCCTGAATCGGTGGTCCTCATAACCGGTGCCGGGGGCGAGGTGGGGCATGGCCTCATCGGCCGCCTGGCGGCTGCGGGTCGTCCGGTGGTCACGATTGACGTGCAGCCCCTGTCGTCTGGCCTGGCAGCCGGCGTGGCGGCCGAATACACCGGATCGATCCTCGACGGGGCGCTGCTCGATGAGGTGTTTCGCACGCACCGCGTCGAGGCGGTGTTCCACCTCGCCGCCCTGCTCTCAACCAGCGCCGAGCGCGATCCGCAGCAGGCCCACCGCGTGAACGTCGACGGCACGCTGGCCCTGCTCGAGCGTGCACGCCAGGCGGGGGTATCCACGGAGACGACGGTGCGCTTCCTCTTCCCGTCGACGATCGCCGTGTACGGTCTGCCGTCACTCGCGGTGAAGGACGAGGCCGGCCGGGTGGCCGAAGATGCGTTCACCACCCCCACAACGATGTACGGGTGCAACAAGCTGTACTGCGAGCATCTCGGGCGCTACTACGCACGGCACTATCGTCAGGGGGCCGGCCACGGGGCCGTGCCCGCGCTCGACTTCCGCGGTCTCCGCTTTCCCGGCCTCATCTCGGCCGACACGGTGCCGACCGGCGGGACGTCCGACTACGCGCCCGAGATGATCCACGCCGCGGCGCGCGGCGCGGCCTATGCCTGCTTCGTCGGGCCCGAGACACGCCTGCCGTTCATGGCCATGCCGGATGCGATCGAGGCGCTGCTGCGCCTCGAGCAGGCACCGGCCTCGGTGCTGAGCCGCACCGTCTACAACGTGTCGGCGTTCAGCGCTTCCGCCGACGACTGCGCGAGGGAAGTGCGCGTGGCGTTTCCCGGGGCCGTCGTCACCTGGGCCCCCGACGCACGCCGCCAGGGCATCGTCGATACGTGGCCGGCCGACGTGGATGATGCGGCAGCGCGGACCGACTGGGGCTTTGCGCCGGCCTTCGATTTCGCGCGTACATTCCAGGAGTACCTTCGTCCTGCCGTTGCCGCGCGCTACGCCGGGCGGGCGTAGGCCGGTTCGTCGATGCGCTGCGTTGACATCGCGTCGCCGGGTGGTCCCGAGCAGCTGCGCCTGGGTGAGCGTCCAGACCCGGCACCGGGCGAGAGCGAAGTCCTGATTCGCGTGGCCGCGGCGGGGGTGAACCGTCCCGACGTGCTGCAGCGCCACGGCAAGTATCCGCCCCCTCCGGGAGCGAGTGACGTGCCCGGTCTCGAGGTGGCGGGCGTTGTGGCGCGAGTCGGCCCTGGCGTGCAGCGGTGGCGTGAAGGCGATGCGGTCTGCGCGCTGGTGTCCGGCGGTGGCTACGCGGAACTGTGTGTGGCGCCGGAAGGGCAGTGCCTGCCGGTGCCGACCGGGTGCGGCTGGCACGAAGCCGCTGCCCTCCCGGAGACAGCCTTCACGGTCTGGAGCAACGTGTTCGAGCGCGGACGCCTGGCCCCGGGAGAGTGGCTCCTGGTGCACGGGGGGACCAGTGGCATCGGCACGATGGCGATTCAGGTGGCTACCGCGCTGGGTGCGCATGTGGTGGCGACGGCCGGCAGCGACGAGAAATGCGCGGCGTGTGTCGGGCTGGGTGCGGTCGCGGCCTGGAACTACCGCACGGTCGACTGGGTGGAGGCGGCCCGTCACCTGACCAGCGGGCGCGGCGTGGATGTCGTGCTCGACATGGTCGGCGGTGACTACACGCCCAGGAACCTCGACGTGCTGGCCGAGGAAGGACGACTCGTGCAGATTGCCTTCCTCAGGTCGCCCCGCATCGAACTGGATCTGTCGGTCGTGATGCGCAAGCGCCTGTGGCTCACCGGGTCGACCCTGCGCGCGCGATCGGTGGCCGAGAAGTCGGCGCTGGCGCGGCGGGTCGAGGCGCACGTGTGGCCCTGCATTGCCGACGGGCGCGTGCGGCCGGTGATGGCGGCCCGGTTTCCCCTCGAGGCTGCGGCAGACGCGCATCGCCTCATGGAGTCGAGCCGGCACATCGGAAAGATTGTGCTCGATGTCAGCGCCTGAGCGCCTGTTCACGGCGCGCTTCGCGCTGATGTTCAGCTTCAGCTTCACGGTCTTCCTCGCCGCGTTTCAGCTGCTGCCGACAGCCCCCTTCCAGATTCTCGCGCTCGGCGGCAGCCAGGGAGAGGCCGGGCTGTTCCTGGGCCTGCTGACCTATGCGTCCGCCCTGTCAGCGCCGGTGACCGGCGCGGTCGCTGACCGCATCGGCAAGCGGCGCATGCTGCTGACGACCTCGTCGGTGATTGCGCTGCTGTCGGCGGGCTACGCCGTGGCGCCGGGCTATCAGTGGATGCTCGGGCTCGTGCTGGTGCACGGCGTGTTCTGGAGCGGACTGCTCACGGCCTCCGGGGCCTACGTCACGGATCTGCTGCCGCCGACCCGACGCACCGAAGGGCTCGGCTACTGGGGGTTTGCCAGCATCATGGCCGTGGCGGTGGCCCCGTCGCTCGGGCTGTGGGTGTTCGGGCGCGGGGGATGGACTCTTGTCTGCGCAGAAGCCACCCTCCTGCACGTGGTGATGGCCGTCATCGCGTGGCGGCTGCCGGCCGACCGTCCGCACGAGGCGCACCAGGTCCTCCGCCTGTCGTCGCTGGTCGAGTGGCGGGTGCTGCTGCTGGGCGGCACACTCTTTCTGTATGCGTTTTCGTATGGCGGCATCACCAGCTTTGCCGCGATCTATGCTGACCAGCTCGCCATCACGCCGCGAGCCCTCTACTTCACGGTCTTCTCGATCACCATCATGGTCACGCGCCCGTTCATCGCCCGCTATGCCGATGGCACCGACCACCGTCGGGTGATTGTCGCGTGCCTGCTGCTGGTGGCTGCGGGGATGGGGGTCATGGCGTGGGCCACCACACGCACGACGCTGCTGCTGTCGGCGGTGCTCTTCGGCACCGGGTTCGGGTCGGCCTATCCCGTCCTGGTGGCGGCGCTCATGAAGCGCGTCCCGGCCTCGAGGCGCGGCGCGACGTTCGGGGCCCTCATCGGCGCGTTCGACATCGGCATCGGCAGCGGGTCGATCGCGCTTGGGTGGATGGGGCAGTGGTGGGGACTGTCGTCTGCGTACGCGGTGGCGGCCGTCCTTGCCGCCTGCGCCGTGCCGTACTACGTGTGGACCGAGCGGCGGTTTGCACCGCCGCCCGAATGACCGCACGCACGACCCATCGACAGGCGTGGCCTACCGCGCCGGCTCGTAGGCCAGGATGGGCCGCAGCCACATTTCGGCCTCGGCCACGGGCATGCCCGCTCGCGCGGCGTAGTCGGCCACCTGATCGGCGTTGACGCGCTGGATGTTGAAGTAGCGGCTGCCAGGGTGCGAGAAGTAGAGGCCGCTCACGCTGGCGGCCGGGGTCATGGCGCATGACTCGGTGAGATCCATCCCGATGGCCCGCGCCCCCAGCAGGTCGAACAGGCGCCGCTTGAGGCTGTGGTCGGGGCAGGCCGGATAGCCGAAGGCCGGGCGGATCCCCTGGAAGGCTTCGTCAATCAGCTGGTCGTAGCTCAGCGCCTCGGTGAGGCCCCAGTCAGCGCGTGCCCGCTGGTGGAGATACTCGGCGAAGGCTTCGGCGAGCCGATCGGCGAGAGCCTTGGCGAGGATGGCCGAATAGTCGTCATGCGCCGCCTCGAACCGCCGCACCACATCGTCTGTGCCGATGCCAGCAGTCAGGGCGAAGGCGCCGACGTAGTCGGTGACGCCGCTGCCTACCGGCGCGACAAAGTCGGCCAGTGACCGGTTGGGTTTGTCGTCGGCGATGACTTCCTGCTGCCGAAGCATCGGGAATCGCAGCAGTTCCTCGCCCGAGGCATCGCCCGTGCCATAGAGCACCACATCGTCGCCGTCGGCATTGGCTGGCCAGAAGCCGTACACGCCGCGCGCGCGCAGCTGCCGGCCGGAAATCAGGCGGTCGAGCAGGGCCTGCCCGCTGGCAAACAGGTCGCGCGCCGCCGGGCCGTGCACGGCGTCCTCGAGGATGGCGGGATACCGGCCCTTGAGTTCCCAGGCGCTGAAGAAGAAGGTCCAGTCGATGTAGGGCACCAGGTCGCCCAGGTCGATGTCGACCTGTCGGGCGCCCGTGAAGGCCGGGACAGGCACCTGCGTGAAGTCGAGCTGCTGCCGGTTGGCCCGGGCCTTGGTGTAGGGCACGGTGGGCCGCTCAGCCCGCAGGGCGTACTGTGCACGCAGCGTCTCCTGGGTGGCTCGCGTGTCAGCGACGAAGCCGTCGCGCTGGGTGGGACTGAGCAGGCTGCCCACCACGTCGGTGACGCGCGAGGCATCGGGCACGTGAATCGTCGGGCCGCTGTACTGCGGGGCGATCTTCACGGCGGTGTGCTGGCGGCTCGTCGTGGCGCCGCCGATGAGCAGCGGGATGGTGAAGCCGCGGCGTTCCATTTCCGTGGCGACGTAGGCCATCTCGTCGAGTGACGGCGTGATGAGGCCGCTGAGGCCAATCGCATCGACGTTGTGCGCCGTGGCTTCGTTAAGGATGCGGTCGCACGACACCATGACGCCGAGGTCGATGACCTCGTAGCTGTTGCAGCCGAGGACGACGCCGACGATGTTCTTGCCGATGTCGTGGACGTCCCCCTTGACGGTGGCCATCAGCACGCGGCCCTGCGCGCCGCCGCCGGCGGCGGCCTTTTCCTCGGCCATGAACGGCTCGAGGTAGGCCACGGCGCGCTTCATGGCACGCGCGCTCTTGACGACCTGGGGCAGGAACATCTTGCCCGCCCCGAAGAGGTCGCCCACGGTCTTCATGCCGTCCATCAGCGGGCCTTCGATCACCTGGATGGGTCGCCCGAGCGCCTGTCGCGCTTCCTCCGTGTCGACCTCGATGAAGTCGACGATGCCGTGCACGAGGGCGTGGGCCAGCCGGCGCGCGACCGGGGCGTCGCGCCAGGCCAGGTCGGCTTCGCGCTTCGAGGCGGTGCCCCGCACGGTCTCGGCGTACCGCACCAGTCGCTCGGTGGCGTCGGGCCGCCGGTTGAACAGCACGTCTTCGACATGCACGCGCAGGTCTTCGGGAATGTCCTCGTACACCACCAGCTGGCCGGCGTTGACGATGCCCATGTCGAGCCCGGCGCGGATGGCGTGGAACAGGAAGGCCGAGTGCATGGCCTCGCGCACCACGTCGTTGCCCCGGAAGGAGAACGACAGGTTGCTGATGCCGCCGCTGACCCGCGCGCCGGGGCAGGTCGCCTTGATCTGCCGCGTGGCCTCGATGAAGGCGACGGCGTAGTCGTTGTGTTCCTCGAGGCCGGTGGCCACGGCCAGGACGTTGGGGTCGAAGATGATGTCGGTCGGCTCGACGCCGGCCCGGGTCGTCAGCAGGTGGTAGGCCCGCTGGCAGATGGCCACCTTGCGCTCGACCGTGTCGGCCTGTCCGGTCTCGTCGAAGGCCATCACCACCATGGCAGCGCCGTAGCGGCGCACCGTGGCGGCGCGCTCGAGGAACTCGGCTTCACCCTCCTTCAGGCTGATCGAGTTGACAATGGCCTTGCCCTGCACGCACTTGAGGCCGGCCTCGATGACCGACCACTTCGAGCTGTCGATCATCACCGGGATGCGGGCAATCTCGGGCTCGGTGGCGATGTAGTTGAGGAACCGGGTCATGCAGGCGGCCGAGTCGAGCATGCCCTCGTCCATGTTGACGTCGAGGATGTTGGCGCCGCCGCGGACCTGCTCCAGGGCCACCTCGGCCGCGCCGGTCCAGTCGCCCGACGACACCAGCCGTGCGAACTTGCGCGATCCGGTGACGTTGGTGCGCTCGCCGATCATCTGGAAGCTGGCCTCGGGGCGTAGCACCAGCGCCTCGAGCCCGGACATCCGGGTCAGGGACGGCTGGTCACCGGGGCGCGGCAGCGGGCGCGGGGCCACGCCCTCGACGGCGCGCGCGATGGCCGCGATGTGATCGGGCGTGGTGCCGCAGCAGCCGCCGATGATGTTCACGAAACCGCTGGTGGCAAAGTCGCGGATGAGGCCGGCCGTCTCGTCCGGCGCCTCGTCATACTGCCCGAAGGCGTTGGGCAGCCCCGCGTTCGGGTAGCAGGTGACATAGCCGGTGGCAATGCGGGCCAGTTCGGCCAGGTACGGCCGCATGTCGCGTGCGCCGAGCGCACAGTTGAGCCCCACCGAGAAGGGCTGCGCGTGCTCAACGGAAATGTAGAACGCGTCGAGTGTCTGGCCCGAGAGCGTCCGGCCGCTGCGGTCGGTAATCGTCGCCGAAATCATGATCGGCAGCCGACGGCCCCGCTCTGTGAAGGCCTGCTCGATGCCCACGAGCGCCGCCTTGGCGTTCAGCGTGTCGACGATGGTTTCAACCAGCAGCAGGTCGACGCCGCCGTCGATGAGACCAAGGGTCTGATCGCGGTAGGCGTCTGCCATCTCGTCGAAGGTGATCGAGCGGAGGGCCGGGTTGTTGACGTCGGGCGAGAGCGAGAGCACCTTCGTGGTCGGGCCCATCGACCCGGCGACGAAGCGGGGCCGGTCAGGGGTGCGGGCCGTCCAGGCGTCGGCGGCGGCGCGGGCCACTCGCGCCCCGGCGACGTTCAGTTCGTAGGCCAGCGCTTCGAGGCCATAGTCGGCCTGGGAGACGGCATTCGAGCTGAAGGTGCTGGTCTCGATGATGTCGGCCCCGGCCGCGAGGTACTGCTCGTGAATGGTGCGGATGGCGTCGGGCCGGGTGAGCAGCAGGATGTCGTTGTTGCCCCTGAGGTCGTGGGTGTGGATGGCGAACCGGTCGCCGCGAAAGTCGGCTTCAGTGAGCTGCAGCCGCTGCACCATGGTGCCCATGGCCCCGTCTAGGACGAGGATGCGGGAGGCCAGCGCCTCTTCGAGGGTGCGGAGTGTGGGGGTCATGGCTGTCGTGCCTTCCGTCGGCGTGAGAGGGTGCCTGTGGCCAGCAGGACCACAAACGGGTCGCCGGCCGTGCGCGCGCCGACGCGCACCGACACCTGCGAAAGACCGGCGGCCGTCATCAGCTCGTGGAGACGGTCGTCGGAGAATCCGAGCCACACGTCACCGAGACGCTGGCGGACCCAGGGTTCGTCGTGGGCACGCAGGTCGAGGACCAGGAGGCGGCCCCCGTCCCTGAGCACGCGCACGGCCTCTGCGAGGGCCACGGCCGGATCGGGCGCATGGTGCAGGGCCTGCGACAGCATCACGAGGTCCATCGACTGGTCGTCGAGGGGAATGCGTTCGAGCTCCCCCCGCTTCCAGGTGATGTTCCGCAGCCCCCGGCGCGCCGAGACCGTGCGGCCCCGGGCCAGCACCTCGGGCGAACGGTCGATGGCCACGACCTTGCGGGCCCAGTGCGCCGCCTCCATGGCGAGGTAGCCCTCTCCGCAGCCGATGTCGGCCACGTCGATGGCGGGCAGCAGCATGCCGAGCGCGCGCGACCAGGCCTTCCAGCTGCGCCCGGGCACCAGCTGGCGGTGGTCGCGCGCATCGGCGGCCGCGCGCGTGTCGAAGTTCTCGCGCCGCACCCGCAGCACCTCCTGCAGCCGGGCATCGTCGGCCCGGGCGTCGGGGGTGGCCGCAGCCTCCTTGAACTGCGCCTCCAGGGTCGACCACAGCGCGGGACGCTCCTGCCTGAATGTGGCAGAGACCCGGTAGTAGGTGAACGTGCCGTCGCGGGCTTCCTCGATGAGGCCGGCGTCCTTGAGCAGGCCGAGGTGCCGCGAGACGCCCGACTGCGCGATCGCCAGAATGCCGGTGAGTTCCGTGACGTTGAAGCGGTCGTGCGCGAGCACGCGCAGCAGCCGCAGCCGGGCCGTGTCGCCCAGGAGGCGATAGAGGGCGGAGGCCTGCCGCATATCGACCAATGTAGATGATGCGATGGCAGAGGGCAAGGGCGATTGCGCCCGGGACCGCCTGCGGAGGATAATCGCCGGGCTGTACGACTGACAACCGTGTCCGGTGCGCAGGGCCTGACGGGCAGGCACGCGGCCGGGCACCACGAATGCTGAATCAGGCAGGAGAGGTTGCGCGCGACCCATCGCAGGCGATGACGGCCGGCGCAATCTGAACGACCATGGGCATCCTCGACAAGTTCCGCTCCACCCCCAAGACCAGCCACGCCGACCCGGCCGTCCGCATCGAGGCGCTGCGCGCACTCGACGCCGATGACCAGGCTGCCTTTGCCAGCTTCGCCAAGGATGATGCCGACGCGAAGGTGCGCCGCGCCGCCGTGGCGCGCGTCACCGACCCGGTCGTGCTGGGCGACGTGGTGCGCAACGACGCCGACGATGCCGTGAAGGCGCAGGCCCTCGAGCAGCTGGTCGAGCGGGCCAGCCGACACGATGTGAGCCTGGCGGCCCCGGCGCTGGATGCGCTGATGGGCCTCGGCCTGGGCAAGGAACTGGCCCAGGTCGCCAAGGCGGACGGGCCCGAGGCGCTGCGGCGCCGGGCGGTCGAGGCGCTGACGGATCCGCGGCTGCTGGGCAGCATCGCGCGGCATGCGGCCCTCGCCAGCGTGCGCCTGCTCGCGGTGAGCCGGGTGCACGAGGCCGGCGAGCTCGAGGCGGTGGCACTGCGCGGTGAGCACGGCGACGCCGCCGTGGCGGCGATCGAGGCCCTGCCGATGCCCTCGGCCGAGTGGCTGCAGTCGGCGGTGCAGAAGGCCCGGTCGAAGGCTGCCCAGAAGCGGGCCCGCTCGCTGGCGCGTGCGCTCGAGACGGCGGCAGCGCCCGTCGCCGAGGCACCGGCCGTCGTGTACAAGGAGGCCGATCAGGCCCAGGCCCACCTGCTGGTGGGGCAGATGGTACAGCTGCAGTCCGAGTCAGACCCCGGTGCGGTGCGCGACGGCTACGCCGGGACGCGCGTGGCCTGGGTCGAGCTGCTGGCCGATGCCGACGTCGAACCGGCCACGGTCGAGGCCTTCGAGGTGGCATCGTCGGTGGTGCGCGACCGCATTGCGGCCGACGATGTGGCGCGGCTCGAGGCGGAACGGGTGCGGCTGGCTCGCGAGCACGAGCAGGCCGGGCGTGCGGCCGTGTGCGCGCAGGTCGAGCAGCTGCAGCGCGATGCCATTCCCGACGGCCTGGTGACGGCCCGCACGGCGTGGGAGGCCCTGCCGGTGATGCCGTCGACCTGGGCCGCCGACCTGCAGCGCCGCTTCGACGAGGCGTGCGCGGCAGCGGACAAGCGGCACGAGCGGCATGTACGGGCCCGCGAGATGGCCGAGCGGGTGCCGACGCTGCTCCCCGAGATTGAGGCGCTGGTGGCGATCGAGAACCATGCCGAGGCACGCACGCAGTGGTTCGGCCTGCGCAAGCAGTGGCAGGCCGCGGCGCGCGCCCTCGACATCGACCCGGCGCTGACCAGCCGCTACGAGGCGGTGGCGGCGGTGTTCGAGGCGCGCGAGCAGGCGCTGCGCGAGTCGAAGGCGGGTGAGCAGCAGCAGAACCTGCAGCGGCTGCAGGCCGTGGTTGCCGACCTCGAGGCGCGGGCCGGTGCCGAGGCGCTGACGCTGAAGGCGGCCGACGACCTCATGAAGGCCATCAAGCTGGCGATGGGCACCATGGGCCCGCTGCCCACCAAGCAGGATCGCGACGACCTCACCGTGCGCCTGCAGGCGGTGCGCACGAGCCTGGCACCGCGCATCCAGGAACTGCGCGAAGGCGAGGAATGGAAGCGCTGGGCCAACGTTCAGGTGCAGGAAGAGCTGTGCGCCAAGATGGAAGCGCTCATCGTGGTGGCCGACACCGATCCCGAGAAGGCCGGCACCGAGATGAAGCAGCTGCAGGAGCGGTGGAAGCCCGTGGCCGCCGCCCCGCGTTCCCAGGCGACCACACTGTGGACGCGCTTCAAGGCCGCCCAGGACCAGGTGTACGAGAAGTGCAAGGACTTCTTCGCGCAGCAGCAGGTGCAGCGCGCCGGGAACCAGGCCCGCAAGGTGGCCCTGGCCGAGAAGGCCGAGGCGCTCAAGGATTCGACGGACTGGGTCAAGACGGCCGACGCCATCAAGGCCCTGCAGGCCGAGTGGAAGGCCATCGGCCCGGTGACCCGCGGCAGCGAGCGCGCCCTCTGGGAGCGCTTCCGTGCGGCGTGCGACGCCTTCTTCACGCGGCGCCAGGAGGACCTCAAGCAGCGGAAGAACGACTGGACCGAGAACCTGCGGCGCAAGGAAGCCCTTGTGGCCGAGGCCGAGCAGCTGTCGCAGTCCTCCGACTGGGAGAAGGCGGCGTCGCGCATCAAGCAGCTGCAGGTGGAATGGAAGGGCATTGGACCGGTCAAGCGGTCGAAGTCGGAGGCCATCTGGGAACGCTTCCGCGGCGCCTGTGACGTGTTCTTCGAGCGCTTCAAGAACCGCGACCAGGTGGCGCTGCAGGGCAAGGTGGCCGACCGTGAAACGGCGGTGGCCGAGCTCGAGGCGCTGGTGCCCACGGACGATCAGGCCTCGGCGCCCTCCGACCTCTTTGCCCACGTGCAGGCCGCGCGCGCCCGGTGGGTGCAGGCGCCCGAACTGCCGCGCCACGTGCTGGCACCGCTGGCCGATCGGGTCAACGCGGCCATGCTGGCCCTGGTCACCCGGTGGCCCGAGGCCTTCGCCGGCACCGACCTCGACCCGTCGGCCACGCGTGATCGGATGACGAAGCTCATCGCCAAGGTCGAAAAGCTCCTGCCGAGCGAGACGGCCGAGCCGGTGCAGGCGCTGTCGCCGGCCGAACTGCTCGCACGCCAGTGGCGCGAGGCCCTGGCGGCGAACACGATGGGCGGTGGCGGGGCGGCCCGTCAGGCGGAAGATGCGCGGCAGCGCGCCGCCGAACAGGAAGTGCGGGCCGCGCAGGCGGCCTGGAACCGCCTGGGGCCGCTGGCCGATGAGGAACGCAAGCCGCTGCAGGAGCGGTTCGACCGCACCGTGCGGAAGTTCTTCGAGATGAAGCGCAGGGCCAGCCGGGCGTAAGCCCGGCTAGGCGTTCGGATCCTCGAGATACGTGTAGCCCATCAGCGCCTCCTCATAGAAGCGCAGCAGGCGCCCGGCCTGCTGGTCTTCCATGCGCGAGGCGTTGACGGCGGCTTCCACGTCGCGGCGCAGCTTGCTCATCAGGCTTTCCGAGTCGAACTCGACGTACTTGAGCACCTCGCGCACCGTGTCGCCCTTGATGATGTGCTCGACGCGCGCGCCGTCCTCGCCGTTGCTCGCCAGGCTGACGTGCACGGCATGGGTGTCACCGAAGAGATTGTGCAGGTCGCCGAGAATCTCCTGATAGGCACCCACCAGGAACACCCCCAGATAGTACGGCTCGCCGTTGAAGCGGTGGAGGCGGACGGTCTTCTTCACGTCGCGGCGATCGATGAACTGGTCGAGCTTGCCGTCCGAGTCGCACGTGATGTCGCCGATGACCGCGTGATGGAGCGGTTCCTCGTTGAGCCGGTGGATGGGCATCACGGGGAAGAGCTGCTTGATCGCCCAGCTGTCGGGAATCGACTGGAACAGCGAGAAGTTGCAGAAGTAGGTGTCTGAGAGCAGCTCTTCCAGCTGCTGCAGGTCTTCGGGCACCTCGTCCATCGTGTGCGTGAGCTTGCGGATCTTTTCGCAGATGGCCCAGTAGAGGTTCTCGGCGTGGGCGCGCTGCTCGAGCGGCAGATAGCCGCCGCTGAACAGGTTCATGGCCATGTCGAGCGCCTGCTGCGCATCGTGATAGGCCTCGAGGGCGTTGCGCTGGGTGACCGACTGATAGGTGTCCATCAGGTCGATCAGCGGCTGCTCGAAATCGTCCCGGATCGTGTCGGGCACCGTTTCAGCACCGAAGCCGCTGGTGCCCAGCACGTTGAAGATGAGCATGCTGTGATACGCCGAGACGGCGCGCCCGCTCTCCGACACGATGGTGGGGTGCGCCACCCCTTCCTCGTCGCACACCGTTTGCAGGTGATAGACGACGTCGTTGGCGTACTCTTCGAGCGTGTAATTCATGGACGACTCGAAGTTGGTCTGCGAGCCGTCGTAGTCGACCCCCAGTCCGCCCCCGACGTCCATGTACTGCAGGCCGGCACCGTCCTTGACAAGGTCGCAGTAGATGCGAGCCGCCTCGTTGAGCGCGTTCTTGATGATGCGGATGTGCGTAATCTGGCTGCCCAGATGGAAGTGCAGCAGCTTGAGACAGTCGCCCATGCCGCGCCGCTTCAGTTCCTCGTGCCCCCGGAGAATCTCGGTGACCGTCAGCCCGAACTTCGAGCGGTAGCCGCCGGAGGACTGCCAGCGTCCCGAGCCCTTCGCCGCCAGCTTGACGCGCATGCCGATCGTCGGCCGCACGCCGACCTTCTCGGCGTACTCGAGAATCATCTCGAGCTCGGTGTACTTCTCGACGACCGGGATGATGTTGCGGCCCATCTTCTGGGCCAGCATCGCCATCTCGATGAACTCCCAGTCCTTGAAGCCGTTGCAGATGATGGGCGTGTCGTTGGTGGCCAGGGCGGCGACCGCGAGCAGTTCGGGCTTGCTCCCCGCCTCGAGCCCGAAGCCGTACTGGGCGCCGAACTTGAGCACCTCCTCGACCACCTGGCGCTGCTGGTTGACCTTGATGGGATACACGCAGCAGTAGCGGCCCTGATACTGGTGCTGGGTCATCGCCTGCTGGAACGCCGCGTGGATCTCACCGAGCCGGTGCTTCAGCATGTCGGTGAAGCGGATGAGGATGGGCACCGACAGGCCGCGCAGCTGGAGACGGTCGACCAGGTGCTTGAGGTCGATCGCACGCCCCGGCTCCTTGGTTGGATGCACCAGCATCGTGCCCTCGGGGCTGACCGAAAAGTACCCCTGGCCCCAGCGGGGCACGTCGTACAGGTCGGTGGCGTCGGTGGTGGTCCAGGGGGCGGTGCCGTGGGCGACACCGGTGGTCACGCGGGGGCTGGCGAGTGTGCTCATCGTCGAAACGCCAGAATAGCGTCCGCGCCCGCGGAAGTTAAGAGAATTCCGGGGGTGCCTCGACCGGCGACCCGTCGGACGCCACGGGAATCGGCTGGCCGGAGGCGTCGACGGCCACCAGCACCACCTCGGCTTCGGTCACCTTCACGCGCTCGCCGCGATGGCCGGCGCTCCAGCGCTCGGCCTCGACCTCGACCCACACCGTGACCGACGTCCGGCCGACGCGGCGGGTCTCTGTATAGAAGTTCACCAGGTCGCCCACGAACACCGGGGCGTGAAACTCGACTTCCCGCATGGCCGCTGTGACATACCGGTGCGGCGCCACCTTGCGGGCCTCGACGGCCGAGGCCAGGTCGATGTGCGACAGGATCACGCCGCCGAAGATGGTTCCGAGCTGGTTGGTGTCCTTCGGGAGCAGCAGCACTTTGATGGCAGGGATGCGTTCGGTCATGCCTGTACTCTACACTTCGATCTCATCATGATTGCGGCTTTTGCCCCCGCCACCGTCTCCAATGTTTCGTGTGGCTTCGACGTGCTCGGCTTCGCCCTCGATGCGCCGGGCGACATTGTCATCGCGGCGCCATCCCCGGATTCCGGCGTCGTCATTCGCGACATCCAGGGCGACGGCGGCCGGCTGTCGCGCGAGGTCGCGAAGAATACCGCCGGTGCCGCCGTCGATGCGCTGCTGCACCACCTCCAGTTGACGCGAGGCGTGGCGCTCACCATCCACAAGGGGCTGCCGCTCGAGAGTGGCATCGGCTCGAGCGGCGCCAGTGCCGTCGCGGCCGTCGTCGCCGTGAACGAACTGCTGGGGCGGCCGGCGTCGACCGACGTGCTGCTGGCGTGCGCCATGCAGGGCGAGGTGGCCGGGTGCGGCGCGGCCCATCCCGACAACGTGGCACCGGCTCTCCTGGGCGGCTTCGTGCTGGCACGCCAGGTGGCCCCGCCCGACGTGGTGCGGCTGCCCGTGCCCGAGGGGCTCGCGTGCGCACTGCTGCATCCGCACCTCAGCGTGAACACCGGCGTGTCGCGCGCGCTGCTGGGTGACACCGTGCCGCTGAAGGATGCCGTGCGTCAGTGGGGCAATCTGGGGGCGCTGGTCGCGGCGCTCTATACGAGCGATCGCGCGCTGCTGTCGCGCTCGATGGTCGACCTGGTGGCCGAGCCGAAGCGCGCCGTCCTGGTGCCGGGATTCCACGCCGTGAAGCAGGCGGCCGTCGATGCCGGTGCCCTAGGCTGTTCATTGTCGGGGTCGGGCCCGTCGATCTTCGCGCTGGCCTCGAGCGAAGCCGATGCCCAGCGCGTCGGGGCCGCCATGCAGCAGGCCTTCGCGCAGGCCTCCGACGTCGGAGCCGACCTGCATGTGTCGCTGGTCGGCCGTGCCGGGGCGCGTGTGGTGGCGCTGCCGTGAGGTGTCTCAGCACACGCGGCGGTGCGCCGCCCGTCGACTTCCGTTCGGCCGTGCTGGCCGGGCTGGCGCCTGACGGCGGTCTGTATGTGCCCGAGTCGTGGCCCCGGCTGAGCCCGGAGGCCTGGCGGAAGCTCCGGGGCGCGTCGCTGGCCGAGATTGGCACGGCCACCATGGGCACCTTCATGGACGGCAGCATCGAACGCGATGCGCTGCACGACCTGCTGGCCGAGGCCTTCAACTTTCCCGTCCCGGTCGTCCCGCTCACCGACGCACTGGCCATCGTCGAGCTCTTCCACGGGCCCACGTTTGCCTTCAAGGACTTTGGCGCGCGCGTGCTGGCCCGGCTCATGTCGCGCTGGCACACCGACGACGCCCACCCGCTAACCGTGCTGGTGGCCACCTCCGGCGATACCGGCGGAGCTGTGGCCCAGGCCTTCCATGGAGTGCCGCGCACGCGGGTCGTGGTGCTCTATCCGCATGGCCGGGTGAGTGCCGTGCAGGAGGCACAGTTCACGACGCTCGGCGGCAACGTGCGGGCCGTCGCCGTCGACGGTTCCTTCGACGACTGCCAGCGCCTCGCCAAGGAGGCGTTTGGCGATCCCGGCCTCCGCGACGTCGCCCGCCTGACGTCGGCCAATTCCATCAGCCTCGGGCGGCTGCTGCCGCAGATGGTCTACTACGCCTACGCGGCGCTGGCGCACGACACCCCGGCGCCGCTGGCGATTTGCGTGCCCAGCGGGAATGTCGGCAATCTGGCGGCCGGGCTGATGGTGCAGCGGATGGGGGCGCCCATCGCGCGGTTCCACGCCGCCACCAACGTCAACGATACGGTGCCGCGCTATCTCGAGACGGGCCACCTCGAGGTGCGGCCGTCGGTGCCGACCGTGGCGAATGCCATGGACGTGGGCAACCCGAGCAACCTCGAGCGCGTGCGCTGGATGTTCGGCGACGACCTGGCGGCGCTGCGCGCACAGGTCGGCGGCAGCGCCCATCACGATGCCGACGTGCGCGACGCCATGCGCACGCTCGACCATGCCTTCGGCTATGTGGCCGATCCGCACACCGCCGTGGGCTACCTCGGGGCCCGCGTCCACCTGGGCCGCCATCCCGGAGACCGCGTGATGGTGCTGGCCACTGCGCACCCGGCCAAGTTCGGTGACATCGTGCAGGAGGCGATCGGGCGCGCCGCGGCGGTGCCCAAGGCGCTGGCCTCCGCGATAGCCCGGCCCCGCCTGGTCACGCACATCGCGCCAGCGCTCGAGGACCTGCGTCCGCTGCTGACCCGCTGGTAGTGGGTCAGCGCAGCCAGGGCCTGGTGACCGCAGGGTCGCCGTCGTTGCGGGCCGGCGTGACGCCGACCAGCGCACACAGCAGTTCGTAGAGGTGCAGGTTCTCGATGGCCTCCGGTCGCAGCCCCGGTCTGATCTTCGGGCCGGCCGCGATCAGCACACCCTGCATGTCGCGCAGCGACGGGTCGAAGCCGTGTGCGCCGCCCCAGGCTGGCCGCGTCCCATCCGCACGCGCCGACGCGGCCCGGGCGCGTGTCGTGACCGTCCAGCCCTCATCAGCGAGCCCAACGACGCCCGGAAGGCGCGGGTGACCGGCAAGCCCGAAACGCACGGGCAGTTCGGCCGACTTCCAGACCTGCAGGTGGGGGTGCTTGCCGCGGAGGGCCTCGAACACGGCATCGTTCGACATGGAGGTACCCGACAGCGTGAGCAGCGGGCCCACTTCGCCGAGATCCACCGCAGCCAGGTCGACGTAGTCGTCGAGCACAATCAGCCGTTCGGCGCTGAGCCCAATCATGCCGTGGTCGCTCACTACGACCCAGTGCACGCGATCGGCCAGGCCGAGTCTCGCCGCCCCCTCGACCAGCTTGCCGATTTCCGCATCCACGCGCGCCACGGAGGCGGCGATCTCCGGCGCGTCGGGGCCGTAGCCGTGTCCGTCTGTATCGAGGTCGCTGTAGTACACCGTCATGAAGGACGGACGCTCGTTCGCCGGCAGGGCGAGCCACTCGAGCACTTGCGCCGTGCGATCCGCGGGAGGCAGGTTGTGGTCGAACGTCCGGTAGCGTGTCGGGTAGCGTCCGCTGATGGCGATGTCGCTGCCGGGCCAGAACATCGAAGCGGCGCGGTGCCCCTGCCGCGTCACGGTGTGCCACACGGGTTCACCCTTCCACCACTCGGGTATGTGCGTCACGGCGGTGTCGGCCAGACGGAACTGTCCGGCAATGCCCGGATCGCGCATCACATTCGAGATAATCCCGTGCCGCGCGGGCCTCAGGCCGGTGACGATGGTGTAGTGATTGGGGAAGGTGAGGGAAGGAAAGACCGGAATGAGACCCAACGCGTGCACGCCGCGGGCGGCGAGGGCCGACAGCGCCGGGGGGCGGTGGCGGGCCACATAGTCCCATCGCCAGCCATCGAGTCCGATGAGGATGGTGACCTGTGGGGCATCGGCAGACGCCGTGGTGACCTGCGTGCGCGTCTGCACCGGCAGGCACACGAGCGCGAGCAGCAGAGCGATGCCGACGAGTGAACGAATCCGCATCGGCTCACTCTAGCAAATGACGCTATCATCGGGAGCATGTCGTCAGCTGCAGCCGTCACCGCGGCCCCCGAGCGGTCATCGATCGACCCCAAGTACACCTGGAACCTGAGCACGATCTTTCCCGACTGGAACGCGTGGGACGAGGGCTTCCGTGCACTGGACGAGGGCATCACCCGGTACGCCGCGCACGAAGGCACGCTGGCGCAGGGGGGCGAACAGCTGCTGCGGGTGTACCGCGATGGCGACACGCTGGGCCAGCTGGCCTACCGCGTCTACTACTACGCGATGCTGCAGCACGACGAGGACCAGCGCAACAACGAGATCAATGCCCGAAAGCAGCGGGTCTCGCTGCTGCTGGCGCGGTGGCAGCAGTCGACGGCCTGGTTCAACCCGGAACTGCTTCAGCTGCCCGTCGACCAGGTGCGGCGCTGGATGGACGAACTGCCCGATCTGGCCCTGTATCGGTTTGCGATTGAGGAACTGTACCGGCAGCAGGCTCATGTCCTCGATCGCGCGGGTGAGCGCCTGCTGTCGCTCTCCGGGCCCACCGGCTCGACGGCCAGCGAGGCCTACTCGGCCCTGTCGACGGCAGACGCGCGCTTTCCGACCGTCACGCTCACCACCGGCGAACGCGTTCAGGTGAGCTATGGGCAGTACCGACGGCTGCTGTCTACTTGCCGGGCGCAGGAGGATCGCCGGGCGGCCTATGAGGCGCTCTACGACACCTACGGCGCCGCGCTCAATACCTACGCCACGCTCTACAACGGCGTCATGCAGCAGGAGTGGTTCACGGCCCGGGCCCGCGGGTTTTCCTCGACGCTCGAGGCCGGGCTGTTCGGCAACGCCATTCTGCCGGCCGTGGTCGAGACGCTCATTGCCGAGGGACGCGCCGGCTCGGCCCCCTTCCGGCGCTACCACGCCCTGCGCAAGCGGGTGCTGGGCGTCGAGCACTATCACGTCTACGACTCGCTGGTGCCGCTGGTGGCCAGCCACGAGCAGTACGACTACGACACTGTGCAGTCATGGATCGTCGACGCGATGGCCCCGCTCGGGGCCGAGTATCAGGCCCGCGTCCGGCAGGCATTCGAGCAGCGGTGGATCGACGTGTTCGAAAACCAGGGCAAGCGCAGCGGAGCCTACTCGGCGCCGGTCTATGGGGCGCAGCCGTACATCCTGATGAACTACAACGGCACCCTCGACGCCGTCTTCACGACGGCGCACGAGCTGGGCCACTCGATGCACACGCTGCTCGCGCACGAGTCGCAGCCGTTCGTGTACTCGGATTACACCATCTTCGTGGCCGAGGTGCCGTCGACACTCGCCGAATCGCTGCTGCTCGACTACATGCTCGCGCACGCCCGTTCGCGAGAGGAACGCGTCGGCCTCCTCGAGCATGCCATCGACAACATCGTCGGCACGTTCTACAACCAGGTGATCTTTGCCGACTTCGAGCTCGAGGCGCATCGCATGGTCGAGCGCGACGAGCCCATTACGGCTGATGTGCTGTCGGCTCTGTATGCCAGGACTGCACAGGCCTACTGGGGTGACATCCTCGGGCCGGACGAGCGCATGCCGCGCACGTGGGCCCGAATTCCACACCTGTTCCAGTCGCCGTATTACGTCTACCAGTACGCTACATGCTTCGCCTCGACCGCCCGGCTGATGCGCGACATTGGTGGGGCAGACCTGGACGTCCGGAAGGCGGCGGTGGACCGATACCTGTCGCTGCTGCGCGCCGGCGGCAGCGACCATCCGATGCGGCTGCTGCAGCGAGCCGGCGTCGACCTGAGCCAGCCAGACACCGTACGGGCCGTGGTGACACAGCTCGACGCGCTGGTCACGCAGCTCGAGGCCGAGGTCGGCTGACGGCGGGCCTCAGCGGCTGGCCAATACTGGGGATTGACGGTCTGCCAAGCTTGAAGTAACCTTCCATCCGGATATACGGATGGATACCGAGACGCCGAGCATCCTCGAGCACATGGCCGCCCTGGCCGACCCCACGCGGGTGAGGATGCTGCGTCCCCTCGAGCAGCACGAACTGACCGTCACCGACCTCTGCGCGGTCCTGCAGCTGCCGCAATCCACCGTCAGCCGCCATCTGAAGACCCTCGCAGACGATGGGTGGGTCCTGTCCCGGCGGGATGGCACGAGCCGGCTCTACACGCTGGCCACAGACACGCTCGACGATGGGGCCCGGCAGCTCTGGCCGGTGATCCGCGAACAAGTGGGATCGGCCCTGAATCTCGACGAGGACGACCGGCGGCTGGCGAGCGTGCTCCAGCGTCGCCGCGAGAAGTCGCGGGCCTTCTTTTCGACTGCGGCCGGGGAATGGGACCGGCTGCGGGTCGACCTGTTCGGCGAGCGGGTCTACATGTCGGCCCTGCTGGCCCTGCTCGATGAACGGCTCGAGGTCGCCGACCTGGGCTGCGGCACCGGGCAGCTGGCGGCGCTGCTGGCGCCCTATGTCGCGAGGGTACTGGCCGTCGATGGGTCGGCCGAGATGCTGCAGGCCGCACGCGAACGACTGGCTGGCTGCGACTCGGTCGACGTCATCGAGGGCGCCCTCGAGGACCTGCCCCTGCCATCGGCCAGCGTGGATGCGGCGCTGATTTCTCTGGTGCTGCACCACCAGCCCGACCCGCAGCGCGTCATTGCCGAGGCGGCGCGCATCCTGCGGCCGAACGGCCGGCTGGTCATCATCGACATGGTGCCGCACACGCACACCGAGTACCAGCACGAGATGGGGCACGTCTGGCTGGGATTTTCCGAAGACACGCTCCGGCGGTACCTGACCGGAGCCGAGCTGAGTGGCGTCCGCTGGACGGCGCTGCCGGCTGAACCAGATGCGCGCGGGCCGTCACTCTGTGTGGCAACGGCCCGTCAGCAGGCCACGCGGCGGGCGGTCGCCGCATCGCACTGATTTCGTAGACGTAAGCGACCAGGGAACCAAGGAGCACACATGGCAACTGCAGTGACGACCATTCATCCGTTCGACGCCGCCCGGGCTGCGGGACGCGAGCCGTTCAAGGTCAAGGACCTTTCGCTGGCCGAGTTCGGCCGCAATGAGATTCGCCTGGCTGAGCACGAGATGCCCGGGCTGATGGCGCTGCGCGCCCAGTATGCGGGGCAGCAGCCGCTGGCCGGGGCCCGCATCATGGGCTCGCTGCATATGACAGTGCAGACGGCCGTTCTCATCGAGACGCTCACCGCGCTCGGCGCCGACGTCCGCTGGGTGAGCTGCAACATCTTCTCGACGCAGGATCACGCCGCCGCCGCGGTGGTGGTGGGCCGGCCCGAGACCGGCGGCACCGCTGCGCAGCCCAAGGGCACGCCCGTGTTCGCCTGGAAGGGCGAGACGCTGCCCGAATACTGGTGGTGCACGGTCGAGGCCCTGCGCTGGCCCGACAACGGCGGCCCGTCCCTGATCGTCGATGACGGTGGTGACGCGACCCTGTTTGTGCACAAGGCGAAGGAATACGAGAAGACCGGCGTCATTCCGTCGTTCAACGCCGAGACCGAACCCGAAGAGTGGGGCGTGATTCTCGACACGCTGCGCCGCGAACTGGCCGCGCATCCGAAGACCTGGACCGCGATTGCCGACGGCATCCGCGGCGTCTCGGAGGAGACCACGACCGGCGTCCATCGCCTGTACGAGATGACCGCGAACAACTCGCTGCTGTTCCCGGCCATCAACGTCAACGACTCGGCCACCAAGAGCAAGTTCGACAACCTGTACGGCTGCCGGCACTCGCTCATCGACGGCCTCAACCGCGCCAGCGACGTGATGCTGTCGGCCAAGGTCGCGGTGGTGTTCGGCTACGGCGACGTGGGCAAGGGCTGCGCGCAGGCGCTGAAGGGCCAGGGCTGCCGCGTCATCGTGACCGAGATCGACCCCATCTGCGCGCTGCAGGCGGCGATGGAAGGCTACCAGGTGACGACGATTGAGGATGTGGTCGAGACGGCCGATATCTTCATCACGGCCACCGGAAATAAGAACGTGCTGACGGTCGACCTCATGAAGCGCATGAAGGACAAGGCCATCGTCGGCAACATCGGCCACTTCGACAACGAGATCGACATGGCCGCGCTGGCCCGCAGCGGGGCGCGCCGCGTGAACGTGAAGCCCCAGTACGACGAATGGGTGTTCCCGGCCGAGGGCACCCACGGCGAGCACAGCATCCTCGTGCTGGCGGAAGGCCGCCTGCTGAACCTCGGCTGCGCCACCGGCCACCCGAGCTTCGTGATGTCCTCGTCGTTCACCAACCAGGTCGTGGCGCAGCTCGACCTGCACTTCAGTGCCACGGGCCAGCCCACCCTGTCGGGGACGCAGTACGACGCCCGCCGCGTCTACATCCTGCCGAAGAAGCTCGACGAGATGGTGGCCCGCCTGCACCTCGACAAGCTGGGCGTCAAGCTGACGACGCTGCGCAAGGACCAGGCCGACTACATCGGCGTGTCGGTGGACGGCCCGTTCAAGCCGGCCCACTACCGCTACTAAGCCCCGCGCAGGCGGGGGCGAACGCTCTAGAATGAGGCATGGCCGCGCAGGCGGCCATGCCTTTCTTCTTTTCGAGGTGGGGACACGATGCCCGTAGGACAGGTGAGGTTCGCGGCCGCCCTGGGGCTGCTGTCGGCGGTGCTGGTCAGCGGCTGGAGTGCGCAGGCCCGGCAGCGGACCGATGCGTTTATCGAGTCGCGGCACCATCCCACGATTGCGTACGGCAAAGCGCCGGTGCAGACGGCCATCACGCGCCTGAATGCGGCCGTCGAACGCGGCGAGCGCACGCTGGCCTTCGACGAATCGACCGGCTACCTCAAGGCATTTCTCGAGGCGATGGACATCCCTGTGGCCTCGCAGGTGCTGGTGTACTCGCCCACGAGTTTCCAGGCAGCAAAGATTCACCAGCAGAATCCGCGGGCCATCTACTTCAACGATGAAGTCGCGGTCGGCTGGGTCAGGGGAGGCGCGCTGCTCGAGGTGACGGCGCAGGACCCGGTACTCGGCACCGTCTTCTACGCGCTGCCGCAAGTGCCCTCAGCAGGGCCGGCCACGTTCCGGCGGGAAGAGACATGCGTGTCGTGCCATCTCACCTACGACACGCTGGGTGTGCCGGGCCTGACGGTGCGCAGCACACGTGCGCGACGCGGTCCGGGCGACTATCTCAACGACCCTTCGGTCGATCACCGCACCCCGTATGTCAACCGGTGGGGCGGCTGGTTTGTGACCGGCGCCGTGCCGACGCTGACGCACCTGGGCAACCAGCCGCTGCTGCAGCCCGAGCGCAGCGGACCACTGGCCACGCCCCTCGCGTCAATCGAGGGGCAGCTCGATACGGCCGGCTATCCGGTCGCCACAAGCGACGTGGCCGCGCTGCTGGTGCTTGAGCACCAGTCACAGGCCGCCAACATGATCACGCGCCTCGGGTGGGAAGCCCGGGTTGGCGACGCCGAGCGCACGCGGATTGCCGCGCAGATGCTGGCCGACTACCTGCTCTTCGCCGACGAGGCGCCGCTGCCCGCGGCGGTCGTGGCCGCACCCTCCGCCTTTGCCGCGCAGTTTGCGGCGCGAGGGCCCTTCGATCGCCACGGGCGGACACTGCGTGAATTGCAGCTGAGCGGTCGGCTGATGCGCTACCCGCTGAGCTACATGATTTACTCGCCGATGTACCGCGCCCTGCCCGATGGCCCGCGTCACCTGGTCGAGCAGCGCATCAGCGCCGTGCTGGCCGGCGAGGTGACCGACCCGCGGTTCTCGCATTTCACGGCTGAGGTGCGCGCGGCGGTGTCGTCCATTCGTGTAGAGACGGGAGGTCGCCAGTGAGGCACCCGCGCCTTCGTCCACTCATTGCGGCGGCACTGGTGCTGTCGGCGGCGCTGGTTGTGGCCGGCGCGCAGCGCCCGGGCGTCTTCAACGGCAATCGCGACCATCCGGCGATCCGCTACAGCACGGCCCCGGTGACTGATCCGGTGGCCCGGCTGAATGCGGCCCTCGAGGCCGGTACGGCCTCGCTCAGCTACGACCCCGCACGGGGTGGCTACCTGGCGTCGGTGCTCGAGGCGCTGAAGGTGCCGGTCAGTTCGCAGGTGCTGGCGTTTGCCGAAACCAGCCTGCAGGCCAGCAAGATCCGCATGCACAACCCCCGGGCCATCTACTTCACTGACCAGGTGTCGGTGGCCTGGGTTCGCGGTGGCGACGTGCTGGAACTGGCAGCCCAGGACCCCGTGCAGGGTACGGTGTTCTACACCGCCCCCATGCAGGCCTCAGACCGGCCGCGATTCCGGCGCGACAACCAGTGCCTGGCCTGCCACCTGTCATGGGACACCCTCGCCGTGCCCGGCCCCGTGCTGCAGACGGTGTTTCCCCGGAAGAGCGACCGCGACTATGCCGACGGCGGATTCACGGAACACCGGCTGCCGGTGGCACAGCGGTGGGGGGGCTGGTTCGTGACCGGTGCGCAGGTGCCGGCGCGGCACATGGGGAACCAGCCGATGCTGCAGCCGACGCCCCGCACGGGCCCGCCCAAGGCGCTGCGGACGGTGGGCGGGGAGTTCGACACCACGGGCTACCTGACGCTCACGAGCGACGTGGCGGCCCTGCTGGTGCTCGACCACCAGGTGCACGCCACCAATCTCATCACGCGGCTCAACTGGGAGTACCGCGCCGGCACGGCCGCGTCGCAAGCCGAGGCCGCCGATGCCCTGGCCGAATACCTGCTGTTCGCGGACGAAGCGCCGCTGCCGCGCCCGGTGCAGGGGACCTCGGGGTTTGCTGAAGCCTTCGCCGCCCAGGGGCCACACGACCGCCGGGGGCGGACGCTTCGCGACCTTCAGCTCGAGGGCAGGACATTCCGGTATCCCCTGAGCTACATGGTGTACAGCCCGATGTACGGCGCCCTTCCGCTCGAGGCGCGGCAGGCTATGGCCTCGCGGCTGACCGCAGTGCTCAGTGGATGGCAGACACGTCCCGCCTCTGCACACCTGACCGCCCCGGTGCGCCAGGCGATTCGCGAGATTGTGGAAGAGACGGCGCCCGGCGTCCTCACGCCGACACCCTAGCCAGGCTGCTCCCGCCGCCGGAGGCGCGCGGAAGGCGCGGCCCCCCAGCGCCACAGGCGACCGGCGGCCGTCTGTCGTCGGGCACCGCAGGTTCTGCCTGCGTGGGCGGTACAAGACAGCGGGGGCACCCGTGATGGTCACGAGTGCCCCCGCCGTGTGTGCTGATGGGGTCACCTCACCGGTGACCCGATGCGTGTCGGGCTCAGGCGCCGGGGCGCTGGCGCGGCGCGGCCGGCAGGGTGCCCTTGTTGGCGATGGCCTTGTTGATGGCGGCAATCGTGTGGCCGGTGCGGAACTCGACGATCTGCTTCGCCCACTCGGTGTTCTTCGCGCGGTTCGACACGTCGACCCCGTTGATGGTGGCCTTGCCGGCCTTCACGCGCTCGTCATACCGGACCGACTTCGGATCCTGGATGAACATGTTCAGGGTGATGATCACATCGTCGTGCATGTTGTCGGAGGCGCCTTCCTTGAGGCCCTTCGTTTCCATGAACTTCGTGACCGAGGCGTAGTCGTAATACTCCTGGATGTGCGCCACCAGGGCCTTGCCCGCGTACTTGGTGTTGAGTGCTTCGGCCACGGCACGCTGTCCGGCCTGGTTGCCGCCGCTGTCGCCGATGAAGAACACCTGCTTGAAGCCGTGGGCCAGGAGCGACTCGGCCGTGTCGGTCAGCAGCGCGCGGAAGGTGTCTTCACGCAGCGTGATGGTGCCCGGTGAGGTCATGTGTCCGGTCGGCGGTTCGATGCCGCCCTCCGGCACGTGCTTGATGACCGGCGCACACAGGGCGTTGCCCATCTTGCGGGCGATGGCATCGCAGTTGGTGGTCAGCACGTAGTTGTGCTTGCCGAGGGCCAGCCACGGGCCGTTCGGTTCGTGGCCGCCGGTCGGGATGATGACCGTGGTCTTGCCGGACGCCATGGCATCGCGGACGTCCATCCACGTCATTTCCTCGAGCCACACGGTGTCGGCCTTCGGCAGCGGATTCGGTGTGTCCTTGCAGTTATACGGGTTCTGGGCGCAGTCACCGCCGCCCATCGACCGCGGATCGGGCGCACGCCGCTGCCCCTGCACCGTGACAGCCAGCGCACCGGCCATCAGCACCATTGCTCCCACTCCCAGCACTGTTCGCTTCATACGATAGCTCCTTACGGTCGACCGAACCTGGTTGCCTTACTGTCCGCCGCGCTTGGCCGGGGCTGCCGGCAGGGGCCCCAGCTTGTGCCGAAACGATCCATCGTCAAACCGGTCACGATACGGCGTGTGGCAGCTGCCGCACGTCTTGCCGAGGTTGGCCGTCGCGGCCTTCACCTCGTCCCACTTCCCGGCCGTCGCGGCCAGTTCGATGGCATCAGCCGCCTTGCGGGCATCGGCGATCCATCCGAGCGCATCGGTCTTGGCGTAGGGGCGGAAGAACGCCTCGGTCTGCATGAAGGCGGCCTTGAGCTCGGCGGCCTGCTTCTTGGCGCCTTCCACGTCCGACTTCTCCGTGACGGTGCGCATGGCGCCATTCGCGGCGGCGACCTTCTGCATGGCCTTCTGCAGCACTTCCTCTTCGGTCGTCATCTTGGGGGGCAGGCGGCGGGCAATGTCGTTCATCGCGTTGTTGACCACGGAGGTCGCCACGACGACGGGCTTGCCGGTCCACTTGGCGATGACCTCGGGGGACAGGCCGGTGAGCCGATCCTTGACCTTGGCATTGGCCGGGTCGAACTTGATGGCCTCGCCGATCACGGTCACGTAGGTGTTGAGCTCGAGCGGCTCGTTGAGGCGGGGCGCAAGTACCAGCACGTCCTTCTCGCCCGACTTCGTCTTGTCCTGGTCGACCGAGAAGGCAATGGGCGACAGATTCTGGTCGACCAGCGCCATCATCGTGACGTTCTCACCGTAATAGGCATCGGGCTTCGCTGCCAGGCTGCTGGCGACCACGGGCACCAGCGGCTTCTGGGGCGGTGCGGCGGGTGCGGCCGGGGCAGCGGCCTGTCCCTGGCCGGGGGCTGCCGGGGCGGCACCGGCGGCGGCAGGACGGGCCCCACCCTGGGCGGGTGCGGGGGCCGCAGGGGCCTGCTGAGCCTGGGGAACGGCCACGGCAGCCGCAAGACCCAGAGCGGCCGCCGAGAGCGCCAGCCGGGACGTGCGACGAGTGGAAAGGTTGGGGCGTGACATGACGAGAGTCCTCCTTGAGCGACCATCGCGTGATGCCCTCGGCACACGGGGCGGTCGTCGAACATGCGCATTGTAGGCGAAACCCGGCCTGACTGAGCGTCGCCGACATGTTTCTTTTTGTCATGAGGCACCCGCAGCGGCTCCGCCGGGGCTGCCGGAGGCTACAATCCCCCTCGCCCGCGGCCGGTGCCCCGGGCCGACCGTCCTCCGGAGATTCCCATGACCGTGCGCCTTGTCCTCAGCCTGCTGCTCTGCACTGCGATGCCGGTGTTCGCCCAGCCCCCCGCGGGGGGCGCTTCGCCCGCGCCGCCGCGCACGGCCTCGGTCAACAGCCAGCCGCGCCGCGACGTGACCAGCATGCCGCGTCCCATCGACATGCACGACAGCGTGTGGATCGAGCAGCTGACCATGCTCGAGGTGCGCGACCTGCTGAAGGCCGGCAAGACCACGGCGCTGATCCTGACGGGGGGCATCGAGGAGAACGGCCCCTACCTGACGACCGGCAAGCACAACAACGTGCTGAAGGCGCAGGGCGAATCGATTGCGCGCGCCCTGGGCAATGCGCTGGTGGCCCCGATTGTGACCCTCGAGCCCGGGAATCCCGACCGGCCGGGCCTGTCGCCGGGAACGGTCGTGCTGTCGCAGGCCACGTTCCGCGCCGTGCTGTCGGACATGGCCCGCAGCCTCCGCTCGCAGGGGTTCACCGACATCGTGATGCTCGGTGACAGCGGCGGCAACCTGAAGGGCATGCAGGAGGTCGCCGCCACCCTCAACGCCGACTGGAAGGGGCAGGGCCGCGTGCACTTCATCCCCGAGTACTACAACTACGCCGACGTCGAGCACTTCGAGGAGACCGAACTGGGCATCAAGGAGACGCTCGAGGGGTTCCATGACGATTACTACATCTCGGCCATCATCTCGACGGTCGACACCGACGCCATCCGCATGCGTGAACGGCGGAAGGCCGGCAACTTCGTGATTAACGGCGTGCCGCTCGACCCGATTGAGAAGACCATCGCCAACGGACTCCGCATGGTGCAGTTCCGGACGGCCGTCACCGTGGCCGCCATCAAGAAGTCGATGGCCGCGACGGCCGGTCGGCAGTAATCTGGAAGCACTATGTGCCAGCGTGTGACATGTCAGCAGTGCGGAAAACCGTCGTGGCTGGGGTGCGGACAGCACATCGAACAGGTGCTCGGTGACGTGAAGCCGGCCGACCACTGCCAGTGCCCCCGGAAGCCGGGCGTGCTGTCGCGGCTGTTCGGCGGCCGCTGACGGGCCGCGATGGCTGCACTGCCGTCCGATACCCGGATTGCGTCGGTCACGCTGGCGGTGGCCGACCTCGAGCGGTCGCTGCGGTTCTATCGAGACCTGCTTGGGGCAACCGTCCAGGCAACCGGGCCCGGGCGTGCGTCGCTGGGCACCGCGACCGGGCCCGCCTGGCTGCACCTCGACGAACAGCCCGGGGCGACGATGCGTCCCCGGGGCACCAGCGGGCTGTTTCACGTGGCGCTGCTGGTGCCGACGCGTGCGGCGCTGGGGCAGGTGCTCCTGCGTCTGGCGGCCACGGAGTGGCCCGTCGACGGCGCGGCCGACCATCTGGTCAGTGAAGCGGTCTACCTGCGTGATCCCGACGGGCTCGGACTTGAGGTCTATCGTGATCGCGCCCGCGCGGAATGGCCGATGCGCGGCGGCGAGGTGCAGATGAGCAGTGACCCCCTCGACATCGAGGGGGTGCTCACCACTCCAGGGGCCGAGGCCGCCTGGGCCGGGCTGCCCGACGGCACCGTCGTCGGCCACGTGCACCTGCAGGTGCCTGACCTGGCCAGTGCTGAACGCTTCTACTGCGACACCGTGGGTTTCGCGCCCATGCTGCGCGGCTACCCGGGGGCGCTGTTTGTGGCGGCCGGTGGCTATCACCATCACCTGGGCCTCAACGTGTGGGCCGGCCTGGGGGCACCGACGCCGCCGGCATCAGCCGTCGGGCTGCGGCGCATCGACGTCGAGGCGGCGGGATCGGACGCGACCGAATACGCCGACAGCGCGACAGGGGTGACGATTCGCATCGGGCCGCCCGCCGCCGGCGAGGGCACCGCCGGCCGTGGCTGACGCGCCTGCACTTCACCGAGCGGTCGTCGAGGAACTGCGGCGGCACGGTATCGACGTCGGGCCGTCGGATACCCCGGACACCCTGCGTGCTCAGCTCAATGACCTGTATCGCATCGAGATCCGGGCCCTCCGCGACCGCTGCCGTGCGGGAGAGATCCCGGTGCGGGAGCTGCCGGTGCACGTGGTGGCCCTGCGACGTGAGTATCCGCTGCTGTCTGTGCCGCGCGAGCGGTGGGGAGACGCGACGACCGTCGGGCCGTGAGTCTCGCGGAGACCACGGTTGCGCGGGTGCCCGGGCGGTTGTAGAGTCGCCACATGGAGCGACTCACGGTTCCGCTGGTTCGTGATCACCGGCACGGTTCGCTGCGGCAGGCCACCTGGGATGAGGCGCTGCATCGCGCCGCCTCGGCGTTTGCCCGTGTGCGCGACACGCACGGGGGGCAGGCATTCGGCCTGTTCAGCTGTTCGAAGAGCACCAATGAAATGAACTTCGCCGCGCAGAAGTTCGCGCGCGTCGTCATGGGCTCGAACAACATCGACAGCTGCAACCGCACCTGACACGCGCCAAGCGTCGCCGGTCTGGCGATGGTGTTCGGAATGGGTGGGGGCACCAGTTCCTACCAGGAAGTGGAGGAGGCCGACTGCATCCTCCTGTGGGGATCGAACGCCCGCGAGACGCATCCCATCTTCTTCCACCACGTGCTGAAGGCCGTCCGCCGGGGGGCGCGCCTGTTTGTGATCGACCCGCGCCGCACGGCCTCGGCGCAGTGGGCCGAGCAGTGGCTGGGTGTGCGCGTCGGCACCGACATCGCGCTGGCCCACGCCGTGGCCCACGAGATTGTGCGTGGCGGCCTGACGCACGACGAGTTCATTCGCGAGGCCACCACCGGATTCGAGGCCTATCGGGCCGCCATCGACGAGTGGACGCCCGAGCGAGCGGAGGGGGTGACCGGGGTGCCGGCCGGCGCCATCCGCGACATGGCCCGCGCCTATGCGGGAGCCCGCCGGGCCATGCTGTGCTGGACGCTCGGCATTACCGAGCATCACTACGCGGTCGACAACGTGGTGGCCCTCATCAACCTGGCGCTGCTGACCGGGCACGTCGGTCGCTGGGGCAGCGGCATCTGTCCACTGCGGGGGCAGAACAACGTGCAGGGCGGTGGCGACATGGGCGCGCTGCCTGACCGGCTACCGGGCTTCCAGCATGTCGAGAACGACGAGGTGCGCGCGCGGTTCGATCGCGCGTGGGGGGCGACCGTTCCTCCGAAGAAGGGCTGGCACCTGACGGCCATGTTCGAGGCCATGGCGCGCGGCGACCTCCGGGCGCTCTATGTCATCGGTGAAAACCCGGCGCAGTCGGAGGCCGATGCGCACCAGACGCGCGAACGACTGGCGCGGCTCGACACGCTGGTCGTTCAGGATCTCTTCCTGACCGAGACGGCGGCGATGGCCGACGTCGTCTTTCCCGCGGCAGCAGGGGCGTTTGAATCAGAAGGCACCGTCACCTCGAGCGAGCGGCGCGTCCAGCGCACCCGCCGCACGCTGTCGCCGCCTGGCGAGGCGCGCGACGACCTCGCGATCATCTTGGACCTGGCCCGCGCCTTGGGGCATGAGTGGGGCGCAGCCGACGCGGGGTCGGTCTGGAACGAAGTGCGGCGCCTCTCGCCAGTGCACGCAGGCATGAGCTATCCGCGCCTCGACGCCGCGAGGGGGCTGCGCTGGCCCTGCTACAACGAGGGCCATCCGGGCGAAGCCTTCCTGCACAGCCGTCTCTGGGAGCGTCCAGTGCGCGGGCCGAGGGCTCCGTTTCAGGTGGTGGCGCATCAGGAGCCCGCCGAGGCGCTCAGCGACGAGTATCCGTTTCGCCTGACGACGGGCCGGAGGCTGGGGGAGTACAACACGGGCGTCCAGACCTCGTCGTATGCGTCACCGACGCGGCGAGGGGAAACCGCGGATGTCTCACCATCGGATGCGGCACGCCTGGGCGTAGGGGAGGGCGATCACGTGCGCGTCGTCTCACGGCGTGGTGCGGTCGAGGTGCCGGTGCACATCGACACCGGGCTGCCGGCGGGGCTGGTGTTCATGACGCTGCATTTCCCCGAACAGGCAGCGACGAACGTGCTGACGCTGGACGTGACCGATCCGCGCGCGGGGACAGCCGAGTTCAAGGCCGCGGCCGTGCGCCTCGAACGCGTGGCCACACCGGCGAGTGCCGGTGCCTGACGCGGATCGCGCCTGAACGAGCACCCACCATGGATCTGCACATCATCGGCGGCGAGCCCACAGACGCGGAGCAGGCGGCCATCGACGCGGTGCTGCCGCCCGAGGCGGTGGGCGAGCGGCACTGGCTGCTGCCGGCACTGCACGCGGCACAGGACCGCGTGGGCTGGGTCAGTCGCGGCGCTCTGAATCACATCTGCCGCCGGCTGGGTGTGCCGCCGGCGGAGGCGTGGGGTGTCGTCACCTTCTATCACCTGCTGTCGACCACGCCCTCCCCGCAGACGATGATTCACGTCTGCGACGATGTGGCGTGTCGTGCGCAGGGGGCCGAGCGGCTGTGTGCGGCGCTGGCGGCGCGGCTCGGGCCGGCGGCGACGGCGCATGCCCCCGGTCACGGGCCAGCCGCCCCGGGGGCCGGGGCCTCGGAGGCGGGAGGAGGCCCGGCCTCGGGTTCGAGTGATGTTGCAGGCACCGAGGGGGCCAGGTCGTCTGCGGCCCCTGCAGGCGCGCATGCTGGGGGCGTGCGTTCGCCGATCGGGCCCTCTCCGGCCCCTGCGGGCGCGCACGCGGGGGGCGGGTCCCCTCGGCCCGACTCGTCGACGGGCACGCCGGCCGGGCCCGTCGAGGGCAGTCGCGCGGCTGAGCGCGCGCCTCTGACTGGCGCGCCACACGACGACACTGCCCATGACGGCGAGGCCGTCACACGCCGCGCGCCCGCTGTGCCCGTGGCCGGTGCGGCCGCTGCAGAATCGGGCGAGGCGTTCCCGCCCCCGCTGGGCTGGCAGCGCTCGCCGTGCCTGGGACAGTGTGACGCCGGCAGTGCCGCGCTCGTCGTCAGCGCGGGCGCCGTGCCCCGGCGCTTCGTCGTGGCGCCGGTCGGCGCCGTTGAGGCGCTGCTGGTGCGGGCGGCCGAGGCGGCCGCCGCCACTGAGGCCCCGCCGTCGGCGGCGGGGGCGGGGCGCGCGCCATGG
>CAZXTM010000007.1:152412-155414 GCA_964643765.1 uncultured Bifidobacteriaceae bacterium | reverse complement strand
CCAGCCTCGGCGCCCATACGCACCACCGCTCCGCTCAGCCACGGCAGCTCGAGGCGTCTGCCGCGCTCGAGGTCCTCGAGCATCGACGACTTCGAACCATACGGAAAGTTGCGCACCAGCTGCTGCGTGGCCTCCACCAGGGTCGGCGGGAAGGCGATGCCGCGGGCGCGGCCGACCGCGATGGCCTCGTCGAAGGCGCGGTCCATCATCGACAGGAGCGCCGGATAGGCCTTGATGACGCCCATGGGCGAGCGCGTCACGCAGGTCATGGCGCTCCAGGTGGCGAGCCGCACGAACTTGATCCAGAGTTCCGTCTCGATGTCCGGCGTCAGTTCCGTCACGAAGCCCGCCTGCTGGCCGGCCTGCTGGAACGCCTGCAACCGCGCCGAGATCGTGCCGTCAGCCTCGCCGAACACCAGCCGGTCGGCGGTCACGTGCGTGATGTGGCCCGGGCGATCGGCCACGGCGACGATGTAGGCAATGCCGGCGGCGACATGGTCGGCCCCGAGCAGCGGCGTCAGCATGGCACGCGCCTCGACGCCGTTCTGGAGGGGTATGACCACGGTGCCGGGCCCGATGAGCGGCCGCATCGCCGGGGCCGAGGCTTCGAGATCGTAGAGCTTGACGGTGGACAGCACCACGTCGACCGGACCGACGTCCTCGGGCTGACTGGTGGCGCGCACGGGCACGTGCGCGTCGCCGCGCATCGGGCTCGAGATGTGCAGCCCGTCTGTGCGCAGGGCCTCGAGGGTCGCGCCGCGGGCGATGAAGGTGACGTCGTGCCCGGCAGCGGCGAGGCGACCGCCGAAGTATCCGCCGACTGCGCCGGCGCCGATGACTGCGATTCTCATGGGGAAGGCCCTGCTGCCCGGCTAGACGCGGATGGCATCGAACGCGACGACCGGGGCATCGCCGAGCACGGTGGCGCTGTGCACGGCGCCGCGCGGCACCTGCACCCAGTCGCCGGGGCCAAGGATGGCCATGTGGCCGCTGACCACCAGCCGGAATCGGCCGGAGATCACCGCATCGATCTTGTCGACGCCGTGCGTGTGGTCGGGGAACACCGTCCCGGGGGCATATTCGTAGCGCGCCACCCGGTAGCCCAGGGCCTCGAGCCGGGCACGCAGCGCGCCCTCGGTCAGCGGACCGTCAATCGTGGTGTTCCAGCGGCGGGCTCCCATCGCGGCGACGCGCTCAGGCGCCGGCCGGATCGGCCGGCATGCCGGGCATCTTTCCCCCGGCCAGTTCCTGGTCGATCATCAGCAGGCCCACGCCGGTGCTGCCGCCGAGCCTGATGCGGCCGAGCACCGCGCGCGCCGCGGCTTCCTCTTCCATCTGCTCGTTGACAAACCACTGCAGCAGCACCTGCGCCGGGCGATCCTTGGCCTTCTCGGCGACCGCGTAGAGGTCATTGATGGAGGCGGTCACCTCCTGCTCGTTCCTGAGCACGTGCGCGCAGAGGGCCTCGACCGACGTCCACGTGCGCGGCGGCGCGGCGACGGCCGGCAGGGTCACTTCCTGATCGCGCTCGACGAGGTGATCGATGATTTTCTGGGCGTGCAGCCGTTCGTCGGAGGACTGCTGCTTCATCCAGGTGGCAAAGCCCGGCATGTCGTGCGCCTCGAGCCAGATCGCCATGGCGAGGTATTCGTGCGACGCGCGGAACTCGAGCGTCAAGTGCGCGTTCAGGCCCTTCAACAGTGCGGCGTTCATTTCCCTGACCCTCCATGCATCGACCGGCGGCGAGCCAGTTCGAAGGTCACGCTGCCGAGCAGCACGAACAGTGCCGAACCGGTCATGGCCAGCGGCAGGCGTCCTTCGCCGCCGAAGTAGACACCGGCGGCCATCGACACGACGGCGGCGGCGCCGCAGGTGACAGTCATCGCCAAAGATGGAGGGTGTGTCTGCGACATGCTGCCAGTCTACCTGCCCCGGATGCGGTCAGCCAACTGGGTGATCGTCAGCGCATAGGCGTGCGCGCAGTTGTAGCCCAGCACCGCCTCGTAGTTGCGATAGACGAGGTAGTGCCGGCGACCGGCCTTCAGGAGGGACGCCTCACGCGTCGCTGTCGGCAGGGCACGTCCCTCGGCCGTCCGCACACCCAGCCGCTGCCACTCGTCCAGCCGGCGGGGCGCGCTGAGCTCGCGCACCGCACGACAGCCGGCATCACGCAGGGGCACTCCGCTCACCGCCTCGACTGCGGCACCGACCACCCGCACCGGGCGCCCCCAGCGCTCGCCCGATTGCCAGCCGTGGTTCTGCAGGTAGTGGGCAATCGAGGCCAGCACATCCGGCGTCGACCGCCAGATGTCGCGACGGCCATCGCCGTCGAAGTCGACCGCATGGTCGAGGTAGCTCGACGGCATGAACTGCGGCTGCCCCATCGCCCCGGCCCACGAGCCCTTCATGTCGCCGGGGCTAATCGCTCCCTCGTCGAGAATCGCAAGCGCCGCAAACAGCTCTTCCCGGAAGAACTGGCCGCGGCGTCCCTCCCAGGCCAGGGTGGCCAGCGCCTGGGGCACGGGGCGCACGCCGCTGAACCGGCCGAAGTTCGACTCGAGGCCCCAGACGGCCACCACAAGCGACCCGGGCACACCGTAGCGGGCCTCGATGCGCCGCAGCAGGGCGCGATGCGTATCGGCCTGTGCCTGGGCCTGACGCACAAACCGCGCCGTCAGCCGGCGGGCAATGTACTGGTCGACGGTCTCAACAAACTCCGCCTGGGCACGGTCGCGCTGCACGACCACCTCGAGCGGCGTCAGCGCATCAAGCGCCGCGCTGGCTGTTTCTTCGGAGATCCCGCGCCCGATGGCGTCCTCGCGCAGGCGCGCCACAAACGCCTCGAACGTCGGCCGGTCCGGCGCCCCCGTGCCGGCGGGCACCTGCATCGCCGCCGGCCCGCTGCCCGCCACCAGCACGAGGCCCAGTGCGCCCGCCACCAGCCACCGACCCGCAATCACCCGGCAGAGTGCCACGACCGGTATTGTAGCGGGGCCGGCGAC
>CAZXTM010000007.1:46697-152312 GCA_964643765.1 uncultured Bifidobacteriaceae bacterium | reverse complement strand
GACCCGCAATCACCCGGCAGAGTGCCACGACCGGTATTGTAGCGGGGCCGGCGACCGGTCAGTATTCACAGGCTCCATTCAAGTTCTGCGGGCAGCTGCCGATTGCTGTTAAGTAGAGGTTTGGCGTCCCGTGCCAATGCATCCTTGATGACACAGCCTTCGACTCCGTCGCCCGCCGATTCCCGTCCCCCTGACCATGCGGCTGATGCCGCCCGCGCCAAACAGGCCCGCCTCGATGATCTCCGGCACCGCCTTCTGGCTCCCATGGACGCCGTCGTGCAGCTGTCGGCCACGCTGGCCGACTCGTCACTGAGCCGGGCCCAGCAGGAGTGCGCCGAAGCTCTGGAAGGGCAGGCGCAGCAGCTGGTGGCCGGCGTGGAAGATCTGCTGGCCCTCGTGACGATGGACGACGAGGCCTTCCTGGCTCACTCGGTCCCCTTCGACCTGCCCCCCCTCATCGAGCGCATCAAGCGCGCGGCCAGCGGGCGGGCGGGGACACGGTCGATGGTGGTCGCGCAGACGGTGTCCCCGGACATTCCGGCCACGCTGGTGGGTGATGCCGACGTGCTCTCGCAGATTCTCGCCATCGTGCTCGACCACGTGGTCGATCAGGCCCGCACGGGCGCGGTTGTGCTCAGCGCCCGGCTGGCCGGGTCGACCGATGCCGCCGTCCGGGTGCGCTTCGAGGCGGCGGAGGTCGGCCGGCAGGCGCCCACGACCCGTCCGGAGCCTGACCTCGATGCCTTCACGCGCGCGGTGGGTGCCGAGCGCCTGCGCAACGATCAGCGTGCACGGGACATCGCGCTGTGCCGGCGGCTGGTCGCGCTGCGCGGCGGCACGGCCATCGGCACCTACTTCCCCGACGGCGGTGCTGCCTTTGCCATCGAGTTCGACTTTGCGCTGCCGTCGGCCGAAGGCGACGACTCGCCGGGCGCAGTGCTGAGCGGGCGCCGGGTGCTGCTGGTGCAGGATCACCCGATCAACCGCCGCGCCACGATCGCCCTGTTGCAGGGGGCGGGCATGCAGGTGGAGGCCGTCATGACGCCAGGCGCGGCCCTCGACCGGCTTGGTCGCGAACTGATGCACCTGGTTGTGGTCGACTGCGACGGGGCCGAAGGCACCGCGTGGCAGACAGCGCGCCGCATCCGTCAGTCGGGCGCCCCCTGGTCCGTCGTCCCGGTGGTCGGCATGGCCTCCTCCCGGCCTGCCGACGTGCCGACGCCCGATGGTGCCGATTCCTTCGACGCGGTGGTGACCAAGCCGGTCACGGCCATGCAGCTGACGGCCACGCTGGCGCAGCAGCTGCGCCAGCGCCTCTGACCGCCCCCCGCCTAAAGCGTCGTGCTCGCCGCGCCGTCCACGAACAGGCCCTGGCCGCTGATGTAGCTGGCTCGGGCCGACGCGAGAAACACCACGAGGTTGGCAAACTCCTCGGGCCGGCCGAGCCGCCCGAGGGGAATGCTCGCCACCGACGCCCGGCGCACCGCCTCGAGGTCCTGGCCCGTGCGGGCCGCATTTGCCCGGTCGAGTTCATCGATGCGCTCGGTGCTGATGCGACCAGGAGCGACCACGTTCACGAGGATGCCCCGCGGAGCCAGTTCCTGCGACATGGTCTTGGCGAGGCCCCACACGCCGGCGCGGAAAGCGTTCGACAGCACCAGGTTGGGAATCGGCTGCCTGATGGACGATGAGGCGATGGTGATGACGCGCCCGTAGCCGGCCTTCGTCATCTCGGGCACGGCCGCGTGGACGACGCGCACGAAGCTCATCAGGTTCTGCTCGAAGGCCTGAGCCCACTGCGCCTCGGTCACCGCGGTGAAGCCGCCGGCCGGAGGCCCCCCGGCATTGTGCACGAGGATCTCGAGGCCTCCGAGCGCCTCGACCGCACGGCCGACGAGTTGTTCCGCCTCGGCTGCACTGCTGACATCAGCCACCAGCGGCACGACCGTCGCGCCGGTTTCCTGGCGGATGGTCGCGGCGGCCGCCTCGATGCGCGCCTGATCGCGGCTGCAGATGACCACGGCGCATCCTTCGGCCGCCAGTCCGCGGGCACAGGCATATCCGAGCCCGCGGCTCGCCGCCAGTACCAGCACGCGCTTTCCCTTCAGTTCCAGATCCATCGTGCGATATCTCCTCGAATGCCCTCAGTGGGTGCGACGGAAGCGGGACCCGGTGGCCGCCACGAGCCGACGCGCCGTGGCCGGCGGCACCACGCGCGCCAGCCACGCCAGCAGGCGGTTGACGCGCCCGGTGATGTGCACGGGCGCGCCCCGCATGACTGCGGCGTATCCTTCCTCGACCACCTCCGTCGCTGACTGCCAGGCCCAGCCCGGCAGGCGACTCACCTGCCCACGCGTGCCCAGCACGTCGTGGAACTCGGTGTAGGTGAATCCCGGACACACCGCCGTGCAGTGTATCCCGCGGGACGCGTACTCGGCGTGCAGCGCCTCGGCCGCCCGGATCAGGAAGGCCTTGCTGGCCGCATAGAGTGTGTGGCCGGCGGGCGCCGGCACATGCCCTGCGAGCGAGGCGATATGAATGATGCGCCCATAGCCGCGCGCCACCATGCCGGGCAGCACCCGATGGGTCACCTCGCACACGGCCGTCACCATCACCTGGAGGAACCGGGCGTGCGTCGCCCAGTCGGCATCGGCGTACAGCCCCGGCACGCCGTAGCCGGCATTGTTCACGAGCAGGTCGACACGGCGATCTCCGACCCAGTCCAGCAGCCGCGCCGGGGCCTCCACCTCAGCCAGGTCGAGCACATGCACATCGACCGTCACCCCATGGGTGGCGCGCAGCTCGGCGGCCAGCGCCTCGAGCCGGTCCAGGCGGCGGGCGGTCAGCAGCAGGCCGTAGCCGCGTGCGGCCAGGGCGGCGGCGAAGGCGGCACCAATGCCGGCCGACGCGCCGGTGATGAGGGCAGTGTGTCCGAGGCCATCGCGGGTCATGGGTGCTCTATAGGTATCATGGCCCCCAGGGGGCACGCCCCAACGAGGTCTCCATGCATCTGCGTCATCTTCCGAGTGTGCTGCTGCTGGCCCTGCCGCTGACCGGCTGCCTCACCAGCACCACCGTCATCACCGTCGACCGCAGCGGACGCGGCACCATCGAGCAGACCGTGCTCACCAGCCCCAAGGCACCTCCGCTGAGCCTGCCCGGGCTCGGCGGCACCACGGGCGCCCCGCCGAGTGACGGCGACTTCAAGGCTCTGGCCGCAGCGTTGGGGCCGGGCGTGCGGTTCGTCTCGCAGCGTCCCGCGCAGGCCAGTGGCTTCACGGGCAGCACGGCGACGTTCGCGTTTGACGACATCCGCACCGTGCGGCTCCGCCAGGATCCCAACGCGCCCGACGACGCGGCGCCCTTCGCCTTCGCGCTGGTGCCGCAGGGCGAGGGCAGCCTGCTGACCATCACTCTCGACGACAGGCGGGTGTCGGCCGCGAACGCGGGCGCCGGGGCAGCCCCGCCCCCCCTCTTCGGCACCCAGGCCGCCCCGGCGGCGCCCCCCGGCGCCCCGGCGTTTGGCCCCAACCTGGCCGATCCCAACGTGGCCCAGATGGTGAAGGGAATGGTCGAGGGCTTCCGGGTGTCGGTCGCAGTCCAGGTGCAGGGCACCATCACGTCCACCAGCGCGGCGAGGGTCAGCGGTTCGCGGGTCACGCTGCTCGATGTCGACGCGGCCACGCTGGTGGCCAACCCCGAGGCGCCGACGCGCCTGCAGGGAGCGCTGCGCCCCGGCATTTCCCTGTCCGAACTGCGTCCGCAGCTGCAGGGCCTGAAGGGGATCGTGCTCGAAGGGCCGTCGGTGACCGTCGCGTTCAAGTGACGCGGCGGCGCCGGCGCAGGGTGGTCACCAGCAGTTCCGTCACGCCGACCCGCCCGCGCACGTCAGTACTGATGGCGCGCCGGGCAGGCACGCGGCAGGCCCGCAGCCCCGAGCGGCGAACGTCGGGCGCCTCGTAGAGGCGCCGGGTCAGCGGCGACACCGAATTGCTCAGCAGCACGTGCACCTGACGGGCGGCCAGTGCCATGGCCAGGTCGCGCAACCGCGCCTGCTCCTCGTCAGAAAAGCCCGCGGCGGTGTAGGCCCTGAAGTGGGCGGTGCGGCTCAGCGGGGCGTACGGCGGGTCGAAGTACACGAAGCCGCCGTCAGGAAGCCAGGCCGCGACCTCGCCGTAATCGGCGACGGTCAGCGTGACCTGCGGATGCTGCAGCACCCGCGCCACGGCCCGCAGGTTGTCGGCGTCGCAGATGCGCGGGCGCGCATAGCGGCCGAGCGGGGTGTTGAAGGCCCCGCGCGCATTCGTCCGGAACAGTCCGTTGAAGCACGTGCGGTTGAGGTAGATGAACGCTGCGGCGAGATCGAGCCGCGCAGTGCGCGAGTGGGCCTGTGCCGTGTCGGCTCCGGCGCGCAGCCGGTTGAACTGGCCGTCGCGCACCTCGTAGTAGTGGCGGGCCGCGTCCCGCGCGTGGCCCTGGGCCAGCCGCTCGAGCCGCCGAATCACCGCCTCGACATCGCCACGCAGCGCCTCGTAGGTGCTGATCAGGTCGGCGTTGGTGTCGGAGAGCCGGACCGGCACCCCGGGCAGCTGACCGCGCCGCACCAGATCGAAGAACACGGCCCCGCTGCCCAGGAACGGCTCGGCGTAGGCCGAGAACCGCGTCGGCGTGCATCGCTGTATCTGGGGCAGCAGCTGACGCTTGCCGCCCGCCCACTTGAGAAAGGGAACCGCCATGCCGGGTGCGCGAGAGATGAGAAGTCCCCGCCCAGGCCGGCGGGGCTCGTCCGGGCGGTATGGTAGCACCCGGGCGTCGCGCGAACCTGCCGAACCGTGTTACGCTCGAAGCGGCAGCCGAGCTTCCCCCGCGCGAAAGTGGCGGAACTGGCAGACGCACCGGACTTAGGATCCGGCAGCCGCAAGGCTATGGGGGTTCGACTCCCCCCTTTCGCACTCACTTCTCTTGCCCACAACACCCGCATGAAGACGGAACTGGTAGACGTCAGCGAAACCCGCCGCTCCCTGGCAGTTGAAATCCCGACCGAACGCGTCGATGCCGAACTCGACCGGGTCACCCGGCGCTACGCCTCGCAGGCGCGGTTGCCCGGCTTCCGGCCGGGCAAGGTTCCGACCTCGGTGATTCGGAAGCGGTTTCGCGCCCAGATCTTCCAGGATGCGGCCGAGCACCTCATCGGCCATGCCGTCGAGGATGTGCTCAACGAGCGGGGCCTCCAGCCCCTCGAGACGCCCGACGTCAAGGACGTCGCCATCGACGAGGGCAAGCCGCTGACCTTCACCGCCCTTTTTGACGTGGTGCCGCCCTTCGATCCGGGCGATCTCGGCACCATCGAGGCCACGCGTCCGTCCACGGCCATCGAAGACGCGGCCGTCGACCAGGCCCTCGAGCGGCTCCGCGACCGGGCCGCGCGGTTCGAGCCCGCCGAAGCCTCGGCCCTCGAGATGGGCCACACCGGCGTCATGGGCCTGGTCCGCCAGGGAACGACGCGAGACGGCGTGCAGGGTGAGGAAGAGAAGGTCGACCAGGCGTCCATCGAAATCGGCGCGCCGCAGAATCCTCCCGGGTTCGACGCCGCCGTGCTGGGCATGACTCCGGACGAGACGCGCGAGTTCGACATCACCTACCCGGCCGACGACAGCAACGCCGACCTGGCCGGCGGCACGGTGCACTACCGCGTCACCCTCAAGGACATCAAGCGCCGCATCGTCCCCGCGCTCGACGACGAGTTTGCGCGCGACCTGGGCGAGTTCGACTCGCTCGAGGCGCTGCGTGCGCGGATCAAGGCCGACCTCGAGGCCGAGGCCGCCGACGCGTCCGACCGGCAGCTGCGCAACGACGTGCTGAAGGCGCTGGCCGCGCGCGTGCCGTTCACCGTACCCCCGTCGCTCATCGAGCGCGAGATTGACCGCCGGCTACAGGACTTCGCCCGGCGCCTCATGGACCAGCGCATCGACCCGCGGCAGGCCAACATCGACTGGGCGGCCTTCCGCGAGGCCCAGCGCGAGCCGGCGACCGACTCGGTGAAGTCGGCCATGGTGCTCGACGCCATCGTGCAGCGCGATGCCATCACCGCCACAGACGATGACGTCGATGCGGAACTGCAGAAGTATGCGGCCGGCACCGGCCGGACGGCCGAGGCCATCCGGGCCCGGCTGGCAGCCGACGGCGAACTGCCCCGCCTGATGGCCGGCCTGCGCCGCGAGAAGGCCATGCAGGCGGCGATGGCCCAGGCCCGCGTCACCACGGCCTGATCTCTCCGTGATGCATTCCGAGGCGCCCAGGAGCGAGACCCGTATGCCGATGCCCACTCCCCACAACACGCTGGTGCCGATGGTGGTCGAACAGACCAACCGCGGCGAACGCGCCTACGACATTTTCTCGCGGCTGCTGAAGGACAACATCATCTTCATCGGCACGCCGATTGACGACACGGTGGCCAACCTGGTCATCGCGCAGATGCTGTTCCTCGAGGCCGAGGATCCGGACAAGGACATCCTGCTCTACATCAACAGCCCCGGCGGGTCGATCACGGCCGGGCTGGCGATTTACGACACCATGCAGTTCATCAAGCCCGACGTGCACACCTACTGCCTCGGGCAGGCGGCGTCGATGGGCGCGGTGCTGCTGGCGGCCGGCGCGAAGGGCAAGCGCTTCTCGCTGCCCAACTCGCGCATCCTGATTCACCAGCCGCTGATGAGCGGGCTGAGCGGGCAGGCCACCGACATCGACCTGGCGGCGAAGGAAATCCTGCGCATGCGCCAGCGCCTCAACGACATCCTGGTCGAGCACACCGGACAGGATCTCGCGCGGATTCAGGAAGACACCGAGCGCGACTACATCATGACGGCCGAGCAGGGCAAAGCCTACGGAATCATTGACGATGTCATTCGGAAACGGGTGTAAGCTGAGGTTGCCGGACACATGGTGAAAAAGAGCGGCGACGGCGGCGAGCTCCTGCGGTGCTCGTTCTGCAACAAGGACCAGAATGATGTCCGCAAGCTGATTGCCGGGCCGACGGTGTTCATTTGCGACGAGTGCGTCGACGTCTGCAATGACATCATCGCCGACGACACCAAGTTCGAGGCCAAGGCCCCGCGCACCTCGCTGCCCGTCCCGTCCGAGATCAAGAAGTTCCTCGACGAGTACGTGATCGGCCAGGAGCTCACCAAGAAGAAGCTGGCCGTCGCCGTCTACAACCACTACAAGCGGCTCGAGGTCCTCAAGCAGCCCCGCAGCCGCACCGACGTCGAACTGAGCAAGTCGAACATCCTGCTCATCGGGCCGACCGGCACCGGCAAGACGCTTCTGGCGCAGACGCTGGCCAAGCTGCTCTCGGTGCCCTTCACCATTGTCGACGCGACCACGCTGACCGAAGCCGGGTATGTGGGCGAGGATGTCGAGAACATCATCCTCAAGCTGCTGCAGGCCGCCGGGGGCGACATCGAGAAGGCGCAGCAGGGCATCGTCTACATCGACGAGATCGACAAGATTGGCCGCAAGGACGAAAACCCGTCCATCACCCGCGATGTGTCGGGCGAGGGTGTGCAGCAGGCGCTGCTGAAGATTCTCGAGGGCACGGTGGCCAACGTGCCGCCCCAGGGCGGACGCAAGCATCCGCATCAGGAGTTCTTCCAGGTCGACACGACCAACATCCTGTTCATCTGCGGCGGCGCCTTCGTCGGCCTCGAGAAGATCATCGAGCGCCGCATCGGGCGCAAGACGCTCGGCTTCAAGGCCGACATCAAGTCGGCCCGCCAGCGCGAGGGAGCGGCCCTGATGGACCGCCTCGAACCGCAGGACCTGATCAAGTTCGGGCTCATTCCCGAGTTCGTCGGGCGCCTGCCGGTGTGCGGGACCCTGCACGAGCTCGACAAGCCGGCGCTGGTGCAGATCCTTACCCAGCCTCGCAACGCCCTCATCAAGCAGTACCAGAAGCTGTTCGAATACGAGAACGTCAAGCTCCGCTTCACCGACGACGCGGTCGAAGCCATCGCCGAGATGGCGCTCGAGCGCAAGGTCGGAGCGCGCGGGCTGCGCATGATCATCGAAGAGCTGATGCTCGAGCTCATGTATCAGGTGCCCGGACAGAAGAAGGCCCGCGAGTTCGTGGTGACGCGCGAGATGGTGCTCACCCGCCAGACCGGGCTCGAAGTCATCGAAAAGGCCGGCTGACCTCCCGGCGGCCCCGGGCCGCCAGCAGGGCAGGCGGTCGCCCACGGAACGCTATGACAGAAGTCTACGAAACCCTGCCCATCGTCCCGCTCCGCGACGTCGTCGTGTTTCCCCACATGATGATGCCGTTTGTGATCGGGCGCCCCTCGTCCATCCGCGCGCTCGAGCATGCGCTGGCCAAGGACAAGCGCGTGTTCCTGGCGGCGCAGCACGACGCGTCGACCGACGACCCGAAGGCCGAGGACATCTACACAATGGGCACGATCGCCAACGTCGTGCAGAGTCTCAAGCTGCCCGACGGCAACATCAAGGTGCTGGTCGAGGGCGTCGACCGGGCGCGCGTCATCGAGTGGAAGGAAGACAAGGGCTTCCACCGCGTCGTGGTCAAGGTGCTGCACAAGGTCAAGGAACAGGCCGGCGACGTCGAGCAGACCATGTCGCGCGTCGTCACCCTGTTCGAGCAGTACGTGAAGCTGTCGAACAACCTCCACTATGACGCCATGGTCTCGGCCGTGCGGGTCGACGACCCGGGCAAGCTGGCCGACACGATTGCCGCTCACCTGCTGGTGGGCGTCGACGAGAAGCAGAACCTGCTCGACATGGTCGCGCCGCTCGAGCGGCTCAACCGCATCGCCAGCATCCTCGAATCCGAAGTCGACAAGCTGCAGGTCGACCGCCGCATCCAGTCGCGCGTGAAGAAGCAGATGGAGAAGGCGCAGAAGGAGTACTACCTCAACGAGAAGATGAAGGCGATCCAGAAGGAACTGGGCCGCAAGGACGAGAAGGGGAACGAGATCGACGAACTGAAGAAGAAGATCGACCAGGCCCGGATGCCGAAGGACACCGCCGAGAAGGCGCATCAGGAGCTGAAGCGGCTCGAGGCCATGCCCCCCATGTCGGCCGAGGCCACCGTCTCGCGCAACTACATCGACTGGCTGGTGGCGGTGCCCTGGCACAAGAAGACCAAGGAGAACCGCGACCTCAAGAACGCCGAGTCCGTGCTCAACGAGGACCACTACGGCCTTGAGAAGATCAAGGATCGCATCCTCGAATTCCTGGCCGTGCGGGCCCTGGTCAAGAAGCCGAAGGCCACCATCCTGACCTTCGTCGGCCCGCCGGGCGTGGGCAAGACGTCGCTCGCCAAATCGATTGCGCGCGCCATGAACCGCAAGTTCGTGCGCATGTCGCTCGGCGGCGTGCGCGACGAGGCCGAGATCCGCGGCCATCGCCGCACCTACATCGGCGCCTTCCCGGGGCAGATCATCCAGAGCATGAAGAAGGCCGGCACCACCAACCCGGTGTTCCTGCTGGACGAAGTCGACAAGATGTCGATGGACTTCCGCGGCGACCCGTCTGCCGCGCTGCTCGAGGTGCTCGACCCGGAGCAGAACAACGCCTTCCAGGACCACTATCTCGACGTCGAATATGACCTGTCGAACGTGATGTTCCTGTGCACGGCCAACGTGCTGCACACCATTCCCCAGGCGCTGCGCGACCGCATGGAGGTGCTGCAGCTGGCCGGCTACACCGAGCAGGAGAAGGTGGAAATCGCACGGCGCTTCCTCGTGCCCAAGGCCATCGAGCAGAATGGCCTCACCAACGCGCAGATTGCCATCGAGCCAGACACCGTGCAGGCCATCGTGCAGCGTTACACCCGCGAGGCGGGCGTGCGCAGCCTCGAGCGCGAGGTCAATTCGGTCTGCCGCAAGATTGCGCGCAAGGTCGTGGTCGAGGGGCCGAAGACGTCCGAGACCATCACACCGGAACGACTCACCGAGCTGCTCGGCGTGCCGCGCTATCGTCCGACGCTGGCCGAGGAGAAAAACGAAATCGGCATCGCCACCGGCCTGGCCTGGACCGAGGTGGGCGGCGAGATTCTGATTACCGAAGCGACACTCATGCCCGGGCGTGGCAAGCTGACGCTCACCGGCAAGCTCGGTGACGTGATGCAGGAATCGGCGCAGGCGGCCATGAGCTTCGTGCGCTCACGCGCCGAGGATTTCGGCATCGCCCGCGACTTCCAGCGCAAGACCGACGTGCACGTGCACATCCCCGAGGGCGCCATCCCGAAGGACGGCCCCTCGGCCGGCATCACGCTGGCCACGGTGCTCATCTCGGCCCTCGCCCGCATTGCGGTGCGGCGCGATGTGGCCATGACCGGGGAAATCACGCTCCGCGGCAAGGTGCTGCCCATCGGCGGCGTCAAGGAGAAGCTGCTGGCGGCGCATCGCGCCGGCATCACCACCATCCTGATGCCGAAGGACAACGAGAAGGATCTGGCCGATATTCCGAAGAACGTGCTCGACGGTCTCAGCGTGCACCTGGTCAGCACCATGGACGAAGTGCTCGCCGTGGCCCTGGCCGGTCCGCTGACACCCCTGCCGCCATCGACCGATGATGGCGACGCGGCGGCTGACGCCCTGACGCACTGAACGGATTGTGACCTCCCGGAAGCGCTCGGCGACCTTCCTGACCAGTGCCGCGGCAGCCGTCGGGTTTCCCCAGCGGCCCCTGCCCGAAGTGGCCATGGTGGGACGCTCGAACGTCGGCAAGTCGAGCCTGATCAATGCCCTGCTGCGGCAGACCCTCGCGCGCACCAGTGCGGCGCCGGGCAAGACGCGGCTGGCCAACTTCTATGAAGTGGCTCACGACGGTCGGCCCTGGTGCCTGCTGGTCGACTTGCCGGGGTATGGCTATGCGCGCGGCGGAGCCGCGGCCCGTCAGGAATTCGACCAGCTGGCCGCCGACTACTTCGCCGCCGGGCGGGGCAGCGTGCTGCTGCTGGTCGACAGCCGGCATCCGGAGCTGGATGCCGACTATCGGGCCTTCACGTGGCTGGTGGACCACGGAGTGCCCTGTCAGGTGGTGGCCACCAAGCTCGACAAACTGACGCAGGCCGAGCGCCGGCGTCATCTCGGCGTCCTCGAACGACGCTACTCAGGACCGGTTGTGGGGGTGTCAGCCCAGACCGGTGAAGGACTGGAAGCCCTGTGGACACAGATCGCAACCCTGCTCAGGCAGCCCCCGCCCCGGGAGGCCCAGCCGACGCCGTCACGCTCGACCTGAGCACGCTCAAGCAGCTCAGTGTGGCCGAGCTGACGGCCATCGCCCGCGACCTCGACATCCCCCACGCGACGGGACTCCGCACTCAGGAGCTCATCTTCGAGATTCTGCGCGCCCGGGCCGCCAAGGCCGGGCACATCTTCTCGGAAGGGGTCCTCGAGGTGCTGCCCGACGGCTACGGGTTCCTGCGCGCGCCCGACTACAACTACCTGGCCGGGCCGGATGACATCTATGTCTCGCCGTCGCAGATCCGGAAGTTCGACCTGCACACCGGCGACAGCGTCGCCGGACAGATCCGCTCGCCCAAGGAAGGCGAGCGCTACTTCGCGCTCATCAAGGTCGAGTCGATCAACTTCGAGCCGCCCGCCCGGGGCCGCGAACGCGTCTTCTTCGAGAACCTGACGCCGCTCTACCCGCAGGAACAGATCCGCCTCGAGGCCGACCCCGACAACCTGTCGACCCGCGTCATGGACATGATGACGCCCCTCGGCAAGGGTCAGCGCGCGCTCATCGTCGCGCCGCCCCGCACCGGCAAGACGATGCTGGTGCAGGCGATTGCCAACGCGATCACCATCAACCATCCCGAGGTCTACCTGATCGTGCTGCTCATCGACGAGCGACCCGAGGAAGTGACCGACATGCAGCGGTCGGTGAGGGGCGAGGTGATTGCCTCGACCTTCGACGAGCCGGCCCAGCGCCACGTGCAGGTCGCCGAGATGGTGATCGAGAAGGCCAAGCGCCTTGTCGAGCACGGCAAGGACGTGGTGATCCTGCTCGATTCGGTCACCCGCCTCGCCCGCGCCTACAACGCCGTGGCGCCCACGACCGGGAAAATCATGTCGGGCGGCGTCGACAGCAATGCCCTGCAGCGACCCAAGCGCTTCTTCGGAGCGGCCCGCAACATCGAGCAGGGTGGCTCGCTGACCATCGTCGCCACCGCGCTCATCGACACCGGCTCGCGCATGGATGACGTGATCTTCGAGGAGTTCAAGGGCACCGGCAACATGGAAGTGCACCTCGATCGCAAGCTGGCCGATCGCCGAGTCTTCCCCGCCATCGACATCATCAAGAGCGGCACCCGCAAGGAGGAGATGCTGCTGTCGAAGGAGAACCTGCAGCGCGTCTACGTGCTGCGCCGCGTGCTGACGCCGCTGTCGCCGGTCGAGGCCATGGAGCTGCTGCTGTCAAAGATGGGCAAGACCCGCAGCAACGCCGAGTTCATGGCGGCCATGCAGCAGGGGCGCTAGCGTTTCCGCACGGCCCCCGGGTCGTGCCAGGGTGCACAGCCATGTCGCAGTCCATCGGAATCCGGCAACTGAAGGCTGAACTGAGCCAGCTGCTCAGGCGCGTCGAGGCCGGCGAGCAGATCGTCGTCACCGACCGCGGTGCGCCCATCGCGCGCATCGTCCCCGCCGGCAGCGCCGGGGCACCCGCGTGGGTCGACGGGGTCATTGCTGCGGGCCAGGCTGTCTGGAGCGGGGGCAAGCCGACTGGACTGGCGGCACGCATCCCCGGTGACGACATCACGCCGCCGCCGGCAAGAAAGGCACGCCGATGACCGTGTATCTCGCCTCCAGCGCGCTCATCAAGCTCTACCTCGACGAGCCAGGCTCTACGGATGTAGCGGCCATGGTCGAAGAGGCCAGCGTCGTGGCCACCTGCGCCACCGCGTATCCCGAATTGTGCGCCGGTATCGCCGAGCGCCTGCGCGCCCGGCAGGTGACCGAGGCCCAGGCCACGCGGGCCCTGGCGCAGATCGACCACGACTGGCCCGCCCTGCTCACCGTGGTGGCCGACGTTACCCTGCTGCAGCGCGCCGGGCAGCTGGCCCGCGAGCATCAGGTGACCGCCCCCGATGCCATTCACCTGGCTGCCTTCGAACGGCTGCTCAACGCCGCGACGGACGACGATCTGCAGTTCGCGTGCGCCGATGCCCGGCTCACGGCGGCAGCTGACGCCCTTCTGTAGACGCCATGCCGGTCTCGTCCGACGCGGCTCAGCACTTCGAACGCGCCCGCCGCGCGCTGCTGCGCCGCGACCCGGGGCTCGCGCGGGTCATTCGGGCCTCGGGGCCGCATCGCCCCTCGTTCGAGCCCCGCGAACCATTCCGCGCCCTCGTCGGCGCCGTCGTTTCGCAGCAACTGTCGACCCGTGCAGCCGCGACGATTCAGGCACGCCTCGACGGTCTCGCGCCAGACCTGTCGCCGACGGCACTCGACGCGCAGCCCGACACGGCCCTGCGCGCCATCGGCCTGTCAGGCCAGAAGGTCTCCTACCTCCGCGACCTGTCAGCACGCGTCTCGGATGGCCGGCTGGATCTGACACGCCTGCACACGCTCGACGACGACGCGGTCACCGAGGCGATCGTGGCGGTGCGGGGTTTCGGAATCTGGTCGGCGCAGATGTTCCTGATCTTTGCCCTGCATCGCCCCGACGTCTTGCCCACCGGCGACCTCGGCATCGTCAAAGGCTGCCAGCGCGTTCTGGGCATGAAGTCGAGGCCCGCGGTGCGGACCATAGAACGGGCTGCGGCACGCTGGGCGCCCTATCGCTCGACAGCCAGCTGGTATCTCTGGCGCGCGACGGAGTTGCCCGAGTCTGTCTTCCTCGAGGCGTCCCCCTGATGTCGGACGTGGGCCTTCCGGCCCCTTGTGCGCTGCGATGACTGATCCGTTTCCTGACCCAGACTGAGACACCCCGACTCGCACACATTCCCCCTGCACTCTGCCATGTCCCAGCCCCCGTCCTCATCACACGCCGCGCTGCACGGATCGCGTCCCTTTTCCCTCTGCGTGTACTGCGGCTCACGCCGCGGTGACGACCCGGCGTTTACCGAGGCTGCCCGCGCCGTGGGCACGGCCATTGGTCGCCGGGGCTGGCAGCTCGTCTATGGCGGCGGGCGCGTGGGGTTGATGGGCGCCGTGGCGGATGCGGCGCTGGCCGCCGGGGCGTATGTGGTGGGCATCGTGCCGGCCCTCCTGATGGAACGCGAGGTGGGACACCGCGGCATCTCAGAGCTCGTCATCGTCGAGACGATGCACCAGCGGAAGCAGCAGATGGCCGAGCGGGCGGATGTGTTTCTGGCACTGCCCGGAGGCATCGGCACGCTCGAGGAACTGTTCGAGGTGTGGACGTGGCGGCAGATTGGCTATCACGACCAGCCCATCGGCCTGCTCAACACGGCGGGTTACTACGACGCCCTGATCGACTTCCTGCAGCAGGGTGTGCGGCGCGGATTCCTCGATGCCCCGCACGAAACGGGCCTCGACATCGATGACGATGCCGAGGCCCTGATGACGCGACTCGAGGCCGCAAGCCGCCGGGCCACCGGGCCCGACGACTATCAGCGCATCTGACCCGGGGTGGGGGGCGGCAAGTCGATCTGCACCGGATAGTAACGGCCGTCGAGCCCCTTGTCGCTGACCACTTCCAGCAGCACGAAGGCGCGGACGTCGTCCTTGGGCTTGGCCCTCTTCGTCAGCTCGGCATACGCGGCCTGCAGCACTTCCGGGGTGAAGTCAGGCGACCGGATCTCGGTGAGGGCTGGCCCGGCGTTGTACGTGCCGGCGTTGAGCCCGCGGAACTTGTCCTTCGGGGCGTTGAGGCCCTTGCGCCCCACCACCATGGCGACCCCGGAGGGGACCCAGCCCGTCATGTTCACGTACATCGTCTGAATCGCCGATACGCGCGGCACGCGCGGTTCGTGCTCCTTCAGGAAGTAGAACGACGGGAAGCCCCGGTTGACCGTGTGACGCTCGCCAAATACCGGAAGCTCGATGAGCCCTGTCGGTGTCTGCACCCAGATGCCAGCGGTCACGTTGGGCACGGCCTGTGCCTGGGGGCGCCCCATGGCCATCGGCACCATCAGCAGGACTATCCCCACCCAGAGACGACGAGCATGCACCATGCGGATTCCTCCCGTGGAAGAAGAGAACGCCCGGACCGCTTCACCTGTGAAAGCGGTCCGGGCGCCAGTGTAGCGCGTTCGGGGATATCGGCCTACAGGCCTGGCCGGCGCATCTGCTGCTGCCGTTCGGTCGAGGGTGGCACGAGGCCCTTGGCGCGCATGTATGCCGCACCGGTGCCGTACATCTCGTTGTTGTGCGACGTGACGCCGGCAATGACCGAGGCACGTGCCACTTCGTTCTGTCCCTGCTTGATGAACTCGACCGCATTGGCGTCGGTCATGCCCTTCACGGCCTCGTCACAGAACGCGAACGAGTCGGCCAGTGCCTTGACGAACTCGGCCTTGGACTTCAGATCCTGCTCGAGGTTCTTGCCCTGGTTGGGGTTGGCCACGCCACGCACGGCCGCACACGAGCCATACATGCTGGTGGCGGCGTGCGCGAACAGCTGTCCGAAGGTGCGCGAATCCGGGTGCGGCTTATACCCGTAGTCGGCCTCGGGCATGTTGGCGGCCATCTCGGTGAGGTTGCGCTTGACGCCGTCGTAGGCGCGCGTCAACCCCTGGGCGATGCCGATCTTCTGGGGCGCGCCACCACCCATCTGGGCAAAGGCCGGCGCGGAGGTCAGCAGGACCAGGGCGGAAGCAACAAGAACACGTGTCATGGGTGTCAATTCTCCTTGCCGACTATCGGCTCGTGGAGCGTATACGACCATTCAACGCCTTTTCAAGGCCACTCATCGGACCCGGGCAGCCCCGGGGCCCGCCGTGCTATAACCAGAGGCTGACCATGCCCGCCCGTCGTTCCGCCTCGTCCTCCCGCGTCGTGCGCGTCGGCCTCACCCAAATGGCCTGCGGCCCCGACCCCGATGCCAACCTTGCCCAGCAGTTGGCGCTCACTGAACGCGCCCTCCGCAAGGGCGCCAACATCGCCTGCACCCAGGAACTGTTCCGGTCGCAGTACTTCTGTCAGTCAGAAGACCATCGGTTCTTTGCGCTGGCCGAGACGATTCCCGGCCCGTCCACCGACGCGCTGGCGCGGCTGGCCCGGAAGTACGGAGCCGTCATCGTGTCCTCGGTGTTCGAAAAGCGGACGGCCGGTCTATATCACAACACGGCGGTCATCATCGAGTCGGACGGCACAATCCGGGGCATCTACCGGAAGATGCACATTCCCGATGATCCGCTGTACTACGAGAAGTTCTACTTCACGCCCGGCGACACCGGCTTCCGTGCGTGGTCGACATCACAGGGCACGATCGGCGTGCTCATCTGCTGGGACCAGTGGTTTCCTGAAGGCGCGCGCCTCACCGCGCTGCAGGGCGCCGAGGTCCTCTTCTATCCGACGGCCATCGGCTGGCACCCGTCCGAGAAGGCCCGCTACGGCAAGGCGCAGCATGCCGCATGGGAAGTGATGCAGCGCAGCCACGCCGTGGCGAATGGCTGCTTTGTGTGCGCCCCGAACCGCACGGGACACGAACACGTGCTCGATGCGAAGGGCCGCCCGGTCAGCCGCGACGGCCTGCGGTTCTGGGGACAGTCGTTCGTCGCCGGCCCCGATGGCCAGGTGATCCGCCGCGCCCCGGCAGAGCGCAACGCCGTCATGGTGGTCGACTGCGACCTGGCACAGGTGGAATTCAGCCGCACCCACTGGCCTTTCCTGCGCGATCGCCGCATCGACGCATACGGCGACCTCAGCCGCCGGTTTTCCGACTAGCCGCCGTGCCGACCGCCGCCGCCCCGCCCCGCGCGCGACGCCTGCAGACGCGCGGCCGCACGCCACGCGACCTCGGGTTCACCTTTCCCGCCGAGTGGCTGCCCCACGCCGGCACGTGGATCAGCTGGCCCCGTCCGGAAGGGATCTCGTTTCCCGATCGCTACCACGAGAGCATCGTCGACGTCATCGGCGTGATCCGCGCGATCAGCGCCTTCGAACGCGTGCATCTCAATGTGCCCAACGGCAACTATCGCCGGCTGGTGCGCGCGATGCTGCGCGAGGGCGGCGTCAGGCTGTCGCGCGTGACGCTGTACGAGATTCCCACCAACGAATGCTGGACGCGCGACCACGGCCCCGCCTTCCTCACCCGTACCCGCCGCGGCCGCACCGACGCCGCCATCGTCGACTGGGGGCACAACGCGTGGGGCGGCAAGTATCCCCCGTGGGATGCTGACGATGCGGTGCCCACGCGGATTGGCGCCGAGCTGGGCCTGCCCGTGTTCCACCCCGGCGTGGTGATGGAAGGGGGCGCCATCGACGTCAATGGTGCCGGCACACTCATGACGACCACGTCGTGCCTGCTCAATGGGAACCGCAACCCGCACCTGTCGAAGGACGAAATTGAGCAGTACCTCAGGGAGTACTACGGGCAGCAGCACATCGTGTGGCTCGGCGAGGGCATCGAGGGAGATGACACCGACGGCCACATCGACGACCTGGCGCGGTTCATCGATGCACGCACCATCGTGATTGGCATGGAAGAGGATGCCACCGACCGGAACGCGCGGATCCTGCGGGCCGCCCGGCGGGCGCTCGACCGCGCCTGCGATCAGGACGGCCGTCCCTTCACGGTGGTGGAACTGCCGATGCCGCACCGCGTCGAGCATCAGGGCCAGCGTCTGCCGGCCACCTACATGAACTTCTACTTCGTGAATGGTGCCCTGCTGGTGCCAACGTTCGGGCAGAAGCGGCGCGACCGCCAGGCACTCGACATCCTGCAGCAGTGCCTGCCCTCTCGCAAGGTCGTGGGCGTCGACTGCCGCGCACTCATCTGGGGTCTCGGCGCGGTCCACTGCCTGACGCAGCAGCAGCCCCGCGTCTGACGCGCGGCCAGGCGCGGCCCAGCCTCTCTGCCCCCGCCCGCAGCCACGTCACCCGGCACGCGAGCCGGTGGCTCGCACGTGTCCGTCCCTACACAATCACCGGACGACTCGTCTGCGCGCCGACGTGGAACACGCGCCGGTAGCGCTCGATTTCCGCGGGAAGCCCGACGGCCTTCGCCGGATTGTCCGAGAGCTTGACCGCGGGCCGGCCTTCCGCCTCGACCACCTTGCACACGAGGCTGAACGGCGCCAGGCCGTCGTGCGGGGCGAGGCCCCTGAAGTCGTTGGTGAGCAGCGTGCCCCAGCCAAAGCTCAGGCGTACCCGGCCTGCGAAGCGTTCATGCAGCGCCAGGATGACATCGGCATCGAGCGCGTCCGAGAAGATGACCAGCTTGGTCTTCGGGTCCTGACCGCGCGACTCCCACCAGCGGATGGCCGTCTCGGCGCCTTCGGCCAGGTCACCGGAATCGACGCGCACGCCGGTCCATGTGGCGAGCCAGTCAGGCGCACGGTCGAGGAAGCCGGCGGTGCCATAGGTGTCGGGCAGGATGATGCGCAGGTTGCCTTCGTATTCCCGGTGCCAGTCGGCGAGCACGGCGTAGGGCGCCTCGGCCAGCCCGGCATCCGTGTCGGCAAGGGCGCAGTACACCATCGGGAGCTCGTGGGCGTTGGTGCCGATGGCTTCCACCTCGCGACGCATGGCGATGAGGCAGTTGGACGTGCCCACAAACCCGGGGCCCAGCCCTTCGATCAGGGTCTGCACCGCGAAGTCCTGCCACAGGAAGGAATGCCGCCGCCGTGTGCCGAAGTCGGCGATGCTGATGCCCGGCCGCGCACGCAGGCGCTCGACCTTCTCCCACAGCCGCGCCAGTGCCCGCGCATACAGCACCTGCAGTTCGAAGCGCCCCATGTGGCGCAGCACCGCCCGGCTGTACAGCTCCATCAGCACCGCAAGGGCCGGCACTTCCCAGAGCATCACCTCGGCCCAGGTCCCCGAAAAGGTCAGGGTGTACTGCCCGTCCTGGCGATGGAGGTGATAGGGCGGCAACCGGAACGCCTCGAACCATTCGAGGAACTCGGGCCTGAACATCTGCCGCGTACCGTAGAACGTATTGCCCCGCAGGAACGTGCTCTCGCCACGCGTCAGCAGCAGCGTGCGGGCGTGGTCGAGCTGCTCGCGCAGCTCGCCCTCGTCCACCAGATCGGCCAGCCGGATGTGCGTCGACCGGTTGATGAGCTGGAAGGTGACCTGCGTGTGCGGACGATGCCGCTGCACCATCTGGCACATCAGCAGCTTGTAGAAGTCGGTGTCGAGCAGCGAGCGCACGATCGGATCGATGCGCCAGTTGTGGTTGTAGACGCGCGTTGCGATGTCGACCATGTCAGTCTCCGACCGTCACGCCGCACGCCTGCAGCCGCGCCAGCGCCTCGGCCAGCGACCCGCGCAGGTCGATGGCCCGGCACGCCGACCGGCGCACCTGCACGCGGTAGCCAAGCCGGGCCGCATCCTCGGCCGAATAGGCCACGCAGTAATCGAGGGCCAGCCCCGCCACCGTGAGGTCGGTCACGCCCCGCTCGCGCAGGAAACCGTGCAGGCCCGTCGGCGTCGTACAGTCGTTCTCGAAGAAGGCCGAATAGCTGTCGATGGCCGCATGCATGCCCTTGCGCACGACGAGCGCCGCGCGCGTGGTGTCGAGGGCCGGGTGGAACGCCGCGCCCGGGGTGCCCTGGACGCAGTGCGCCGGCCACAGCACCTGCGGCCCGTACGGCATGGCCACGACGTCATACGGCGCCGCGCCGGCATGATTCACGGCAAATGACTGGTGGTCGGGCGGATGCCAGTCCTGCGTGAGCACCACGAGGCCGGCCGTCGCCTGCAGGGCATTGATGGGCGCCACTACGGCGTCGCCCTCAGGGACCGCCAGTGCCCCTCCGGGGCAGAAATCGTTCTGCACATCGATGACCAGGAACGCGTGTGCCATCGGACGTCTCCGCCCCGATTCTGACAGGTTGCGCCCCGGTTGCGGGTAACATTCGTGTCGCGATGGCGTTCGACCTGCGGCTCGTGGCCGATCAGGCCTTCTCGCGTGCGGCGGGTGCCCCGCTCGTCGGCGGCAACCGCGTGCGGCTGCTGCGCGACGGGCGCGAGCATTACCCGGCCTTCCTCGAGGCCATTGCCGGCGCCCGGCAGCGCGTCCACCTCGAAAGCTACATCATCAACGACGACCGCATCGGACGCATCTTCGCCGAAGCCCTCACCGAGCGGGCGCGGGCCGGCGTCCAGGTGCGCGTGCTGTGCGACTGGGTCGGCACCGTCGGCAAGGCCTCACGGCGCTTCTGGCGCCACCTGCGCGAGGCCGGCGTCCAAGTGCGCTTCTTCAATCCCCCGCACCTCGTGTCGCCCCTCGGCTGGATGGCGCGCGACCACCGCAAGCTGCTGACCGTTGACGGACGCATCGCATTTGTCACCGGGCTCTGCATCGGCGACCAGTGGGTGGGCAGCACGTCGCCCCCCGTCGAGCCGTGGCGCGACACCGGCATCAGCATTCTCGGCCCGGCGGTCACTGACGTCGACGCCGCCTTCGCCGAAACGTGGGCCGCCAGCGGGCCGGCCCTGCCTGCCGGCGAACTATCCATGCCCCTTTCTCCGACTGATGTGGGCGACGTCGCGCTGCGCATCATCTCGACCGCGCCCGCCTCGAGCCAGCTGTTCCGTGTCGATCAGCTGGTCACCGCCGTGGCCCGTCACTCGCTGTGGATCAGCGATGCCTACTTCGTCGGCGTCTCGGCCTATGTGGAAGGCCTGCTCGCCGCCGCGCACGACGGCGTCGACGTGCGCCTGCTGGTGCCCGGCAGCGGCAGCGACATCGCGGTCGTGCAGCGCCTCACCCGCGCCGGCTATCGCCGCCTGCTCGAAGGCGGCGTCCGCGTCTTCGAGTGGAACGGCACAATGATGCACGCCAAGTCGGCCGTAGCCGATGGCCGGTGGGCGCGCGTGGGATCGTCGAACCTCAACCTGCAGAGCTGGCTCGGCAACTGGGAGCTTGACGTGGCCGTCGAGAACGAGGACTTCGGCGCCCGCATGCAGGCGATGTTCGAGGAAGACCTCTCGCAGTCGACCGAGGTGGTACTCAGCCACCGCCGCGTCCGCCCCATGGCGCCGCCCGCCCCACGCACCGCCGGCCGGCGACGGGCCAGCCCGTCGCGCGCCGCCGCCGGTGCCCTGCGCCTTGGTAACATCGTCGGCGCCACCCTGGTCGAGAAGCGTCCGCTGGGCACCTCGGATGCCCAGACCATGATCGTCGGGGGACTGGGCGGGCTCGCCGTCGCGGCCGTGGCCACCCTGTGGCCGCGCGTGCTGGCGCTGCCCATCGGGGCCTTCGCCGCGTGGCTTGGCACCTCGTGGCTGGCGCGGGGCTGGCGGCTCAGGGCTCGGGGCCGACGGCAGGGGCCGCCTGACGGGGTCTGATATAGTTAGACTTTCGTTTGCCCGCCGGTAAGCGGACCTGTGCCCCCGGAATTCGCCGGGGCCGTCCCGGATCCGGCAGTGAGGTTTTCGCCATGAAGTCCGGCATCCACCCCGAATATCACGACGTCACCGTCCACTGTGCCTGCGGCGCCTCGTGGCAGACCCGCTGCACGAAGCCCGAAGTGCGCCTCGACATCTGCTCGAGCTGCCACCCCTTCTTCACCGGCCGCCAGAAGCTCATCGACACCGAAGGCCGCGTCGACCGGTTCACCAAGAAGTTCGGTGCCCAGACCGTCGAAGCCCGCAAGGCCGCCGACAAGCAGGCGAAGGCCAAGAAGGCCGCCGGCAAGACGAACTAGTGACAGGCTGGCCCCGCTCAGGGGCCGCCCCCTCGTCCCGCCACCCCTGGCGGGCCGCCCTCATTCGGCGCGGTCGGTCGACCCGAGCAAATCGGCCCCCGGTCGCGCCTGCAGTTTCCTCTCGATTCGGTGCAGCCGGTGCTGCGCTGCCTCCCGCACCTCATCTCTCGCATCACTCAGCAGCTCGTGCGCATGCTGCCGCGCCGCCCAGAGGTCGCCCTCGCGGTGTTCATGGAAGATGGCCAGCGCCTCGCGCGCCTCGCGCCGCAGCGCCGGAGGCGCGCCGCGCAGGGAGGCCAGTGCCCCCCACGACGCCGCCGCGTCCGCCGCCCGTCCCTGGCGCCGCCGCAGCAGCGCCTGGCGACGCAGCGCCTCGCCCAGGGTGGCCGGGTCACGCCCGACCCGCTCGAGGTGCCGGATGGCTGCCCCGTAGGCGACGTCGGCCTCAGCCCCCTGCCCCGCCCGTTCATACACACGGGCCAGGCCCAGGGCCTCGTAGGCATCGCGCACCCGGGAGGGGCCGTGCGTGATGCGCTGCATCGCCGCCGACAGCACCAGCACCAGCGACACCAGGTCGAGGCGGTTGTGCTCGAGCACCGGCTCGAGCGGGCCGGCCTGTCCGTCACGAACGAACTGGAAGTAGCGGCCGGGGATTTCGGCGCCTGGCACGTCTCCGACCCGCGCCACACCGGCGAGGCGCTGTTCCAGCGTGCCCAGCGAGCAACTGCCTTCGGTCGGCCCATAGGCCGATCCCTGCAGTCGCCACAGCCGTCGGGCCGGATGCAGCATATCGGTGTGCCACACCCCCGCCAGCGGACTGGTGGTGCGGTGAAACTGGTATCGCGTCTCGATGAGCGGCACATCGAACGACTTGCCGTTGAAGGTGACGAGCGCCCCGCGCCCGCGCGCCCACTCGGCGAACACCGCCAGCAGCGCCCGCTCGTGCTCGAACCCGGGCAGCAGCCACTGCTCGACGGTGATACCCTCGGCCGACAGGTGCGCGCCGCCAATCAGAAAGGCCTGCGTGCCGGCGCCGCCGGCGAGGCCCGTCGTTTCGAGGTCGAGCAGCCACAGTCCATCCACCGAGGGCGCCGGTGCGCCGGCGACCTCCGGTGACGAAGGCCAGGCACGCGCCAGTGCCGCAAAGGCCTCGGGGGCCCCGAGCACCTGCGCCAGCACGTCGCCCAGCGTGACCCGCCCGTGGCGCATCGCGGCGGGATAGTGCCGCGTCACGCGAATCGCCTCGCCCGCCTCGTGCGCCACCACCACGCCGCCCAGCACGCGGGCGGCCTCGGAGGGCTCGACCCGGCCAGCCTCTGCCGCAGCGGCCCGCATGGCCAGCGCACCGGCACCCCCGACGCCTCCGGTGCCCACGCCGGCCACGATGCCGCGCAGCCGATCGGCCAGGGACGCCATGACTAGAACGGCACCTCGTCGCGCGCCACCTGCGTCGCCTCTGCCCCGAGCAGCCCCAGCAGGTGCAGGGCCATCGACTTGCCACGCGGACCAATCTCGCCAATCGGCCCCACGCACGTCGGGCAGCCCTGCTCGCAGCCACACCCCTCGATGAGGGCGCGACTGCGCGTCAGCAGATCCGCATGCATCCCGTACAGAGGCGCACTGAAGCCGATGCCCCCGGGATAGGCGTCGTACAGGAACACGCGCGGCGTATCGCTGAGCGCCGCCGGCCCGGCCGGCACCGGCAGAGTCACCGTGCCCACCCCCTGGGCAGGCACCTCATCGTCGCCCGCATTTACCGACAGCCCGAGATCGCGCTGGTCGCACATCAGCAGCAGTTGCGCCACGTTGCGCATGGCATAGGCCATGCCCCGCACCCCGTCACGCCGATCGTCGGGCGTCCCCGGCAGCGCCGCCATCACGGCCGCCGGCACCTCGAGCCAGTAGGCCGTGGTGTGCATCTGCTGCTCGGGCAGGTCGAGCTCGCCCGAACCGACGTTCTCGTTCGTATAGAACTTGATCTTCTTGAACCCGACGACACGCGACACCACGTGCACCTCGCCGTGGTGCGCCACGGCCTCGGCATCGTGCGCGAACGTGTCGAGGACCGTCACCTTCGAGTAGTCGATGGCATCGGTGTAATAGTCGCAGTCGACCGCACGCACATAGGCCTTGCGCCCCTCGAAGTCGAGCCGATCGACCTGGAAGAGCTTGCCCTCGACCATGTAAATCGCCTTCGGGTGCAGCATCGTCAGGGCGCTGGTGAAGTCGGTTTCGGCAATGATGCGGGGCTCGCCAGTGCAATCGACGACAACGAAATTGTCGGACGACACCGATCGCAGGCTCACGGCATCGGCCGGATACGACTCGCTCGTCCAGTGCCACTGCTGCGCGGCGGCATCTTCGTCTTGCCCCGACTGGTGCACGAGGCCGGCCTCCTGCAGCACACCCAGCACCTCCTGCACGTTGACGCGGCCGAATGATTCATCACCCCGGAACGGCAGCTCGAATGCTGCGCACTTGACGTGGCTGACGAGGATGTTGAGGTTGTCGGGATTGACGAGCGCATGCTCGGCGCTGGCATCGAAGAAGTACGAGGGATGCCGCACCACGAACTGATCGACCGGCGCGCTGCTGGCCACCATGACTGCCGCCGACCGTGCGGCCCTGCGGCCTGCGCGACCGGCGCGCTGCCAGGTGGCGGCAATGGTGCCCGGATACCCGGCCATGATCGACACGTCGAGCGCCCCGATGTCGATGCCGAGCTCGAGGGCGCTGGTCGACACGACACCGCGCACCTGGCCCTCGCGCAGGCCCTTCTCGATCTCGCGCCGCCGCAGCGGCAGGTACCCGCCCCGATAGCCGCGAATCTTCTCGGGCATGCCGGGCAGATCGTCGAAATCGTCTTTCAGATATGTCGTGAGAATTTCGGTCGCCAGGCGGCTCTGGGCAAACACGATCACCTGCAGCTGCTGCCGCAGGAACTCGCCCGCCACACGCCGCGCCTCGGCCAGATACGAGCGCCTGATCCCCAGCTCGCGATTGACGACGGGCGGATTCACGAACACGAAGAACTTCTCGCCGCGGGGCGCGCCGCTCTCGCTCACAAGGAAAAAGGGCTGCTCGGCCAGCCGCTCGGCGAGCCCGTCGGGATTGGCGATCGTCGCTGACGAACAGATGATCTGCGGCGACGACCCGTAGTGCCGGCACACGCGCTGCAGGCGGCGCAGCACGTTGGCCAGGTGGCTGCCGAACACGCCCCGATACGCGTGCAGCTCGTCGATGACGATGAAGCGGAGGTTCTCGAACAGCTTGGCCCACTTCGGATGGTGCGGCAGCACGCCCGAGTGCAGCATGTCGGGGTTGCTCAGCACGATGTGGGCGCGCGACCGGATGGCCCGCCGCGCATCCTGCGGCGTGTCACCGTCATACGTATGCACGCCAATCTCATCGTCGCCGGTGGCGCCGATGGCGGCGGTGAACTCGTGCAGCTCGGCCATCTGATCCTGTGCCAGGGCCTTCGTGGGAAAGAGATACAGGGCGCGCGTCGACGCGTCCTTGAGGATGGCGTCGAGCACGGGCAGGTTGTAGCAGAGCGTCTTGCCCGAGGCCGTGGGCGTGGTGACGACGATGTTGCGGCCGGCGGCGACGTGAGCGTAGGCCTCGGCCTGATGGGAATAGAGCTCGGTGGCGCCGCGGCGGCGCAGGGCATCGACGAGGCGTGGGGTCAGCCCGTCGGGATACGGCGCATACCTGGCGGGAATGGCGGGCAGACGCCGGACGGCGGTGACGACCTCGTCGGGGGTGTCGGGGCGATCGAGGGCCTCACCGGGCGCCAGCACCTGCAGGGCGCCCTGCAGGGCGACTTCCTTCTTCTCGCGGGTGCGGAGGGCGGCAGGGGCCGCGAAATCGTGTGTCGCCATGAGCGGTTCCGTGAGTCGATGCTACACGAAAACCGGGCGAAAGTGCCGGGGTGCGCCCCTGGTCAGTATCCTCTCTCGAAATCCACGCGGTAGCGCAGGGGTTGCCCGGCGTAGAAGCGGCGATAGTTGTCGGCGAACACGCCGACAATGTCGCGCGGAAAGCTCGGGGCCGAGGTGTGCCCCGTGATGAAGGTGTTGGGCGTCGTCCAGAAGGGGCTCGTCGGCGGCAGCGGCTCTTCCGAAAAGACGTCGAGCACCGCGCCGCCCAGGCGACGTGCCTGCAGGGCCTCGGCCAGCGCTGCCTCGTCGACCGTGCGGCCGCGGCCTACGTTCAGCACCACCGCATGCGGCGGCAGCGCCCCCAGCATCTCGGCATCGACCAGCGCGCGCGTGTCGGCCGTGTTCGGCACCGTGATCACCAGATAGTCGACCCCGCGTGCAAACGCCGCCCGCGCGTCGCCGTGGAAATACTGGTCCACCTCAGCGCAGTCGCGGCTGCTGCGCGTGTAGCCGTGCACACGCATCCCGAAGTGCCGCGCCGTGCCCGCCAGGTGCGCCCCGATCGACCCGACGCCGACCAGGCCCAGCGTGCGGCCACGCAGGGTGCCCGGCAGTGTCGTGTCCCACCGGTGCGCCCGCTGCGACTCGAGGCGCGCCAGCACCTGCCGCTCGAAGAGCAGCAGGTAGCCAAAGACGAACTCGGACATCAGGGGACCGAAGACGCCGCGGATGTTGGTCAGCACATAATCGCGGCGAAGCGACGGGTCGAGCATCGGTTCCACACCCGCCCAGGTCAGCTGCGTCCACACCAGACGCGGCAGGTGCGGCAGGGCAGCCTTCACGCGCGACGGATCGCCGAGCAGAATGTCGCTCTGCCCGCCGCGTGCGAGTCCATCGGCCACATCGGCCGACGCCACCACTTGCAGGTCGGGCAGCGCCGCCTCGGTGATGAGATGCAGATAGTCGTCGGGCTGCGGTGTCAGCACCAGCGCATGATGCATGGGGGTCTCTGCTCTCGGTCTCGCGCTCGCCCGGGCGGCCTCAGCCGCGCGCCGGCTGCAGCGTCGTACTGAAGATGCGTGTGCCCGCGACGTTGACGAGCGACACGGTCAGCGAGTGATCACCAGGGGCCGCTTCCAGCAGGCCGAAGAACTGCAGGCCCTCACTCGGCGGTCGGTTGGGGGCCAGGTCCTGCGGCACGCCAGTGAACCGCACCTCGGGCCCGAAGGTGGCGTCGAGCGGCAACGGCGCAAACGTACCGGCATGGGCCGGACCCGCCACAAACTCCCAGAAGGCGTCGAAACGCAGGCCCTGCGTGCGCGCCGCATCGTAGTGGTGCGCTGCGCAGTAGTGAACATCGGCCGTGACCCAGACCACGTTCTTCACACCGCGCGCCTGCAGCGTCTGCAGCAGGCCCGCCAGTTCGAGCTCGCGTCCCCTGGGGGCACCGCCCTCGCCGTTGGCCACCGCCTCGTGAAAGCCCGGCTGGTGCCCCACCACGAGCCCCAGCGGCATGTCGGCCGCAATGACCTTCCACGTGGCCGTGGATGCGGCGAGCGCATCGGCGAGCCAGCGCAGCTGTTCCGATCCGAGAAACGCCGTCTCGGCGCTTTCGGTTGCCTGCAGGTTGTCGCTGTTTGGCCCGCGATAGCTGCGCATGTCGAGCACGAAGATGTCAACGAGCGGCCCGAAGGGAATGCGCCGGTAAATTCGCGCCTCGCCCCGCACCGGCGGCATCAGCGGGTAATGCTCGAGGAAGGCCTGCTTCGCCCGCGCGGCCAGCACCGACACCTGCTTCTCGACATACGGAGCACGCTCGCCCAGCACCTGCGTCGGATACCAGTTGTCGCGCACCTCGTGGTCGTCCCACATCGCCACCTGCGCCACCTCTGACGAGAAGCGCCGATAGTGCTCGTCGAGCCGGTTGTAGAGATGATTGCCGCGGAACTCGTCGAGCGTCTCGGCCACCTTGGCCTTCGACGGCGTCATCAGGTTGCGCCAGAGGCTGCCGTCCTCGAGCGTCACCGTCTCGCGCAGCGGCTGGTCGGCATAGATGGTGTCGCCCACGTTGAGGAACAGATCGGGCTGCGCCGCCCGCATCGTCTCGTAGAGGCGCATGCCGCCGCGCGCGGTGTCGATGCCCCACCCCTGTCCCACCGTGTCGGCGGTCCAGGCGATGCGCACCGGACGCCCGGGCCCTGGGGCCGTACGCAGGCGTCCGGCTGACACCTCGCTGACGATGCGCGGGTCGGCGGGGTCTTCGAAACGGACGCGATAGAAGATGTCCTGCCCGGCGGGCAGGTCGCTCAGGATGGCGCGGGCCGTGAGCCCTGTGTCTGGCGTGGCCAGCGGACCGCGGACGCGACGGGCGTTGATGAAGGCATCAGACGTGGCCCAGTCGACGGCCATCCGCGACGGACGGTCGACGTGGGCCCAGATCACCGCGCGCCCTCCGCCCGGATCGCCCGCGGCCGTGCCGTAGTCGATCACGGGACGGGCTGTGCCCGGGCGCACAACAGCCGGCGCCTGCCCGAAAGCGAGGCGCGGCAGGCTGGTCGCTGTGACCAGCCCGCCCACCGTGCGTGTCAGGAACGTGCGTCGCCGCATGGCGCGTGACGGCGTCTGTGTCCCAGTGGCTAGAAGCTGTACTTCACCGCCAGCTGGACGATGCGGCCGTCTTCTGACGTGGTGATCTGGCCGAAGTTGGCTGCGCCGAATGTGCCGACCGGCTGGCCGAAGCGCGGCTGGTTGAGCAGATTGAAGGCCTCGATGCGCAGCTGCAGCCGCTGGCGCGACGTGATGTCGAAGTTCTTGAACAGCGACAGGTCCGTGCGCTGGAAGCCGGGCCCGCGCACCGAGTTGCGGCCCGCATTGCCCGGACGCTCACCCGTCTGCGCCAGTGTCAGTGCCTGGAAGCACGAGGTGTTGAAGTACTGCTGGGTCGTCTTCGGCCCGTCGTTCGGGTCGCAGCCCGCGATGATGTCGGGGCGCGAGGTCATGTAGCGGATGTCGAGCACCGAGCCCTGCGTCACAGAGAACGGGAAGCCCGTCTGCGCCTGGTAGATGCCGTTCATCTGCCATCCGCCGGCCAGGAGCCGCACGGCCATGGGCTGATCCTCGAGGCGCGGCAGTTCATAGCCGAAGCTCAGCACGAAGCGATGGCGCGCATCGAAGAGGGCCGGCCCCTTCTCGAAATCGAGCGCCCGGTTGATGCTGGCCTCGTCGCCCTGCACCACCGGCAGCACCGGACGTGCCTCGCCGCCGATATTGAGGCCCGAGACGTGGTCGCGGGCGTTGCCCAGCGTGTAGGACATGAGGAAGTTGAGCCCCTTCGTGGGCAGCAGCCGCAGGCTGCTCTGGAACGAGTCGTACCACGACTGCGCGACCGAGAAGGTGGGACGCACCAGCGCGAACGCCGGCATCACGCGGGCCCCGCGCGTGGTCTGGCCCGGCGTGTACACGCCGGGGTTGACTTCCATGAACATCGGCAGGTTGAAGCCGCGCGACCCCACGTAGGCCACCTCGGCGCCGAGGTTGCCCACCAGCTGGCGCTGGATGCCCACGTTGTAGTGGTAGGCGTACGGCGACTCGAACTGGTCACCCCAGCCGATGATGGTCAGTGCGGGCGGGAACGGATTCGGCCCGCTGCCACCGGCCGCGGCCAGCGGATTGGCGATGGTGATGGGCGTCGGCGTGTTCAGCTCAACGAGGGGGGTGAAGGGCGGCGACAGCACGCCGCTCTGGAAGAAGTCGCCCTGACCGGCGAGCGCATCGTAGAACACGCCGAACGCCGTGCGGACGCTGGTCTTGCCATCGCCGAACGGATCCCACGCCAGCGAGAAGCGCGGCGCGACGTTGTTCCTATCGGTCGGCACGATGCCGCGCGGCACGCCGGCATCACCGGCATACACCAGGCCGCGGGGCGCGTTCGGATACACCGTCGACTGCTGGCCCATGCGGAAGCCGCTGATCGCATCGTTCTTGTCGATGAACGGCATCGGCAGCTCGTAGCGGACACCGAAGTTGAGCGTCAGCTGCGGGGTCACGCGGTATTCATCCTGCACATAGCCGGCAAACAGCCAGCCATAGCCGTCCTGAACCGCCTGCGTGGTCGTGGCTCGCGCCTGCGCCGGCAGGCCGAGCAGGAAGTCGGCCATGGCATTGCCCGTGATGCCTCCGCTGAAGGTGAGGTCGCCGTTGGGGCGGTTGATGAAGGCGATGTTCATCGCCTCACGGCGCACGTCGAAGCCGAACTTGAGCGAGTGCTGGCCCTTGATCCAGGTGAGGTCATCGGCGATCTGCCACACGTGGTTGACGCGCTGCACGAAGGGCTGCTGCGGGTCGCCGAGTGCCGACACGCCGCCCCCGAAGAAGCCCTGCACCGAGATTGACGGCAGGCCGGCGGCCAGCGGGTTGGTATTGGCAAAGCCGATACCGTAGTCACTGGGCTTGAGGCCGCTGGTGACTGCCGGATTGGCGTCGATGCGGTTGATCGAGGCCCGGAACTGGTTGACCACGCTCGACCCGAGCACGAGATTGTGCGACATCATCGCATCCTGCAGCGTCGCCGTGGCCGTCTGGTCGACGGCCGCAATCACGCGCGGCGTGAGCCGCTCGGTGCCGCTGCGCATGTAGCGGAACATCATCGACTGGCTCTGATTGATCTGCAGGTCGAAGCGTGTACCGAACATGTCGCGGTTGTCGGTCACGCTGGGCGAGATGATGTAGCGGTTGCCCGGCGAGTTGGGCAGCGGCACGAAATCATTCAGCAGCTTGAGCGCCGCCGGCGACAGCCGGCTGGTCGGAATCATGTTGCCGGGAAACGGCTGTCCGGTCAGCGGGTCTCGCACGGCCGCAAAGGCGCTGAAGTCACCCATGCGCTGTGCCGCAGTCGGCACGATGACATTGTTCGTGATGCCGCTGACATTGCGGAAGCCCTCGTAGTAGCCGAAGCCGAAAACCCGGTTCTTCGCGATGGGACCGCCCACCGCGCCACCGAACTGGTTCTGCCTGAGTTCGGGCTTGGGCTGGTTCTGCGGGGCAAAGTAGTTACGGGCCTGCAGCTGGTCGTCGCGATTGAATTCCCACAGGGCTCCTGAGAGCGTGTTGCTGCCCGACTTGGTCACCAGGTTCACCACCGACCCGGCATTGCGGCCATACTCGGCGCCGAAGGCGTGCGTCAGGATCTTGAACTCTTCGATGGCATCGGGGGGCGGACGCAGCACGAACCCCGTGTTGAAGGTGTCGTTGTTCGACGCCCCGTCCATCAGGAAGTTGTTCGACTGGTTGCGCATGCCGTTGACGTTGAAGCCACCGGTGGCATTGCCGAAGCCGCCCGGCGTGGCATCACCCGACTGGCCACCCAGGGCTCCGGGCGGCGCGACGACACCGGGGATGAGCGTGCCGAGCTGCGTGAAGTTGCGGCCGTTGAGCGGCAGGTCGACCACCTTCTGCTCGTCGATGACGATGCCGCGGGTCGCGTTGGCCGACTCGACCAGCGTCGCCTCGGCGACCACGGTCACGGTTTCACTGAGCGAACCCACTTCCAGCTCGAAGACGGCGCGCGCCGTCTCGGTGACCGTCACGCGCACACCCTCGCGCACGGCGGACCGGAACCCCTCGAGCGACGCTTTCACGTTGTAGTCACCCGGCTGCATCAGCGGCAGCGTGTAGCCGCCATCGGTGCCCGTGACCGCCGTGCGCACCGCGCCGGTGGCGACGTTGGTGGCCTCGATGGTGACGCCGGGCATGGCGCCGCCCGAGGCATCGGTCACCTGGCCGCTGATCTGACCGGTGGCCTGCGCCCATGCCAGGCGCGGGAGCAGCACCAGCGCCAGCACGAAGAGCACTCGTTTCCGGAACATGCCTGTCATCACTCGTCCTCCTGAATCGGGCCGGCCGGCCCGCATCCCTGTCGTCACCATCACCGCCGTGCTGCGGTCACCCGAGCGCCGCCACAATCGCCTGCGTCACGTCATGGGTGGTCGCCGTGCCCCCGAGATCCGGAGTGCGGACCTGGCCCGCTGCCAGCACCTGCGACACGGCCGCCACCACGCGATCGTGCAGATCGCGATACCCCAGATGGTCGAGCATCAGGGCCCCGGCCCAGATGGCCCCGACCGGATTCGCGATGCCGCGCCCCGCAATGTCCGGCGCCGAGCCGTGGATGGGCTCGAACATCGACGGATGCTGGCGCGTGGGGTTGAGGTTGGCCCCGGGGGCCACCCCGAGGCTGCCCGACACCGCCGCCCCGAGGTCGGTGAGGATGTCACCGAACAGGTTCGAGGCCACCATCACGTCGAGCGTCTGCGGATGCGTTACCATGCGCGCGGCCAGGGCGTCGACATGATACTTCCGACAGGTGACGTCCGGGTAATCTGGGGCCACGGCATCGACCACCTCATCCCACAGCACCATCGAGTGCTGCAGCGCGTTCGACTTGGTGGCGCTGGCCAGCAGCCGTCGTGGGCGCTGCCGTGCCACCTCGAAAGCATAGCGGACGACGCGCTCGATGCCCATGCGGGTGAACACCCCGGTCTGCTGCGCCACCTCGTGCGGCGTCCCGCGGTGCACGCGACCGCCGACACCGGCATACTCGCCTTCGCTGTTCTCGCGGATGCAGACCATGTCGATGTCGGCCGCCGTGCGTCCGGCCAGCGGACCGGCCACCCCGGGCATCAGCCGCATGGGACGCAGGTTCACGTACTGCTCGAACCGCTGGCGAATCGGCAGGATCAGTTCCCACACCGACACATGGTCCGGCACCGACGGATGGCCGATGGCCCCCAGATAGATGGCGTCGCTGCCGCGCAGCCGTTCGAGGGCGTCGGCCGCCATCATGCGCCCGGTCTCGCGATAGAAGTCGCAGCCCCACGGATATTCGGTGGTCACCAGCTGCAGGCCCGCCGGCCGTGCCACGGCCTCGAGCACATGCAGCGCCGCAGGGGTGACCTCGGTCCCGATGCCGTCGCCGGGAATGACCGCAATGTTCAGCGTGGCCACGGTCACATCCCCTTCGGCGTGAAGCGCCCGTCGGCCGCCAGCCAGCCGCCGTCGGCGAAGATCACCGTGCCCGTGATGTAACTGGCCGCGTCTGCCAGCAGGAACACCGCCGGGCCGGCCATTTCGCCGGGTTGCGCCCAGCGGTTCATCGGGTTCTTGGCGGCGTAGGCGTTGTACCAGTCGGGATCGTTCTTGATCCCTGCCGTGAGCGGCGTCTCCACGACGCCGGGGCCGACCACGTTGACCCGCACGCCGTGCTTCGCCCATTCCGTGGCAGCCGTCTTCGCCAGCTGGATGATGCCGGCCTTCGTCATCGCATACACCGACTGCCCCGGTTCCGTGGACACGGCGCGAATCGACGAGAAGAGCACGATGCTGCCGTGGCCCTGGGCCGTCATGATCTGGCCGGCCGCCTGCAGCGTCACGAAGTTGGCGCGCAGGTTCAGGCCCACCACCTTGTCGAACTCGGGCATCGTGTACTGCAGCAGCGGCTTCCGCACGTTGACTGCCGGCGTGCAGACCATGCCGTCGAGGCGTCCGTGCGTGGCCGCCACCTCGGCCAGACGCGCCCGGACGTCGGCCTCATCGGTGAGGTCGATGCGCAGGGAGGACGCCTGCCCCCCCGCCGCTGCAATGTGCGCAGCCGTCGCCGCCGCCGCCTCGCGATTCACATCGAGACACACCGTGTGGGCCCCCTGGCCGGCGACCGCTTCAGCCACCGCCTGCCCGATGCCACTGCCGCTGCCGATGACGGCGACGATCCTGTCCTTCAGCGAAAACATGTCCTTCATGCGTATTGCCTGTGTCTTTCCGATGACCGGCGTGCCGGTCGCGTACTGCTCAGCGTCGGCGCACCACCATCACCACCAGCAATCCCAACGCGGCCATGGTCAGGCCCCCCACGTTCGGATTGGTCCACACGGCCGTGCCGGCCCTGCCAGACACCTGCACCGCCAGCACGAAACTGACCCCGCCCACGATGGCCGCCAGCGCCTCGGGCGATCCCGCGCGTCTGATGTACAGCCCGGCGACCACCGGCACGAACAGGCTCACGCCCAGCAGCGTGTAGAAGATGCTGAGCGCGCCAATCACCGTGGGCAGCTGCACGGCGAGCGCCACGCCGATGGCGCTGCCGGCGATCGCGGCACCGCGCGCCACCTGCAGCACCTGGCGGTCTGTAGCCTCGGGATTCACAAACCGCCGGTAGAGGTCCTGCGACAGTGACGTCGACAACATGAAGAGAATCGCGTCGCACGTGCTGACCTCGGCCGAGAACACCGCCGCCAGCGCCAGCGCCCCCAGCCACACGGGCAGCGACTCGACCAGCACCGTCGGCAGCACCAGGTTCGGGCTGCCGATGTCGGGATGCAGCACCCGGGCCGCCATGCCCAGCAGCACCGGCACGAACGCAAACAGGGCCAGAGCCACCGCCTGTGTGCCCACGCCCAGGCGCACCGCCCGGGGATCGCGCGCGCCATAGACCTTCTGCAGCAGGCCCGGCGAAATGATGAAGGCCGGCCCCAGCATCGCCAGCAGCGTGATGCCCGACCCCGGACCACTGGTGTAGAACAGATCGCCGAAGTGCGCGGGCCCCGCGCCCATGAGCGCCCCGAGACCGCCAGCACGCGCCACGACCATCGGCACCGCCAGCAGCAGGCCGGCGAGCAGCACCACCAGCTGCACGGCATTGACCCAGGCCGAGCTCAGCAGGCCGCCCGCCACGAAATAGATGAGCATCGCCACGGCGCCAATCGCCGTGCCCCAGGCCCGGGGAATGTCGGCCACCACTTCGAGCACGGCCGCCCCGGCGATGAGCTGCCCGGCCAGAATGGCGAGTGTGCCCACCCAGATGAGCGCCGACACGACGCCGCGCACCGTGCGTCCGTAGCGGAACTCGAGAAAGTCGCCGACGGTATAGAACCCGTGGCGCTCGGCCAGCCGCCAGATGGCCGGCCCCACCCACAGGGCGAGTGCAATCGATCCGATGGCCGCGGACCCATTCCACCACCAGGCGCTGATCCCTTCGGTGTAGGCCAGGCCCGCCGCGCCCACTGTGGAGCCGGCGCCGATGTTGGCCGCCAGCACCGTCGAGAACAGCAGCGGTGCCGACAGGCTGCGCCCGGCCACGAAAAAGTCGCTGCTGCCCTTCACGAGGCGACCGACCCACAGCCCGATGCCCGTGAGAGCAACGGCGTAGACCAGCAGCAGCACCAGGTAGGGATTCGCCACGGTCCTCGCTCCGGGTTACTTCTTCAGGTCGCGCACGGCCGGAATGTTCGGCAGGCCGGTCGCTTCCGTCGCCGCCCGCACGATGGCGCGCGCCATCACATCGGCGGCCAGGGCCCCGATCTGCGAGATGTCGACCGGGCCGTCGTACTGCCCCGTCGCCAGTGAGAATACCGTGTCGCCATCACCCTGCGTGTGCGCTGGAAAGATCGCCCGCGCAAACCCATCGTCGGCCATGAGGGCCATGCGGGTGGCCTGCGCCTTGGTGAGCTTCGCATTGGTGGCGACCAGCCCGATGGTCGTGTTCTCGACGGCGCGGGGGCGGGGGCCCGTCTGGCCCGTGCGCAGCAGGATGCGCGCATCCGCAAAGCTGCCGTCGGGATTCCTGATGCCGGCCACGACCTTGCCGGTGTCGGGGTCGATGATGTCGCCCACCGCATTGACCGCGACAATCGCCCCCACGCTGAGGCCATTGGGCAGGGTGATGCTGTAGCTGCCGAGGCCGCCCTTCATCGAGCGCCCCGGGCCGCCGCCCTTGCCCACCGTCGCGCCGGCGCCAGCGCCCACCGTGCCTTCGGGCACGGCCGTCTTCGATGCCGAGCCTGCCGCGCGATAGCCGCAGTCGGCCGTCGGACGGTTGCGCGCATTTTCGCCGACGGGCAGATCGAACAGGATGGCCGCCGGCACAATCGGCACGCGCGCCACACGCACATCCCAGCCCATCTTCTGCTCCTCGAGCCAGCGAACGGCCCCGGTGGCTGATTCCAGCCCGAAGGCACTGCCGCCCGACAGCACGACGGCATTCACCTTGTCGACCATGTTCGATGGATCGAGCAGGTCGGTCTCGCGCGTGCCCGGGGCCCCACCCCGCTGGGAGACGCCGCCGACGGCGCCATCGCCCTCCACCACGATGACCGTGCAGCCCGTGGTGCCCGTGGGCAGCGTGTGGTGCCCGACACGGATGCCAGGCACGGCAGACAACGTCTTGTTGGCAACGGGAGCCTGCCCCTCGAGCACCGGAGCGGCGAGCGCGACAAGCATGGCAGCGGCAAGCGGAAAGCGATGGCGCATATCGGGTGCATCATAGCGGAGACGTTCCGTGATTGACCAACCCCGGTCCCCTGCACCACGATCAGGGGCCATGACACGGACCGCGCTGCTCGACCGGGTGCTGCATGAGGTGGAACGGGCGACCGACGAACTCGTCGACTTTACCGCCGGCATGATCCGGATTCCCACGATCAACCCGCCCGGCGAGCATTACGAAGACTGCGCCCGCTATATCGGCGACCGGCTCGCGTCACTCGGATTCGAGACCGAGTACATCGCCGCCGAGGGGCGACCCGAGCACACGCGCCAGCACCCGCGCGTCAACGTGGTCGGCACACGACACGGCGTGCGGCCCCGCCCCACCGTGCACCTCAACGGTCACTTCGACGTCGTGCCGGTCGGACAGGGCTGGACGGTCGATCCGTTTGCCGGTCTCGTGCGCGACGGGCGCGTGTATGGCCGGGGCGCCTGTGACATGAAGGCCGGCATCGCGGCGGCAGCCTATGCCGCCGAGGCCATCCGCCGTGCGGGCGTCGCCGTGCCCGGCACCATCGAAGTCAGCGGCACGGTCGATGAGGAAAGCGGTGGCTTTGCCGGGGTGGCCTACCTCGCCGAGCAGGGGCGGCTGTCGAGCCTCCGCACCGACTACTGCATCATCCCGGAGCCGTTCAGCCCCGACCGCGTCTGCATCGGCCACCGGGGCGTCTACTGGTTCGAAGTGGCCGCGCGGGGGCACATCGCGCATGGCAGCATGCCGTTTCTCGGCGTCAACGCCATCGAGGGCATGGGGGCGCTGCTGCACATCATCCAGGACGAATTGCAGCCCGTCCTGGCGGCGCGACGCACCGACGTGCCCGTCGTGCCCGAGGGCGCGCGCCATGCCACGCTCAACATCAACGGCATCTTCGGCGGGCAGCCGGTCGACGGCATCCAGAGTCCGTGCGTGGCCGACCTGTGCCGCGCCGTCTTCGACCGCCGCTTCCTCGTCGAGGAAGGCTTCGACTTCACGAAGCGGGAAATCGAAGAGGTGATCGACCGCGTGCGCACCCGCATGCCGCGCGTCGAGTATTCGCTGACGGACCTGATGGTCGTGCACCCCACGCGCACCCCGGACGATTCGCCGGTCATCGCCGCCATCGACCACAGTGTCGAGCACGTGCTGGGCCGGCGGCCCACGCACGTCGCCAGCCCGGGCACCTACGATCACAAACACGTCACCCGCATCGCCGGCGTGCCGCACTGCGTGGCCTACGGTCCCGGCGAACTCGAGCAGGCGCACCAGCCCGACGAGTTCTGCGCCGTCGACGATCTGGTCACCTCGACCAAGGTGCTGGCCGCCGCGATTCTGGAACTGACCGGCGCCCTGCCCCCGAAGTGACGGCCCGCGCGCCCGCCCGGGCCGATTCTCCGCTATAGTGCGGGCACCATGACCACACTTGAGCGACGGCTCGGGCTCTGGAGTTCGATCGGCATCGTCATCGGCATCACCATCGGCGGCGGCATCTTCCGCTCGCCGGCGGGCATCGCGGCGCGCGTGCCCGATCCGGTCTTCATGATGGGCGTGTGGATTCTCGGCGGCCTCATCGTCCTGTGCGGTGCGCTGGCCTTCGCCGAGTTATCTGCGGCCATGCCCGAGACGGGCGGCATGTATGTCTACCTGCGCGAAGGCTGGGGACGCCCGTATGCCTTCCTCTACGGATGGGCCCAGCTGGTGCTCATCCGCGCCTCGGCCCTGGGCGGCATCTCGTCGGTCTTCGGCGAGTACTTCCTCAGGGTCTTCGGCATCGACCCGGCCACCCATCCCGGCTGGGCCGACTACATCGCCGCCGGGGCCATCATCGTGGCCGCCGTTACCAATGTCATCGGCGTGCGCCTCGGGGCCCTCTTCGCGGGCATCTCGACGGTGGCCAAGTTCGGGGCACTGGCTCTGCTGGTGCTCGCCTCGTTCGCGCTCGGCGGCGGCAGCGCCGGCGCGTCACTCGGCAACCTGACCTCGAACGGGGCGCCGATTGACTGGGGCCTGTTCGGCCTGGCGCTCATTTCCGTGCTGTGGGCGTATGACGGCTTTGCCGACCTGACCTTTGCCAGCGGCGAAGTCACCGACCCGCAGAAGAACCTGCCGCGCGCCATCATCTGGGGCACGCTGGCCATCATCGGCATTTACCTGCTGGCCAATGCGGCCTACCTGTATGTCATTCCCATCGACCGGCTCAAGTCGTCCACCCTGGTGTCAGCCGACACGCTGAGCGCCATCTTCGGGCAGGCCGGGGTGTCGTTCATCTCGGTCGTCGTGATGATCTCGACGTTCGGCTCACTCATGGGCAGCATGCTGGCCTCGCCGCGCATCTTCTTCGCGATGGCCGACGACAAGCTGTTCTTCCCGGCGATTGCATCGGTGCATCCCCGCTTCAAGACGCCCTACGTGGCCGTGCTCCTCGCCGCCGGGCTGGGCGTGGCGATGGTCATGACGCAGACCTTCGAACAGCTGACCGACACCTTCGTGCTGGCGATGTGGCCGTTCTACGCGCTGAGCGTGGCGGCCATCTATACCCTGCGCCGCTCGCATCCCGACCTGCCGCGTCCCTACCGCGTCGTTGGCTATCCGTGGGTGCCGGCCATCTTCGTCGCCGGGGCCACAGGCCTCGTGCTGAATGCGCTGGTCACCGATCCGAAGTGGACGTCGATCACGTTCGGCGTCGTGCTGGCGGGCCTGCCAGTCTACTGGGCGTTCTTCAAAGACCGGCGCTAATCGTCCACCCGGGGCCGGATGACCCAGCCCCGGGGCAGACCGTGCCTGGGCAGACCGTGCCGTGGACAGCCCGCACGTCGTGACTCGCAGGCGTCTGCCCTCGGCACCGGCGCGCGGGCGCGCCGGCGATCACCGTGGGTTCATCAGAACATCCGCGACTGGCAGCCGTCGACCACGACGGTGGTGCCGCTGACCCAGCTGGCGCGCGGAGAGGCGAGAAACGCCACGACATCGCCGACTTCGTCCGGCGTGCCGAAGCGGCCGAAGGGCAGCTCGCGCCCGATGAACGCCGCAATGCCCGCCGGGTCATCCTGCTGGCGCTTCCACCAGGATCCGCCCTCGAACAGAATCGATCCCGGGGCCACGCCCACGACGCGGATCTGATCGGCGGCCAGTTGCTGGGCCATCGATTTGGTGAGGCTGATCTCGGCGGCCTTCACGGCGTTGTAAGTCATCCGTCCACCCGACTCGCGTCCGTAGATCGACGACACGATGATGATGGCCCCGCCGCCCTGCGCCCGCAGGTGTGGCACGGCCAGGCGCGAGCAGCGCACGGCCGGGAACAGCGTCTGGTCGAAGGCCTCGTGCCAGTCGGCGTCGGTCGTCTGCTCGAGCGTGCCTCCGCGTCCGAGCCCGATGTTGTTGACCAGAACATCAATGCGCCCGGTCTCGCGCACGGCCGAGTCGACCAGCTGCGCGGCGCCCTCGGGCGTCGACAGGTCGCACGCGACGGGCACGACACGCGCCCCGTCGACGGCCACCTCGTCCAGCTGGCGGCACGTGCGGGCCAGCGCCTCGGCCCCCCGCGCAGCCACCACCACCGAACAGCCCTCGGCCACAAGCGCCGCAGCGGCGGCGCGCCCGAGTCCCCGGCTGCCACCCGTCACCACGGCGGTCTTCCCTCTCAGCTGCAAATCCATGCGGTGCCCTGCCTCTCCGTAGACTCAGCGCGTGGCCAAATCGTTCAGGCGCCAGTCGAATTCGTGAAACTGCATGCGGAAGTCGTTCTTCCGCAGGAATTCGGCCTCGCCCCGCACGGCATGCGGCAGCGCCAGCCCCAGCACGGCCCGCTCGAGCGCACTGCGCGTCGAAAACCGCGCGTCGGCCCGCTCGGCGAACGTGCGCACGAACACATCCTCTCGCCACGAGAAGAGCGGCGTCACGCTCAGCACGCCGGCCGTGGCATCGACATGCACCAGCCCGCGGTGCTCGACCACCTCGCGCGCCGCAGCGGCCAGCTGAGCCTCGAGGCGCGAGGCCGTGTAGGCCTCGCTGCGCAGCCGCCCTCCACCCTGCGCGCCCCGTCCGAGGGCCAGCAGCGCCCGTGCATCGCCGAGGGGGGCCACCTGATCTTTTTCGATCTGATCAAGGGTCACGCTGCGCCCGGCGACGCGGAACTGGCGACGTTCGAATGCCCCGGAAATCTGCCGGATGCTGTCGGCTGGATACTGGGGCGCCTTGCCGCGAATCGGATAGCGGTCGATCACCGTCTGCAGCACCAGCGCGTTGTAGGCATTCACCCAGAACGCCATCCGCCTCGGCGCCTCCCACCCATCAACGCCGCTGGCCTCACCGAGGCTGGCGACATAGCGGTCGAGCCGCGCCCGCTCGGTGCGCAGCGCGTTGTAGTAGACGAAGCCGTCGCGCACGTAGATGTCGAGCACTTCGTCGAAGGGCCGGTGCAGGGCCTCGACCTCAACGGGCACCGGGTCCTGTGCGCCCAGAGCGCCCGGCTGCAGCAGCACCGCCCCTGCGATGAGGCCAGCGGCCACGATCAGCCGTCGGCCCAGGCGCTGGATCCGGCCGCGCGCATCCCCCACAGATGTTGATGAGACAGCCATGGCGACAGTGTAGCCTCACCCGCCGTGCAGCACGCGGAGGACCTCGGGACCGAGATCATCGGCCTTCCGTGCACCGACGCCGTACACCTCGCGCAGCGCGGCCAGCGACGCGGGCCGCACGCGCGCCAGTTCCCGCAGCGTCGTGTCGTGGAAGATGACATAGGGCGGTACGCCGCGCTCGCGGGCCAGCCGCAGGCGCATCGCGCGCAGCTCGTCGAACAGCGCGCGGTCGACTCCGGCCCACGATTCCGCCTCGACGCGCGACCGCTTCGGGCCACTGCCCTTCTCGGGCTTGCGCTGGCGGGCCAGCAAGAATCCGTCGAGCTCCGCAGCATCCTTGAGTGCTGCGGCACCGGCGTCGGTCAACTGCAGCACCGGATACGGATCGCCCACCTGGCGGAGCAGCCCGAAAGCCAACAGTTGGTCGATGTAGCCGCGCATGTCATCCACCGACGTCTCGCGCAGCAGGCCGAACACCGACAGCGTATCGTGGCCCCGCGCCCGCACGTTCTCGTTGAGCTGGCCGCGCAGCACCTGACCGACATGCGCGGCGCCATAACGCTGCCCGACGCGCGCCACGGCCGACAGGATCTTCCGGGCCAGCGTCGCCGGCTCGGGCACGGCTTCCAGTTCGCCCAGACAGTAGTCGCAGGCGCCGCAGTCGCCCTTGCTGTAGGCTTCGCCGAAGTAGCTGACCAGGCGCCGATGCCGGCAGCCCACGCTCGCCGCATAGCGCTCCATGTCGCGCAGCAGACCCTGGCGGGCGTCGGTGAGTTCGCCGTTCTTCGACAGGATGTCGCGCCAGCGCAGGAAGTCGCCTGACGAGACAATCAGCACACACTCGGCCTCGAGCCCGTCACGGCCCGCGCGGCCCGCCTCCTGCTGGTAATGTTCGAGCGACTGAGGCGCCCCGGCGTGAATCACGAAGCGCACATCAGAGCGATCGATGCCCATGCCGAACGCCACCGTCGCCACGACGATGTCGACCGATTCGTTGAGGAACGCCTCCTGGTGCGCATGCCGCTCCTCGTCGGTGAGCCCGGCATGATACGGGCGCACCCGGTAGCCTTCCTCGGCCAGCGACGCCGACAGCGCATCCACCTCGCGCCTCGTCGGACAGTAGATGATGCCGGCCTCACCACGATGGCGGGCGAGCACCTGCCGAATCTGTGCGGGCATCGACTGGCGGGGCAGCACGCGGTACAGCAGGTTCGCGCGGTCGAACGACCCGACCAGCGTAATCGGGTCCATCAGGCCGAGCTGCGCGACGATGTCGTCACGCACGCGCGCCGTGGCCGTCGCCGTGAAGGCATGCAGGCTGACCCCGGGCAGGCTGCCCCGCAGCGCGCCAATCTGCCGATACTCGGGCCGGAAGTCGTGTCCCCAGTGACTGATGCAGTGGGCCTCGTCGACGGCCATGAATGACAGCCCGCACGTCTCGTGCAGCCAGGGCACGAACGTGCTGCCCTCGCCGGCGATGCGCTCCGGCGCGACATACAGCAGGCGGTAGCGCCGCTCGCGCAGGCCCTGCATCACGTGCCGCCTTGCCTCTGGGGCCATGGCGCTGTTCAGATACGCCGCGGGCACGCCGTGGGCCGTCAGCGTGTCGACCTGGTCCTTCATCAGGGAAATGAGCGGCGAGATGACCAGCGCCAGGCCCGGCTTCAGCAGGGCTGGCGCCTGAAAGCACAGCGACTTGCCGCCGCCGGTGGGCAGCACCAGCAGCGAGTCGCGTCCCTGCACGACTGCGTCCATGGCGTCGCGCTGGCCGGGACGGAACTGCGAGTAGCCCCAGTAGCGCTGCAGGATATCGAGGAGGGGATCAGGCACAGGACGTCGGGCGTACAAAGCACGAGGGCCGAAGCACGACGCCTCGGCCCCTCGGGTGTGGGGGGATCGCCGCAGGCGTCAGCCTGCGGCGAGCACTGGGGTCTCTCAGGCGCAACCGCTGGTCGTGCCGCAGTTGCTGCACTTGTAGCACGAGCCGCTGCGCACCATGATCGAGCCGCACATCGAGCAGGGCGGCGCGTCCTCCTGGTTGCGCATGGCGGCAAACGACGAGGAGGTCGAAACCACCGCCGTTGACACGCTCACTGCAGCGGCCACCGGGGCCGACACCGACGCCTGCGGCACCGGGACGGCCGGCTCGGCCGCTTCCTCGCGGTTGTTGACGCCGGCGTGGAACTGGGCCTCGGGCGACAGGAACTTCGACGCCATCCAGCGGAAGATGTAGTCGACGATCGACTTCGCGAAGCGCACGTCCGGGTTGCGGGTCATGCCCGACGGCTCGAACCGCACGTGGCTGAACTTGTCGACCAGCGAGCTGAGTGGCACGCCGTACTGCAGCGCGTAGCTGATCGCCTGGGCGAACGCGTCGGCGAAGCCCGAGATCGTCGAGCCTTCCTTGGCCATGACCAGGAAGATCTCGCCCGGCATGCCGTCTTCGAACAGGCCCACCGTGATGTAGCCCTCGTGGCCGGCGATGTCGAACTTGTGCGTGATCGACTGCCGTTCGTCCGGCAGGCGGCGGCGCACCGGCCCGCGGGCGGCCGCGAGCGCGGCGGCCACGGCGGCGTCGACCGTCACCTTCGGATCGGTGGTCGCCTTCGCGTCCTTCGACGTGTTCAGCGGCTGCGTGCGCTTGCTGCCGTCGCGGTAGATCGACACGGCCTTGGCGCCGAGACGCCAGCTCTCGAGGTAGGCCTGCTCGATCTCCTCGACCGTCGCCTCCTTGGGCACGTTCACCGTCTTGCTGATGGCGCCCGAGATGAACGGCTGCGCCGCCCCCATCATGCGGATGTGGCCCATGTAGTGAATCGACCGCTCGCCGCGCGCCGCCTTGAAGGCGCAGTCGAACACGGGCAGGTCGCGCTCGAGCAGGTGCGGGGCCCCCTCGATGGTCTCCTGCTCGTCGATGTACTTGACGATGTCGTCAATCTGCGCGGCGGTGTAGCCCAGCTTGCGCAGCGCCATGGGGACCGTCTGGTTGACGATCTTCATCATGCCGCCGCCGACGAGCTTCTTGTACTTGACCAGCGCGATGTCCGGCTCGACGCCCGTCGTGTCGCAGTCCATCATGAAGCCGATGGTGCCGGTCGGGGCCAGCACGGTGGCCTGCGCGTTGCGGTAGCCGAAATCCTCGCCCAGCTCGACCGCATCGTCCCAGGCCTGGCGCGCGCCGTTCAGCAGGTCGGCGGGCACCAGCTTCGCGTTGATGTCCTTCACCGCGTCGCGGTGCTTGCGCATCACCCGCAGGAACGGCTCGCGGTTGGCTTCGTAGCCCGCAAACGGGCCGCCGTGGTCGCGCGCAATGCGCGCCGACTGGGCATAGGCCTCACCGGTCATCGCCGCCGTGATGGCACCGGCGTAGGCGCGACCAGCGTCGCTGTCGTAGGGCAGGCCGCGCGACATCAGCAGCGCGCCGAGGTTCGCATAGCCCAGCCCGAGCGGACGGTAGGCGTGGCTGTTCTTCTCGATGGCCTTCGTCGGGTAGCTCGAGTTGTCGACGATGATCTCCTGGGCGGTAATCATCGTGCGGCAGGCGGCCCGGAAGCCGTCGATGTCGAACTCGCCGTCGGCGTTGACGAACTTCATCAGGTTGATCGACGACAGGTTGCAGGCCGAGTCATCGAGGAACATGTACTCGGAGCAGGGGTTGCTCGCATTGATGCGGGCCGTATTCGGGCAGGTGTGCCACTCGTTGACCGTGGTGTCGAACTGCATGCCCGGGTCGCCGCACACCCAGGTGCCCTCGGCGACGAGGCGCATGAGGTCGCGGGCGCGGTAGGTGTCGACCGTGTCGCCCGTCGTTACCGCCTTGGTCTGCCACAGCCCGTCGTCCACGACGGCGCGCATGAACTCGTCGGTGGCGCGCACCGAGTTGTTCGAGTTCTGGAAGAAGACCGACGAGTAGGCCGTGCCCGTGAACGAGCCGTCATAGCCGGCGTCGATGAGCGCCCAGGCCTTCTTCTCTTCCTCGACCTTGCAGTTGATGAACTCGACGATGTCGGGGTGCTCGGCGTTGAGGATGACCATCTTCGCCGCGCGGCGCGTCTTGCCACCCGACTTGATGACACCGGCGAAGGCATCGAAGCCCTTCATGAACGACACCGGGCCCGAGGCCGTGCCTCCGCCGGCCAGCAGCTCGCGCGCCGAACGAATCGTCGACAGGTTGCTGCCCGTGCCAGAGCCGTACTTGAACAGCATGCCCTCGGTCTTGGCCAGCGTCAGGATCGACTCCATCGTGTCGTCGACCGCGTTGATGAAGCAGGCCGAGCACTGCGGTGCCTTCTCGAAGCCGCAGTTGAACCACACGGGGCTGTTGAAGGCCGCCTTCTGCTCGACGAGCAGGTGCTTGAGGTCGTCGCTGAACGCCTGCAGGGCAGCGTCGCTCGAGAAATACTTCTGCTTCTTCGCCCAGAACGTGATGGTGTCGACCACCCGGCCGATAAGCTGCTTGACCGAGCGCTCACGCTCAGGCGAGTCGACGTGGCCGCGGAAGTACTTGGACACCACGATGTTCGTGGCCTGCTGCGACCAGGCGCGGGGCATCTCCACGCCGCGCTGCTCGAAGACCACCGTGCCCTTTTCGCTGCCGATGACCGCATCGCGCAGCTCCCACTCGACCTGATCGAACGGGTCGGTGCCCGCCGTCGAGAAATAGCGCGGGAACTCGATGCCCGGGGCCTGAGTCCTGCTGGTGCGGGCCGTCTCGGCCCCGCTCTTGGCGGTGGTGCTGCCTGCCACTGTCTGGCCGGCCGGAGCCGCCATCATCTGCCGAGCATCGTCCTGCATGCTCCCTCCATCTCTGTTGAAAGGGGAAGCGTCTCCCTCATCGGGACGACTTCCCCGAAAATACCGCTGCCTCACCGAACCTGAAAACTTGGCGCGCGCGAGTGCCGAACTGTGCAAAAACCGAGGGTCACGAAACCGGCCCAAGCGTGCTTCCGAGGTCTGGCTGCTGGGAGGTGCCGGGCCCTGGAGGTCGTGCTCGCGCGCGACCGACACTATGTGACTCCATCGACGGGGTTGTCAAGAGACAGACCACAAGATGTGGGGGCCATCAATTAGGTCGAACGCAAAATAGCCGAGAAATCGGCCTGATTTCACGCTTTCTCCATATTTTCGCTGTTTACATTTCTTTCCGAAAGTTTCCGTCTTGACATCAGCGCAAAAGTGCGGCAGCCAGAGTCGCGGCCTTGTCGGCGAGCATGCCGGCATACACAAGGTTGCGGGCCTTCAGCGCGGCGTCCGCCTGTTCGGCGAACCGGCTGGCGGCGTCGTACTGGGTGCGCGCATCGGCGGTGAGCGTTGCCGGCGTGATGCGCGAGAGGTCGCGCCGCGCCGACTCGAGCAGCGCGAGAATCGCGGCCTCGGTCGTGGCCGAGGCTCCGGGGGCCACCCCAGGGCGCAGAGCCGGCGGACGGGTCGTCCCGGAACTGGGCGGCGTGGAGCCGGGAGCCGGAGGCCGTGAGGCCGGCCGGGTGGCCGGTCGGGCCGGGGCCGCGGCAGGGGCTGCCGCAGGGGCCGGCTCGGCCACCTCAGGCTCGGCCGGGTCGGGGGGCGCGGGCAGCACGCGCGGGGGCGGGGCCGGGGCGCGCAGCTCCACCGGAGCGCTGGCCGGGGCGGCACCAGTGCGCGCGGCACATCCGCCGGCCAGGGCCGCCAGCACGGTCACCAGAATCAACGAGAGCGGGGCGCGCACGCTTTCCATCCTATCGTGCACGAGGCAGGGTGACCACAAACGTGGTACCCGCCCCGACCGTCGACTCGACCCGGATGTCGCCATCGTGCATCTGCACCGTGCGGAACACGAGCGACAGGCCGATGCCACTGCCCTGCTTCCGCGTGGTGAAGTACAGGTCGAAGATGCGCGCGAGGTCGTCCGGGGCAATGCCGACGCCGGTATCACTCACCCGCACCTCGACGCGCCCGTCGCGGCTCTCGCCGCCCTGCAGCGCCAGCCGCCCCCCGTCCGGCATGGCCTGCAGCGCGTTCTGCGCCAGGTTCAGCAGCGCCTGCCGCAGCAGCGGGGCATCCCCCAGCACCACCAGCGGCGTGCGGGGCACCGACACCTGCACCTGCACGCCGGCGCGTGCCGCCTCGTCGGCGACCGTGTCACGCACCGACGCCAGCAGGGAACCCACCGGTACCTCGCTCATCGCCATCTCGTCCGGGCGGACAAACTTCACGAACCCCTGCACCACATCGTCCAGTCGTCGAATCTCGGTGCCAATCACGTCGGCGTGCCGCAGGGCGTCGGTCGGCGTCTGGCCGCCCAGCTTCTGCCGCAGCAGCTCGAGGTGGATGGTCATGGCGTTGAGCGGATTCTTGACTTCGTGTGCCACGCCGGCCGTGAGCCGGCCCAGGGCAGCCATGCGCTGCGTCAGCGCGGCGACACGGGCCTCGGGGGCCCCGGCACTGCCCACCGCCGCCTGCAACTGGGCGGCGATGCGCTCGAACAGGTCACCCACCCCCTGGAACTCGGCCTCGCGCAGATCGAGCGGCGCGGCCAGTTCCCCGCGCCCGAGCTGCGACAGCCCGCTGGTGAGCACGTGGATGGGCCGCACGATTACCCGCGCCAGCAGCAGGGCGACCAGAAGTGCGGTGCCGAGGGCGCCGAGCGCAAACAGGCCCACCGGACGCATCGACCGCAGCAGTTGCTGGCGGATGCCGTCGGTGGTGTACCGGATGCGCACCTCGCCGAAGGGACGGTCGCCGAGCAGCAGCGGCTGGCGCCACTCGTAAATGCGCACGTCCCCGAAGATCACCCGCAGCTGCGTCCACGCCGGCCCCCGCAGCAGCTGTGCCAGGTCTTCGCGCGGCGGCAGCGGACGGCCGACGATGGCCAGCACCGGATCGCCGGAGGCGACCACGACGTCCGATGGATCGACCACGACGGCCACGACCACTTCCGGCAGGGAGATCTGGGCCACCGCCAGCGCCGACTGCACCCCGGCACTGGCGCGTATGTCGCTGTACGCACTCGCCTCACTGCGCGGCGCCAACGCGGCCTGCTGCACGATGCCCAGTCCCACCACCTCGGCCCGCCGGGCCGCCTGCTCGAGCAGCATACGGGCCAGCGTGGCCATCTGCAGCAGGCTGAGGGCCAGCACCACGCCCCCGACGAGGGCCGTGACCCCAAGGGTCTGCGTACGGCGGATGGACGGGCTCATTTTTCCCGGTTGAGTTTGTTGTGCAGGGTCTTGAGGCTGATGCCCAGCATCTCGGCCGCCCGGGTCTTGTTCCCCTGCACCGCGTCGAGCGTCGCGTGAATCAGCCGCATCTCGGCTTCGTCCACGGTCATGCCCGGAGCCAGCCTCAGCGCGTCGGTCCCGGCCGCGTCCGCAGCGCCACGCGGCGCGCGCGGGGGCATCAGGGCCAGGTGCGCCACGTCGATGTCGCGGTCGGGCGACAGGATACTCGCGCGTTCGATGACGTTGCGCAGCTCGCGCACGTTGCCGGGCCAGTCGTAGGCCTGCAGCAGCGCCAGGGCCTCGGGGGTCACCCGGCGCAGCGGCCGGTGGTCCCGTGCGCTGAACTCGTCGAGGAACGTCTGCACCAGCAGCGGCACATCGTCGCGCCGATCGCGCAGGGGTGGCAGCGTGATGGTGAAGACGTTGAGACGGTAATACAGGTCCTCGCGGAGGCGCCCGTCGCGCATGGCGGTCTCAGGCGGGAGGTTGGTGGCGGCGAGCACGCGCACGTCGACGTCCTGCTCGGTCCGCCCACCCAGACGCCGGAAGCGGCGCTCCTGCAGCACCCGCAGCAGCTTGACCTGCGTCCCCGGCGCCATCTCGGCGATTTCATCGAGGAACAGCGTGCCGTGATCGGCCAGCTCGAAGCAGCCGGCCCGCCGCTCGGTGGCACCCGTGAAGGCGCCGCGCTCGTGCCCGAAGATTTCGCTTTCGAGCAGCGTTTCGGGGATTGCCGCGCAGTTGAGCCCGACAAACGGGCCTGCCGCGCGGGGGCTCAGCTGGTGCAGCGTCTGCGCGACCAGTTCCTTGCCGGTCCCGGACTCGCCGCAGATCAGGATCGACGCCGGGGTGGGCGCCGCCAGCTCGATGACGCGGTAGATGGCCCGCATCGAGGCGCTGGTGCCCACCAGCCGCCCGAAGCGTCCGCGGTCGGCCAGCTGCCGCCGCAGCACGAGGTTCTCGCGGCGCTGGGCCTGGGCGCGGGTGACGCGGTCGAGCAGGTGGCGCAGGCGCAGCGGATCGACCGGCTTGGTGAGATAGTCCTCGGCCCCGGCCTTCAGGGCTTCGACGGCAGTGTCGACGGTACCCTGGGCCGTCAGCAGGACGAAGGTCATCTGCGCGCGGTCATCGGGCGAGAGCGCCTTCAGCAAGTCGAGCCCGGTCATGCGCGGCATGACGAGGTCCGACACAATCACGGCCGGCTGCACGCGGCCGACCTGCTCGAGGCCCTCGCGACCATCGGCCGCCACCGACGTGCGATAGCCCCACGAGGCGATCAGCTCGGCCAGGCCCGTGCGCGTCGCCTCATCGTCTTCGACGATCAGCACGCGTTCTGCAGTCGGGGTAACGGGCTCGCTCACGGGAAGGAGTGTACCATCGGGCTCCATGTCCGTCGCCCTGCGACAACGCCGCGCGCTGATCGAGATCGTGGCCTGTTCCGGCATCCCCACGCAGCTGCTGCTGACCGGGCTGCTCACCCTGGCCGGCGTGCGTCCGCTCGAGCCAGACGGCACCCTGTCGCTGCAATTCCTCGTGCTGATGGCGCTCAGCGACACGGTGCTGATCATTGCGCTCGTGCGATTTTTCCTGAACGCGGGTGGGGAATCGGTGCGGCAGGTGCTGCTGCCGCCGGATCATCGGCGTGCCGACATGGCACTGGGCCTCCTGCTGACGCCCATCCTGCTGGTGGGCGTGAGCGCTGGCATCGGGTTGCTGCGGTGGCTGTGGCCGGCGCTCGCCACTGTACCCACCAATCCCTTTGAGGCCCTTGCCGACACACCGGCGCGCGCGCTGCTGCTGGGCATCGTGGCGATGGTGGCCGGCGGCGTGCGCGAAGAGATGCAGCGCGGATTCCTTCTCCACCGCTTCCGCACCGACCTCGGGGGCCCGATACCGGGCCTCATCCTCACCAGCGTGGCCTTCGGCCTCGGCCACATCGTGCAGGGCTGGGATGCCGCTATCGTGACGGCTGCGCTCGGGGCAGTGTGGGGCGCGGTGTTTCTCATCCGCCGCAGCATCGGCGCCAGCCTGCTGAGCCACGCCGCCACCAACGGCCTGCAGGTGCTGGCGGCATACCTGATGCACAGCCACTGACCCGGGCCCCCTCACGGCTCGAGCCGCACGATCACCGTCCGCCACCGCTGGTCGGCGGTCCACTCGGTCAGCAGCGCCCCCCGGTGCTCCTCGGCCGCGAACCGCTGCCGCAGATACGCCTGCACGTGCAGGTCGTCCCTGATCCAGAGGCGCAGGCGATCCGGGGTGAAGCTGCCGCCGTTCAGGAACCGGACGAGACACGGCCCCTGGTCGGCGACCTCGTCCTACTTGACCACCCGCACCGTGGTGGTGCCCTGCAGTTTCTTCTGCACGCCACCGGCCAGGAAGTTCGCCGTGACGCGCAGTTCGACGGCGTCGCCGACCGGTAGGTTGTGATCGATGTCCTGCTTGTTGAAGGTCAGGGTCAGCGGAGCACCGCCCACACCGCCGGACACGCGCGCCGCCTCCATGCGGTGCGTCGTCAACGGTCCTTCCAGCGTCGCGGGCGACGACGAGTCGAACGTCCATCCCGCAGGCACAGTCATGACCGCCTGCACCGAGCCCGTCACGGCATTGAAGTGCCCGGTCGGTGACCGAAGGTCGAGCACGGGCGTGGCGAAGGACACCGGCGTCGGATCAGCGGCCAGCGTCACCACAATCTTTCCGGTCGGACGCGGGTCGGTGCAGTCGTTGTAGTAATACTCGCCTTCCCGGTCGAAGGTGTAACGCGCTGATTCACCGGGCTTGAGACGGAAGTTGAACCGGCCCTCGAAAAACTGGGTGGCGCAGTGCTCCTTCTGGTTGCCCGTGCCCGGGCCGCCAAGCTGGGCATCGCCGGGATTGGTGAACGTCACGGTGGTACCGACCGGCACCGTCAGGCGCGAGGGCAGCATCGAGCCGGTAGCCGTGCTGTCGCGCACCGGGCCCGCCGGCGGCTGCGCCGCGGCTGCCGGAGCCCCGCCGGGCGCAGCTCCTGCCCCCCCGCGGCCCGGGCCACCGGGGCCCGGCCCGCCGAACCCGCGGGCCGGTGTCGGCACGCGCTGATAGGCCAGATACACGGTGTTCGCAGGCACGCCGTCCCAGGTGGCATTGTCGACCGGCCGGCGCAGGTTCGGATTGGGAGGCGGTGCCGGTGCCTCACTGCTACCAGACACCACCGTCGTCGCACCGCGTGCGCCCAGCGTGTAGAGAGCTTTTCCCCCGATCTTGAAGGCCCACAGCGCATCGCCGCGCCCCGGCTGCGCGTAGGGCTGATTCGCCCCCATGGCCGCCGTTGCAATGTATTGCTCGCCGTTGACCAGATAACTGATGATTCCGGACGCGCTCGGGAAGCCCGTCTGGAAGCGCCACAGTTCGTCACCGGTCCGTGCGTCAAGCGCGAGCATCCAGCCGTCGACCTTCGACACAAACAGCAGGTCCGTGCCGGTCACGAGCACGCTGTTGCCGTGGGCAATGTCTCCCCCCGGGCCGAATTCCTTCCGCCATTTGACCAGGTTCGTCGACGCGTCCACTGCCACGAGGCCGCCCGACTGATACTGTCCCGGCGCGCGCAGGCCGTTACCTCCCTGGAAGAGATTGTTCGCGTGCGCCGAGGGATTGGTCGAGTAGGCGATGTAATACAGGTTCAGCCGGTGGCTGTAGCCGTTGTTCGACCAGTCGGCGCCCCCGTTCTGGCTGGGCACCGACAGCACAGGCTGTGACCAGTGCCCGTCGTTGAGGCAGCCGAGGCGCGGCGGCCCGCTCAGGTAAGGGGCATCCCCTTCCAGATAATTGCCGGGGCGCAGCACCAGGCGCATCTGTCCCGGCTGGGCCGGGTCAGGCTCGGCCTGATAGCCGTTGTAGTTGGGCACCGCACGATTCGGGGCACCTGGAATCGCTCCCCCGAGATTCTCGTACGCCAGGCACTGCGGGATGAAGGACGGCTGCGCCGGATACGGCTGCGTGTCGGGGGACAGTTGTCGCGAATCGACCGGCACCTTGCGATACTCAATCGGCAGCGCCGGTGTGCCATTCGTGCGGTCCAGCACGAACGTGTGCCCCTGCTTGCTGCCGTAGTAGATGACCTTGCGCCGCTGGCCACCGATCAGCACGTCTGCCAGCAGCGGGGCGTGCACGTTGTCCATGTCCCAGATGTCATGGCGCACCGACTGGAAATGCCACTTGTAGGCACCGGTCTTCGCGTCCATCGCCACCACCGAGTTGGTGAAGAGATTGTCGCCCGGCCGTCCGGACCCGTCCTGCGAGTTGACGCAGGTGCGCACGTTGCCAAACGTCCAGTAGACGAGGCCCAGTTCCGGGTCGATGGCCGGATGGATCCAGGGAGACCCGCCGGCGACACGGTAGCAGTCATTGGGCGTGTCGTTCGGGCTCGACCGCGTCGTCCACGTGTCACCGGCGTCGAAGGTGCGGCCGTTGACATCGGTGAAGACCGTGCCATGCGGATAGGCGCTGTAGAACCACCACTGGATGGCCCCGTCGCTGGCGCGCACGGCGTATGCCGCGCTGCGGGGGGAATCATTGGTGCCGACGTACACCATGCCGTCGTAGTAAATCGTGGCGACCTTGGCCGTGTTTCCCAGGGGCTCGCCCTTGGCCGTCGGCTGCACCACCCACACCTGGGCCCCCGTCTGCTGGTCGAGCGCCACGACGCGATTGCCACCCGCCAGCGTGTAGACCTTGCCCTCGCCCACCGACACGCCTCGGCGTGTGCTCGAGGGTCCGAAGCCCGACGTCTCGGGCGAGGGCTGCCACTTCCACTTGACCGCCCCCGTGGCACCGTCCACGGCCATGACGCCACCGACGGGGGTGTCGAAATACAGGACCCCGTTGATGGCCACCGGCGTCGTCTGCTGCCCCGAGTGATCGGTGCCCGGCCCGGGGACCGGACTCGTCACGGGCTCTGCCGAGGCGTGTACCAGCCACGCCGGGCCCAGGTCGCGGATGTTCTCCCGCGTGATCTGCGTCAGTGACGAGTACGACTGATTGCCGTAGTTGCCACCGTTCTTGGGCCAGTCGCCGGACGTCGGCTCACAGCAGGCCACCGCCCGCTGCGCGACGGTCGTCACAGCCAAACCGACTCCCATGACGACGGTCGCCACCAGTCCCACGACCATTCCACGCAGACGCATGCTCAGGCTCCCTGATCACCGTCCCTCCGGGGCGTCCCGGTTCTTCCCAGTGACCGAGGGCATTCCAATACATGTAAGGACAACAAGTCAAGCCGAGGAGATATCCGATGCAGGCCCCCTCAAGGATCGAGCCGCACGATCACCGTCCGCCGCCGCAGGTCGGCGGTCCACTCGGCCAGCAGCGCCTCCCGGCGCTCCTCGGCGGCGAACCGCTGGCGCAGATACGCCTGCACGTGCAGGTCGTCCCTGATCCAGGCGCGCAGGCGATCCGGGGTAAAGCCCCCGGTGGCAAGAATCCGCGCCACGGCCTCACGGCCTCCGGCGCGCCGCTCCAGGTCGGCGAGGCGCGCATCGATGGCGGCCGCGTCGACCCGCAGCGGAAAGAACCGCTCGGCCTCGCGCAGCTGCAGTTCGCGGTCAACCAGCCGGCCGACGGATGCCGGCGAGACGCCCTCGCCCTCGATCAGGCCGAGCCGCTGCGCCGTCAGCACGTCCGACTGCAGCAGCGGACGCCCCCCGACAATGGCGACGGTCCGGTCCAGCAGCACCGGGGCCTGGAGCGCCACGCACAGTGCCAGCAGGGATGCGACGTGAGCCACCATCAGAACGCCTGCCCCAGGGAGATGTGCAGCACCGTCCGCCGCTCGCGGCCACCCGCCAGCATCAGCTGCGGCTGCAGCTTGAATCCGACATCGATGCGGATGGGACCAATCGGTGATCGGTAGCGCACCCCCAGGCCCGCCGCCGTCCGCAGTTCCCGGACGTCGATGTCGCTGGCCCGGCGGTAAATGTTGCCCGCATCGACAAAGGCCACGAGCCCCAGGCCCCTCCAGTAGGGCGCCCGGACTTCCGCATTCAGCACCAGCAGTCCCGCGCCACCCTGAGGAAAGCCCTGCTGATCAATCGTCTCGGCCGTGCCCAGCCGGTCAAGGGCAAAGCCGCGCACGGTCGTGTCACCGCCGGCGAAGAAGCGCTCGCTGGCCGGCACGTTCTCGACCACGTCGACGACCGGACGACCGGCACCGTCCACCACCGGCGCACCGTCCTCATCCCGACGCGGCACCTCGCGCGGGAATCCCCGCGCCACGCCCACGCGCAGGCCGCCGGCCATGACCAGGCGGGTGCCCGGCACCTGCCGATACGCGAAGGCCTGCGTGAAGGCCTTGGCAAAGCCCACTTCCGACCCGATGGCGCGCGCCGCCAGCGACCCGTCCAGACCGAGCAGCAGCCCCCGCGTCGGGTCGAGCAGGTCGTCGCGCGAGTCACGCAGCAGGCCAGAGAAGACGGTCGACAACCGCACCTGCGGGAACAGCCGGTCGATGAGCAGACGATCCTCTGGCGCAATCTGCTGGTTCGACAGCCGCGTGTAGTCGGCCGTGTAGCGCGACGTCGCCGTCAGCCGCTTCGCGAACCGTCGCGCATAGTCGACGCGCACGCCGCGCCGGTTGAAGGTGAAGCTGGCGCGGATACCCTGCTCAAGGAACGCCGTCACCAGCGCATCGCCTGCGCGGCCGAAGGCCCGGGGTTCCCGGAACGTGGCGGCCAGCCGGTAGTCGTTCAGCCCGTAGCCGCCGACGGCCGGGGCCGAGGTGCCGTCAACTTCGGGATCAACCGGGCGCAGCGACACCCGGCCGAACAGGCTCGCCGTGCGGTTCTTCCCCCAGAAGTTCCGCCGCGTCAGGTCGAAGAAGGTGCGAGGGGCCACCTCGAGGCGCTCGACCGCACCGGACCCGTCGGCAGCCTGGCGCGGACGCTGTCCTGCTTCGATGCCGGCGCCGTAGCTGAGCGTCGTGGGCGGTGCCTCCTCGACTGTCACCAGCACGTCGCGCACGGGAGACCCGCTGCGCGGCACGTCGGTGATGCGCACGCGCCGGAACAGGCCGAGCTGACTGACGCGCCCCTGGCTGTCGGCCAGGGCCTCGGGCGTCAGCGGCTGTCCGGGAACCACCGTCAGTTCGCGCGCAATCACCTGTGCATCCGTGCGCACGTTGCCCGTGATGAGCACGCGATCGATCAGGGCCTGCTCTCCTTCCTCGACGGCCCACTGCACCTGCGCCTCTCTCGCGTCGGCCGACACGCGCACCGTCGGGGTCACCTGCACCGACAGGAATCCGCGGCTGCGATAGTGCCGCTCGAGGACATCGCGATCGGCCGCCACCAGCGGACGGTAGAACGGACGCCCGCGCTGCAGGCTCAGCTGCGACAGCAGTTCGGAGGCACGCGCCTCCGCACCGCCCGCCAGCTGGACCTCCGACACCGTCACGCGAGGGCCTTCCGTGACCGCATACCGCACATCGACCGGCCGATGGCGCGCGTCGCTGGCGCCGGTTTCCGGCAGCACTTCCACCCGGGTCTCGACCTGCACCTGCTCGAAGCCGCGCACCCGGTAGAGCTCAGCAATGGCCGCGCCCACCGTCCCCGCACGCGCATCGGCGAAGGGACTGCCCGCAGGCAGCCGCACCAGCGCACGCACCTCGTCGGCCGCCACCGCCTGCATGCCGGTCACCTCGGCCTGCCGCACGCGGTGCAGCGGCCCCCTCGCGACGGTGAACGTCAGCACCAGGTCGCCGCCCGCCTCGCTCCGGCTGTAGGGCGCCCGCGCCTCGCGGAAGCCCCGCTCCCGCAGGTAGCCCTCAATGTTCCGGCCGGCGTCTTCCAGCAGGTCTTCATCAATGGCCCGCTGCGCATCGATCGGCACCAGCGTGTCGAGCGGTGCACCAGCCAGCGGATCGCCCGCATAGACCACCCGCACGCGTCGGCCGGGATCGACGGCCACCTCGACCACGGCGCGATCGTCCGCCTCACTGACCACGGTGTCATCGCGCACGACCGCTTCGTAGAAGCCCTGCCGGCGCAGTGCGGCTTCATAGGCCAGCATCCTCGCGGCCACATCCTGTGGATCGTAGGGCCCGCCCGGCGCGAGTCCCAGCCGATCGAAAATGCGCTGCTGCGGCTCGATCGGTGCGCCAGTCAGGCGCAGTGCCCCCACCTGCAGCCGCCCGCCGGGCGACACCGTGACGCGGGCCGTGGACACGCCCGACTGGCGCCCGGGCTCGAGCCGCGCCACCGCCGTGGCCCGACGGAATCCGTGCGCGCGGTAATACCCCTCGATGGACGACACCAGATCAGGCAGCCGCTCTGCGGTCCACTGTCCTCCGAAGCGCTCGGCAATCACCTGGCGCTGCACGTCGGCCTCAAGCGGCCCTGCTCCGTCGAGTACCACCCGCGCCACCAGCGGCACCGGTCGCAGCCGCCACACCACGTGCACGCCGCCAGGCGCCGCCTCTGCAACCACCCGCACATCGTCGTAGCGGTTGAGGCCCACCAGGTGCGCCATCGTGGCGCGGATGTCCACCGCCCGCAGCGGCCCGCCTTCGCGCGTCTCGATCAGGTCGCGCACCGCCGCAGGCGCGGTCGTGCCGTCCGTGAGCTCCACACGCACCGATACCACGCGCGCGCCCTCCACAGGAGGCGCCGGTTGCGCCGCCGCGACTGCGGCGACCGACAGCAGGCACAGCCACACCGCCAGCATCCGCATCAGAACGTGTGCCTCTTCCGCACTTCGAGCGCGTAGGTCCGGTCTTCGTTCTGCGAAAGAATCCAGGCCAGCGTATCGCTCTGGTCAAACTCGAGCAGGATGATCTCGTCGCGCGTCGACGAGGTCAGGCTGCGCGCATAGGTCAGGTAGATGCGGTCCGAAATCCGCTTGCCCAGCGTGATGCGCGCCGACGGGTTGACGTTCAGCCGGGCCGACTGCTGGTAGGGATCGACCAGCAGCGGAGTGATCTGGAACGAGTCGATGCCGAACGTGTCCTGCACCACCTTGCCCACTTCCGCCGACAGCGTGCCGGTCAGCGCCCGCGTGGCGCGCGCCTCGAGCAGACGCTGCTCGCGTTCGTTGGGCCGCTGCTGCGCGGCCAGTTCCACGTCGCCACTCGGCGTGATGTCACTGAACAGCATCGTCAGGATGTCGAGCGGGGGCAGGGGAGGATCCGAGGTGAACTCGGGCTGCAGCCGCTCGGTGGTGCCCGCCATGCGCAGCCGCACCAGGTAGGTCTGCCCCGGCACGCGCACACGTGTCTCGGCCTCGACGTCGAAGAACGGCATGAGGCGCTCGGGATTGGTGAAGTCGAGGTTGCCCTGCGTCACCAGGTAGCGCCGTCCCTCGAATCGCACCTCGCCGCGCTCGATGTCGGCGCGCCCGGTGACGATCGGCCGCACGGACGTGCCGCGCACATTCAGGTCGGCGCTGGCGACGATGCGCGCCTGGCTGTTCTCGATGCGCAGCGACGAGGCCGCTACCACGCGCACGTCAAGGGCGAGCGTGCTCTCGGAGGCCATGGCAAGTGCCCCCTCGACGGCAGGCATGTTGCTGGCTCCGCCACTGCCGCCACTGAACAGCCCGCCGGTCGTGTCGATTTCGGCCGACCAGACGGCGTCCTTCACAGTGATCTGTCCGCTGAGCACGGGGGCGGATGGCGGTCCCTGCAGGGCCAGCTGCGCGTCGACCAGCGAGCGCGTGCCCTCGGGCACCCGCAGGCGCATGTCGGTGGCAGACACGGTGGCATCAAACTCGCTCAGCGCCAGCCCTGACAGGCCGAGGCGTCCCCCGAACCGGATGGTGCCCCCCGCGACCCGGCCGGTCAGCCGGTCGAGCTGCACGCCGGTCGGCGTGAAGGCGACGATGCCCGTGAGGCCTTCGAGGGCATGCGGCAGGGCGAAGCTGCGGATGCGGCCGTCGATGAGCCGCGCCTGCCCGGAGACCGCCGGCGCCTCGGCGGTGCCGGTGATACGCGCCGCCAGCTCGGCGCGTCCCGAGGTACGCACATCGGGCACCAGTCCCTCGAGCACCGCGAGGTTGGCCGACCCGGTGGCCGCCAGGGCCAGCGTCTGCGTCGGCACATCCACCGTCCCGGTGAGATCGAGCGCCGTGTCGTCACCGGCCAGGCTGAACGCGTCGAGGCGCAGCCGCTGCCGATCCATGCTGATGCGCACGTCGCCCCGGTTGCGGAGGCGATAGTCGAAAAACGTCAGCGCCAGCGACTCGCCCTGCACGTCGACCCGCAGTGCATCCAGGTTGTACAGCTCGCCGACGGCGCGCACCGTGCCCGAGGCGACGGCCGAGACATACGGCGAGAAGGTCGGATCGTAGGCCCGCAGGTAGGGATCGAGGGACGTGTCCGTCACCCGGAAGGAAATGTCGCAGTCCATCTCGTCGGTCAGCGACACGCGGCCCGTACCGCTGACGGCCAGACGCACCGAGGCAGCGTCGAACTCGTACACCATGTCGATGCCGCGCACGCCCAGCCGGCCGGTCACTTCGCCGACGCCTTCGTCGCCGTAGAACAGATCCTGGATGCTGAACCTGACGTCGTAGCGGGGGAAGTCGAAGTCGCCGCTGCCGCTCGCGGTGAATGAGAACCGCCCGCTGAACCGCGGCCCGACGTCGAACTGCGGCACCACCATCGACTCAACCGCCAGACCGCTACCGGCCACATTGAACGAGTAGGTGCCCGCCCAAGCGACGTAGGCGGCGCCGGTCGACGTGGCGCCGCCCTTCCGAACCACCATGCCGTCGAGCCGCACGCCGCTGCCCTCGAACTGCAGCGCCGCATCTCCGTGGTCGATCGGTTCGTCGTAGACCATCGCCTCGTCCAGCGCGAGACGCCCGAAGCCATACGGGCCTTCATAGTCGCCGTAGAGGTGCAGGTCACCCGACAGACGTCCGTCGACTTCGTAGGCTTCCAGTTCGAAGGCATCGCGGAAGTCGGCCAGCGGCCGCCGGTCGAAGCGGAAGCGGGCGTCCATCTGCTCACCGCCGTCGGCACGCGGATAGCCCAGCGAGAACGTCCCGGTGATGTCCATGACGGAATCACCCGCCGTCACGCGGGATCGGCTGACGTTCGCGTAGCTGTTCTCGACGATGAAATCGGCGTCGACTTCATCCCAGACGACGCCCCAGGCGCGCATCTCGTCGCCGCGCAGCCGCCCCGTGAGGCGCGGCCGGCGCAGCGGCCCGGTCAGCACGCCGTCGTACTGGCCGATGCCGTCGACCAGGACGGCCGCCGTCGGTGCCCCTACGGCCGTCAGCACCCCGGCCATGAAGCGGTCGCTCTCCTGCCAGTTGCGACTGGTCACCGAGAACGGCAGGCGCGATTCCCCGCCCCACGCCGTCGTCCCCGAAAAGACCAGGTGCGTCTCCGGCGTCGACAGTTCAGATCGGTCGAGGGTGATGCCGGCCTCGTTGAAGCGGAACACGCTGCGTCCGGCCACGGGCACCGGCTCGCGCGGCGTGTGGCTGCTGAACGGGCCCTCCTCGAGCGCGCGCCCGCGCGCCTGCTCGACGGCATCCGCCGGAAGCGATGCGTCCTGCAGGGCCACGCCTGCCGGGCCCGTCACCGTCAGGGCGCCTCCGCCCTCGCGCTTCCAGAACTCGCTCATCGGCCACGACAGCCGTGCATGACCGCTCGCCTCGCCGGCGAGCCGGAGGCCAGCCAGGTCGAGCGCATCCGTGAGGTTGTGCAGGTCGACGCCGCCATACGTGCCCTCGATCGTCGCGCGCGGGCGCACGTCAAGCCGCGCCATCGGTGCCATGGCGTATGAAAAGGCGACGCGCCCCCCGTGGAACTCTGCGGTGGCCCCCGTCAGGTCGAGGCGCGCGGGCACCCACAGCAGATCGCCGCGCAGGCGCTGCAGCCGGACGCTGTTGATTGTGGCGTCAGCGGCCGACACGGTGCCCTTCAGCTCGCGCCCCCCGGTGAAATAGTGAAACTGGCCGCGGAAACGCGCCTCGCCGTCCATCTCGAAGGGATAGCCCTGGAAGAACAGGTGCCGGATGCGGGCCAGCGGCATGCGCGAGTCGAACTGCCAGGTCTGCTCGGGCCAGCGTGCTGCGTCGAGCACACCCGTCAGCGCATGCACGCCTTCGTCCGTGCGCATCTCGACCCGGTCGAACACGACCTTGCCGTCGGCCACCCGGAAGCTGCCGTCGAGCGACGTCTGCAGGGGCAGGTAGTTCTGCACCCACAGGGTGCTGTCCGAGAACGACAACTGCCCGCGCAGGTCGGCCAGCTGCGTCACGGTGATGTCGACATGGCGCGTCGCAATGCTCCACTGCGACCCGTAGTCGCGGAACTCGAGCTCGCCGTCGCCGAGATGGATGTACTGCAGCGTGGTGGTGACGAGGCTGGGCCCGGTGCGCGGAGGTCGCGGCGGACCGGTGACGCGGGGAAAGGTCTGGCGCCCGTTCGGATAGCTCTCGAGCACCATCTTCCAGTCGCGCATTTCGACCGCGTCGATGCGCAGCTCGCGGTCCACGAGCGTGCGCCAGGTCAGCGTCAGCTCGACGCGCCCGGCCACGAGCCACGGATCCTCGCCTTCGTACATGCCGTCGATGACCAGGTCGTCGATCACCAGGCGGCCCTGCCCGATCTGCACGCCCAGCCGCCCGATGTGCACCCCCCGATCGAACCACGTGCGCCCGAACGCCTCGGCACGGCTCCGCAGGGCGGGCCCGAGGTCGATGCTGACCACGCTGACCAGCACCACCGCCGTGACAATCGCCAGCATCAGGCCGGTCGCCCTGGCCGAGCGGACGAGTGCGGTCAGGCGGGGATGCACGCGCGGCTACTCCACCGTCACCAGCAGGGCACCCGCCTCCACCGACTGGCCCTCGACGGCGCGCACCGCCTTCACCGTGCCGGCGCGGGTCGCCTTCAGTTCGTTTTCCATCTTCATGGCCTCAACGACCACGAGCCCCTGCTTCGGCACCACGGCGTCCCCGGGCGACACGAGCACCCGCACCACCTTGCCGGGCATCGGCGCCGTCACCTGCTGGGGTCCGCCGCCCCCGCTGGCAGCATCGCCGCCCCGGCGGCCGAAGCGCGACACCGGCACCGCGCTCACCGTCTGGCCGTCGAGCGCGACCGCGTAGCCGCCCCCGCGCTCTGGCGTCACCGTGGTGTCGACGCTGCGCCGCCCCCCGTCTTCGTCCTCGATGACGAGGGACAGGCCATGGGCACCGACCCGGCGTGCATCGACCTGGAAGGCCTGTCCGTCGACGGTCACCGTCAGCAGGTCACCGCTGCCGCTGACGTCCACGCGCCGTCGTCGTCCGTTGATGTCGAGTTCGACCTGCACCATGGCTCCTTGCTGCGCGGCTTACGACCGCAGTCCCGCGGCCCGCGCCGCCTGCTGCCACCGGCTCGGCGCCGCCACCGGCGCGGCCTCGGCGGTATCCGCACCGAGGTGCAGGCGCACCGCCACGGCGATGGCCGCCAGCTGCTCGTGCCTGTCGGTGCACGGCACCAGCGGTTCACCGCCCCGGGTGCCAAGCTTCCGGTCGATGAACGTGGTGTCAAAGCAACCCGCCTGGAAGTCCTCGTCCTCGAGAATCCAGCGGAAGAAGGGGATGGTCGTGCGGATGCCGCGCACCTCGTACTCGGCCAGTGCCCGGCGCATCCGCGCCAGGGCCGTTGGCCGATCGTCGGCCCACGTGATGAGCTTCGAGATCATCGGGTCGTAGTGGATGGGGACCTCGCCGCCTTCATACATGCCGCTGTCGTCGCGCACCCCGGGGCCCTGCGGCACCCGGAGCCCGTGTACACGACCGGGCGACGGCATGAAGCCGGTCTCCGGATCCTCGGCGTAGATGCGGCACTCGACGGCGTGTCCGCGGGGCTCGACGGCCCGCGCCGGATCGATGGTGAGGCGCTCGCCGCGCGCGATGCGCAGCTGCCACTGCACCAGGTCAATGGCGGTCACCTGCTCGGTGATCGGATGCTCAACCTGGAGGCGTGTGTTCATCTCGAGAAAGTAGAACGAACCGTCGTCATCCAGCAGGAACTCGATCGTCCCCGCATTGGTGTAGCCGGCCTGGCGTGCCACGGCGGCCGCCGCGTCGGTCATCCGGCGGCGCAGCTCGGGCGAGACCGCCATCGAGGGGCTTTCCTCGACCACCTTCTGGTGCCGACGCTGAATCGAGCACTCGCGCTCGACGAACGGCACCACCGTGCCGTAGTGGTCGGCAAGCAGCTGCACCTCGACGTGGCGCGGGGTCAGGATGCGGCGTTCGAGATAGACCGCCGAGTCGCCGAAGGCCGACCCGGCCTCCGATCGCGCCGCCCGCAGCGCCGACGGCAGGCCCGCCGCGTCGGTGACCATCCGCATGCCCTTGCCGCCGCCGCCGGCCACCGCCTTGAGCATCAGGGGATACCCGATGCGCTCGGCCACCGCCAGCACCTCCTCGTCCGGCACGTCGTCGGCCAGTGGCGTCTCGGTGCCCGGCACGACCGGCACGCCCACGGCCATGGCCACCTGACGCGCGGCGGTCTTGCTGCCCATCAGCGTGATGGCCTCGGGCGACGGCCCGACGAAGATCAGCCCGGCATCGGCACACGCGGCCGCGAAATCCTCGTTCTCGGCGAGGAAGCCGTACCCCGGGTGCACCGCGTCGGCTCCGCTGCGGCGCGCCACGTCGATCATCCGGTCGATGCGCAGGTAACTGTCACGCGGGGCGTTCGGGCCGACCCAGTACGCCTCGTCTGCCATCCTGACGTGCAGCGCCGCGCGATCGCAGTCGGAATAGACCGCCACGGCCGAGAGTCCCAGATCGCGACAGGCCCGGATGATGCGGACCGCAATCTCGCCGCGGTTGGCAATCAGCACCTTCTTCATGGCACGCCCTTCGGTGGTCATCGCAGCCTCACAGCGGAATGTTGCCGTGCTTCCTGCGGGGCAGCGTCTCGCGCTTGCCCTCGAGCGTGGCCAGCGCCTGAATCAGCTTGCGCCGCGTGGTGCGCGGCAGGATCACCTCGTCGACATAGCCCTTCTCGGCCGCCACGTAGGGATTCGCGAACTTCTCGCGGAACTCGGCCACCTTCTCGGCGCGCATCGCCGCCGGGTCTGCAGCGCGCTCGATGTCGCGCTTGTAGAGGATGTTGACGGCGCCCTCGGCCCCCATCACTGCAATCTCGGCCGTCGGCCAGGCGTAGTTGAAGTCGGTCCGCAGGTGCTTGCTGGCCATCACGCAGTAGGCCCCGCCGTAGGCCTTGCGGGTGATGACGGTCACCTTGGGCACCGTGGCCTCCGCATACGCATACAGCAGCTTGGCGCCGTGCCGGATGATGCCGCCGTATTCCTGCACGGTGCCCGGCAGGAAGCCCGGCACGTCCTCGAAGGTGACCAGCGGAATGTTGAACGCATCGCAGAACCGCACGAACCGCGCGCCCTTCACCGAGGCGTCGATGTCGAGCGTGCCGGCCAGGTGCGCCGGCTGGTTCGCCACAATCCCCACCGGGCGGCCGCCGAGCCGCGCAAAGCCCACGAGGATGTTCTTCGCGTAGTGCTGGTGCACCTCGAGAAAGTACCCCTCATCGGCGATGGTGTGAATCACGTCGAGCATGTCGTACGGCTGGTTCGGCGACACCGGCACCAGCGTGTCGAGCGACTCGTCCTCGCGGTCTCCCGTGTCATCCCCCGACCGGCACGGCGCATCGTCGAGGTTATTGCCCGGCAGGAACGACAGCAGCTCGCGGATGAGGAGCAGGCACTCGCGGTCGTCGGTCACCGCGAAGTGCGCCACGCCGCTCACGGCGTTGTGCGTCATCGCCCCGCCCAGCGCCTCCTTGGTCACATCCTCGTGCGTGACCGTGCGGATCACATCGGGGCCGGTGACGAACATGTAGCTGGTGTCCTTCACCATGATGGTGAAGTCGGTGATGGCCGGCGAGTACACGGCCCCGCCCGCGCACGGCCCCATGATGGCCGAGATCTGCGGCACCACGCCCGAGGCCAGTGTATTGCGCAGGAAAATGTCGGCGTATCCGCCGAGCGACACCACGCCTTCCTGAATGCGTGCACCACCCGAGTCGTTGAGCCCGATGATGGGGCAGCCGTTGCGCACGGCCATGTCCATCACCTTGCAGATCTTCGCCGCGTTGGTCTCGGACAGCGAACCACCGAAGACGGTGAAGTCCTGCGCGAAGGCATACACCACCCGGCCGTGGACGCGCCCGTGCCCGGTGATGACCCCGTCGCCGGGAAACACCTGCGACTCCATGCCGAAATCGCGACAGCGGTGCGTCACCAGCTTGTCGACCTCCTCGAAGGTGCCGGGATCAAACAGCAGGTCGATCCGCTCGCGTGCGGTGAGCTTGCCGGCCTCGTGCTGCCGCTGCAGGCGCTCGGCGCCCCCGCCCTGCTCGGCGCGTCGCTCGCGCTCGCGCAGGTCATCGACAGGCGTCATCGACATCGGGCTCACCCCGCCACACAGGGATTGGACAGGGTCCCCACGCCCTCGAGCTTGACCATCATCCGGTCGCCCGGCACCAGCGGCCCCACTCCCGACGGCGTGCCCGTGGTGATCACATCTCCCGGGTGCAGCGTCATGAACCGGGTCACATGTTCGATGAGGTGGGGCACCGGGAAGATCAGCTGGTTGGTGTTGGAGGCGTGGCGCCGCTCGCCGTTGACCCAGCCTTCGATCGCCAGGGCCGACGGGTCGAGGCCCACGGCAATGCACGGCCCGATGGGCGCAAACGTGTCAAAGCCCTTCGCACGCGAATACTGCACGTCCTTGACCTGCAGTTCCCGGGCCGTGACGTCGCAGAGACACGTGACACCCAGCACGTAGCGCATCGCATCCTCGGCCTTCACCCTCGACGCGGTGCGGCCGATGACGACGGCCATCTCGGCTTCGTGCTCGATACGGCCGGCCCAGTCGGGCAGGCGGATGGGCTCCTCGGGACCGATGACCGCCGTCGCCGGCTTGAGGAACACCATCGGCTCGGCCGGCAGTTTCTTGTTCATCTCGGCGGCGTGGTCCTTGTAGTTGAGTCCGATGGCCACGACGATCGAGGGCTGCACCGGAGCCACCCACTCGAGCCGCTCACCGCGATCGACCTCCCGTCCGGCCCAGTAGTCGCCGAAGATGTCGCCACCCAGCCAGTAAAACGTCTCGTCGCGCTCGAGCACATACCGCCCGCCCATGCCCTGCCTTGCCCGGTAGATACGGTCCATCGTGTGTTTACTCCTCGGGAACTCGCGCGGCCTCGGTCACCCGGGCCGACAGATCGCTGCGGTTCGCCGGCGTGGCCCGGTCGACCGCCACCACTGCATAGTCATAGCGCACCCCGGGCGTCACCGAGGTATCGCGATACGTCGTCTCCTGGACTGGCTCGGAGGTGAGCAGGGTCAGCGTCTCGGCGCCTTCCACACCACGCAGCACCAGGTATCCGCCGAGGTCGGCCTCGGCGTTGGCCTCCCAGACGAGGCTGACGACCCCGACCCCGCCAATCGCCTCGAGCCGCTGCGGAGCCGCAGGCGGAAAGGTGTCGGTCGGTGTGACGCACACCGTCGGCGACGCGGCGCTCAGCACCTTGGCGGTGCCAAACGTGTCGACGCCTCGCACGGCGAAGCAGCGCGTTGTCCCGAAGCTGAGATCCCCGGGCACCGTGAAGGCGGTCGTGGCCACCGGCGTGGCGTTGATCGGGGTCGGCAGCTGCAGGGACCACGGAGCCTCATCCGGCGGCGTCTCCTCGACGGCATACACGAAGTATTCGGTCGGCGGCTGCAGGGGCACGAGCGGCTTCGCCGCCAGCACCTTCTCGGTGCTGGCCGGGGGTGCCAGCCAGGCCCCCGGCGCGGCCGTCCAGATCAGGGTGATTGCCGAGGCGGTGTACGTGGCCTCTGGTGCTCCCGGGGCACCGCTGCCCTCCTGCAGCGGCACCGACACGACGGCGCTGGGGGCCCCGCGACGCCGACCGCCGTCGGTGGCCCTGAGAAAGTAGTGGCGCTTGAGCTGGCCGAACGGGGAGGGCCCTGCGACCGGGGGAGAGACCCGCAGCGGGTCGTCCGCATCTTCCACTTCCAGCGGGGCGACTGGCAGGGGCCGCGCGTCCGGCAGCACGGTCGCCTCGCGCAGTGCGGGAGTCAGGGTCTCGCGCAGGACACCCCGTGCCCCCTGAGCAAAGCCCTCGGGTATCGGCAGCGGCGGGGCCGGAGGGGCATCGGGCAGAGGCTCTGGCAGCGGCGGCAGGGGCACGTAGACGGGAGCCCGGGTCACCTGCACGGCAGCCCGCGTCAGGTCGCGGCCCGACGGCGGTGCGGCGGCCGTCACCGCATACAGTTCGAGTTGAGACGCATCGGCCGGCGTCCGGCCTCCCTGGTTGGCCGACGGCACCGTGAACCCCACCAGCACATCGTCCCCGATGCGCGTGGCCGTGACGGTGGCGGGGGCATCCGCCAGACGCGGCAGTGGGGCGAGCGGCGGGGCCTTGCGGCCACAGGCCGCCATCAGCAGCAGCAGGATGGGCAGAGCGGCACCAGAGACACCACGGCGCCCGGGCACGAGGCGCACTGGTGGCGATGGCACACGCATGGACATGCGTGACTAGTTTCTCACGAGGATGTGCCCGCGCGGCGCTGCGTCAGCCACCAGTAGAGCGGCAGCCCCAGGCCGATGACAAACAGGCCAGCCGCCGAGGGACCCAGAGGACGCCCCTCGAGCAGCGGGCGGCCAAGGTCGGTCCACAGGGCATTGCCCACGATGAGCGTGCTGGCCACCGTGAAGACGGCCGGCGCCAGCGGATAGCCGAGTGCCCGGTAGGGTCGCGGGGCGTCGGGCTCGCGACGGCGGAGGACGAACAGCGCCGTCACCCCGAGTCCAGCAAACAGCACCACGGCGAAGCCGGTGTAGGTCGTCAGCGAGTCGGCACTGCCGCTGAGCACCAGCAGCGTGGCCCAGGCCGCCTGCGAGAGGATCGCGACCGACGGCGTCTTGTGCACAGGATGCACGCGGGCAGCCGCCGAGAAAAACAGGCCGTCGCGGGCCATGGCGAAGTAGACGCGCGGCCCGGCAAAGGTCATGGCGCTGATGCTTGCCAGCAGGCCCACAATCGACACGACCCCCATGATGTCGCCAGCGGCGGCCCCGAGCAGCGATTCGGCAATCTTGTCGAGCACGCTTCCCTGCAGTGCCGCCAGCGTCTGCACGGGGAAGACGAACAGGTAGAGCGCATTGAGGCAGGCATAGATCGCAATCACCGTCAGGGTGCCCAGCGCCAGGGCCCGGGGCACATTGCGACCGGGCTCGCGCACCTCTTCCGCGATGTAGCCGGCGGCATTCCATCCCGAGTAGGTGAACATCACTGGAATCAGCGCAAACAGCCACGTGGCCGGCGAGATGGGCGCGTGGGCGGCCGGCTGCAGGTTCGCCAGATCGCCGCTGCCCCACGCCATCCCGAGCACGATGAACACCAGCAGCGCCCCGACCTTCAGGCTCGCCAGTACGTTGCTGACAATGCGGCCCGGGCCGACCCCGCGCCGATGCACCAGCGCCATCAGCCAGATGGCGGCAAGCGCCGTCAGCGTCTGGGGGGTGATCGACAGGGTGACCAGGGGCAGCGGCAGCCGCAGCGCCACGGCGTCCGAGCCCACCCAGGGAATGAACCGGCTGAGGTAGAACGCCAGCACCGAGGCGCTGGCGGCAATCGCGCCGGCAAAGCCGGCCACAAAGGATGTCCATCCCGAGAGGAAGGCCAGCACGTTGCCGAAGGCCGCGCGCAGATAGACGTATTCGCCGCCGGCCCGGGGGCGCACGGCCGCCAGTTCGGCGTAGGCCATGGCCCCGGCAAAGGCTAGGAGCCCTCCGGTCAGCCAGGTCCCCAGAAACCACCACGGGTCGGGCACCATGGCCGCCACTTGCGGCGGGGTGAACAGGATGCCTCCACCAATCACGTTCGAGACGATGACGGCGGCGGCATCGAAGGGACCGAGGCGCCGTTCGAGGGAGGCAGAGGCAGGGCCGGACGCCATGGCCGTTGTCGGGCTAGGGCCGCAGCAGCTGCCGCTGCACCGGATACTCGGCCAGCTTGGTCAGCGTCTGCGATCCCTGGCGGAGATACACCTCAACCTTGGCGTCGAGAAACTGCGAGTGCTGCAGCATCTGCACCCGCCCCACCCCGTCGCCGGTATAGCCGAGGTTGCTGTGCATGACGAGGGCCTCGGTCGTGCCGCCGGGCGCCAGCGGCTCGCGGATGGCCCAGCCGAAATGCTCGCCCCACATTTCCATTTCGCCCACCCGCCGGAAGACAGCCTGCACATAGACGCGCTGCACCGGGTCGGACGACCGGTTGCGGAGCTTGAGCGAGACGGTGGGCACCAGCTTGTTCTTGCCGCCCTCGACAATGCCGGCGTCGAACCATCCGGTGACGACATCGACCGGCTCGAGCGCCGCGATGACATCGATGTTCCGGGTGCAGCCCGACAGTGCGAGCAGCAGACCCAGCAGCAGGGACAGGCCGCCGACGCGGCGCCGCAGGGGCACGTTCATGACTGGTAAGTCTACGACACGACCGGCACCGGCGATAGGGCCCGATCGCCTAGAACTCGCCGATGCGCACGCGTCCCCGGGCCGTCGCCTTGTCAATGACGCCCGCGCGGTACTCGCGCAGGTCGGCACCACTGATGCGCAGGAGCACGGTCACGGAGGATTCGTAGGGGTCCTGCGGGGCCAGCGCATCGCGTTCGGCATTGTCGCGGGCGGCCACGGTGAGCCACTCGGCCGGGGCCAGGTTCATCGGTCCGCTGAAGTCGAGCATGGCGTCGATCAGGGCCCGCTGCACCGACTCGGTATAGAGCCGCCCGGCATCGAGCACCCGCGCCTGGGCCGCCTCGACACTCCCGGCCGGTCCGGGCGCCTGCGCGCCGAGGCCCGCGGGCCAGGCCACGCCCCGCCCCGCGGCCGGGGCGGAGGCCGTCGTGCCGGTTGCAGGCCCGGCGGCCGCAGCGCCGCCCAGCGGGTTCGCCTGTGCCTCGAGCCGGGCCAGCGCCGACTCGAGCGTCTGGCGGGCGCGCGCATCAGACTCGCGCTGCACATGGCCACGCAGCACCGCAATCGCCTGCCGCGTGGTCGCATCGTCCTGCTGCAGCATCATCCGCAGTCCCCACGCCATGCTCTGCCGCAGCATCGGCACCGACACGTCGAAGAAGATCCCGTAGCCCTCGAGGTAGACCCCGTGCGCCTGGGCCGACCCGCTCAGCAGATACAGGTCGGGGACCACAGCCCGGAGTTCCCGATTGAGCTTCTGGGCCCCGAACTCGACGGCACGCACGAGCGCGCCCTCCATCACGTAGACCTGGTGCCGGAGGTCGGCCAGGTCGGCGCGCGCCCCACCCACGGGAGCCGCGTCCGGGCCTGTCGGCTGCGCCCCGGCCATTACCGGCGCAAGCACCAGCGCCAGGAGGAGCCCGGGCAGCAGGCGGTCGCGGCCAGGCCGGAACGGGCCCATAAACGACATGCATGTTCCTGTCTTGTTCATAACGATTAGTGCTGAGGTGGCGGCGCCGAAACGCGCATGATGTAGTCGAGCATCTGGCGCTGCCGGGCAATCTCGGCGCCTGTCCGCCCCTCGAACTGGCCGAAGCCCTGATTGATGCGCACGAGGTCGGTGCGCCGCTGCTGATCGAAGTCGCGGCCGAACTGAGTGAGCCGCAGGGCCAGCTCCCGCTGCTGCCGCTGTTCACTTTCGGCAATGAGGGCCCGCACCCGTTCGAGCGACAGGTCACGGGCCGTCGGGTCTGCCGCACGCGCGGCTGGCGCGGCCGGTGCCGCCGTCCGCGCCGCCGCCAGGTCCTCGCGCAGCGACGACTCGAGGCGGGTCAGCGCCGTGCGCCACTCGGGCTCGCCCCCGGGGTCGGCGACTGGCGGCACCACCGTCGACGGCGGCGGGGGGGAGGCAGCTCCCGACGCCGCCGGCGCTGGCGCCAGCCATCCGGTCGACAGGGTGACGGACCCCTGTCCAACCGTCACGTGCAGGTTGGCCGCAGCCACCCCGATTCCCACCAGCAGGGCGGCCGCCGCCCCGCGAACCCACGGCAGCCACTCGGCTCGCCGCGCCGCCACCCGGTCGCTGTCAGCGCCGCCGGCGGCCCACCCGGCTGTCGTGGCCGCACGCGGTCCCGCCCCGTGCACGACGTCCACCTCGAGGGCAATGTCGGGCGGCATCCAGGCCCCAAGGCCCTCGCGCACCTGGCCAAAGCCCGCCAGCGTCTCGGCACACGCAGGGCACTGCTGCAGGTGTTGCTCGAAGGCCCGGCGCTCGGCCACGGGCAGTTCGTCGTAGAGATACGCGATGAGCACTCCGTGCTCGGCACACACGCGCTCGTTCATGACATCCTCTTCACATCCAGCGTGCGCCGGAGCACGCTGAGGCCCTGGTAGAGCCGGGTCTTCACCGTACTGAGGGGAATCTGCTGCAGGTCCGCGATTTCCTGGAACGTCAGCCCGTGAAACTCCTTGAGCACGATGGCCGTCCGCTGCTCGTCCGGCAGCGACGCCATGGCCTCTGCCACCGCCGCGCTCAACTGCTTGCGGGCCACCAGGTCTTCAATGGATTCCGCCGGGCCCTGCGCGGCCGCCAGTTCCACCAGGTCGACGCCTTCGGGTGCCTGCACCACCGGCGTGCGCTTCTTGCGGCGCAGCCAGTCGCGGCACAGGTTGAGGGTGATGCGGTAGAGCCACGATGAGAACTTGGCGTCTCCCTTGAACCCCGGCAGCGCCCGGAACGCCCGGAGGAAGGCCTCCTGGCAGACATCGCGGGCGTCGTCTTCGCGACCAAGCACCCGGAACGCCAGGGCATAAATGGGACGCTCCCAGCGCCGAATCAGCTGGTTGAAGCTGTCGTGGTCTCCCGCCACCGAGCGGGCCACCAGTTCTTCGTCTGTCCAGGTCAGTTCAGCCACAGCGGCGGTTCCCATGCGTCGGCGTCCACCTCCTCAGACGACAGTCGGCCGCAAAAAGTCGGGCCCGGACGTTCCCCGGGGCGTCAGGCGCCCCCGTTTTCGTTAGAATGGCGCCTTAGGGAGGCGCTCAATGTCCACCAACCCGTCACAGTCTGAGGTCATTATGACCACAGACGAGGTGCTCGCCTATCTGCAGGTCAACCTGCGTACGGTCTACCGGCTCATCAAGGCCGGCAAGATTCCCGCGGTGCGCGTGGGACGGCAGTGGCGCTTTCGGAAGGGTGACATCGATGCATGGCTGAACGCCGAGCGCCGCAACCGCGCCCCGATCGGCCAGAAGCCCCTCGACACCGTCGCCGCCCGCCCGCAGGGCGTCGGTCGTCCCCGCGTCCTCGTCGTCGACGATGAGGAGAGCATCCGGGAGCTGCTGTCGAAGATGCTCGCCATGGCCGAATACGATGTGGAAACCGCGCCGGATGGCCGCATGGGCATCGAACGGCTGCGCCAGCAGCAGTACGACCTGCTCATCAGCGACCTCAAGATGCCGAACGTCGACGGCCTGTCGCTCATCCGCGAAGCGCGGCATCTCGCCGCGAGCATGCCCGTGCTCATCATCACCGGCTACTCGTCCGAGCAGAGCGCCATCGAAGCCGTCAATCTCGGAGTCACCGGCTACCTGACCAAGCCCTTCCGGGCGCCGCAGGTGCTGGCTGCCACGGCCCGAGCCATCGGCGACTAGTGCTGCAACTTCAGGCACTCACCAAGGCCTTCGGCGATCGCGTCCTGCTGCACGAGGTCACCTGGCAGATCGGTGACCGCGACCGGGTGGGCCTGTGCGGCCCGAACGGCGCCGGCAAGACCACCCTGCTCAAGATGCTGGCCGGGCTCGACGAGCCCGATGCCGGCCAGGTGCAGCGCCCCGGCGGGCTCACTCTGGGCTACCTGCCCCAGGATGGCCTGTCGCACCGGGGCCGCACCATTGCCGACGAGGCCAGCCAGGCCCTGAAACCCCTGCTCGACATGCGGGCCGAGCTGCTGCACATCGAGAGCCAGCTGGCCGACCCCGGCGTCGGCGACGACCGCCACGAGGCCCTGCTCACGCGCTACGCCGACGTGCAGGAGCGCTTCCGCCTGGCCGACGGCTATCAGCTCGACCAGAAGGTCGGCACGGTGCTCGCCGGCCTCGGATTTCCCGCGTCGACCTTTGGCGACATGGCCGAGCACCTGTCCGGGGGCTGGCAGATGCGGCTGGCCCTGGCCAAGCTGCTGCTGAGTGCCCCGGACCTGCTGCTGCTCGACGAACCCACCAACCACCTCGACCTCGAGGCCCGCAACTGGCTCGAGACCTTCCTGCAGTCCTATCCGCGCGCCGTCGTCGTGGTGTCGCACGACCGCTATTTCCTCGATGCGGTGGTCACCCGCATCGCCGACCTCTCGCTGAAGACGATCACCGACTACCACTGCAACTACTCGCGCTACCTCGAGGAGCGCGACGCACGCCTCGAACGGCTGCGCGAGGCCAAGCGGCGCCAGGACGAGGACGTCGCTCGTGTCCAGGCGTTCATCGATCGGTTCCGCTACCAGGCCACCAAGGCCGCGCAGGTGCAGAGCCGCATCAAGATGCTCGAGAAGATCGAGCCCATCGACTTGCCGCCCGAGCGCAAGCGCATCCGGTTCCAGTTCCCGCCCGCCGGCAAGAGTGGTCGCACGGTGATGACGCTCGCGCATGCGCGCAAGGCCTACGGCGACAAGGTCGTGCTGCGGGACGTCTCGCTGCACATCGAGCGCGGGGACCGCATCGCGCTCGTGGGCCACAACGGGGCCGGCAAGTCGACCCTGATGCGCCTGCTGTCGGGCGCCGAGGCCCCCGACAGCGGAGAGTGCGTGCAGGGCCACGATGTGGTGATGCAGTATTTCGCCCAGGACGAAGCCACACGCCTCAACCCGGTACTGACCGTCCATGAAACGCTGGCCGACGGCTCGCCCCACGCGATGATTCCGGCCATCCGCAATATCCTCGGCGGGTTCCTGTTTTCGGGCGACGACATTTTCAAGAAGGCCGGCGTGCTGTCGGGCGGCGAGCGCACGCGGCTGGCCGTGGCCCGCATGCTGCTGCACCCGTCGAACACGCTGCTGCTCGACGAACCCACCAACCACCTCGACCTCGACTCGAAGGACGTGCTCCTCGAGGCCCTCGAAGACTACGGCGGCACACTGATCTTCGTCTCGCACGATCGCTATTTCGTCGACCGACTGGCCACGAAAATCATCGACGTCGGCGGCGGCGAGGCGGTCATGTATCCCGGGAACTACGAGGCATACCTGTGGCGCCAGCAGCAGCGCTCGGAACGTCCCGCCCCCGAGGCAGCCGCGCCCCCGGCGCCGCGCCGCGCGGGCGCGCCGGCCGCATCGGCCTCGGCCACAGCCGCACCGGCGGCCGCCGCGTCGCGCGACTACGCCGCCAGGAAGCGCGACGAGGCCGAACAGCGGCGGCACGACCGCGCACGCAAGGCCCTGGCCGCCCGCATCGCCGAACTCGAGACCCGCATCGCCGAGGCTGAAACACGTATCAAGGCCCTCGAGGCGCAGATGGCCGAGCCGGCCTTCTACGCCGACCCGGCGGCCGCCCGCGCCGCCACCGACGAGCACCAGTCCCTCATGTGGACGGTGGGCGACCTGCTGGGTCAGTGGGAGATGCTGACGACCGAGCTCGAGGCGTCGGCGGATCCGGTGCCCCGCTGAGCCGCGCGCGCGGATGCGCCTGCCGGTACACCGCCTGCAACTCGGCCGTGTTCAGGTGGGTGTAGCGCTCGGTGGTGCTGAGCCGCGCATGCCCGAGCAGTTCCTGGATGCCGCGCAGGTCAGCGCCCCGCTGCAGCAGGTGCGTGGCGAAGGAATGCCGCAGCGCATGCGGACTCACGCCCATGCGCGTGCTGACGCGGCTGACATACACGCGCAGCAACCGATCGACGCTGCGCCCGGTCAGCCGGCCGCCCCGCTGGTTGATGAATAGCGGTTCAGGGACTCGCCCACGCCGGCGCCCCGCCCGCGCCTCAGCCGCGGGGACGGGTGCCGGCCGCAGGCGCGCCGCCGCGAGCAGCGACGCCCGGCCCGGCAGCCACGCCCTGATGGCCTGCACCGTCGACTGGTTGAACGGCACGACCCGCTCCTTGCCACCCTTGCCGAGCACCCGCACGAGGCGCGCGCTGAGGTCGATGTCATCGAGGTCGATGCCCACCAGCTCGCTCAGACGCAGCCCCGAGGCGTAGCACAGCTCGAACAGCGCGCGGTCCCGTGCGCCGGCCGGCGTCGACGCATCGATGCCATCGAGCAGTGCCGCCATTTCGGTTTCCGACAGGTGCACGGGAATGGTGCGGTCGAGGCGCGGCGCCACGGCCGCCTGGGTGGGATCGGCCTCGACCACGGCCTCGCGACGGAGGTGGCGCATGAACGCCCGTACCGCTGAGAGCTTCCGGGCCACGCTGGCGCGGGCCTGGCCGTCGTGGTTCAGCGAGGCCAGCCAGCCGCGCACGCTGTCGGCGTCGAGCACCTGCGGCGACAGCTGCGACACCCGAAGAGCGCGCGCCGACGCCACCCACGCCAGATACTGTCCGACATCGGCGTCATAGGCCCGCACGGTGTGCGGCGACATGTTGAGGTTCAGCTCGAGGTAGGCCAGGAACGCCCGCAGATGCTCACGCAGGTGCGCCGGGGGCTCCTCGCTGCCCGCGAGGGGCCGTCGACGCCCGGATGCACGCGGCGCGGGTCGACGTGCGGCCATGCCCGTTACGCGCCGGCGACGGCCAGTGCGTCGGGGCGCTTGCCGGCCTCGAGGTCGGTCAGCGCGCGTTCGGCGATGAGCGCCTTGCGGCGGGCCTTGTCACGCGGCGGCTGCGGCAGCGGTTCCATGATGCCGTGCGTGATGTTGGTCGGCTGATAGTGGTCGGGGTCGGCATGCGACACGTAGTGCGCCAGCGCCCCGATCGCCGTCGTCCGCGGCAGCACCTGCGGCGGCTGCCCCAGCACGAGGCGTGCCGCGTTGATGCCGGCGAGCAGGCCCGAGGCCGCCGACTCGACATACCCTTCGACGCCCGACACCTGCCCGGCGAAGAACAGATCGTCGCGCATCCGCGTCTGCCACGTGGGCCGCAGCACCCGCGGCCCGCAGATGTAGGTGTTCCGGTGCACCATGCCGAACCGCACGAATTCGGCCTGCTCGAGCCCGGGGATCATCCGCAGGATGCGTGCCTGTTCGCCCCACTTGACCTGCGTCTGGAAGCCCACGAGGCTGAAGTGATCGCCCGCCAGGGTGTCCTGCCGCAGTTGCACGACGGCATACGGGAAGCGCCCCGTCTTCGGGTTGGTCAGGCCCACCGGCTTCATGGGGCCGAAGCGCAGCGTGTGGCGCCCGCGATGCGCCATCACCTCGATGGGCAGGCACCCTTCGAAGAATGTGGCCGTATCGAGGTCGTGCACGGTGGCCGACTCGGCGGCCACGAGCGCGTCGTAGAACGCGTCGTACTCGTCGCGCGTCATCGGGCAGTTGAGATAGTCGCCCTCGGGGGCATCGGACGGAGCCGGGGGCACCAGCGTGCCGCTGCCGTCCTCGGACGGGCGCCACACATTCCGATCCCACCGCGACGCCCGGAACACCTTCGACATGTCAATCGACTCGGCCAGCACAATTGGGCTGATGGCGTCGTAGAACGACAGGTGCTCGGCGCCCACCATCCGCTGGATGTCTGCCGACAGGTCGTCGGACGTCAGCGGACCGGTGGCGATGATGACCGGCGACCACTCGGGGCCCGGCACCCGCGTGACTTCGTCACGCACGACGGTGATGCGTGGATGCGACGAGACGGCCCGCGTCATTTCCTCGGAAAACACATGGCGGTCGACCGCCAGCGCCGCACCGGCCGGCACGCGCGCACGGTCAGCCGATCGCATGACGAGCGAGCCGAGCCGGCGCATCTCCTCCTTGAGCAGCCCCACGGCGTTGTCGAGCTTGTCGCCCCGGAACGAGTTGCTGCAGACCAGCTCGGCGAGCCCATCGGTCTGGTGCACCGCCGTCGCCCGCACCGGGCGCATCTCGTGCAGCACGACATCCACGCCCAGCGCAGCGGCCTGCCACGCGGCCTCGCAGCCCGCCAGCCCTCCACCAATGATGTGCATCATGCCTTGCGCCGGCCCGCCGCCTTCCGCGCACGGGACGTCCCCGTTTTCTTCGCCGCCTTCGAGACCCGGGCCGCCGGTGCCGCCTTCGCCGCTGCCGCACGGGCAGGAGCCGCGCGCTTCGCCGCGCGGGCCGGGGCCGCCTTCTTCGACGCCGTGCGCTTCCGGCCGCCCGATGGGGCACCGCCTTCGCGGGCGTCGAGCAGGGCCACGGCCTGCACCAGGGTGACCGACTCGGTGGCCGTGCCCTTCGGCACCGAGGCATTGGTGGTGCCGTCGCTCACATACGGCCCATAGCGTCCCTCGAGCATGCGCACCGTCTCGCCCGATCGCGGATGGGCGCCGAGCGCCCGCAGTTCCTTCGGTGCCCCGCGCTGTGCGCGCCCGCGCTTCGGCTGCGCCAGCAGGGCCAGTGCACGCTCGAGCGTAACGGTATACACATCGTCAGTGGCATCGAGCGAGCGGAAGTCGTCGCCGTGCTTCACGTAGGGGCCAAACCGCCCGCGGTTGACCTGAATCGGCTCGCCATCGGGACCGGCACCGAGCGTGCGCGGCAGTGACAGCAGCTTGAGGGCCTCATCGAGGGTGATGGTGTCGGGGGTCTGTCCCCGGTCGAGCGAGGCCCGGCGGGGCTTCTCCGCGTCCTTCTCGGCGGGCGTCTCGCCCAGTTGCACGTACGCGCCGAATCGCCCGAACAGCACGTACACGGGCAGCCCGGTCTGCGGGTCGGTGCCCAGTGATTGCGGTCCCTGCGCCTTGGCCTTCAGGAGGGCCACGGCCTTCTCGACGTTCAGGTCGGCTGGTGCCAGGTCGTCGGGCAGCGAGGCCCGCGGGCCATCCTCGCTCGACTCGCCCATCTGCAGGAACGGACCGTAGCGGCCGATGCGCACGCGGATCGCCTGCCCCGTCTCGGGGTCGGGGCCGACTTCGATCACCGGATACTCGATGGCGCGCCCCTTGTCCTCGACCAGGTGCTCGAGGCCCTTGTGCTTGCGGTCGCCGCGGTAGAAGGTGCGGATGAAATCGAGCCAGTCGCGCTCGCCATTGGCGATGCTGTCGAGCACTTCCTCGAGCTCGGCCGTGAATGACACGTCGACATAGTCGGCAAAGTGATCGCGCATCAGCCGCGTCACCGCAAACGCCGTGAAGCTCGGCACGAGCGCCTTGCCCTGCCGCGTCACGTAGCCACGCCGCTGGATGGTGGTGACCGTCGCCGCGTAGGTGGAAGGGCGCCCGATTCCTTCCTCTTCGAGTTTCTTCACCAGCGACGCTTCCGTGTAGCGCGGCGGCGGCGAGGTTTCGTGGTGCTGCGCCTCGACGCGCACGGCGATGCGCGGGGCATCGATCTGGTCGGGGGCCTCGATGCGATCGCCCACGGACAGCTTGGGCAGCAGCGTCTCCTGCTCGTCCAGCTCGGCCGACGGATCGTCGCTGCCTTCCACATAGGCGCGCAGGTAGCCGGCAAACTCGATGGCCTTGCCGCTGGCGGTCAGCACCGCCTCTTCCCCGCCGGTCAGCCGGCCGGTGATTTCGACGCTGGTGCGCAGCAGGCGCGCGTCGGCCATCTGCGACGCAATGGCACGCTTCCAGATGAGGTCGTAGATGCGCAGCTCGTCAGACTCGAGCACCCGCTCGAGTGACTGCGGCGTGCGTCGGAAATCGGTGGGCCTGATGGCCTCGTGCGCTTCCTGCGCATTCCTGACCTTGGTCGAGTACTGCCGGGGCCCCTTGTGATAGTCGGCGCCGTACATGGCGCGCACCGCCTGTGCCGCCTCGGTCAGGGCCTTGTCGCTGAGCGTGGTCGAGTCGGTGCGGTGATACGAGATCAGGCCGTCCAGTTCGCCGCCCCCGATGTCGACGCCCTGGAACAGGCGCTGGGCCACCTGCATCGTCCGCTCGGCCGAGAAGCCGAACTTGCGGTTGGCATCCTGCTGCAGGGTCGACGTGGTGAAGGGCGGCGCCGGCCGCTGGGCATAGGGCTTCTCTTCGACACCCGTCACCGTCCACGGCAGCCCGCGCATCAGCCCTTCGCGCACCCGCGCGGCCTCGGCCTCGGTGGCCAGGTGCCGCACCTTGCCACTGGTCAGCTGGCCCGTGCTGCTGAAATCCTTCCCCGTCGCCAGCCGCTCGCCGGACAGCCGCACCAGCGTGGCGGTGAACTCACGCCCCTCGGCCCGCACCGCCGCCGCCACATCCCAGTAGGTCGCCGAGCGGAAGGCCATCCGCTCTTCCTCACGCTCGACGATGATGCGGACGGCGACGCTCTGGACGCGCCCGGCGCTGAGGCCGGTCTGGACCTTCTTCCACAGCACCGGGGAAATCGTGTAGCCGTAGAGCCGGTCGAGGATGCGCCGGCTTTCCTGCGCCCGCACGAGATGCTCGTCCACGTCGGCCGGCTTCTCGCGCAGAGCCTTCTTGATGGCATCTTCGGTGATTTCATGGAAGACGATGCGGCGCGTCTTGACCTTCGGCTTGAGCACCTCCTTGAGGTGCCAGCTGATCGACTCGCCCTCGCGGTCGGGGTCGGTGGCCAGAATCACTTCCGAGGCATCCTTGACCGCCGCCTTCAGTGCCGCCACGTACTTGCGCTTGTCGGCCGGCACCACGTAGTAGGGCGTGAAATCGCCGTCGGTGTCGACCCCCAGCCGCCCCCACGTCTCGCCCCTGATCTGCGCCGGCACCTCGGCAGCCGACTCGGGCAGATCGCGGACGTGACCGTAGCTGGCCTCGACCCGGTACTGCGACCCGAGATACCGGGTCAGCGTCCGGGCCTTGGCGGGTGATTCAACGATGATGAGCGGTCTGGCCATGGGCAACGTGGCCCCTACGTTAGCATGCGCCCGGGGCGCCCCCGGAACCGGCTGGCCCCGATCCGGGTGACCTCGCCGGCCAGTTCCAGCTCGAGCAGGCGGGCCAGCGCCTCGGGTACCGTCACTCCGGCCAGCCGGGTGAATTCGTCGAGCGAAAACTCGGGCACCTCGCCGGCTGCCCCCCGGCCGGGCAGCAGGGTGCCGAGCTGCCAGCCGGCGTCGGCGACAATGTCTTCGACGCCGTCGACCAGGCGCGCCCCGTCGCGGATGAGCAGGTGCCCGCCCCGGTTGCGTCCGCCAGCCGGCCGGCCCGGCATGACTAGGACGTCCTTGCCCTGGTCAGCGGCGGCCCCGGCCGTGATGAGCGCCCCGCTGCGCTCGGGCGCCTCGACGACCAGCACCACATCGGCCAGTCCGGCCACCAGGCGGTTGCGCCTCGGGAACATCCACAGGCGGGGCGGGGTGTCCGGCGGATATTCGGACAGCACCGCGCCGCGCTCGCCGATGCGCCGTGCCAGGTCGCGGTGCTCGGGCGGGTAGACTGCGTCGAGGCCCGAACCGAGCACGGCCACGGTAACGCCCCCGGCCTCGAGCGCGGCCTCGTGCGCAACCGCATCGATGCCCCGGGCCAGGCCGCTGACAATGACGACCCCCTGCCGGGCCAGGCGATCGGCCACCTCACGCGCCTGCTCGAGGGCATCGCGCGTCGCCGCGCGCGTGCCAACGACCGCCATCGACGGCCGATCCAGCGGGGGGAGGCAGGCCGGATCGCCCGCGCACCACAGTGACACCGGGGCATCCGGGATATGTCGTAACCGTTCGGGAAACCGCGCATCGGCGCGCGGCACTGCGATGGGGGTCATCACCACTCCTGTAAGGCGCGGTGCCCCTGACCGAAACCAGACTATCGCGATTCGCGGCGCCGCACACGTCAAATCGCTTGATGCCTCCACGAGGCGATGACTATAGTGTCGTCAGGGACTGTGATGCACTTGCGAATGGCGGCCAGCCTGCTGGCGATGCTGCTCTGGGCGCTGCCCGTGTCGGCGCAGCGCGGCGACGCCGAACAGCAGGTGCAGTTCGGCATCGAGGTCGCGCAGAAGGGCCTGTGGAAAGAGGCGGTCTACCGCTGGGAGCGGGCGACGCAGCTCGACCCCACTTACGCGCAGGCGTTCAACAACCTCGCCATCGGCTACGAGCAACTGGGCCAGATGGACAAGGCAAAGGCCGCCTACGACCGCGCCCTGCAGCTGGCGCCCGACAACACCTTCATCCGGCAGAACATCGAGCTGTTCAAGGAACTCAATGAACGCACGGCCCGCTCACGCCCGACGCCCTAGTGCCGCGGTGGCTCTGGCGGCCCTGCTGGGACTGACGCTGTCGGCCTGCAGCACCACCGTCTACGAGGTGGTCATTCAGGCCCCGGTCTCGGCCAAGCTCGATATTTCCAAATACCAGCGCATCTACGTGGCAGGCTTCGTGGCCAGCCCGAATGACGACCTCGACGCCAGCATGGAAACGGTCCGCCTGCTGCGGAACCAGCTGCGTAACCAAAACGTGCTGCGCGTGCTCGATGCCGATGCGGTGCCGCTGGCCGAAAAGGCGCAGGAGCTTGCCGGTCCCGACGCCGGCCCGATTCCCGTGGCCCAGACCGAGGCCGACCTCGAGCCCTACGCCAAGGTGTTTTCCGACACCGAGTACTGGAAGTCGGTCGGGGCCGAGCTCGAGTCCCCGCTCATCCTGACCGGTACGGTTGTCTTCCTGCCCCAGGAGCGCTCGGGCTTCGTCCAGCGCGAACAGGAGTCATACGACCAGTTCGGTCGGCGGCAGGTCGTGCCGGTGCGCAGCTACATGGAGCGCAAGGGCTTCGTGCTGCGCCCCACGTTCGTGTTCATCGATGGCGCAACGGGTGAGCAGGTCTACAGCGAGTCGTTCCGCGAGGAAGTGCTGTACAACTCGAACCAGCAGACCCCGGCGCTGTCCTCGTACTTCGAACTGATGGACCGGCTGATTCCGAGCGTCCTCAACACGCTGACGGCGCAGAAAGTGCGGGGCAACCGGGTGCTGCTCAAGTAGCGCGCCGCCCCGGCGTCGCCCCACGGGAGCCAGGGCAGCCGTGAGGCCCGGCACACGGGACGCGGGGGGCGAGGCAGCCGGGAGGACGGCCGCGGAACCGGTGGACCAGGGACGGCGCGACCAGCCAGGGCCACGAACGGGCCACGGCCGGAAGGCCCGAAGAAGGCCGGAAGGCCAGGAGGAAGAGGACGGGCCGGGGCCGGGCACACCCGTGACGCCACGTCCAGGGAACCCTCCGACTGGGTAGCCGGCGGTACGGTTCCGTGCTACACTCTGAAATTCCTGCCCCGGTTCGACGTGTCGACTGAGGCACCCATAAAGCGGAGAATCACCGTGTTTGCGATTATCAAGGCCTCCGGCCGCCAGTTCCGCGTCGAGCCCGGCGCGATCATCGCCGTCGATGGCCATACCGGCGAAGCCGGCGCGGCTGTCTCGTTCGACCAGGTGCTGCTTGTCGGCAAGGATGCCGGCGAGGTCGTCACCGGGGCCCCGTTCGTCGATGGGGCGAAGGTCGTCGGCGTCATCGACCGCACCGACAAGTCGAAGAAGATTCGCGTGTTCAAGAAGAAGCGCCGCAAGCAGTACCGTCGGACGCAGGGCCACCGCAGCCTGCTGACGCGCGTGCGCATCACCGATATTCAGGCGTAGGGTCATGGCTACTAAAAAGGGACAGGGCAGCTCACGCAACGGGCGCGACTCCAACTCGCAGCGCCTCGGCGTCAAGCAGTTCGACGGCAACGTCGTCACCGGCGGGTCGATTCTGGTCCGCCAGCGCGGACGCAAGTTCAAGCCCGGCCGCAACGTCGGCATGGGCAAGGACGACACGCTGTTTGCCAAGGTCGCCGGCACGGTCAAGTTCGAAGACCACGGCAGCCGCGGCCGCTTCATCACCATCATCCCGGCCGAGCAGTAAGCTCGGCCCGAGGCACCTGCTGCCGGTCCGCCACGCCATGACGGCGTGGCGCTGACCGCGCACCCCACCTGCCACGGCAGGCCCGGTCATGTTCGTCGACGAAGCCGAAATTCACGTCAAGGCCGGTGACGGTGGTCGCGGATGCCTCAGCTTCCGCCGCGAAAAGTTCGTGCCCCGCGGGGGCCCGGACGGCGGCGACGGCGGCAGTGGCGGCTCGGTCTATCTGGTCGCCGATCCCCACCACAACACCCTCGTCCACTTCCGCTTCAACCCCGAGTTCGCCGCCCAGCGCGGCGGTCACGGCGAGGGGTCGAACCGGCACGGCCGCAACGGCAAGCGCCTCGACATTCCCGTGCCCGTGGGCACCACCATCCTCGTCCGTGACCCGGAGTCGGGCGAGCTGCACGAGCTGGCCGATCTCACCGAGCTTGGCCAGGAGGTGCAGGTGGCCAAGGGGGGCCGCGGCGGGCTCGGCAACGCGCACTTTGTCACCTCCACCAACCGGGCGCCGCGCAAGGTGCAGCCCGGAGAACCCGGCGACGAACGCACGCTGGTCCTCAAGCTCAAGCTGCTCGCCGATGTCGGCCTCGTCGGCTATCCGAACGCCGGCAAGAGCACGCTCATCTCGCGCATCTCCGCCGCCCGGCCGAAAATCGCCAACTACCCGTTCACGACCCTCACGCCGCACCTGGGCGTCGTCACCCTCAGCGGCGACCGCAGCTTTGTGGTCGCCGATGTGCCGGGGCTCATCGAGGGCGCGCATGAGGGCCACGGCCTCGGTCACCAGTTCCTGCGCCATGTCGAACGCACCAAGGTGCTGGCGCACCTCGTCGACGTGTCGAGCGAGTCGGGACGCGACCCGGTCAGCGACCTCGACACCATTCGCCGCGAGCTGTCGCTCTACGATGCCTCGCTGCTCACCCGCCCCCAGGTGATCGTCGCCACCAAGGTCGACGCCGTGGACGATGCCAGCCGGGTCGAGGCCCTCAAGAAGCGGGCGCGGGCGCTCAAGATTCCTTTTCTCGCCATCTCGGCGGTGGCCGGCGAGGGTGTTCCGGCCCTCCTCGAGGCCCTCTGGAAGCCGATTGCGGAGGGGCGCGAGGCCGAGCGGCTGGCCGCCCTGGCCGAGGCCGACGAGGACGAGCGGCCGTCCGGAGACGAGTCGCATTGACCGCGACCGACCGCGTCGGCATCCTCGGGGGCACGTTCGACCCCATTCACCTGGGACATCTCGAGATCGGCCGCCTGGCGCAGGCGGTCTTCCGGCTCAGCCACGTCGTGGTCATGCCAAGCGGCACACCGCCCCATCGCCCCGCCGGTCCACGGGCCTCGGCCGATGACCGCCTGGCCATGGCCACGCTGGCGGTGCAGGCCCTCGGCTGGCAGGTCTCCGACCTCGAGCTGCGCCGCGCGGGCCGCACCTACACCGCCGACACGCTCGAAGCCCTCCAGGCAGCCTCGCCCTGGACGAAGTTTTTCTTCATTCTTGGCGCTGATGCCTTTGCCGAAATTGCCAGCTGGCACCGCTTCCCTGCCGTTCTGGATCTGGCGCATTTCGTGGTGGTGGCCCGCCCCGGCCATCCCGTCGACCAGCTTGACCGGCGCGTGCCGCAGCTGGCCGGCCGCATGATTCGCTGCATGCCCGACTCGCGCCCCGCCGACCCGGCCACCCCGGCCGTCTTCCTGCTGACGGCCACGACGCCCGCCGTGTCGTCGAGCCAGATCAGGCGCCTGGTGGCGGAGGGCCACGCCCCGGATGGCTTGGTGCCCGATGTGGTCGCGCGATACATTGCAGACCATCGGCTGTATGTCTGACCGCTTCAGTGGAGTGCTGTTTGCATGAGTGACACGCGTACCCCGCGCCCACGCGCCCGGAAGTCTGTGGCGAAGAAGACCGCCACCACGAAGAACGTCGCCACCGCCACGAAGAAGGCCGCCGCCCCGAAGGCTCGCCGCCCCCGGTGGCCGAAGATGGTGCAGTTGGCCATTGCCGCCGCGCAGGACAAGCTGGCACGCGACCTCGTGGTGCTCGACCTGCGCCGCAGCGATGCGTTCACCGACTTTTTCGTGATCGCCACCGGTGCCAATCCGCGGCAGGTGCAGGCCATCGCCGATGCGATCGAACACGACCTCAAGCAGGCCGGCATGCGGCCGTCCGCCATTGAAGGCCAGGCTAAGGCCGACTGGATTCTGCTCGATTACTTCGACATGGTCGTGCATGTCTTCTCACCGGCGGCCCGTGGGTTCTACGGCCTCGAGCGCCTGTGGGCCACCGCCGTTCCCTACGCCGTGCCCGACCCCGAGCGTCCCGCGGCCGCAGACCAGGACCTCGAGGACATCGAGGCCGGCGAGTAGTCGGCCCCGGCCACACGGGGCCCCGGAGCCCCGTCCATGACACCCAGGCGCCTCATCGAGGCGATCCTGTGCGCGATGGTCGAACCGCCCTGCGCGGTGTGTCACCAGGTCAACCCTCAGCCGCTGGCCTCAGCCGTCTGCCCGGACTGCTGGGCAGGCGTCGCCCTGTTCAGCCCAGACGAACGATCGGCCCACGATGTCGTGCCATCGCTCGAGGCGCTGGTCAGTGCCGGCCCCCATCGCGCCACGCTGCGCCGGTTGGTGCGCTGTCTCAAGTACGACCGGCGGCGGTCGGTGGCGGCGCCCCTCGCTCAGCTGATGGCCACGGCCGGCCAGTCACTGCTCGACAGAGCCGATGCGGTGGTGCCCGTCCCGACGCACTGGTGGCGGGGCTTCCGGCGCGGATTCAACCAGGCCGATGATCTCGCCAGGCACCTCGGGCCTCCGAGGGTGCACCTGCTGCGCCGTCCCGGGGCCCGCACGCCGCAGGTGCGGCTGCGCGGCGACGCTCGGCGCACGAACGTGCGCGGGGCCTTCGCCCTCGACGAACGCGCCTGTCGCCGGTGGCAGCGTCATCGGCACGGGACGGCCGACCCGACGGCGCCGCTGCTCGCCGGCGCCCGCCTCGTCCTGGTGGATGACGTGGCGACGACCGGCGCGACGCTGGGAGCGTGTGCCGACGTGCTGCGTGCGGCGGGGGCTGTCAGCGTGACGGCGCTGACGGCAGCCCGAGCGGACCTCGCACGGCGGCCTGCACCGCAGCCGCCACGGCCTCAGGCGTCTGCTGCCCGTCGATGAGCACCCAGCCGGGCTGGTGCGACTGCCGGCGATAGCTGTCGCGCACGCGCGCCAGCAGCGGCAGGTCCCGCTCGAAGCGATCGCGCGCCGCCTGCTTGCGCTGCAGCGATACATCCGGGGGAATGTCGAGCAGCAGCGTGATGTCGGCCGGCGGCAGCGGCTGCTGCACGGCCTGCAGCCAGGCCGACGACAACCCCTGCGCCTCGCCGTACGCGATGCTCGACGCCGTGTAGCGGTCGCAGATGATCACAGCTCCTGCAGCCAGCCAGCCTTCCATGAGCGGACGGAACTCGAAACGGTTGGCGACATACAGCAGTTGCAGCGTGTCGGCCGCATACTCGCGGTCGCCCGCCAGCGCCCGGCCGATTTCCTGGCCGATCGCCGTCGGGTATTCGGGGAATGACAGGAACTCGACCTGTCGCCCCTGCGCACGCAGCTGGGCCGCCAGCCGCTCGGCCTGGGTCTGCTTCCCACTCTGATCGAGGCCTTCGAAGGCCACCACATATCCGCGCATCGGCGTGGTCATGGTCGTCCCTACACTTCCAGGGAGAGGAGGTCGTCCAGCGTCTGTCGGCGCCGAATGACGCGCCAGCTGCCATCCTCGATGAGCACTTCCGGCGCCAGAGGGCGCCGCAGGTAGGTCGACCCCATCACGGCGCCGTAGGCACCCGCATCGCGGATGGCGATGAGGTCACCCACTTCGACAGGCGGCAGCAGGCGGTCGCGGGCAAAGGCATCGGTGCTCTCGCAGATGGGCCCGACGATGTCACCAGCCTCGGGCGCGCCGTCGCGCGGCCGCACCGGCTCGATGCGGTGGAAGGCGCTGTAGAGGGCCGGGCGCATCAGTTCGGTCATGCCGGCATCGAGCACCACAAAGCGGCGGGCGCCGGGAAACTGCTTGATGTCGACGACGCGGGTCAGCAGCACGCCGGCCGCCCCCACGATGACGCGTCCCGGCTCGATGGCGAGCGTGATGCCGATGTCACCTGCCGCACGCGTGAGTCGCTGCACATACGCCTCGGGCGAGGGCGGCGCTCCGCCGTCGTACGCAATGCCCAGCCCGCCCCCGAAGTCGAGGTGCTCAATCGCGATGCCATCATCGCGCAGCGCGCGGGCGAGGGCCGTCGCCGCCTCGGCGGCGCGCTCGAGCGGATCGAGGACGGTGATCTGCGACCCGATATGAATGTGAATGCCGATCGGAGCCAGCGAGGGTCGTGCCTGGATGGCGCGGAAGAGCGCCCGCGCCTCGTCGATCGGCACGCCGAATTTGTTCGAGCGCAGCCCGGTGGAAATGTGCGGATGGCTCTGGGCGTCGATGTCGGGATTGACGCGCAGGGCGACGCGGGCCACGGTGCCGCGGTCGGCCGCGAGCCGGGCCAGCCGATCGAGCTCGCCGGGTGACTCGACGTTGATGGCCTGCAGATCGAGCGTGACGGCACGGTCGAGATCATCGCTGCGCTTGCCGACGCCGGTCAGCACGATCTGCCGGGGCACGGCCCCGCAGCGCAGCGCCACATCGACTTCCCCCAGGGAATTGGCATCGAAGCCGCTGCCGAGCGCCTGCAGGCGGCGCACGATCGCGAGGGCCGAGTTGGCCTTCATGGCGTAGTGGATGGCGTGCGGGGCATCGCCGAAGGCCGCCTCGAGGCGGCGGTAGGCATGGTCGATGGCCTCGCCGTCGTACACATAGGCCGGGGTGTCGACCTGTCGGGCGATGGCCTCGAGCATGCCTGCGCGGGTGGCAGCAGGGTCGAGAGCGGGCGCGGCGTGCATGGACCTGCGATCATAGCGCGGCACGGGGGCGGACGGCCCCCTCCGCGACCGGAGGCCCCGACCGGCGTGGTATTCTGCCCGCGGACCCAGACGTGAGCGAACCGACCGACGCCATCGACACGCTGATCCAGCGGTGCCTGGCGGGCGACCAGGATGCGTGGGCCGACATCGTGCGGCAGTATCGACGCCGCATCTACAGCGTGGCCTACAAGTTCACCGGCAACCACGAGGAAGCCGAAGACCTCACCCAGGACATCTTCATCAAGGTCTTCCGGGCCCTGCACACCTTCGACCGCCGCGCCAACTTCCAGACCTGGCTCATCAGCGTCTCGCGGAACATGTGCATCGATCACTACCGCAGCGTGCGCAAGGAACGCGAGACCATCAACCGCGACATCAACGCCGACGACCTGTCGCCGGTGGCCGATGGCCCGGCGGCCGATGCGCTGGTCGAGCAGCAGGGACAGGCCGTGCTGCTGCGCCGCGCGCTGGCGGCCCTGCCCGAGCCGCTGAAGACGGCGGTGACCATGCGCGACCTGCAGGACCTGTCCTACCAGGAGATTGCCGAGCGGCTGCGCGTGCCCGAGGGCACCGTCAAGTCGCGCATCAACCGCGGCCGGACCGAGCTGGTCCGGCTCGTCCGCCAGTACCGCCACGACCTCGAGGGAGCCCGCCCATGACGCTGACCACCGATCACGTGAACGACGTCGCCATTCTCCGTGTCGGCGAATCGCGCCTCATGTATCCGCTGCTGCAGGACTTCTCGGCGGCCATCGACGCGCTCTTTGCCGACGGGCACCGCAAGGTGGTGCTCGACCTGTCGCAGGTGGGCTATGTCGACTCGGCCACCATCGGATGTCTGATGGACGCCTACCGCCAGGCCACTGCGGTGGGAGGGCGGCTGCGCCTCTCGGGCGTGCAGAAGCGCGTCGAGACCATGCTGACGATGACCGGGTCGCACGCGTTCCTGAAGATGTATCCGGACGAGGCCCGCGCCGTGGCCAGCTTCGGGGAGTGAGCCATGCGCCAGATCACCACCACCACCGGACGGGTCATCCTGCTGGACGGCGACCTGCTCGCCGTCCTGGAAACGCTGTTCCATGAAGTGACCGTCAGCGACCTCGGCACCAGCTACGAAGCCATGACCCGGGAGATTGCGCACCTCATCGATCAGATGACCGACGAGGAACGCCGTGCCTATCTGGCGGAAAGCCTGTTCATCAACCAGGTCAAGTACGAGAACGACCGCCTCTCGCGCTACCTGAAGACCCTCGAGGGCACCGCGCTCGGAGATCCCCTGCCCCCCACCGATGGAGACTGACCCCATGACCGCAGCACACGCACGCGCCATTGCCGAGACGTTCGCGAGCCTCTTCGAATCGGAACTGCCTACGACCCGCAAGGTGATCCAGGCCGTCGGCCACGGCGACTCTGCGTACACACCCGACCCGAAGTCGCGCACGGCGTGGGGCCTGGCCCTGCACCTGGCCACGGCCGACGTGTGGTTCCTCGACTGCATCATCAACGGACACTTCGCCACCGATGCCGAGAAGGTGCGCGCGCTCGAGGGCTCGTTCAAGACCGCCGACGAAGTAGTGGCCTTCTACGACAAGGCCATGACCGAGCGCATCGCCGCGCTGCGCGCCCTGCCGGACGAGGCGCTGACACGGCAGGTGAACTTCTTCGGGATGTTCGCCAAGCCGGCGGTCGAGTTCCTGCCGATGGCCAACAACCACAGCATCCACCACCGCGGCCAGCTGGCGGCCTACCTGCGGCCCATGGGCTCGAAGGTGCCGTCCATCTACGGCAGCAGCGCCGACGAGGGCCGCGGCTAGATTACGGCTGCCGCGAGGCGGTGTAGGCGGCGATGGCGATCATGTCGTCGAGGGTCAGCTGCCGCACCGCCTCGGTCATCAGCGACGACCAGGCGCCCCGGCGGCTGCCCTGCTGCAGGTCGAACAGCTGACGCACCGTGTAGCTCGGCGACCGGCCGGCCAGGGGCGGCACCGGGCCGAGCCCCTTGAGGTCTGTGCCATGGCAGGTGCCGCAGGCGACCGTGCGTCCGCCGCCCGTCGTGACCAGACGCTCGCCGCGGCTGATGCTGCCCGGGGGCACATAGGCGACAAAGCCCGACGCGCCGTCGCGCAGCTCGGTGCGCGGCAGGTCTTCGGGCATCTCGATGATGCGCGCCCCGATGGGTTCAGCCCCCTCGGTGGGCACATGCATCCATCCCGCGATGCGCGTGCGTGGGACGTCGGCCCGCTCGACTACCCGAATCCACGGGCGATAGGGCACCGCGGCAAAGTACTCGGCGGCTTCACGCACCTCGGCGTCGGTGGCCGCTTTCGCATCGGCGATCATCGCGTTCGGCGGCCCCATCCTGGGCTCGCTGCTGCGGCGTGCTCCACTCTTGAAGTCGGCCATCTGCTGGATGATGTAAGCAGCTGGCAGCCCGGCGAGCGACGCATTTTCGGGCCGACCCTGGCCGTTGGTCAGATGGCAGAAGCCGCAGGCCCGCATCTCGGGCCGGCGGCCGTTGGCTACCGCCGGCGGCATGGGCGGATGGCCCGCCGGGTGCCAGTCGGGCGGGTTGAACGCGTCACGCGTCTCGGCCAGCGTGAACCGGCGGTTACTGCCGGGGACACTCCGTGGCGTGGGGTCGGGCGCCGCCGGGGCTGCCGGGGCCGCGCCCGCAGGCGGGGGCGTGTTCACCGTAAAGGCCCAGGGCGGCGGCACGGGCCGGTCCTGCGCGCGCAGCACCGCAGCGCCTGCGAGGGCGCATGTCACCACCACCGCTCCACACATCAGTCGCACCACAGGTCGCATGCCCTCACTCCTCCATGGCAAACGGGGCCACGCAGTCGTCCCCGGCGTTCACGACGATGGGCATCCAGCCCGTGACGTCGGGGGCCCCGGCCAGCAGCATCACCGGCGACAGCGGTCGCAGGCGCACGCCATCCGGCGCGAGTCGTGCTGCCAGTTGCGTCCGGAAGCCGTCGAATGCAGGGAGGCCCACGCTGACAAAGAACACCTGGCGCACGCGGCCCGGTTGCGAGTCACGTCGATACCCCATGCAGTCGAGGGTCAGCGGGGCCCCGTTAACGCCCGATGCCTGCGCCAGGGCCATCAGCGCTGCGTCACTGACGACGGACGCCGGCACTTCGTCGGCCAGCACCAGCGCCACCCCGGCCTTCGCTGGCGTGCTGAGCGATTCACCGGCCCGCGAGAACACCTGCCGGAACAGCCGCAGGGGCAACTCTGGCGGCGGACTCAGCAGCAGCCGCGCCTGCTCGCCTGTCGCCTCGGGCACCGCCTGCAGCGTCCAGCCCGTGAGGTGCGCCGGGCGCACCTCGTAGGGCACCGCCCTGGCATCGTCGAGCGAGCGGAGGAAGAGCCAGCCCACGGCGGCCATGGCCACGGCCGCGATGGCCAGCCGGGTCAGCAGGGAACCTGTTCGGGTGCGTGTCATGTGATGGCGTCCTGTCGTCACGGACGGGTTCGGGGAGATGGTACCAGCACGCGCCCCGGACGGGTGGCCGCGACGGCGGCGCCGTCCCAGACGCGCGCGCCGTTGACCCACACGCCGCGTACGCCCTCGGGCAGGGCACGCGGGTTCTCGAACGTCGCTCGGTCGATGATGCGCGCAGGATCAAGCAGCACCAGGTCGGCCCGGAGGCCCGTCGCCACGCGCCCGCGGTCGCGCAGGCCGAGCCGTGCCGCAGGCATCGCGGTCATCTTGCGGATGGCCTCCGGCCAGGTCATCCACGCCTGCTCGCGCACATAGCGGCCCAGCACCCGCGGAAACGTTCCCGCGCCGCGCGGATGGTTGTTGGCGATGCCGCCGTCGCTGGCCACCATCACCCACGGCTGCGCGTAGAACACCCGCAGGTCGTCCTCGATCATCGCGTGCCCGATCATGCCGGTGCCCGATTCGCGCGCGAACCGGCGATACGCCTCGATGTCGCTGATGCCCTCGGCCCGCGCCATCGCATCGAGCCGCTGGCCGACGTACTGTGCCTGCGACGGCCACCGCGTAATCTGCACGTTGCGGGCACCGCCGATGTCGTCGAGCCCGCGGCGGATGGCGGACTCGTCCTCGTACTGTTTGCTCGGGATCAGCACGCGCGGCGTCGACTGCCAGGCCAGGTAGGGATACGCATCGGCCGTGACGTCCACGCCCCGGGCACGCGCGGCCTCGATGATGGCCACGGCCTCGCGCGCCTTGCCCCAGACAGCGACCGTGCCGAGCTTGATGTGCGTGATGTGCACCGGCAGCCGGGCCCGCTCGCCGATGGCGATGGCCTCGCGAATCGCCTCCATCGACTTGTCGGCCTCGTCACGGATATGTGAGATGTAAAACCCGCCCCGGGCCCCGGCTTCGCGCGCCAGGGCCACAACCTCCTCGGGGCTGGCGTAGCTGCCCACTTCGTACTCGAGTCCCGACGACAGGCCGAAGGCGCCCTCGGCCATGGCCTGCGTCATCATCGACGCCATGCGGACCTGCTCGGGGCCCGTCGACTCGCGGCGGTAGCCGTCGCCCATGACGGCCTCGCGAAGCGTGGCGTGGCCCGCCAGCACCACGACATTCACGGCGGGCGGGACCTTCCGGAGACGGTCGAGATACGCCGCGAGAGGCCACGGCGAACTGCCGTCCTGCCCGACGGCGAGCGTCGTGATGCCCTGGGCCACCTGCGTCGTCCCTGCCGGTTCGCGTTCGAGGCCCTCGGTGGAATGGTTGTGAATGTCGACGAACCCGGGCGCGACGATCAGTCCGTCGGCATTGATGACCGTGTCATCGCTGCGGGGCGTGACTGTTCCCACATCGGTGATCGTGTCGCCCACGATGCGCACGTCGGCACGTCTCAGCGGTGCGCCGGTCCCATCCGCCACCTGTGCCCCGCGAATGACGGTGCCCGTCGACTGCGCCGAGAGCCCTAGCGAACCCACGACCACAAGGGCCAGCGCACATGCCAGGCCCAGTGGCCGCGGCCGGCCGCGGTGCGCGGCGCACGTCCAGGTGCGATGCATCATCCCCTCCGCGCACCGGGCCACATCCGTGGCGTGGCGCGTTCATACTGCGGCGGTGTGACGTACTCGGCGCCCAGATCGGCTGCCGCCTGCCAGGCCCAGTGGGGATTGAACAGCATCGCCCGTGCGATGGCCACCTGGTCCGCAGAGCCCTCTGCCAGGATCGCCTCGGCCTGCGCCCCGGTCGTGATGAGGCCCACCGCACAGGTCGGCATGCCTGTGGCCCGCCGCACGGCCGCCGCCAGCGGCACCTGATACCCGGGCCCCGCCGTGATGGGGGCCTTGGAAATGACGCCTCCGCTCGATACGGTGACATAGTCGCACCCCAGGGCCTTCAACTCGCCCGCCAACGCCGATGCATCCTCCACCGTCCAGCCGCCATCGACCCAGTCGCTGCCGTGGATGCGGACCCCCATCGGCTTGTGCGCCGGCCATGCGCGGCGCATGGCCTCGAACACCTCCAGGGGAAACCGCATGCGGTTCGCGCGCGACCCGCCGTACTCGTCCGTGCGCACGTTCGAGAAGGGTGACAGAAACGTCGAGAGCAGGTAGCCGTGGGCCGCATGGACTTCCACGAGATCGATGCCGGCCGCATCGGCGCGCCGGGTGGCGACCACGAACGCCTCGCGCACGTCGCGCAGGTCGTCGCGCGACATCTCGCGCGGCGTCGGCCAGCCCGCGGTGTAGGGCACTGCGGACGGGCCGATGACCTCCCAGCCCCCGTCAGCGGGCGACACCGGACGCCCCCCGTCCCACGGGCGCTGCGCCGAGGCCTTGCGACCGGCGTGTGCCAGCTGCACGCCAACGGCGATCGGGGCGTGCGCCCCGCAGAACCGGCGCACATGCGCGAGCGCCTCGGCCTGCACGTCGGTGGCGAGTTCAAGACAGTGGGGCGTGATGCGCCCCTCGGGCACCACGGCCGTGGCTTCGATGACGAGCAGGCCGGCGCCGGACAGTGCGAGTGAGCCCAGGTGCATCAGGTGCCAGTCGCCGGCGGCGCCATTGACGGCACTGTACTGACACATCGGTGAGACCTGAATCCGATTCGACAGGGTCAGCGACCGCAGGTCGAGGGGAGAAAACAGCCGTGCCATGCCCCACATCTTACGGCGACCCGTATACACTGGGCCGGTCAGGCTGGTTTTTTTGCGAGGCACGCTGGATATGAGAAAGAACGCAGGTATGTGGGCCACCGCGCTGGTGGCTTCGGTGATCGTCGCTGCGGGTGCCCAGGCACCGCAGCCTCAGCAGGCTCCCAGAACGCAGTCCGTTGAGGAACAGGCCCCCGGGCGCCAGGCCGACACGCCGGCCCCGGCCAGGAAGCCCGGGGAGGGCGAGGGCCCCTTCCGCAAGCTCGTCATCCGCGGCGTCACGCTCATCGATGGTACCGGCGGCCCGCCGCTGAGCCCGATGGACATCGTGATCGAGGGGAACCGCATCACGGCGGTGCGCCAGGCCGGCTGGCCAGGCATGGCCATGGCCGCCAACCGCGCGCCGCGCGATTTCGACCGTGAGATTGATGGCACGGGCATGTTCGTGATGCCCGGGTTCGTCGACATGCACGTCCACGGCTCGGGCCGCGGCAAGGCCCCCGATCTGGGCTACTCGTACAAGCTGTGGCTGGCACACGGCGTCACCACCGTGCGCGGCGTGTCGCTGTCGTCCCACGCGGTCGCCAGCAGCGAGAAGGAACGCTCGGCGAAGAACGAGATTGCGGCGCCGCGCATCTTCAACTACCAGACGCTGGCCTCGGGCTGGTCGAACGGCCCGGTGCAGACGCCCGAGAAGGCTCGCGAGTGGGTGCGCTGGGCCGCGGCGAACAATGTCGACGGCATCAAGTTCTTCAACCGCGGCGACGAGACGCCCGAGATCATCCGTGCCGCGATCGACGAGGCCCGCAAGCACAAGATGGGCACGGTGGCGCACCTGTCGCAGAACGGCGTGGCCAACTTCAACGGCCGCGATGCCGGCGAGGCCCGCCTGCACACCATCACGCATTACTACGGACACATGGAGTCGCTGCTCAAGGACCGCACGATCCAGGAGTTCCCGCCCAACTACGACTACAACAACGAGCAGGATCGCTTCGGCGACATCGCCCGCATCTGGAACCAGACCTACGAACCCGGCTCCCCCGAGTGGAAGGCGTACCTCGAGCAGCAGAAGAAGAACGGCGTCGTCTTTGACCCGACGTTCAACATCTACGCCGCCTCACGCGACCTGATGCGCGCCCGCAACGCCGACTGGCACGCCACCTACACCACGCCGCAGCTCTGGAACTTCTTCCAGAGCACGCGCGACAACCACGGGTCGTACTTCTACGACTGGACGACCGAGAACGAGCTGGCCTGGAAGCGCTTCTATGACCGCTACATGCGCCTCATCAACGACTACAAGAACATGGGCGGCCGGGTGACGGTGGGCACCGACTCGGGCTTCATCTGGAAGACCTACGGCTTCGCGTATATCGAGGAGATGGAACTGCTGCGGGAAGCCGGCTTCACGCCCCTGGAAATCATGCGCTCGGCCACGATGTGGGGCGCGCGCACCCTCTACGAGCCGCGCGGCGAGGACGCCCCGATGGGCGTCGTGCGCGCCGGAATGCTGGCCGACCTGGTCATTGCCACCGAGAATCCGCTGGCGAACCTGAAGACGCTCTACGGCACTGGCCACATGCGCCTCAACGACCGCACCAACCGCCAGGAGAAGGTCGGCGGCGTGCGCTACACCATCAAGGACGGCATCGTCTACGACGCCCCGAAGCTGCTGGCCGACGTGGCCGCGATCGTCGCCGCCGAGAAGGCGAAGGCCGCGCCCCGCAAGTAGCCGCAGCCGGCCCCTATCGCCCCTGCGCCCACGCCCCCCGCACGTCGGGGTGCGTGGCGCGCAGGATGATGCGCGCGGCCAGGCGATCGCCGGGCAGCAGGTGCGCATACTTCCGCGCGGTCACCCGACCGTCGAGCACGGACATGATGTTCGCCATCACAGGCAGCCGTACGTCGGATGGCAGCGCGGCAAACGCGTCGGTGTATACCAGGTAGCTCACGCCGTATTTCAGCAACCGCCGGGTGAGGTCGAGCTCGGCCAGCGAGCGCCCCTCTCCGTCCCTCGGAAACTGCCGCAGCAGGGCCTGCGCAAAATCGGCGCGCGGCGTCACCGAAAAATCGAACGGGGCCTCGCCCACGCCCAGCAGGTAGTCGGCCAGCGCCTCGCGCCGGGCCACGATGGCCGGGTCGGTCTCGAGCGCGCGCCCCTCGTAGGCCGCGACACGCGCGTCCCACTGGAGGCGCGTGATCAGGTTGAGCCCCGGCATCTGATGGTCGAACGTCAGCAGCGCCGAGATGTCGCTCTGTTCCGACAGATACCGCCGGGCCTCAGGGGCCTGCCCCAGCCACGCCCGGAACGGCATGTCCGCGAGGATCTCCGGCCCCTCGTCAGGTCGCCGCATGTGCACCAGATTGCCCATGTGTCCGAGCGGTCCGTAGGGCGGTGCCGTCGAGGCACCCGTCACGAACCACCCGCCCCACCGCTGCGGATGCGGCGTGCGCATGTCGACCTGCGTGACACCGAGTGACTGCAGCTGCCGCCCCTCGCGGTCGACCTGATGGCTCCTGACAATGAACCCTGGAATGTCGAGCGTCGACTGGGCCAGGTGGCAGTTGAGGCAGGCGGGCGTCCGGGCCAGGCGCCACGGCTGCCCGGCCGGAGGCGGCTCGATCGTGTAGAACTGCACGCCCTGCCGCGGGTCGAGCGCCGCCACTTCAATGACCGGCGAGGTCGCAATGTAGCCGACCACCACGGAGTCGTTGAAATACAGGGCGCGCGGACTGGCCGGCCCTGCGTAGGCGCCCTGCAGGGCGGTCTTCGAGAACACCAGCAGTTGTGAGGCTTCGGGCACCTCGAGCGCGGCCAGCAGCGATCGCAGCACTCCCGTGGGTCCCTCCGGCGCCAGGGTGGCACGGCCCTCGGCCAGCGCGTCGTTGAGACGCGCCACGCGGTCGTGCACCACCGTGTCGGCGTAGCCGATCACGGGATGGTCGTCCAGTGTGCCGGGAAACGGCTCGCGCATCTGGCCGGCCGCCTGCTGCCCGCGCACCGCGCCGCCCAGCGCGGCCACGAGCCCCAGCGCCGCCAGGCCCGCCGTCACCTGCACCCTCACCGAGACATTCACGGTTCCATGCTACCCCGGGCTGACTGTCGACCGGATGCTGGCACGGCCCTGTCGGTCTGCGCTACTCTGGAGGGCGCCATGCGTCACCTCACAATCGCTCTGTGGGTCAGTGTCTGGGCTCTCTCGGTCGGCGTGCCGGCCGCCTCGGCGCAGCAGGCGGCGCCGGCCTCCACCCCCGAAGCCGTGCAGGCGAAGATGCAGGAGTGGTCGAAGGCCCTCGGCGTCGAGTGCACACACTGCCATCTCGACGGCCAGTGGAGCCTGCCCTACATGCCGACGTTTGACCTGGCCTACCGCATGTCGCGGATGGTCAACGACCTCAACAACGGCGCGCTGAAGGCCTACGGCGGCATCACCTGCAACACCTGCCATCAGGGGCAGCTCACGCCGCCGAAGATTACGCAGGCCCAGTGGGAACGCGACGCCAAGCGCTACGAGAAGGTCTTCAACGGCGACACATCGCTCGCCCTGCAGATGGGAGTCTTCACGGCAGCGCTCGGCGTGAACTGCTCGCACTGCCACGATCCGAACAACTGGGGCTGGGACGAGAGCCCCAACAAGCATGTGGCCCGACGCATGCGCGGCATGGTGGGCTCGATCAACAAGCACTTCGCCGGCGTGAAGAACCCGGAAATCGGCTGCATCGCCTGCCACCAGGGCAAGCTCAAGCCTTCACGCTGACCGTCGCGGCAGGCCGTGCGGCCTGCCCAGTCCCGGAAGTTCCGGGCGCCGTTAGGCGCGCCCGGCCAGCACCGCCACGGCGCGGTCGATGTCCTCGTGCGTGTTGAACACCGACACGGCGAGGCGCAGTCGGCTCTCGTTCCCCACGATGGTGCCGGTGACCTTCCCCGCCTGCAGCCGCTTCGCCGTCGTGGCCGCATCCTTCAACCCGAACGCCAGGATGGGGGTCTTCGTACCCCGCGGGGTCAGCGGCTCGAAGCCGAGGGGCGGCAGCTCGGTCTGCAGCCGCTCGGTCAGCACCTGCGCATGCGCGCCGATGCGGTCGACGCCGAGGCGCGTCACATAGTCGATGCCGGCCGACACGCATGCCGCCAGCAGCACCGCGATGCCGCCCGATTCATACCGCGCCGCCCCGGGCAGCGGCTCCCACGTCAGCGCCGCGCGGTTGAAGTTGGTCACCTGCCGGTGGCCATAGCGCGTCGTCGGCAGCACGGTGCCCTGCAGCGACTCCTTCACATACAGGAAGCCGAACCCGCGCTCGCCCATCAGCCACTTGTAGGTGCCCGCCGAGGCGAAGTCGATGCCCAGCGCCTTCACATCCACCGGCACGGCACCCACCGCCTGGATGATGTCGGCAAACACGAGCGCACCCCGATCATGGGCCAGGCGGCTCACCGCCGCGCAGTCGTGCATGAAGCCGTTCACGTTCGACACGAGAGCCAGCGACACGAGCCGCGTGTTGCGGTCGATGGCCTTGTCCATGTCGGCCGGGTCGATGGCCCAGTTCCGGTGCTTGACAATGCGCAGCTCGACGCCCTGCTTCTCGAGCTCCTTATACATGTAGAGCGATGTGGTGAAGTGCAGCTCGTCGATGACGACATTGCCCTTCTTCCGCGCCAGGTCGAGTCCCAGCACGACGATGTTCTCGCCGTCGGAGGTGCTGCTGGTGAACGCGATTTCCTTCGGCGAGGCATTGATGAGGGCCCCGAACTGCGTGCGCAGCGCCTCCTGCCTGGCGGCCGTGAAGTCGACCCGCCCCTCGCCCGGCCCGTGGAGCCGGTAGGCCAGGCCCTGTTCGATGGCACGAGCGGCGAAGGTGCCGACCGGGTGCAGCGCCGCCGAGTTCAGGTAGGTTTCCGTCGAGGCCTGCGGGAAGTCGGCGCGCAGCCCCGGGGGCAGCACGCCCACCGGGCGGGACGATTGGGCAGAGGCCAGGGCCGTGGAGGACAGGGCCAGCGTGCCCGTGGCGGCCAGAAAATCGCGGCGTCGCAGATGCATGGGCGGATTGTATAGTAGGGCCTGCAATTTCCCACCCGAGGAGGAAGACCCGATGGAACGACAGCGGATGACCGTGATGGCGCTGGCTCTGGCCGGCGTCGTGGCCCTGGGGACCTGGCACAGCGTGACTGGCCAGGCGGGCGACATCATCGCGCTCGGCACCAGCCGCGGCGAGTGGCCCACCTATGGCGGTGACCTGGCCAGCCGGCGCTACTCTCCGCTGGCACAAGTGGACGCCTCCAACTTCAACGCGCTCGAGATTGCGTGGCGCTTCAAGACCGAGAACCTCGGCCCTCGGCCCGAATTCCAGTTCCAGGCCACCCCGCTGATGGTGGGCAACACGCTCTACTTCACCGCCGGCGCACGCCGGGCGGCCGTGGCGGTCGATGCCGCGACCGGCGAGATGAAATGGATGCACTCGGTCGACGAGGGTCCGCGCGGCTCGTCCGCGCCTCGCCAGCTGTCTGGTCGCGGCCTGTCGTACTGGACCGACGGCAAGGAGGCCCGCATCCTCTATGTAACACCCGGTTACATGCTCGTCGCCCTCGACGCACGCACGGGCCGCCGCATCGCTGACTTCGGCACTGACGGCATGGTCGACCTCAAGAAGGAAATGGATCAGGAGATGGACCTGATCAAGGGCGAGGTCGGGCTCCACTCGGCGCCGGTGGTCGTGAAGAACACCATCATCATCGGCGCGGCCCACATGGAGGGCGGCGCGCCGAAGAGCAAGACGAACCAGAAGGGCTTTGTGCGCGGCTACGACGTGCGCACCGGCAAGCGCCAGTGGATCTTCAAGACCATTCCTGCACCCGGCGAGTTTGGCAACGAGACCTGGGAGAAGGACTCGTGGAGCTACAGCGGCAACACGGGCGTCTGGGCGCAGATGTCGGTCGACGAGGAGCTCGGGCTCGTCTACATGCCCGTGGAACTGCCCACCGGCGATTACTACGGCGGGCACCGCCCCGGCAACAGCCTGTTCAGCGAGAGCCTCGTCGCGGTCGACATCACCACGGGCAAGCGCAAGTGGCACTACCAGCTGACCCACCACGGCATCTGGGACTTCGACATTCCCTGCGCGCCCATCCTGTTCGACCTCAAGCAGAACGGACGCACCATCAAGGCCGTGGCCCAGGCCACCAAGCAGGGATGGGTCTACGTGTTCGACCGCGTCACCGGTCAGCCCGTGTGGCCCATCGAGGAACGCAAGGTGGAAATCGGTGAGGTGCCCGGCGAGCAGTACTCGCCCACCCAGCCGTATGTGACCAAGCCCCCGCCGTTCGAACGCCAGGGCGTGGCGATCGACGACCTGATCGACTTCACCCCCGAGCTGCGCGCCGAGGCCGAGACGCTCATCAAGCGCTACAAGATCGGCCCGCTGTTCACGCCGCCGGTCGTCAGCAAGTGGGAGGGGCCGCTGGCCACCCTGATGCTGCCCAACGTCACCGGGGGCGCCAACTGGCAGGGCGGTTCGCTCGACCCCGAGACGAACATGTTCTACATCTTCTCGAACACCAATGTGTCGGCCCTGGGCCTGCTGCCCGGCGACGGCGTCAAGTCGGACATGCTGTATGTGCGCGGCTTCGCGTCTGACCCGGCCGACACCTCGGGCCGGCCGGCGTTCCCGTCCACCACGGTCCGCGGGCTGCCGCTCATCAAGCCGCCCTACGGACGCATCACGGCCCTCAACCTGAATGAAGGCACGCTCGCCTGGCAGATCGCCCACGGCGACACGCCCGATGCCATCAAGAACCATCCCGCGCTCAAGGGCCTGACCATCCCCCGCACGGGACGCCAGGGCCGCATCGGCGTGCTCACTACCAAGACGCTCGTCATCGCCGGGGAAGGCGGCATGAACTCGACGCCGAAGGGCCAGGGCGCCATGCTCCGCGCTTACAACAAGGCCACCGGGGAAGAAGTCGGCGCCGTCTACATGCCCGCGCCCCAGACCGGGTCGCCCATGACGTATCAGCTCAACGGGCAGCAGTACATCACCGTGTCGGTCAGCGCGCCAGGCGTGCCCGGCGAGCTCATCGCCTACAAGCTGCCCGCGCGCCGCTAGGGCGCCGCGTCACGAGGCCGGGGTGGCCGGGCGCAGCAGCGCCACCACCTCGGCATCGCTCACCTCCCCGAAATCGTCATAGAACGCCCCGACGCCCGTGAACCACTCGGGCACGTGCAGGCACACCACCTCGTCGGCTGCCGCCTCGAGCGGCGCCACGGCGTCGGCCGCGGCCACCGGCAGCGCCACCACCACGCGCGCGGCCCCCTGCCGCTTCGCCGCATCCACCGCCGCCCGCATCGTCGCCCCCGTCGCGACGCCGTCGTCCACCAGCACGACCACGCGTCCGCGGAGCGACAGGGGGGGGCGCACGCCGGACAACAGCGTCCGGCGCGCACAGATGGCATGTGCCTGGGTGCTCACCTCGGCCTCCCACGCCGCATCACCGCCGTGTGCCGGGTGCATGCGCAGCACGTGGCCTGCCTCGTCGATGGCTCCCATGGCAACCTCGGGGGCGCCCGGGGTGCGCAACTTGCGCACCAGCATCACGTCGAGATCGCCCTCGGTCGCCGCGGCCACCGGCGCGGCCACAGGCACTCCGCCGCGGGGAATGCCCAGCACGAGCGGATGCTGCCCGCGCAGGTGCGCGAGCCGTTCGCCGAGCATCTGCCCCGCCGCCGTGCGATTCGTGAAGTGCATGGGGAAGGTCCTCTCCTGAAAGGCGCCGGCATCTGGCCCGTGACAGCCCCGGCGTGCCCCGCGCCGGCACGTTACGGCCCGGTCAGAGCCACCACGGCGAGCCCGCCGGCCTGGCCGACCCACCGCAATCCCTCGGGCAGCGTGTCCGGCGAGGTCGCCGCCCCCAGGCCGCGCACCATCGCCTCGGCCGATGGCGTCAGCGCCAGATGCGTCACGCCATAGTGCCGGCAATCCGCGAGAAACCCCTCGAGTGTCTCGAGCTGGAACCTGGGAAAGGCGCGGTCAAACCCGTAGAGGTCGACGCGCAGCCAGCCGCCCGGCGTCAGCGGATGCAGCGCCCCGGCCCTGGCGCGACGGGTGGAGACGAAATAGAACTCGCCGCTGTCGGTGTACACCTCGCCAGCGAAGCGTACGCCATCGGAACGCAGCAGGGCCTCGGCGCTGGCCGACGCCGCACGGTTGGCCTCCTGGGCCCGCAGGAACTCGCGGTTGGCTGGCACCCACAGCCACCCCGCCAGCGCCACGGAGAGCACCGTGGCCCCCGCGGTCAGGGGCCCGCCACGCGACCAGTGACGCAGCCGCTCGGCCGCCAGCGCGCCGGCCGCGATCACCAGCGGCACCGCCGGCAGAGGGCCTCTCGAAGAACCGCCCAGGGCCTGCACGGGCAGGTAGCACGCCAGCACCACCAGCAGAAAGAGGGCACTGCGTCGCAGCGTGGCCGGGGCCGCCACGACCGCCAGTGCAGACACACCGAGCAGGGGCCAGATCGACCGGATCTGGCCCAGATACGCCTCCCAGAACGCCCCGGGATTCATCTGCACCACCGCCCACGCCGAGCCCGGCAGGTTGGCAGGGGGCAGGTGAAACCAGTCGACCGGATTGAACAGCTTGTAGAGATTGAAGGCCTGGGACGTCTGCAGCGGACCCACGCCGGCCCACAGGTTGAGCCCGACCTGCACGCCGCCCACGGCACACGCCACCGCACACGATGTCAGCACGAGCCTCCACCGGGACGGCCACAGCAGCCCCCCCCCGACAGCGACTCCCGCCACCACCACTCCGGCGTGATACCGCAGCAGCACCGCCAGCCCGATGAGCGCCCCGGCAGCCATCGCCTGGCGAGGCGCGTCCCGCTCGAGCGCCCCGATGAACAGCAGCACCCCCGACACCAGTGCCGCCGTCATCGGCATGTCAGGGCTCGACGTGACCGCGTGCTGGAAGAAGAGCGGATGCCCAGCCGCCAGCACGACGCCCGCGGCCGCGAGGGTGGCACCCGCGCGCTGTGCGAGAAAGGCGCCGACCTGCAGCAGCGTCAGGCCTGCGGCCGCTACCGACAGCATGAACGCGAAGGCAACCACCGAGCCGCCACCGAAGAGACGCAGCAGCAGTGGATAGCCGATGGGAAAGAACCCGTTGTGCAGGCTGCGCGGGTCAGCCGGGTTCAGCAGCTCGGCCATGATGAGCAGCCCCCAGAAATCGTTGAGCGTGACGTAGTAGTCGGTTGTCACGCCCCACCACACCCAGAGGGCGGTGACCAGCAGGGTGGGCACCACCCACAGGGCCCGGATCACTGCGCCGTGCCGGCCTTCGCCCCGGTCGAGGGCACGGCAAACACATAGAGCGTGTGCCCGCTGGCCGGGGGCTGAATCTCAGGGGCAATGGTGGCCGGCACAAGACGCGGGCTGCCCCCGCCGATGCCGGTTGTGACGGCGATGTACTGGCGGCCATTGGCGGTGAAGCTCACCGGATATCCCTGCACCGCCGTGCTGAGCCGCGTCTCCCACAGCACGCGCCCCGTGCGCACATCGAGCGCGCGGAAGTAGCGCGACAGATCACCGATGAACGCAAGGTTGCCGGCCGTGGTGAGCGCGGCGGTGAGATACGGTGCGCGCTGATCACGCGTCCACACCGGCTCGAGCGTGCGCGCGTTGTACGCGGCCAGCCGGCCGATGTTGCCGTCGCTTCCGGGCATCTCGAAGAATCGCCGCCCCGCCGCCGTGCCGCCCGAGCCTTCCACCTGCTCGACCTTGCGCGCGGCAATCTCCATGCACGACTGCGACAGCGGAATCACCAGCAGCCCCGACCCGGGGTGATAGCTCATCGCCTGCCAGTTGTGCCCCCCCTCGGTGCTCGGGCACGCCGAGATCCACTCGTCGACCTTCTGCTGCTTGATGTCCTCGCGATACTCGGGAATCCCGGTCTCGGGATCGATGCGCGAGAACACGTTCTGGAACACCGTCTCGCGGTGGCCCAGGAACTTGCCGGTGCGCCGATCGAGCTTCCACAGGATGCCCGCCTTGCCGATGGTGAACAGCACCTGCTCCTGCGGGCTCAGGTCCACGAGCACGCGCTCATACACCTCGTCATGGTCGAGCGTCTCGGCGGGAATGTGCTGCCGGTGCCACGCCAGCGACCCGTCGCGCGCGCGCAGCGCCACCGTCGACGCGCCGTAGAGCGAGGCGTCGGTGATGGCGTTACCCCGGCTCGCCGGCATCCACGGCTTGGCCTGCGCCACGCCCCAGTAGGTCAGCTCGAGGTCGGGATCGTAGCTGCCGACGATCCACGTATCGCCGCCCGCACGCATGCGGTCGGGCAGGCTGCCCCAGGTGTCGCCCCCGGGTTCACCCGTGCGTGCGATCGTGTGGAACTTCCACACAAGCGCCCCGGTGTCCGCATCGTAGGCGCTGATCATGCACCGTTCCTCGCGGTACCGGTCGCAGCCCTGCAGCCCCTGCACCACCTTCCCCTGAATGACGATGGGGCCTGAGGTGTTCGAGAAGCCTTTGGCCCGGTCGGCAATGGCGACGTTCCAGACCTGCCTGCCGGTGCGCGCATCGAGCGCCACGAGGCGTGCATCGGTCGTGGCCAGAAAGATCTTGTCCTGATAAATCGCGAGGTTGCGCATCGACCCGAAGCCAATCGATTCGTTGGGCCCCACCTGGTGTTCCCAGATGAGATCGCCGGTCGCGGCATCAAGCGCCTGCACCATGTTCATGGTGTTGGTCAGATACATGATGCCGTCGTGCACCAGGGGCATCGTCTGGTTCGAGCCGCCCTCGTTCATCGACCAGGACCAGGCCAGGGTGAGCTGCCCCACGTTATCGGTGGTGACCTGCGACAGCGGGCTGTAGCTCCACGCCTGATAGTTGCGCCGCGCCATCAGCCAGTCGCCCGACGGCGGGTTCCTGAGCATGGCATCGGTGACCGGCGTGTAGCGCGGCACCGTGCCCTGCACGCTGTGACCGCGCGAGCGCGCGACCGCGGGACGGGCGGCCGCGGCCTGCCCGCCGCCTCCGGCCCCGGCTGCGGTGGCGGCCGGGGCGGTCAGCACCGCCGCACGCACCTGCCCCGAGGCGAGGCGTCCCACGGGGTCGGTCGCGGTGTACGCCAGCGGCGTGGCACCGGCCGACGCCCCGTTCACCGCGAGGATGAAGGCCGTGATGTCGGTGGCCTCGCCCTCGCTCAGGCTCCCCGGGCGCGACGGCGGCATCGTCGACTGGATGTACTGCGCCAGTTCACCGGCACGGCGTTCGCGCCAGGCGGCGACGAAGTTGGGTCCGGCCAGCGTTGCGGCTTCGTTGCGGCCCTGCATGTCGGGCAGGTGGCAGCCTGCGCAGCGCGTCGAGTACAGCGTGCGGCCCCGGTCGACCTGCGCGGTGGCCACGGCGCTCGGGGCGGCCGGTGGCGCGGGCGCCTGGCTGGCCAGCAGCGAGATGCCCCCGCACACGACGGCGAGCGTCACGGCCCATCGTGCATTGCGTGCCTGCGATGTCATCAGCGTTCTCCTCCGCCCGTGCGTGCGGGCACCACCAGCAGCCATCCCCAGAGGTTTCCGTCAGGTGCCTTCTCGCTGTGCACCTGGACATACAGACGTCCCTGCGCCAGCGCCGTCGCCTGGTCGGGTGTCAGGTCCACGCGCCCCGTCACCGTGCCGTCCACGCCCGGCGTCACCGTCAGGTCGGCAAAGGCCGCCCCGCGCACGCCGCGCACGGCCCCGAGATGCAGCCGGGCGACGGTCGCCGCCGTCCGCAGTCCGCTGAACCGACCGCTCAGCACGAGCGTGCGGCCCTCGAGCGTGCCCCGCACGTCACCCCGGCCGGCAATGGTGCTCTGCATGGCCACATCGAGCGGCACCACCGACAGGCGGGCCTGGTAAACGACGCCCTGCGCCGCTGCGACCGACACGGTCAGCAGCAGGGCCGCGGTCCACACGCGCGTGTTCGACTCAGTCATCGCATCTCCAGCCGGAGGAACTCAGCGGCGCAGGCTGAGCGGCAGGGCCGTGCCGCCCACCGCCAGGGCCAGCAGCCCGCCCAGTACGGGAAGCCCGTAGCCATTCGTGAGATAGCCATAGGTCAGGATAATGCCACTGGCCCAGTGGAAGTTGAGCAGCATCAGCAGCGCCAGCCCCGCGGCGACCCGGGTGAGCACGCCAGACACGAGGGCCAGCCCCGTGGCCAGTTCGGCCAGCGGCACCACGCGCGCGTGCACGGCGACATACGGCAGACAGACCTGCTCGAGATACGCCCGGTTCCAGTCGGTGGCCATCGAGTGCCACTCGTTGAGCGTGGCCCCGAGTGCGTCGGGGTTCGTCAGCCATCCCACCTTGGCCACGGCCTCGAAGATGAAGAACACTCCGAGCATGATGCGCAGCAGCGCCAGCCCCAGCGCCTGTGTCTTTCCCACGGTACGTCTCCCTCGATGGATGGGGCCTGCCGCCCCTCGACCCCAGAGTGTAGCGCGGCCCCCGGCGGCGCGGCGTCAGTACCGGAGTTCGACGCCCGAATAGAAAAACAGCGCCCGTCCGCGGCGGTCCGGGCCCAGCTGGCGCAGAAACCGGCCCTCGGCCAGGTGCACCACCCCGGAATCGATTTCAACGTGGCGCCCGATGCGGTAGCGCAGCCGATACTCGGTCTGCGTGCCCACGTGCCGGCCTGCGGCGCCCGTCGGATCGCCCAGGCCCACGGGCCGCCAGCGATCACGGGCATCGGCCAGCCATACGCCGCGCAGCTGCACCCAGAGGTCCACGTTTCCCAGCGGACGGGTCTGCAGCCACACGCCCGGCGAGTTCAGGTTCGACCGCCCGATCAGGTTGTAGAGCCCCACCGGCGCGAACTCGAAGCGCCGCGCCCCGAGCAGGGCATCCCACGCCCCGCTGCGTCCGCTGGTCGGGTCGGTCCCGGTGGCGTAGTCGGAGAACACCAG
>CAZXTM010000007.1:0-46597 GCA_964643765.1 uncultured Bifidobacteriaceae bacterium | reverse complement strand
CTGTCGCGCGGCGAACGCGCGGTCGTGAGCCCGACCCGTCACTGCGGGGCCTGCCACGTGACGCGACCGCCCATCAGCGTCGTGTGCGCGGTCACGGCATGGAGGCGGTCGGCGGGCATCGTGAAGATGTCGTCCGACAAGACCACGAGGTCGGCGACGTGCCCCACCGACAGCACGCCCTTCTCGGCCTCCTCGAAGCTCGCATAGGCCGCATCGGCCGTGAAGTGCCGCACGGCCGCCTCGACGCTGATGCGGTGTTCGGGGTAGAAACCGGCGGCCGGGGTGCCGTCGGGCAGCTGCCGCGTGACGGCGGCGTGAATGCCGCGCATCACTTCCATCGGAAACACCGGATGGTCACTGCCGAAGGCCTGCACGGCCCCCGCCTCGTCGAACAGGCGGAACGCATTCGACCGTGATGCGCGGTCGGGCCCGAGCTTCGGGACATAGCTCGTCATGGTGATGGCGTCGGGGCTGGCAAAGAGCGCCTGGGTCGAGGCAATCACGCCCAGGGCCTTGAAGCGCGGCAGGTCCTCGAGGGTGGGCACCTCCACGTGCTCGATGCGGTGGCGTCGCCCGCTGGTGCCGTTCACCTGTGCGGCGTGCGCGTAGGCATCGAGGGCCATGCGGATGGCACGGTCGCCGATGGCATGCAGCTGCACCTGGAGGCCGGCCCGGTCATAGGCCGCCACGGTCAACTTCAGCTCGTCATCGGTGAACATCGGCAGGCCGCGATCGTCGCGGTCGGCATAGGGTTCGAGCATGGCGGCCGTGTAGCCGTCGACGGTGCCGTCGATGAGCCCCTTGGCGATGCCGAAGCGCACCAGCTGTCCGGCATGCGAATCGCGCAGGGCCACATAGCCGGCCAGGTCTGCGGCCGTCGCCTCTTTCCGGAAGGGCACCGCCAGGCGCAGGCGCACATCGACGGCCTGTTCACGCAGCGCGCGCTCATACGCCTCGAACTCGACACCCGACGCCGCACTGCCGCTGGCCACCTGCAGCGAGGTGATGCCGTAGGACGCGGCCTTGCGCATCTGCTCGCGCAGCGACTGATACACCTGGTCGGCGGAGACGGGCGGCATCTGCGATCGCACCAGCCGCGAGGCCGCTTCCTGCAGCAGCCCGGTGAGTTCGCCAGAGGCATCGTGCCCGATGCGGCCGTTGGGCGGGTCGGGGGTCTCCCGCGTGACGCCGCCGCGCCGCAGCGCCACCTGATTGGCGAGCACCATGTGCCCGTCACGATCGGTCAACACGACAGGGCGGTCGGGAAATGCCGCATCGAGGGCACGCCGATGCGGGACCTGTCCCGGAAAGTCGGAGGGCCCCCAGCCGCGGCCGGTCACCCAGTCGTCCGGTCCGAGTGTGGCGGCGAAGGCCTGCAGGCGCGAAACGATTTCCTGTTCGCTACCCGAGTCGATCAATTCAGCCGTGCGCGACGTGGGCAGATGCCAGTGGGCATCGTTGAACCCTGGCACCACGCGCCGGCCGCCGGCGTCGAGGCGGCGCGTCGCCGCACCGGCCATCGCCGCAATGTCGGCCGTTCGGCCGAGGGCGACGATGCGACCCTCGCGCACCGCGAGCGCCTCGGCCTCCGGGGTGGTGCCGTCACCGGTCCAGATCCGCGCATTCAGCACGACCAGGTCGGGCACGGGTTCCGGCGTCGGGGTGCCCGCACACGCCGCCATCAGCATCGGAAGAATCAGCAGGCCAGAGGCCGCTCGCAGTCGCCGCATGGGCGGAGAGTTTACTGCCGCGGGGCAGCGGCTGTCGCGCGTTGTTCGGCGGCGCGGCCGCGCTCGAGCTCGCGTGCGGCCTCATCGATGCGCCCGGCCCGCACCGCCACCTCGGCGAGGACGAAGTGCCCCAGCGCCACCGTGGTCGACCCGCGCGGTGACAAGCCGATACCCTTCCGGGCCGCCATCGCGGCGGCGGTGGTGTCCCCCGAGGCCAGCAGCGCCTGCGACAGATACAGGTGCCCCTCGGCGAATTCACCGTTGGCGGCCACCGACTGTTCGAGCAACGCGCGCGCACCCGCCATATCGCCGCGCTGCTGCAGGAGCCGGCCGGCGTTGAAGAGGGCCTTGAAGGCGTCGGCGTGCTGCTCATACTCGCGGCGATACGCCTCGAGGGCCCCGTCAGTGTCGCCGCGGGCTTCGGCGAGAATTCCGAGGTTGAAATGCGCGAGGCGCACATCGGGTTTCGCCTCGAGCGCGGCCCGGATTTCGCGGTCGGCCGTGGCGGCATCACCCCGCTGGAAGGCCAGAACACCGAGCGCCACGCGCGCGGCAGCCACCTTGGGGTCAATCGCCAGGGCCGCTTCGAAGTAGGACCGGGCCTGGTCGGTGCGGCCTGCATCCATGTGAATTTCCCCGGCCTGGAACTGCACGATGGCGTTCTTCGGATCGACGCGGAGATAGTGCTCATACCCGGCCAGCGCTTCCTCGTCGCGCCCGAGGGCACGGTAGGCGTTGGCCAGATTGATGAGCGCCACGTCATAGTCAGGCTTCAGGGCCAGCGCCCGCTTGAAATACGTGATGGCCTCGGTGTTCTTCCCCTGCTTGTAGGCTGCGTTGCCGAGGTTGAACCAGGCATCGATGACGTTCGGGTCTTCGGCCACCACGCGCTGCAGCAGCGCGATGCCCTGCGCCGTGGCCGCCGGGTCCTCGGACAGCTCGCGCGCCTGGGTCATCAGATTGAAGAGCGCGATCTTGTCCTTCGGATCGGCCCGCACCACCGACGCATCGTCGGCGGTGGCAACAAAACTGCTGACGTAGCCAAGCGATGCCAGCTTCTCGCGCACCGACGGGTCGACATCGGCGCTGGCGGACACCGGCGCCGCACGCGCCGCCGTGAAACTGCGCTCCATGCCCTGCAGGGCCGTGCGCAGGCGGTCCCCGAGGGCCTGCTGTGCCTCGTAGAGGTTGTGCTGTTCCTCCGGGTCCTGCTCGAGATCGAACAGCTCGGGTCGGGGCGCATCGATCAGCTTGTATTTGCCGAGGCGGAAGGCCCGGAGCGCGCTCCAGCCGAAGTGATGCAGCGGATACATGGCCTCCGCGTACCCGTCGACCCCAAGGTCGTCGGCATCGCCGGTCATCAGCGGCACCGCCGACTGCCCGGCCAGCGGGGTGTCGACTGGCGGCTCGCCGAGCAGATCGAGCAGGGTCGGCATCAGGTCGACGGTGCGCACGAGCGACCGCACGCGGCGTCCCGCCGTCCGGGTGAAGGGGGCGCGAATCAGCAGGGGCACATGCGTCGCGCTCTCATAGATGAAGAACCCGTGCGTCCCTTCGCCGTGATCACCCAGACTCTCGCCGTGGTCCCCCACCACGACGATGACGGTGCGGTCGAGCAGCCCGCGGCTCCGCAGATGGTCGACCACCCGGCCCAGCTGGAAATCGGCGTGCGCGACCTCGCCGTTATACGGCGTGCGCGCGTAGCGGGACTTGAACGGCTCGGGTGGGTCGTAGGGCGTGTGCGCGTCGTAGAAATGCAGCCACGCAAAGAACCGATCGTTGCCAACCTGGGTCAGCCACGGCAGAGCCAGGTCGACCACTTCGTCCGAGCGCCGCTGCACATTGCCCAGCGACACGCCCTTGACCTTGCTGAGGTCGAAGTCGTCCGCGTACTGGTCAAACCCCTGATCGAGCCCCCACTTGGAGTCGAGCACAAACGCCCCGACAAACGCGCCGGTTCGGAACCCGCGCGCCTTGAGCCGCTCTGTCAGAGTAAGTGTCTCCGGTCCAAGAAAAAATCCGCCGTTGTCGCGCACCCCGTGCTGGGGCGGATACTGCCCCGTGAACATGGTCGAGTGCGAGGGGAGCGTGATCGGGGCCGTGGTCATGGCCTGCTCGAACAGCACACCCTCGCGGGCCAGCTGGTCGAAGACCGGGGTTTCGGCGGCCTGGGGTCGGCCGTAGGCCCCGATGCGGTCGACGCGGGTGGTGTCGAGCGTGACCAGCAGCAGATTCAGGCCCGCGCGATCAACGCCCGCGGGAAGCTCGCCCAGGGTCACGCCGCCTCCGGCCTGCTGAGGACGGGGCCCGCAGGCCACCACCCCAAGGAGCAGCACGAGTGCCGCGACGGCTCGGCCTGTGGTGTCGAGGAACCCGGGGAGCCCGAGTCCGCCGGAGGACGTGCGGTCCTGCCGTCCAGACGCGGTGGGGCCCGGGGAGGCCTCCGAAACGGTCCCGGGACGACACCAGCGACCGTGGCCGGTCCCCGCTCCCGTAACACTGATGTTTCGTGATTGCATCGGGCGTGACACTTTCACTACCCTATCAGATCGAACTTCGGCATGGGCGTGGAGGCCCCTCACACGATGCGTAGACACTTTCTGGCTCTTCGGTGGACGGCGCTGGGCTGCGTAGCCCTGGTCGCCAGCTTACTCTCCCCTGGACAGGCGGCGGCTGAGCCGACTGCTCCCACTCCGACCGTCCTGCAGACCGGCCGCGCAGTGGCCGTACGGCAGGCGGTGGTGGTGAAGGCGCCGCTGGCGCCGAAGGCGTCGGCCTCCTCGGCCACGCAGTCGCCCCTCGAGTCGAAGTCGTTCTTCAAGACCCGAGCCGGGGCTGCCACGCTCATTCTGTTCGGCGCGGGGGTCGGCTATGCCGTGTACTCGTCCAGCAACGACCGCGTCCGCGGCGCCAAACGCTAAAGGGTGATGACCATGACGACATTTTTCCGCGCATGCATCACCACGTGGGCCCTGCTCCTCGCCGCGTCGACGTCGGCCCAGACGCTGTCCGGCACCATCGTCGGGCAGGTAGTCGACTCGCAGGGGCAGGTACTGCCCGGGGCCTCGGTCACACTGACCGGCCGCACCGGGTCGAATACCCAGACCACCGACGCGACCGGCGATTTCCGGTTCATCGGTCTCGCGCCCGGCACCTACAACCTGCGGGCTGAGCTCTCGGGCTTCCAGCAGGCCGAGCAGACGGGCATCACCGTCAACATCGGCAGCACGGCCCAGTTCAAGCTCACGCTGAACGTGGGTGGCGTCACCGAAAACGTGCAGGTCACGGCCAACGTGGTCACGGTCGACACGACCACCACGGCCACCGACAACAAGCTGTCGCAGGACCTGCTGTTCGCCATGCCGATGTCGCGCACCAACGCGGCGGTCAGCATCCTCAACTACTCGCCCGGCGTGAACAGCGGGTCGGCTTTCGGTGGCTCGTCCGACTCGGGCAACGCCCTGCTGCTGGACGGCGTCGACACGCGCGACCCCGAAGGCGGCACCGCCTGGACCTTCTTCAACTACAACATCATTGAAGAGGTGCAGGTCGGCGCCCTCGGTCAGCCCGCCGAATACGGCGGATTCTCTGGCGCGGTGGTCAACACCATCACCAAGTCGGGTGGGAACCGCTACTCGAGCCTGTTCGAGTATCGCTACACGAACAAGAGCCTGCGCGGCGACAACGTCTCTGCCGACGTCCGGAAGCAGAACGCCACCATCCGCGCCAGCGGCGTCGACAAGCTCAACGACTACACGGTGCAGCTCGGTGGTCCGCTCAAGAAGGACAAGGCGTTCTTCTTCGCCAGCATCCAGCGCTACGCGATTGAGCAGGATCCCGATGGCCCCCGCACCATCCGCACGGAGGTCAGCCCGCGCTTCAATCTGAAGTTCACGTTCCAGCCCACGGCCAGCGACACGCTGACGGCCAACGTGCAGTACGACCAGTACAACCAGACGGGGCGCACGGGTCTGCCGGGCGTGAACAACACCACCGACGCGCAGACCGTGCAGCAGGACTCGCCGGAAATCATCTGGAACGGCCAGTACCGCAAGGTGCTCGGCACGTCCTCGTTCTTCGAGACCAAGTTCACTGGCTACTGGGGGTACTTCGACCTCGACCCGGTCAACCCCGCCTCGGCGCGCCTGGACGACTCGGGCAAGTGGTCGGGGGGCGCCGGTTACAGCGCGCAGTACGACCGCGTGCGTAATCAGGTGAATGCCTCGCTCAACCGCTACGTCAACGCCGGCGGCACGCACAACTTCAAGTTCGGCGTGGAAATCGAGCGCAGCAAGATCCGGAACCGCTACGCCTACTCGAACGGCCTGTTCTTCTACGACTACGGTGGCGCCCCGTACCTGGCCTACGGGTACAGCTATGACGTCGAAGGCACGACCAAGCGTCAGAGCGCGTATGCCCAGGACCAGTGGACGATTGGCCGCTTCACCGCGAACATCGGCGTCCGCTACGACGGCATCCGCGGCGAAGGCAGCGACGGCCGCGAGTACTACAACACGAGCCAGTTCGCTCCCCGCGTCGGTGGTGCGTTCGACCTGACGGGCCGCGGCACCTCGGTGCTCCGCGCGTTCTACGGGCACCTCTACGACGGCGCCGTGTTCTCCACGTGGAACCGTGCGGTGCCCGGTATCAGCGACTACGTCATCTACGAGGCGTTCCCGGGGAACAAGGTCGTCGAAATCGACCGCATCTCTGGGGCCAGCAAGTACACCGTGGCGAACGACATCAAGCATCCGCGCACCGATGAAATCAACGTCGCCTTCGAGCAGCAGTTCAAGGGCGTCTGGAAGGCTTCAGCCACCTACATCCAGCGCACGAACCGCAACTTCGTGAACTCGACGCTCATCGGCGGGCAGTGGTCCCCCATCACCGTCAACAACCCCAAGACCAACACGCCGCTGACGGCCTACCGCTGGGCGAACCGTTCCAGCATCCAGCAGCAATTCCTCATCGACAACGTCGACTCGGTCAAGTTCCCCGGTGCGGGGAACCTCGACATCTACCGCGACTACCGCGGCGCGATGTTCGTGCTGAGCCGCGCCTACGCCAACCGCATGCAGGGCCAGATCTCCTACGTGTTCTCGAAGACCACGGGGAACCTGCCCAGTTCGTCGCAGGCGGGTTTTGCCAGTGGCCAGTTCGAAACGCCGAACGGCAGCCTCATCAACCGCGATGGCCGGGTGCCGCTCGACCGTCCGCATGAATTCAAGGCGTTCGTCGGCTACCAGGTGCCCAAGGTGGAAATGGCGTTCAACGCCTACTTCCGCGCCATCAGCGGCACCACCTACACCGGCTTCACGCGCCTGACGAGCGGCACCATCAACTGGACCGGCTCGAACGATGTGTTCATCGAGCCGCAGGGCAGCAACCGGAACGATTTCCTCCGGTTGCTCGACCTGCGCGTCGAGAAGGTCTTCAATGCCGGCGTCAACCGCTTCGGTGTCTATGCCGACCTCGAGAACGCCCTGAACTCGGGAGTCGTCACCGCACGCAGCACCCGGTGGCCCAGCAACACGCTCACCAACCTTGACGGGTCTCGTGTGGTGGTCCTGCCGGGTGGTGCCACTGCCATTGCAGCGCCCCGTCAGATCACCGTTGGCCTGCGCTGGTCCTTCTAGGCCCGGCCCACCGCTGACCTGAAACACAAGGGGCCGGCTCCGGATGCACTCCGGAGCCGGCCCCTTCCCTTTCCCACCGTGCGCGCCAGCAGCCACAGGGCGCTCTCACGCATGAGCCGCGCGCGAGCGTCGCGCGCACGAGGTGCCCACCCTGGGCGCACCTGCCCGCACGTCAGACGAGCGCGCTACCGCCGCCCCGCCTGAATCTCGCGCGCCACCCGCTGCACCTCGTCCAGCACCCGCAGCAGGTTCCCGCTCCACAGCTTCCCGATCTGCTCTTCCGTGTAGCCCCGCCGCACCAGCTCGAGCGTCACGTTGAACGTCTCGTCGGCCCCGTTCCAGCCCTTCACTCCGCCGCCGCCATCAAAGTCCGACGAAATGCCCACATGGTCGATGCCGATGGTCTTCACCAGGTAGTCGATGTGGTCGACAAAGTCGGCCACCGTCGCCATCGGCGGCGGCGGAAACTGCCGGTCAATCTCGGCCATCCGCTGCCGGAACTGGCTCCGCGTCGCATCCGTCTGGCTCGCCGGGCCGCCCTGCAGGCCCATCTCGACGCGCAGCTTCGCAATCGCCGCCGCGCGCTCGGGCGAGTCGGGCGGCTTGATCCTGACGTAGCTGTCAAACGCCACCGTCTGGATGACCCCGCCGTTCTTCTTCAGCGCCTGCAGCTGCTCGTCGTCCATGTTGCGGCTGTGGTTGGCCAGCGCGCGCGCCGCCGAGTGCGACGCAATCACCGGGGCCTTCGACGCCGCAATCGCCTGCAGGTTGGCCTGCTTCGACGGATGCGAGACGTCGACCATGATGCCCCAGCGGTTCATCTCGGCAATCACCTGCAGCCCGAGCGGGTTGAGGCCGTTGTGCATGAAGCCGTCGCGCTCGCCCGTGTTCGAGTCGGCAAACTGGCTGTGTCCGTTGTGCGCCAGCGACATGTAGCGCCCGCCGCGATCGTGGAACTCCTTCACCCGCGACAGGTCGGTCCCCAGCGGATAGGCGTTCTCGATGCCAATGAGCGCCACCTTGCGGCCCGACGCCGCAATCGACCGCACGTCGGCCGCCGTCAGGGCCAGCCCGATCTGGTCAGGTGCCAGCTCCCTGGTCAGGTGGTGCACGGCCTCGAACTTCGCCACCGCCTGCTGATAGGCCCGGTCATAGCCTTCCTGCGTCAGCGAGCCTTGCCCGACATAGACGATGAAGAACGCGGCATCGAGGCCGCCTTCCTTCATCTTGGGAATGTTCACCTGCGTGTCGAGCCGCTGGGTGTAGTTGCGCTCGCGCGTGAAGTCACGCGGGTTGATGTCGGCGTGCGTGTCGAGCGTAATCACCCGCTCGTGGATGGCGCGCGCCCGCGCCACGAGCGCCGCATCGGCGGTCGCCGGCGCCTGCGCCTGCACCGGACCCGCCATCAGGGCTGCGCACAGCCCGCCCAGCAGCATCAGCGTTGTCGTTCGTTCAGTCACTCGGAGGCCTCCCCGCAGGCATCCTAGCGCAGGCCCCGCCGGCACGGCGACGACACCGGCGGTGGAGGCACAAAAAAAGGCCGCGTCATCGGGACGCGGCCTCAAGGAGTGGAGGACGGTGAGCGAGACGAGTCAGGGAACGGGAGTGTAGGCCGGCACGCCCGCCACCTGCGGGGTGACGGCATCCACGGCATCGGCCTCGACCAGCGCGAAGGCCTCTGGGTCGGCCAGCAGCGCGCGCCCGAGGTCGGTGTGCAGCTGGTGCCCGGCGCGGTGGGCCACGACATGGCCAATCAGCGGGTGGCCCAGCAGCGCCAGGTCGCCAACCGCATCGAGCATCTTGTGGCGCACGAACTCATCCTCGAACCGCAGCGCGTTGAGCACGCCGGTGTCGCCGATCACAATCGCATTGTCGAGCGAACCGCCCAGCGCCAGCCCCTGCTGGCGCATCCACTCGACTTCCTTGAGGAAGCCGAAGGTGCGCGCCGCCGCCAGGTGGTCGGTGAACGTGGCCTCGGTGATCCGCTCGGTGCGCGTCTGATGCTTGAGCATCGGGTGGTCGAAGCTGATGGTGTAGCTGATCTTGAAGTGGTCCGACGGATACACGGCCATCCGCTTGTCGCCGCTCGTCACCTGAACGGGGCGCAGCACCTTGATGACGCGACGCGGCGCCGTCAGCGCCTTCCGCCCGGCTTCCTGCAGCAGAAACAGGAACGGGGCACTGCTGCCGTCCATGATCGGCACTTCACGCTGGCTGAGCTCGATGACCACATTGTCGATGCCCGTCGCCATCAGCGCCGCCAGCAGGTGCTCGACGGTCTCGACCGTCGCACCGTCGTGGCCCAGCACCGTCGCATAGCTGCACGTCGCCACCTGGTCGAGCCGCGCCGGAATCTCGCGACCGAGGTCGGTGCGACGGAACCGGATGCCGGTGTCGGCCGCCGCCGGCTTCAGGGTCAGCGTCACCTTCTGGCCGGAATGCAGGCCAATGCCGGCGCACGATACCTGACGCTTGATGGTGTGCTGGGCAGTCATGAGTCGCGTGAACGTCTGTCGTCCGGCCCGGTATTCAGCAAGAACGGTGCCGCCTCAAACGGACGACAGTCTAAACTAACAAGTCTAATGAATACAACAGTTTACAGAAGCGACCTCACTGGAAATCACGGGCAGGTGTGTAAACTGAACCACACTCGGAATTCGCAAGGGCGTGTCTATACTGACACACCCAGTGCCTCTGCCAGAAACGGGGCCGTCGCCGACCGCGTCGACTGGGCGACCGTCTCGGGCGCACCCTCGGCCACCACCTCCCCGCCCCCGCCGCCCCCCTCGGGTCCGAGGTCGATGATCCAGTCGGCCGACTTGATCACGTCGAGGTTGTGCTCGATGACCACAATCGTGTTCCCCTGATCCACCAGCCGCGTCAGCACCTCGAGCAGCTTGCGCACATCCTCGAAGTGAAGACCCGTGGTGGGCTCGTCGAGGATGTAGAGCGTGCGGCCCGTGCCCCGCTTCGACAGTTCGCGCGACAGCTTCACCCGCTGCGCTTCGCCCCCCGAGAGGGTCGTCGCCGACTGCCCCAGCGTGATGTAGCCCAGCCCCACGCTCTGCAGCGTGCGGAGCCGTGCGGCCAGCGGCGGGTAGTTTTCCAGCACAGGCAGCGCCTGATCCACCGTCAGCTCGAGCACTTCGGCAATCGACTTGCCCCGGTACTTCACCTCGAGCGTCTCGCGGTTATAGCGCCGGCCCTTGCACTGTTCGCACGTCACATAGACGTTCGGCAGGAAGTGCATCTCGATGGCCATGACCCCGTCGCCCTGGCACGCCTCGCAGCGCCCGCCCTTCACGTTGAACGAGAAGCGTCCCGGCTTGTAGCCCCGGGCCCTGGCCTCGGGCACCATCGCAAACAGCTCGCGGATGAACGAGAACAGCCCCGTATACGTGGCCGGGTTCGACCGCGGCGTGCGTCCGATGGGCGACTGGTCAATCTCGATGACCTTGTCGATGTGCGTCGTGCCCTCGATGCGCGTGTGCAGCCCGGGCTCGTCAGCCGCGCGGTAAATCTGCCGCGCCAGCGACCGGTAGAGGATGTCGTTGACGAGCGTGCTCTTGCCCGATCCGCTGACGCCGGTCACCGCCACCAGCCGCCCGAGCGGAATGCGCACGTCGATGTTCTTCAGGTTGTTGGCACGCGCCCCGCGGATGACCAGCTCGCCTGCCTTCGGCGACCGCCGCGTCGCAGGCACCTCGATGCGCCGCGCCCCCGACAGGTAGGCGCCGGTCAGCGACGCGCCCGGCGCCTGCATCAGCGCCGCCGGCGTACCCTGAAACATCACGTGGCCGCCCAGCTCGCCGGCCCCGGGTCCGAGGTCAATCAGATAGTCGGCCTGCCGTATCGTCTCGTCGTCATGCTCGACCACGACCACCGTGTTGCCGATGTCACGCAGGCGCTGCAGGGTGGCGATGAGCTTGCGGTTGTCACGCTGGTGCAGGCCGATCGACGGCTCGTCGAGGACATACAGCACGCCCGTGAGGCTCGACCCGATCTGCGTGGCCAGGCGGATGCGCTGTCCCTCGCCCCCTGACAGGCTGGCCGCCGATCGCCCCAGGGTGAGGTAGCCCACCCCGACGTCGTTGAGGAAGCGCAGCCGATCGCGAATCTCGCGCAGCACGCGCGAAGCAATCAGCGACTCGCGCGCGCGCAGGTCGAACGCCTCGAAGGCCGGCAGCGCCTCGGCGATCGGCAGGTCCACATACTCGGCAATCGAGCGCCCCTTGACGGTCACGCCCAGGCTCTCGGCCTTGAGGCGCCGTCCCCCGCAGGTGTCGCACACCGTGAGGGCCCGGTAGGGATCGAGCTCCTCCTGCACCGACCACGCGCCCTGCTCATAGCGGCGACGCAGGTTGGGAATGATGCCCTCGAAGTCACGCCCGAACGGATCGGTCGCCGCCGCCTTGCCGCGCCCCCTGGCCGCCGGCATCGTGACGCCAGCCGCACGAGCGGCCTTCGCGCGCGGTGATTTCCCGCCAGGCACCATGCCCGCGTCGGCGGGCCCCAGCAGCAGCAGGTCGCGGTGCTTCTTCGGCAGCTTGCCGAAAGGCACATCAGGATCGATGCCCCAGCAGGCCTGCAGTTGCCGCAGGGCGTCGGCCACCAGCGCGGCATCGCCGCGGGCCCACGGTGCCACGGCCCCTTGCGAGAGCGACAGACGATCGTCGGGCACGATGCGCCGCACATCGAAGTCCCACGTCGCGCCCAGCCCCTGGCAGCCCTGGCAGGCCCCATGCGGCGAGTTGAACGAGAAGGCACGCGGCGACAGTTCCGGCACGCTGATGCCGCAGTCAATGCACGCCATCTTCCGCGAGTAGAGGCGGTCGCCGTGCTCGAGCGACTGCACCAGCACCACATCGTCGGCCAGCTGGAGGGCCACGTCGAGCGAGGCGGCCAGGCGCTTCTCGATGCCGCTGCGCACGATGAGCCGATCGACGATGACCTCAATCGTGTGGTTGCGGCGCTTGTCGAGGGCGATGTCGTCCTCGAGCGACCGCAGCTGGCCATCGATCCGGGCCTTGGTGAAGCCGCGCGCCACCAGCGCCTGCAGTTCCTTCTTGAACTCGCCCTTCCGCCCCCGCACGAGCGGGGCCATCACGGTGATGCGCGTATCCTGCGGATAGGTCATCACCAGGTCGACGATGCGGTCGACCGTCTGTGATGTGATCGGCTTGCCGCACGAGGGACAGTGGGGGATGCCGATGTTGGCGAACAGCAGCCGCAGGTAGTCGTAAATCTCGGTCACCGTGCCCACGGTCGAGCGGGGGTTGGCGCCGGTGGTCTTCTGCTCGATGGAGATGGCCGGGGACAGCCCTTCGATGCGGTCGACATCGGGCTTTTCCATCTGGTCGAGGAACTGCCGCGCATAGGCCGACAGCGACTCGACGTAGCGCCGCTGCCCTTCCGCATACACCGTGTCGAAGGCCAGCGACGACTTGCCCGACCCCGACAGGCCGGTGATAACCGTCAGGGCATCGCGCGGGATGTCGACGTCGACATCCCTGAGGTTGTGCACCCGGGCGCCGCGTACGGTGATGAGGTCGTGGGACATGCGGGCAATCCCCTATTCTAGTCTGCCCGCTGCCCCCGGTGCGCCAGTGGGCGCGCCGCGTCAGGCGAACCCGTAGAGGGTGTCGGCCGAGCAGACAAACAGGCGCCCGTCCTGCCCGAAGGCCACACCGACCAGGCCGCGTCCGCCCACCACCAGCTCGCGCGGCTGCCCGGGGCGGAGGGCATACACGCCGCAGCCCCCGGCCAGCGCCTCGACCACATGCAGCACGCCGTGGCCGTCGAAGGCTAGGCCCTGGGGCCGCCCGAACGTCCACTCGAGCGGCTCGACCGTGCCGTCGCTGACGCGCACGCGGCGCAGCGGATCGAAGGAGGCCAGCGTTGGCGCGGCCAGATAGAGCCAGCCGTCGTGGCCCATGGCCAGGTGGAAGGCCGCCACACTGGGCGGCACCGCCGCCACCTCTTCCGTGCGTCCCTTCGAGTCGATGCGGAAGATCGTTCCGCTGCGATCGCCCACGTACAGGCTGCCGTCGTGGCCGAAGGCCAGCCCCGTGGCGATGCCGAGTTCCGAGGCAATGACGTCGGCCGTGCCGTCAGGGCCAATCCGGTAGACCCGCCCCTCGAAGCGACTCGACACATACAGCCGTCCATCGGGGCCCAGGGCCAGCGACGTGGCGTTCACGAGCGAATGCACGTAGGGCTCGCGCGCACCGTCGGGTGTGACGCGGAAGACCGAGATGGGCACGTCCTGACCGCGCGACCCCGAGTAAGTCACAAACACGCTGCCATCGGGGTGGGGCACGGGACTATCGACCTGGTGCAGCCCTGTGGCCAGCGTGCGGCCGACTTCGGCGTAGAGCGTGGCACCGGGCACGCTGTCGAGCTTGACCGGCACCGTGCCGCTGTCAACGCCCGTCGGCACATGCACGGCCAGGCGCGACGGCGAGGCAAAGCTGATGCGGGCGGCCGTGCCGCCGATGGTGACGCCGGCGTGGGGCGATGTGGGCAGGGACTCGCCGTGCACCCAGAGCCGTCCACCAGGGATGACGCGGTGAGGCTCGAGGTTGGTCAGCGGCGGCACAGGTCAGGTCTCGTCCAGTTCGAGGTTCCAGTATAGATAGTCGCGCCAGCTTTCGGGAGCATTCCGTCGCCCGATGGTGATGCGAATCGCCGGGGCCGCCGTCGGCCGGTGCGGGGGGCGCATCAGCCGCATCTTCGCCTCGGCCGGCGTGCGCCCGCCCTTGCGGCGGTTGCACGTCACACAGCAGGTGACGATGTTCTCCCAGGCCTTGCGCCCGCCCTGCGAGACGGGCACCACGTGATCGAACGTCAGGTCGGGCGTGGCAAACACCCTGGCGCAGTACTGGCACGTGTAAGCATCGCGCGCATAGATGTTGGCGCGCGAGAACGGCACCGAATCGAAGCGCTGCGAGATGCGCACATAGCGCAGCAGACGGATGACCGAGGGTAATTTGAGCGCAAAACTCACCGCCCGCACCTCACGATCGTGGTGCGCGATGATTTCGACCTTGCCCTGGCACCACAGCGTGATCGCCTTCTGCCAGTGCACGACCTTGAGCGGCTCGAACGTGGCGTTCAGAAGGAGCGTCTGCTCCATGCGCGTCTCTTCTGCCGGATTCTGCACGGTTCAGCGCGCAGCGTCAAGGCGCGACCGGTGTAGAGTGGGGAAGGTTTCCCCCGGCGTCACATGCAGCGCATGCGCGTTTCCCGATGGCCCCTGCCCTGGCCCGCCGCCCTGCGGCCGTTGCTGCCGGTGGTCGTGCTGGCCGCCACCGCCGCCTGCAGCAGCACGGGCGGCCCCCTGCATCCTTTTCCCGTGCCCGGCCGTCCCCCGGCCGCGGCTGGGGCCCCGGCCTCGGCCGACGGGCTCGCCATCAGCCGGGCGGCGCTCGACCTGCGCGGCGTGCCCTACACCTTCGGCGGCAGCACGCCGGAGACCGGCTTCGACTGCAGTGGTCTGGTGCAGTGGGTCTTCCGCCGCTTCGGCATCATCCTGCCCCGCGAGACCCAGGACCAGTTCCTCTTCGGGGCAACCGTGGCGCGCACGGCCCTGCAGCCAGGCGACCTCGTGTTCTTCACGACCGGGCCGCAACCGGCCTCCCATGTGGGGATTGTGATTGGGCCGGATGCGTTCGTGCATGCCCCGAACAGCCGGGGCGTCGTGCGGGTCGAGCGGCTGTCGACCCCCTACTGGCAGCGGCGCTTTGCGGGCGCGCGCCGTCCGCACGCCGGCGCTACGACGCGTTAGGGCCCATCCGGCGCAGCACGATCTGCTGGCGCCGCAGCAGACGGCGCGTCGGCTTCCCCGGGTTGTGCACGCGCGGGTTGATGATGGCCCCGGCCAGCAGCGCCGCTTCCTCGCGCGACAGCGTGGCCGCCGTCTTGCCGAAGTAGATGCGCGCCGCTGCGTCGACGCCGAAGATGCCGTCGCCCCACTCGATGACGTTCAGGTAAATCTCGAGAATCCGCCGCTTGCTGAGGCTGGCCTCGAGCCGACGCGTGATGAACACCTCGCGCAGCTTGCGCAGCGGGTTGCGTGACGGCGACAGGTAAAGGTTCTTGGCCAGCTGCTGGGTGATCGTGCTGGCCCCGCGCGTGAAGCGCCCTTCCTCCCAGTTGCGTTCCATCGAGGCCTTCACCTCGGCGAGGTCGATGCCGTCGTGGTCGAAGAAGGCCGCGTCTTCCGTGACAATCACGGCCCGGCGCAGGTCGGCGGAAATCTGGGTGTAGGGGACCCACCGGTGGCGAATCGCCAGCGTGCGCCCGTCCTGTGCCGCCTCCTCCTTCCGCAGTTCCATGAACGCCGTCGTCGTCGGGTTGGTGCGGGCGAGCCCGCGCACGTCAGGCAGCGTCAGGTACGAAAAGCAGAACGCACCGAAGCCGAAGCCCAGTACGCCCAGCGCCGCAGACCTGACGCGTCCCTTCACGACACCACCGGCAGGCCGAGCGCGGTGAGGTGGGCCCGCATCTGGGCCACCACGGTTTCAGGCACCGGGCGCAGCGGCAGGCGCGGGGCCCCCGTCTCGAAGCCCATCAGCGTGAGCGCCGCCTTCAGGCCCGGCACGCCGTGCTGGGCGCCGATGGCGCGGCCCAGCGGCAGCAGCCGCTGCTGCAGGGCCCGGGCCTCGTCGTAGCGACCGGCGCGCATCAGGTCGCGCAGCTCGAGGCACTGCGCCGTGGCGAGTCCCGACAGCGCCAGCACGGCCCCGTGAGCTCCAAGGGCCAGCGCCGAGAAGAGCGATGTCGCCGAGCCGCACAGCACCACGAACTCCTGGCCGGCCGAGGCCGACAGGTAGTCGCCGAGCAGCTGCATGTCATTGCCGCTTTCCTTCAACCCGACGATGTTCGGGTGGCGGCTGAGGGTGGCGACGGCATCGGCCTGCAGCGTCACGCCCGTGTACATGGTCACGTTGTAGAGCAGCACCGGCACGGGCGAGGCGTCGGCCACCGCCGTGAAGTGCTGCACGAACGCGTCGCTCGTCATCATGTTCTTGTAGAACGCCGGCGTGCGCACCATGACCGCATCGACCCCGAGTGCCGCGGCACGGCGGCAGGCGGCGATGGTGGCGCGCGTCGACTCGCGCGCCGCGCCGGCCAGCAGTGGCCGGTCTGCCGGCACGACGGCCCGCACGGCCGCAATCATCCGGTCCGACTCCTCGTCTTCCAGTTGAGGCGACTCGCCGTTTGACCCGAGCACCACGAGGCCGGTGAGGCCTGTGGCCAGGTAGCGCGTGGCATTGCGTGCGATGGCGTCCGCATCGACCTCACCGGACGAAGTGAAGGGCGTGACAAGCGGGTGATAGAAGCCGGCGAATCTCATGGTCAGGGGACCTCGGCGTCGATTCTACCTGCGGAACCCGGGTGCGGGGCGACGCCTGACGCCTGCGGCCCGTGGGGCGTGATGAGGTGGGTGCCGAGGGTCACGAGGAAGATCGCGACCGCCGGAGCCAGGGTCCAGGGAAAGCGGGCGAGCGCATTCACGTCGGCGGCCTCGCGCAGCATCGTGCCCCACGTGGGCCACGCATCCGGGAACCCCAGTCCCACAAAGGACAGCGCGGCTTCGGCCGCCATGAAGGCCGGCAGCAGCAGGCCGGCCTGCGCCAGCACGGGCCCGGCGCACGCGGGCAGCAGGTGGCGTCGCAGCAGGTGGACGCCGCTGGCGCCGAGGGCCGTGACGGCCAGCGCCGACTCTGACGCCTGCTCGCGCCTGATGGTCGCGCGCACCACGCGCATGACGATGGGCCAGGCGACGAGGCTGAGCAGCAGGGCCATCCATACGAAGACCTCGGTGGCCGGCAGCACCAGCGGCAGCGCACTGCGCACCAGCAGCGCGACAACCATCACCGGCAGCACGAGCAGCAGGTCGCCCGTGCGCATGATGATCGCGTCGACAAGGCCACCGCGCCGGGCGGCGATGGCGCCGAGCAGCGTGCCCAGCAGCACCGCGCCCAGCAGCGACACCAGGGCCAGCAGCAGCGTGGGGCGCGTGGCCACGAGCAGGCGCGACAGGACGTCGCGGCTGCCGGCATCGGTGCCGAGCACGAACACCGGCGTCTCGACCGGCGTCCACCAGGGCAGGGGCAGCAGTCGCGAGGGATCCTCGGCGTATCGCTCGCGCAGACGGTCGACGAGCGTGACGACCCTGACGCGGCCGCCCTCCTCGATGCGCGGCAGCATGGGCGGCACGTGCCTCGCGTCGGTGAAGATCTGCGTGGGCCCGTACGGGGCCAGGGCCGGCGCTCCGGCGGCCAGCGCGAGCAGCAGCAGCCAGGCCAGCACGCGCCTCGGTCCCCTCATGCCCGCACACCCCCGCGGGGATCACGCCAGGCGGCGACGGCATCGATGGCCTGTGTGACCACGGCGAGCAGCGCCGTGGCAGACATGGCCGCGCCGGCCAGCAGCGCGGCATCGCGTGCGCGCACGGCATCGAGCATGAGGCGGCCGAGTCCGGGCCAGGCGGTCACGGCCTCGACGGCGACAGCGCCTCCGAAGAGCGACCCTGCCAGCACGCCGTAGACGGGCAGCACGGTGCCGAGCGACAGCGGCCAGGCGTGGCGCCACACGGCCGCACGCCTCGATACGCCACGGGCACGTGCGCCGTCGAGCACGCGCACGGACGGCAGGTCGGCGATGGCCTGCGACTGCGTCTGCACCAGCATGGCCGCGAGGGGCAGGGCCAGGGCCAGCGCAGGCACGGCGAGGTGTGCCAGGCGATCGAGGATGAGCGGCAGTAGCCCCAGGGCGACTGCACTGCCGGTCATGCCACCGACGGGCAGCCAGCCGGTGCGGGCGCTGAGCAGCACCAGCACCAGGGCCATCAGCAGCGACGGCGTCGACACGAGCAGCGCCGCCGCCACGCGAATGACACGGGTTGCCAGGCCCGACGGGTGCGTGCCCGCATGCACGCCGAGCGGCAGGCCCAGCAGCGAGCCCAGCAGCAGTGCGGCCACGGCCAGCACCGCGGTGTTGACGATGCGTTCGCGGAGCACGTCGGAGACGGGCCGTTCGAACAGCACCGAGTGCCCCAGCGAACCCTGCGCCACCGCGCGCATCCAGCGGCCATAGCGTACGGGCAGCGGATCATCGAGGCCGAGCCTGGCGCGCAGGGCCTCGCGCGCATCGACCGCACCGGGGGTGGTATCGGCCATCGAGGCATCGCCCGGGGCCAATTGCGTCAGCACGAACGCCAGCGACCCGGCGCCCCACACGAGCACCGCCGCCAGCACGACGCGCAGAGCCACCCGCCGCAGCATCACCACACGCTCAGGGCGCCACGGCCAGCGAGTCGGCCGCCCACAGCAGGTGGGGGCGCAGCACCGACGGCGACAGCTGCCGCACGCGCTGGCTCACGCCCATCGACAGCCGGGGGGCGACGAAATAGAGCACGGGCACTTCCTCGGCCAGCAGGCGCTGCGCCTCGGCGAAGAGGCGCACGCGCTCGGCCTCGTCCGTGGTGGCGGCCTGCCGGGCCATCAGCCGATCGATCTCGGCTTCCCAGGGCGTGGCCGGCGTGGGCTGCGCCATGTGCCACAGGTGGCCGCTGCCGCTGCTCAGCCAGAAGTCGCGTGTCAGGGCCGGGTCGAGGTCGCTGGTGGAATAGCTGAAGAAGAGGCTTTCGAACTCGCCCTTCAGCATGCGCTCGATGAGGGCGCCCGACTCGAGCGGCACCGCCTCGAGCGCCACGCCGATGGCCGCGGCCGCCTCGCGCACAAACGCCAGTTCGCGTTCGAGCTGCGTGTTGCCGCGGAAGGTCAGCACGGTCAGCCGCGCGTCGCGTCCGCCGGCATCCTCGAGCCACGGATCATCGTCGCGCTGCTCGAGGCCGACGGACTTCAGCAGCTCGCGGGCGCGCGCCGGGTCGGGGGCATAGCGCGGCACGCTCGCCGAGAACCACCGGGTGTTGCCCGGCGTCACGGGTCCCCACACGGGCACGGCCTCGCCGAGGAACACCGCATTGGCCATCTGCTCGCGATTGACCGCATGCGAGATCGCCTGGCGCAGGGCGCGCGACGTGGCCCAGGGCGCACGTGCATCGGCCTTCCAGAACGCGGGCCGCAGGTTGAAGACGAAGGCGTCAGGATCGGTCGAGACGCCGAGCTCGATGATTGACAGGGCGCGGCTGTCGATCTGCGGCTGCAGCGTCGCCACGTCCTCGGCGCGCAGGGCCTGCTGCAGCATGTCGAGCTGCGCGGTCTGCAGGCGCAGCAGCTCGGTGCCGGGGTCGGTGGCAATCTCGAGCACCAGCTCGTCGAGATACGGCAGCGCGGCACCGTCGGGGGCCGTGCGCCAGTAGTGCGGATTACGCGACAGCACGACGCGCTGGCCCGGTTCGTAGCGCGCCAGCTGGAAGGGTCCGAGGCCGACCACCTCGCCGGGCGGCGTGGCCGGCGACCACGCCGCGGCGAACGTACCGTCGCGCCGGGCCTGCTCGAGCCGGTGCTTCGGCAGCACGGGCAGCAGGTCGAGCAGTCGCAGCCCGGGGCCGAAGGGGGCGGCGAACGCCAGCGCCACCGTGTGCGCGTCGACGGCGCGCACCTCCCACGGCTGCCCCTCGACACGCAGCGACGAGGCAATGACGCTCTTCACCGCCGGGTCAAACGCCGTCTCGACCGAGAACACCACGTCATCGGCCGTGAATGGTGTGCCGTCCGACCAGCGCACGTCGCGCCGCAGCTGCAGCGTGAAGTGGTGGCCATCGGGCGCCACGGTCCACGACTCGGCCAGCATGGGCTCGAGCGCCTGCGTCTGCCGGTGAATGCGCGCGAGGCGGGCCTGGGTCAGGTGCGTGAAGGCGTCGGTGAACGCACTGGCCGAGGCATGCCGGTTGAACGATCGCGGCTCGCTCCGCAGCCCCACGACGAGGCGTCCGCCCCGGGTCGGAGGCGCGTCGGCCGCTGCAGGCGCCTGCGACCCGGTACCGGGGCGCAGGTCGCGCCACAGCAGGACGGCGGTGCCGGCCACCGCCACGATGAGCAGCACGGTCAGCAGAAAACGAGGAGGTCTGGTCGTCGGCATCGCGCAGATTCTGCCGCTTGATTTTGTCACCTTTCCTCGCTTATACACACAGCCTCAGTCGCCTATCCGCACTTATCCGTCCGACCTCTCACACGCTGCGGCCTCCCGCCCCCTCCCCCGAGAGCTTCCTGCATGGATACGTTCCGGCACGTCGTCACGCTGACTGAACAGGGCCTGCTGGAACGCGCGCTGCACGCGCTCAGCGGACCGGCCCTGCTGCCCCCCGAGCAGCGCAGCCTGCGCGTGTTCCTGGAATCGCATGTGGGCGACCTGCGGCGCTCGGCCGTCGACGCCGAGGTGCTGCTGCGGCACGAGACGGAACCGGCTCGGGTGGCGCAGCTGAAGGATGTCATCGGGCGGGCCACGCTGGTTCACGGCGGCTCGGTCGACCGTGGCCTGCAGTTGCTGGCCGAGGTGCGCGACCTGGCCGCGGCCCATCTGGGCCCCGACGCCCACGCGCGCGCCGCCTGTGAACTGGCGCTGGCCATCATGCAGCGCCGCGGCGACGGCCTGCACCGCACCGCCCTCGACGAGGCTCGCACGCTGGTGCAGCATGCCGGCAGCCGCAGCCTCAGCGTTCTGCCCTATCTCATCGACGCCGAGTGGCAGGCCGTCACCGGCAACCTGTCGGACGCCCGCGCCTCGCTCGAGATGGTGACCCTGCTGCTGCAGCAGGAGAACAACCCGCTGCTCGATGCCCGCTGGGCCACCATCGCCTCGGGCGTGGCTGTGCTCGACGCCCGCTACCTCGACGCGCTGGCCCACGCCGAGTATGCCGTGACCCGGGCCGACGCCTCGGGCGCACTCACGGTCCGCGTTCCGGCGCTCGGGATGCTGGCCTACGCCCGCTTCATCACCGGCGACGACCCCGGCTGTGTCCAGGCCATCGATCAGGGCCTGCGACTCGCCCACCCGGGCAGCGCTCCCGAGCTCGCCTTTCTCGACACGCGTCTGCAGGCCCTCATCGCCGCCGGCGACACCGTGCAGGCCGATGCGCTGGCCGACCGGATCGCCGCGCGGCTGTCAGATGCCACGGCCCAGCACGCCTATCAGTCGCGCTGGCACCTGATGACCCGCGCGCGGTGGCTCCTCGACCAGGGTGACACCGACGCCGCCGACGCCGTGATCAGCGACGCCGACGAGCGGGCCCGCCGGACCGGCGACCGCCCCCTGCGGCTGCGCCTCACACTGCTGCGCATCGAAGTGCTCGTGGCCCGGCAGGAACTCACCGGGGCCCGCGCCCTCGTCGACCAGCTGCGGCAGCAGTTGCCCGTCATGCCGCTCGGTCTCTTCGCCGACGTCGAGTACGCCACAGGGACCACGGATCGGGATGACCCGGCCACGGCCCGGCTCTCACTGGAACGCGCCCAGCGCATCTACATCGCCACCGGCCAGCAGCGCGGCACCCGGCGCGTCGACGCCCGACTCGCCGAGCTGCCGGCCAACGGCGCGCGCAGCGACCCGCCGCCAAATGCGCACCCGCTCGGTCGCATGGCCGCCATCGCCGTCACCGTGCCGCACCCGCTGCTCTGCGGACTCGAGGTGCTGCATCTGGTGCGCGACGCTGGGCTCGGCACCGAGGCCTCGCTCATCGCCCGCGTCGACACCAGCACCGAGCGCGTCATCAACAGCCACCCGTTCCCGGGCCCGCCCGTGCCGAGGCCGCGCACCGATCAGACCTGGACACTCGACCTCGGCAGCATCGGCCACGAGCAGCTCGAGCTCCGGGTCGAACCGACGCCCGGCGCCGCCGCCCGCGATGCGTTGACGTCGCTGTCGCGCCTACTGCAGTCGCTGCCCGGCAGCCGCACGCCCAGCCGACCCAGCACCACCACGGGCGAGCCCGAAGGCCCCGAGCACGCCTTCGGCTTCGTCGCGCGCGCCCCGATCAGCCGCACCATAATCGACACGATTCGCCGGGCCGGCCCGACGTCCGTGCCCATGCTCATCACGGGGGAAACCGGCACGGGCAAGGAACTGCTCGCGCGCGCCGTGCACATGGCCAGCCCGCGCGCCCATCACGTGTTCATTCCGTTTAACTGCACCACTGTGCCGCGCGACATGATTGATGCACAGCTGTTTGGGCACCGGCGCGGCGCGTTTACCGGCGCGAGCGAGCCCATGCCGGGACTGCTGCGCACCGCTGACGGCGGCACGCTGCTGCTCGACGAAATCGGCGACATGCCGCTCGACCTGCAGCCCAAGCTGCTGCGCTTCCTCGAAACCGGCGAGGTCCTGCCCCTCGGCGAGTCGCGCGTCCTGCACGTCAACGTGCGCATCGTCGCCTCGACCAACGCCGATCTCGAGCACCTGGTCCAGGCGGGACGGTTCCGGGCGGACCTGTTCTACCGACTGAATGCCATGCCCATCAGCGTGCCGCCCCTGCGCGAGCGCCGCGAGGACATTCCGGACCTGGTGCAGCACCTGGTCGCGCGGCTCTCCGCCGAGATGCAGCGCGAGCCGGTCAGCGTGACACCGCACGCGCTCGACTGGATGATGATGCAGACCTGGCCCGGCAACGTGCGGCAGCTGGCCAACCTCCTGCGCCGGGCGCTGGTGCTCGGCGAGCCCGGCGAGCCGATCGGGGTGCCGCACCTCGTGCTGCAGCCACCAGCCGCCCCGCCCGCCGCCGCGACACAGGCGCGCGACGAGTCGCCCGATGAAGCGCGGATTCGGCTCGACCAGCCGCTGCTGCACGCCACCCACATGGTCGAACGGATGCTGATTGCCCGCGCCCTTGAAAAGACCGGCGGCAACGTCGAGCGAGCCGCCGTGCTTCTGGGCATTTCCCGCAAGGGGCTGTTTCTCAAGCGTCAGCGCTACGGGCTGCGCTGAGCCGCCGCCGCGTCAGGCCGTGACGTCGATTTCGCGCGTCCATTGCGCGTTGTCTTCGCGGCCCGAGGCCAGGCGCGCCCGCCGCTCCTGATCCGTCGGCTGCACCGTGCCGTTCGCGTCAATCGCCCGCGACACCACCTTGTGCATGCCCGGCGTCAGGTTCTTTACCGAGAACGACCACAGCATCCACGCATACTGCCCGCGGCGCTCGCCAATCGTCGCCTTCTGCCACGGGCCGTCGTCGACCTTCACCTCGACCGTCTGGATGGGCACCTGCCCGCCCCAGGCCGGGCCGCTGATGCGATACTCCCAGTCGCTGCCGCTGCGGCGGCGCGTCACGCGCGCTACCATCGACTTCATGTTGGTGCGGCTGATCGACTGGTCGAGCCAGAGGGTGCCCTCCGGTGTCTCGTGCGCGCGCAGGCTGAGGTAGTTGCGCACCTGGTGCTGCCCCTCGTAGCGCCGGTCGATGAGGTGGATGCGCGAGAGCCACTTGACCTGCGTCATGCCATACCAGCCCGGCAGGATCAGCCGCAGCGGAAAGCCGTTCTTGGCCGGCAGCGGCTTGCCGTTCAGGTGGAAGGCCAGCAGCGCGTCGGGGTGCAGCGCATCCTGCACATACACGCTGCGTCCATGCGGGGCCTCGAACTCGCGGTTGCCCGCCTGCCACTTCTTTTCCTTCTCGAGGTCGGCCCCGAGGAACACCACCTCGCGCGCCTCGGCCTTCACGCCGCTCTCCTTGAGCACCGTGGCCAGGGGCACGCCGGTCCACACGCCGTTGCTGAGCAGCCCGGCCATGCGCGTGGGCCGGTTCGAGTTGCCCGAGCATTCCAGCGTCACCGCCTCGTCACGCCGATCCTTGCGGCTCATCAGCTCGTCGAGCGTGAACGCGCGCGGCCGATCGACCAGGCCGCTGATGCGCAGCCGGAAGGTCGCCGGATCGACCGTCGGCGTCACCGTCTGGTGGAACGCGTAGAAGTCCTCGTTCGCCGTCACCCACGAGGTGAGGTTCCGGTGATCGACGCAGCGCACGAACGGATTCGAGGCCTGCGCCTCGATCTTGAAGTCGTCGGTGTAATCGGTCAGCCGCACGAGCTCTTCCCCGGACTGCAGCGCCCAGAGCGCCTCGGGAATGCCCAGCAGGGCCAGGGCCGCCGACGTGGACCGCATGAAGTCGCGGCGGGTGGGCGAGACAGACGAAGAAGCAGCGTGCGTCATGAGGACGGATTATATGCGACCACCCGGGCCCGATCAGGCGCGGCGCCTCCGCCTCCGAGTGGCACCGGGGCGAGCACGGTGGCCGCCGCACTGGCGGGTCATCGGCGTGCGCAGTGAGCCGGGGCAGGACGATGGTCACCGCGCGGCGTGGCCTCGACCACGGTGCCCCCTGTGCGAGCCGGCGGCGCGGTGTAGCATGAGGGCTGTCGTGCCCTCCCTGTCGCCCTCCCTGCGGACCCTCACACTGGCCATGGCCGTCGTGTCGCTGGTGTGCGCGGCCGGCGGACGCCTGCCGACGCCGCTGCGCGCGCAGTCGACCGCGCCCACGCCCGGGGCTCCCGCATCGTTGTCATCGCCGGTGCCGGCGCAGGCCGGGCCGGCAGGCTCGGCAGCGGCTGCGCCTCAGGACAGCCCGCGTGCCGACGCGCCGCCAGGGTTTCCTCCACCGGTCGCCAGCTACGACATCGATGCGGCGCTCGACCCGGCCGCACACCGCATCACCGGACGGGCGCGCATCACCTTCACCAATCCCGGGCAGGTGCCCGCCTACTCGCTGCGCCTGCATCTCTACTGGAACGCCTTCAGCGACACCGGCTCGTCGTGGCTGCGACAGGCGGCCCTCGACGGCAGCGGGGCCGACGGCACGCTCGAGGCGCGCGATGCGGGCTGGCAGCAGGTCACGGCGGTTCGCCTGATCAACGCCGACGGCAGCCCCGGCCCCGATCTGCTCGGGAGGCTGCGCTTCATCCAGCCCGACGACCAGAATGCCAATGACCGCACCCTCGCCGCCGTCGACCTGCCTGCGGCGGTCGCCCCAGGCGAGACGCTGCGGCTCGAGATCGAGTGGACGTCCCAGGTGCCCCGCACCGTATCGCGCACCGGCGTGCGCGGCCGCGACTATTTCATCGCGCACTGGTTCCCCCGCCTCGGGCGCTTCGGGCCCGCCGGGTGGGAAGCGCGGCAGTTCTTCGCCAACACCGAGTTCGCCGCCGACTTCGGCCGCTACGACGTGCGCCTCACGGTGCCTGACGGCTGGGTGGTCGGGGCCACCGGCACCGAGGTGTCGCGCACGCCCGATGGCCGCGGGGCCACGACGCACCGCTACGCACAAGAGGGTGTGCACGACTTCGCGTGGACGACCAGCCCGCACTATGTCGAGCACCGCCGCACGTTCACGCACGCGGGCCTGCCGCGCGTCGAGATGCGCCTGCTGCTGCAGCCCGAGCATTCCGGGCAGGAAGACCGCCACTTCAGTGCCACAGCCGCGGCCCTTCGCCATTACGGCGAGTGGTTCGGCCCCTACCCCTATCCGCAGCTCACCATCATCGACCCGGCCTGGGGCACGGGCTTTGGCGGCATGGAGTATCCGACGCTCTTCACTGCCGGCACGCGCTGGCTCGCCCCGCGCGGCACCTCTGAGCCCGAAGGCGTGACCGTGCACGAGGCCGGGCACCAGTTCTGGTTCGGCCTCGTCTCGTCGCACGAAACCGATGACGCGTGGATGGATGAAGGGCTGAATACCTTTTCGGAAGCCCGGGTGGGATCGCTCACCCACCAGCCCGACTACCGCGTCGAGCGCTTCTTCGGCGGCTTCCTGCCGTGGCAGCTGCGCGACGTCGCGCTGTCGCGCGCCACCGACTACAACGGCCTCGACGGCTATCGCCGCGCGGGCCGGGGCGACATCCAGGCCACGCCGTCCTTCCGCTACTGGCCCGGCACGCACGTCGCCACCACCTACTTCAAGACCGCGCTGTGGCTGTACACGCTCGAGCGCCATCTTGGCTGGGAACGCCTGCAGCCCGCGATGCAGCGCTACTTCACGCAGTGGCGCTTCGGCCATCCGCGTCCCGCCGATTTCTTCGCGGCACTCAACGCCGGCACGGGCGAGGACCTCGGCTGGTTCATCCAGCAGGTCTACAGAACGACCGCGGTGTTCGACTATGCGGTCGACACGCTGAGCAGCGAGCCTGTGCGCACGCAGGGCGTGCGGCCTGCGCGGCTGGCCGATGCACCGGTGGCGATCGACCGCACCGCCGACGGCTATCGCACGACCCTCGTCGTGCGACGGCTGGGCGATGGCGTGTTTCCCGTCGATGTGCGCGTGCGCTTCGCGGACGGCTCGGAGGTGCGCGAGCGCTGGGACGGACGCGGGGCGTGGCAGCTGTTCCAGTACGACCGTCCGGCACGCGCCGTGTCGGCCGAGGTCGATCCCGACCGCGTGCTGCTGCTCGATGTGGCGCGCACCAACAACAGCCGCACGCTCGACCCGCGCGGGCCGGCGGCGGCCACGCACTGGGCGCGGCAGTGGATGGTCTGGGTGCAGGACCTGCTGCTGCAGATGGCCGTGCTGGTGTAGGACACGCGATGACGAGGGCACTGCGCGAGACATGGGTCGAGGGATGGCGGCGGGTGTGGCAGGCTCCGTCGCTGGTGCTGCTGCTGTGGACGGCGACCCTGGTGGTGGCCGCGCCGGCAGCGTGGCTGCTGCACGGGGCCCTGTCGGCGCATCTCGGCGACAGCCTCATGGCCGAGACGGCCGCGCGCGGCGTCAACCTCGACTGGTGGCATGAATTCCTGGCGCAGGCCTCGGGCCTCGGCGCCACCTTCACCCCGCGCATCATCGGGATGGCGGCCGTGCTCGACAACCTCAGCCGCATGGCCGATGCGCAGCCGCTGCCTCCCGCACTCATGGTGGTCGTCGGTGCGTGGCTGCTGCTGCAGGTATGCCTCATGGGCGGCATCGTCGAGCGGCTCGCCCGGCAGCAGCCGATGGGGCGCGTGATGTTCCTGTGGGCCTGCGTGCGGCACGCGGGGCGGCTGGTGCGGCTCGCCCTCATCACCGGCGCGGGCTACTGGGTGCTGTTCACGCAGGTGCATCCGTGGTGGTTCGGCGAGGTGTATGAGGCCGCCGTGCGCGATGTCACGGCCGAACGCGTAGCGTTTGCGTGGTGGCTCGCGGCGGCCCTGGTGTTTGCGGTGCCGGTGCTGCTGCTGGGCGTGGTGGCCGACTATGCGCGGGTGCGTGCCGTGGTGGAAGACCGGCGCAGCATGATCGGGGCTCTGGCCGCCGGGGCACGGTTCGCGATGCAGGTCCGGGGAGCCGTGGCCGGGCTGGTGCTGGCCCAAGTGCTGACATTCGCGGCCTGGCTGGCGCTGTATGCGCTCGTGGCACCAGGCGCCTCGGCGGGCCTGTGGGGCCTGGGCGTGTCGCAGGCGTATGTCATCGGCCGCATCGCGGTCCGGCTGGGCGGCGTGGCGGCGCAGGTCTCGCTGTTCCAGTCGCGGCTGGCACATGCCGGCTACGTCGCGCATCCCCTGCCAGCGTGGCCCGAGTCCGCAGCCGCGGACGCCATTCTGCCCAAGGTGTAGGGACGGCGGTCTGACCGCCTCCCTCTCGACCCCGTTCAGGGAACTAACTACCCAAGCTCTCGGGTAAGCCGGGTAAACACTACCCACCCTCGCCGCGTTTTCACGCGCGTTCAAGGGACTTTTGTGTCCCTCTTTGGAACTTCAGCGACATTTCTGCATCCTCGCTCCCCGGCACTCGCCTTGCACTTAGGGGTGGCGTCCGCTCGGTGGACGGGGCGCAGGAGGTCATCGCCGGGCCCGTCGAAAGGAAGAGCGATGACACAGGTCGTACGGGTTCCACGCACGAGGCGTCTGCTGGTCATGGGGGCCGCAGGCGTCGTGGCAGGCAGCATGGCGGTGGGAGCCGCCGTCGTTCAGGGGGCACAGGCCCCGGCAGGAGCACAGGTGCAGCAGCGCAGCGGCCTCGAGAGCGACACCATGGTCTCACCCGAGACCACCGGCCCGTTTGTGGCCGATGTCGCCATCGACAGCGATGTGCTCGACACGCGCGGGCGTCGGCTGCAGCCCACCCAGCGCATCCGCTATCGGCTCAGCACGACCGACGGGGCCGAGGGCCCCTCGGTCAGCGTGCAGTTCACCGCGCCGCCGTCCGACCCGGGCCGCGGGGGGCCGCCCGAAGGCCTGCCGGGCTTCCGGGTGCTCATCGATCCGAAGGGCGTCCAGCTCTTCGACCCGCAGGGCAAGGCCCTGCCCACCCCTCCCGGGCTCGAGCAGCTCCGCGCCCTCACCGCCGGCGCACGCCACATGGTGCTGTCGAGGGTGCCCACCACCCGCCGGGCGCGCCTCGCCGAAGCACACGGCCGCCTCAGTGGCCGCGTCCGCACGCTCGATCGCTACGTGCAGGTCACCGGCTCGCGCGTTCTGGAAACACTGGTCGAGCCCACCCTCGCCGTGCCGGTCGAGCTCACGCTGACCGACAGTGGCCGCCGCCTGTCGGCCACGCGCATCACCTACGGCACCCTGCCGGGCAATCGCCTCTACCGGTCGCGCGAGGTCGGCGAAGTCGAACGGTCGACCGGCACCACGGCCCCGCTGCGCGAGGTCACCACCACCACCCTCATGCCCGTTGGCGGAGGTGCCCAGTGATGGCCGGCCTCCGCGCCTCACGCGCGCTGCTCGTCGCCGCACTCGCACTCGCACTGCTCTCGCCCGCACCCGCCACTGCCCAGGACACGCCGGTGGTCTTCCTGCACGGCGTGCAGAGTTCACCCAATACCTGGCGCGACACAGCGGCCGCGCTCGACCGCGAGTTCAGGATCAGCCCCTACATTCCCGAAACCAACTGGCGCGCCGACTACGAGACCCAGGCGCAGTCGCTGCAGGCCCGCCTCGGACACCTGCCGGGCTCCACGGTGGTCGTCGGCCACAGCAGCGGCGGCATCGTGGCACGCGAGTGGTCCAAGCAGCATCCCTTCCAGGCCATCGTCACCATGGGCACGCCCCACCACGGAGCGCATATCGCCAACAACTGGCCCGAGCTGTTCTGGGAGACGGCCCGGTTTTCGGGCCACCTGCAGACGATGCTCGACCGCGTGCGATACACCCGGTGGAGCTTCATGATCGGCGACGTCCGCTACGCCGTCTCACTCGGCGACGTTGTGCAGGGCGTGGTCTATCGCAGCCTGTCGACCTACGCCACGTCGTTCCTCAGCGATCCGATCTCCCGGCAGATTGGGGTCGGCTCGGCCTACCTGCGCACGCTCAATCACCCGGACACCGTGTATCACGAGCAGCGGCGGGTGGGGCGGCGCATCTCGATTGCCTACGACTATCCCAGGCTGGCACTCGACGGACCGGCGAGTGCCGCACCTGACATGGCCGCGGGTTATCGCTACTTTGGCCTCGCCCTCTACGGCATGCTGGCAGGCTGGTATCCCTACGCGTTCGACGGCACCATCGCCTCGATTGACCTGCGCAATGCCATCGGTGGTGCGCTGCGGTATCTCACCATCCTGCACCCGCTGTGGTGCTTCACGGTCACCGGCAACGGTTCCTGCGGGGTGCCCGCTGACGGCGTCGTCGCGACGGCCTCACAGGACATGCCCGGAGGCGTCACCGTGCGTGGCAGCCACTGGTCGCACACCCAGCAGACCACCGCCGGCTACGGCGACCTGCGGCGCTCGCTGATCGAACATGTGGGCCTGCGCACGCGGTCTGGCGGGGTGCCGCCGCCCACAGGGTCGCTGCCGCCGCCGGCACTGCGTTCGGGCGAGCACCTGTTTCCCGGACAGGAAGTGTGGTCGCCCGGCAGTGCGTCTCGCCTGATCTACCAGGCCGACGGCAACCTCGTGGTCTACAGCAGCCGTGGCGCCATCTGGCATTCGGCCACGGCCGGATCCTCGCCCGGCATGCTGGCCATGCAGGGCGATGGCAACCTGGTGCTCTACGACGCCGGTGGCCAGCCCATCTGGTCATCGGGCACCAACACCTACCCGGGGGCCTACGTGACCCTCGATGATGCCGGCGGCTTCCGCGTCGTGTCTGACCAGGGCGTCACGGTCTGGTGGGGGGTCACCCCATGAGCTTCGCCGTCTCGCGGTGCCTCCCGCGGGTCGGAACGGGGTGGCGCTTCGGCGCCACCCCGTTACTCCTCCTGCTGGCGATCGTATTCACGTGGGGAACGCCGCTCGACGCGCGTGAGCAGTGGTGGTGGTGGCCGCCGGCGCCCCAGGGATGGGATCCCACGACATCGCCTGTCTGGTTTCAGTCCGACGCCGACGAGCCCACCGTCAGCCTGCCCGCCGTCGATGACACGGCGGTCTATGCCTTCACCCTCAACCACCAGCTGATCAAGCGCGCCCTCGACGATGGGCGCGAGGTGTGGAGGGTCGACACCGGCGAACGGCGCGAAACCTTCGGCGAGCGCGTCGCCGTGGCCAGCGGCACGGTGTTCGTCGGCGAGTGGGATCTGATGGCCTTCGACAGCAACACCGGCCGCCACCGCTGGACCTTCCGTCCCTCGGAAGGCACCGGATACGGGGCCTATCTGGGCGCCATCGACCGCGACCTCATCCTCACCGGGTCTCGCTCGGGCCACGTCGCTGCCGTGTACATCGCAGACGGACGCACCCGGTGGCTGGGCACGGTGGTGCGCGACAGCGAGAGCCTCGTGCGCCCTCCTGTGGTCGACGATGATGATGTGGTGGCCGCGTACACGGTGACGCGCAACCCCTGGCGGGGCGGGGTCGTCAGCCTCAACCTTGCCGATGGCCGCGAGCAGTGGCGGTTCGAGATTCCCGAGGGCCGGAGCTGGCATTCGGCACCGTCCGGCCCACCCGTGATCACCGAACGGCGCGTGTTTGTCCCCAGCGAGAACGGCGAGGTCTACGTGCTCGATCGCGACACCGGGGTGATGCAGGCGCGAATCCCGGGGGTATTTCCGGACGACAGCCCCCAGGCGGCGTATCTGTCGCAGGACATGCGCAAGCTGGCCCGATCGGGTCGCATCCTCGGCATCACCTCGCTCAGCGGCGTGATGGTGGGAATCAACATCGACACGCTCAAGGAGGCGTGGCGCTACGACGGATCGAAGGTCGGATCGTTCGGCTACGAACTCGTGCCCGGCCACGGGGCGTTCTATGCCACGCAGTTCTTCGGATACCTCCTGGCTGTCGATGCGACGACCGGGGACAAACGCTGGATCACGGGCGGCGAACGCCGCGAGTTCAACCGCGGTCCGGTTGTGGTCGGCCCCGATCTCGTCGTGGCCGGCGAAACCGGCACCTGGCGACTGCACAGTCAGCAACCACACCCCTGACCCACCCGGGCCTCACCCACGACCCGCACACCCCACACACCCATGACACATTCACTGCTCAGACACGGCCTAAGTCTCGCCGCGACCCTCACGCTCGCGGCGTGCGGCTCATCGCCGACGGCGCCGACCGTGCTGCCCCCCGTTGCCGACACCGGCTTTACGCCGCTCAGGCCAGTGGTCCTGAGCGGATCGGTCTACCTTTACGATGCGAACACAAACACGGTCGCATCATCACCCTCGGGGACATTGCGGGTGGAGGCGCAGCCCACCGCGCTGCCCGGGCAGGTGACCGTGACCCTGCGCCTCACCCGTCCCTCGAGTGTGATCGAGGTGTCCGGCCCCGGCATCGGGGGCACGCGACCGAACAACAGCCAGGTCACCTTCACCCACCCGGGCTCAGGTCCCGAGTGCGCACTGTTCTCAGACGTACCGCCTGCTCCAGGGGCCGGCGTCCGTGACGGGCAGTTCAGCATCAACCTTCGAACAGCGCCACCTGACCCCACATGGGGCGGGGAACTGCTGCTGATGACGTGCGTTCCGGGCAACAGCGCCAGGACGATGCTCTACGGTGTCACGCTCACCCCGCAATGATCGGAATCCCTATGACATCACACGCTGCACGACTCACCGGGTTCCTCGTCACCGCGCTCGTGTTCGCAGGCTGTGGCTCATCGCCCACCAGTCCCTCGGCCACGGCGCCACCCCCGTCTCCCCTCGACGCGGCCTTTGCGCGGATGTGCCCGGGCTGCGTGGCGTCGGGTTCGGCCTCGGTACTCAACGGTTCGCTGATCGTCAGCGAAGGCGGCGGCTTCATGACGCCGTCGCGCGACGTCGAGGTCGGGACCCTCCGCCTGACCATCCGCCCACTCTCGGTGCGTTACAGCTCAAGCAATACGCACCGGGTCGACATTCTGACCACGGTCGACGGCCGCACCATCGAGGTGCCTGCGACAGGCCAAATCACCTCTGCCCCCCCGGGAGGACGGTTCGGCTTCATCACGGTTACGAGCAGCGACCCATCAGCCCGCATGTGTGCTGCACCCGGCATCACTGGCATCACCGCCCCGCCGTTGTTCATCTGGCCCGATCAGCAGACGTCTATCCGGCTGCTGCCCTCCGGAACGGGATACGACGGCTTCATGACGTACGATTCTTGCCCGGATGACCCTCGCGTCCTCAAGCGGGAGTTTTTCACGGTCCGCATCCCGTAGGCGCAGACCTCCCGCCTCGAAGATCGGAGGCATTTCTACGGAAATTAGCGAAATCATCCCCGAAGGCTAATTTCCCTAAACTCCGTATACATCAGCGCATCTACCCTGCCTGCGGCAGCGTGATCTCGAACGTCGTCCCGTCCCCCACGGTGCTGCGCACCGACACGCGGCCGCCGTGCCGCTCGGCAATCGCCTTCACGATCGACAGACCCAGCCCCGAGCCAGTCATCGTCCGCGACGGGTCGGCCTTGTAGAACCGGTCGAAGACGTGCGGCAGATGCTCGGCCGCAATCCCCGCCCCATCGTCGGTCACCGAGAAGCGGACGCAGCGGCGTCCCTCGTCTGTCGTGTCGGCGACCGCACGCAGCGTCACGTGACCGCCGCGGCGGGTGTAGCGCAGCGCATTCGAGGCCAGGTTCTGCAGCGCCTGCTCGAGGCGGTGCGGGTCGGCCTCGACCAGCAGTTGCGTGTCGGGCAGGTCGACGCGCAGGGCAATGCCCTGCTCGCGCGCCTGCTGTTCGTGGCGCGCGACGACGCGCGAGAGGAGGACGGCGGCTTCGACCTCGTCCATGTGCAGGGTGATGCCGCCTGCCTCGTAGCGCGACAGGTCGAGCAGGTCGCCCACCAGCCGCTCGATGCGCGCGCCTTCGTCCTGAATGACCCGCACCGCACGCTGCCCCTCGGCCGTCGCCGGCCCGAAGCCCGGCAGCCCCAGCGTTTCGGCATAGCCGCGGATGGCGGTGAGCGGCGTCATCAGTTCGTGCGAGACGTCGGCCAGCAACTGCCGGCGCGCACGGTCGACGTCGGCCAGCTGCTGCTGACGCGCCTCGAGGTCCGCCGCCATCCGGTTGAAGGCCCGCGCCACGGCGGCCACTTCATCGCCGCCCTCCTCGGGTGCGCGCGCCCGCACGTCGCCCTCGCCCAGGCGCCGCGCGGCATCTTCCAGTGCCCGCAGCTGCGCCTGCGCCGGCCGGAACACGAGCAGCGCCGCCACGGCCGTGCCGCAGAGCAGCAGCACCGCCCCGCCCAACGCCAGCCAGGGCCACAGCTCACCGGCCGTCTGCCGATAGGCGACGTTCGGACCGACGACGACGAACGCCACGGGCCGGCCAGCGGGACCAAACACCGGCGTTACGGCCGTGCGCCGACGAAGCGCACCGAGAGGTCCGGCCCCGGGTCCCGGCCCGAACGTTCCCGGGGGGCCGAAGCCACCATTCGGGCCAAACGGATCAGGCGGCGGCCCGGGAAAGTCGGCCGGGCCCTCGGGACCCGGGGGCCGCCCAGCGCCCCCGGGTTCCCCTGGTGCCCCGGGCGTCATCGGATCACGGGCCGGGTCGGACGCCCGCCCCTCGGGAGCGGACCCGGGCTCACGTGGTTCATCCCCGCGCGGCGGCTGCCCGCGCCGCTCCTGCCCGCGCATGCGCTGCCGCTGGCGCAGCCGCTGGTTGAGGCGGGGGAACCGTTCGCGGAGCGGGCCTGCCGGCTCGCGCGCCTCGCGCCCGCCGCGGGCCATCATCAGGTCGACGACCCGCGAGAGCCCAGGCGGAGGAGCCACGCCCTCGGGGCCGACGACCACCCGGTTCGGCAGCACCACGAAGGCCGGCCGCGAGGCCTCGTCGACGCGCTGCCGCGCCTCGGCCGCCAGGTCGAGCGCGGGGTCGCTGGCCAGGGCCGCCTCGAGGTCGGCGGCGATGAGGTCGGCCGCATCCTGCGCCGCGCGCATGGGCTGCCCGCCTTCGGTTTCGGCGGCAATCCACACGAACGAGGCCGCCTGCATGAGCAGCAGCACCGCCACCAGGGCGATGAAGCCCAGGCCGATGCGCCAGTAGAGGCTGCGGAACCAGCGGCGCTCAGACATCGGCGCACTTGTAGCCGCTACCCCACACCGTGAGGATGACTGACGGCTCGTTGGGGGAGGTCTCGATGCGTCGGCGCAGGCGCTTGACGAGCGTGTCGACCGAGCGCGGCGTGACATACGTCTGGTCGGGCCACACCCGCGCCAGCAGGGCTTCGCGGCTGAAGACAATCCCCGGGTGCGAGGCCAGCAGGTGCAGCAGGCGGAATTCCTGCGCGGTCAGGTCGACCTCGACGCCCCTGACGCGCACGCGCCGGCGCGCCGGCTCGATCTCGAGGCCATGCAGCGACACCGGCCGGTCATTCACCGACACCTGCCCCGGTCCGGGTTCGAAGCCCGACGCGGCCGACAGCCGCGGGCGTCGCAGCAGCGCCCGCACGCGCGCCACCAGTTCCCGCAGGCCGAAGGGCTTGGCCAGGTAATCGTCGGCCCCGCTCTCGAGGCCGAGCACCTTGTCGCTCTCCTCGCGCCGCGCGGTCAGCATCAGCACCGGCGTGTCGGCATTGGGCCCGCCGCGCCGCATCGCCCGGCACACGCTCACGCCGTCGACGCCGGGCAGCATCAGGTCGAGCAGCACCAGGTCGAAGCGCGTCTGTGCGACGGCGGCCAGGGCCCCCTGGCCATCGGCCAGCGAGGTGTACTCGAGGCCCTCGAGGCGCAGGTGCAGTTCGAGGAGAGTGCGGATGTTCGGGTCGTCTTCGACAATCAGGGCGTGTGGCATGAGGCTCGGGGCTGCGGGGCACGTGCCGTGCAGGGTCCTTGGTACTACATACGAGCACTGGCCGCGGCGTGTGAACCGCGCTGCCACACTTTTTTCACACGCCCGCCACGCTCATGCCACACCCGCTCCGTAACAGCAGGTAGTAACCTTTTTCCTACGGAGAGTCGCCATGCACACAGTCACCCGTTCCGCTCTCGCCTTTACCCTGATCACCGCTGCGGCGGTGACCACCGTGCCCGCCACAGTGTCGGCCCAGGATGCCCCGGCCGTCCGCCGCGCCACGCCCGTGCAGGGCGGCCCCGGCGCCCGCGCCCAGATGGGTCCGCGCGGCCAGATGCGCCGCGGCGGTCCTCGCGGCCCGATGGGTCCCGGAGGTCCGGGCGGTCCCGGAGGCCCGCTGCTGGGCGAGTTCCTGCGCGAGGCCCGCGCCCTCAACCTGACCGATGCGCAGAAGAACCAGCTGCGCAGCATCGCCGAGGCGCGCCAGGCCGAGGCCCAGGCCACCGGCCAGCGCGTGCAGGCCGCACGTCAGGCGCTCGACGCCGCCATCACCAGCACGACGCTGAATGAAGGTGCCGTCCGCCAGGCCGCCGCCGACCTCGCCACCGTGGAAGCCGATGCTGCCGTGCTGCGCTCTCGCGTCTACCACGAGGCGCTCGCCGTGCTCACCGGCGAACAGCAGGCCCAGCTGACGCAGATGCGTGCGCAGCGCCAGGCCCGCATGCAGCAGCGCGCCCAGCAGATGCGTGAACGCGTCGAGCAGCGCCGCAACCGGCGCGCCACCCCGCCGCCTCCGCCGCAGCAGTAACCACACCACCAGACCGCCGCGCTCCGCCACTCAAGCGGAGCGCGGTGCGTCACCCGCCCGCCCCGCGCACCCGCGCCCGCTCAGTTGTTCAGGAACATCTCACCGCGCCCGCAGCAGCCGCAGGCCGTTCAGCGTCACCGCCACCGTCGCCCCCGTGTCGGCCACCACCGCCAGCCACAGCGGCGCCGCACCGAACACCGCCGACACCAGGAACGCCAGCTTGGTCAGCATCGCCAGCGCCACGTTCTGCCGAATCACGCCCAGCGCCCGCCGCGCATGCGCCCCCGCAAACGCCTCGGCCTCGCGCGGCGCCTGCGCCGTCAGCACCACATCGCCCCGCGCAATCGCCGACGCCGCATCATCGGCCGCGCGCTCGAGCGCCAGCCCCCCGCGGAACAGCACGCCCCGCCCCACCGCCGAGGTCACGGCCGCCACCACCGTCACCGGCGTCGAGATGACCAGCGCGCACGGACACGCCAGCACCAGGAACGTCAGCGCCCGATAGAACCACACCGCCCACGCCCCATCCACCAGCGGCGGTGCCACGGCCACCAGCACCGCGAGCCCCGTCACGACCGGCGTGTAGAGCGTCGCAAACCGCTCGATATAGCGCTCGACGCGCCCGGCCACCGCCTCGCCCGCACCGCCGTCCCAGCCCGGTTCGTGCCCCACGACGCGGCTCACCGCCACGCGCGCCTGCTCGATGCTCCACGCTTCCATCAGGTGTGCCACACCGAACAGCGTCGCCACCGAGGCACCCTCGGCCCACTGCCCCACCACCGCCGCCCCGATTGCCGACACACACACCAGCACGTGCATGTCGAGCCGCCGGTGCCGCACGGCCGCCATCGCACGCGGCACCACCGGCAGCAGGCCCGCCACCATCGCCAGCCCATACGCCCCCGAGGCCACCCGCGCCCAGACCCCGTCGCCGGCATGCGCCGCCTCGGCCGCGCCCGCCACATCGGTGTTCGCATGGCCAAACAGGGCCTCAGTCCACGTCTCGGCCGTCAGCGCCTCGACCGCCCAGCCCGCCAGCATCAGCGCCGCCCCGGTCACGATGAAGCGCAGCGTCAGCCCATGCGCCGCTCCCGACGGCACCGCGTGGTCGTCGTGCACATGCTCGCCCGGCCCGTGCGAATGCGCGCCGAGCCCGGTGCCCTGCACCTTCCCGAGAATCGTGTCGGCCGCGATGATCGACGCGTCAAACTGCACGTCGACCCGTCGCCCGACCAGGTCGAAGTTGAGGTCGATCACCCCGGGCACGTCCAGCACATGGCGAATCAGCGCGGCTTCATCCGCGCAGTCCATGCCCTGCACGTGCAGGCGCAATTCAGATCGCACGCACCGCCGCCAGCACCTCGTCCGCGTGCCCCTCCACCTTCACATCGTCCCATCGACGCGCGACCTTGCCGTCGCCACCGATGAGGTAGGTCACGCGCGCAATGCCCATGTACTTGCGCCCGTACATCGACTTCTCGACCCAGACGCCGTACTTCTCACACACGGCATGGTCGGCGTCGGCCAGCAGGGGAAACGTCAGGCCGTACTTCTTCGCAAACTTCGCCTTGCTGGCCTCGTCCAGAATGGACACGCCCAGCACCACCGCCTTGCTCTTGCCAAAGTCGGGCAGGCTCTCCTCGAAGGCGCACGCTTCTTTGGTGCAGCCGCTCGTGTCGTCCTTCGGATAGAAGTAGAGCACCACCGGCTGCCCGGCATAGGCCGACAGCGTGTGCGTGGTGCCGTGCTGGTCCTTCAGCGTGAACGCCGGTGCCTTCCTGCCCACATCAATCCGTGCCATCACTCACATCCTTTCATCCGCGCACAACCCTCACCGCCGCGGAGCCGCCACCGCCGCATGCGAACGCCGCGGCTCGGCCCCGCCTTCGACGAGGCCACGGTCGACGTCGACCGTGATGGCCGCCGCATAGCCGTAGCGCACTTCGCCCTTGCGTCCAATCTTCTGGAAGCGGTGCCCGCGCTTCGTCAGCGCATCGAGCATGGGCCGCGGGAACCGATCTTCAATCTCGACGCGCTCGGCCTCGTCCTTCGGATCGGACGGATCGCGCCCGGGCAGGAAGCGCGCCGCCTCGATCGCACGCTGCGCCCCGAGGCCGCCGTCAATCACACCCGTGATGATGCCGTAGACCGATACCGGAATCCACGCATTGCCCGCGCAGCCCACCGCCAGCTTCGGCACCTCGCGCCCGTCGGCCCGCCGCTCGAACACGAGCGTCGGCACGCTGGCCGTGCTCGCGCGCTGCAGCGGCTGCAGGCTGCCATACGCCCCCGGCGTCAGGCGGTTCGACCGCAGGTGGTTGTTGTAGAGGAAGCCCAGGTCCTTCGATACATAGAAGTTGCCGCCCCACGTGCTGAGCGTCTGCGTCACCGCAATCATGTTGCCCTCGGCATCGGCCACCGCAAACGACGTGGTGCCCGTGCCCAGCCGCGGAATGACGGTCGGCGCCGTCGGCACCGCACCCACCGGCTCGTCGGCACTCTGCCGCGGCCACGTCGACGCCTGCACCGGATCGATCTTCCCGAACAGCGCGCGCGCATGCTCGGGCGTCAGGTGCTCGGCGTACTCGACAGGCCACCGCTCGGGATCGGCCACGCGCCGCAGCGCATCGCGCACCTTCCACGACTCAATCAGATAGTGGAAATAGTCGGCATCGGTCGTCGCCCGCGCCCCCGGGCGCGGCGTGAACTGCTCGAGCACGTGCAGCGACTCGAACAGCTGAATCCCCGTCGACACCGGCGGCCCGCCCGCATACAGCGCGTGCCCGCGATACTGCCCGCGCACCGGCTGGCGCTCGATGGCCCGATACTGCGCCAGGTCGGCATACGTCATGATGCCGCCGTGCTCGGCCATGTCGGCCGCAATCTTCCGCGCAATCTCTCCCCGATAGAAGGCATCGGCACCGCCGCGCTGGATGGCGCGCAGCGTGTTCGCATAGTCCTTGTTGAAGAAGCGCTCGCCCGGCTGCGGCACCCTGCCGTTGGGCAGGTAGATCTTTGCAGCCTCGGGCCACTTCTCGAGATAGCGCCGCCCCTCGACAATCGAACTCGGCAGCGCGCCGTCGAGGATGAAGCCTTCATCGGCCAGCTTGATCGCCGGCGCCACGAGATCGGCCCACGACACCTTGCCGCTGCCATAGTGCCGATACAGGTGGTCGAGCCCCGCCACGACCCCGGGGATGTTCGCAGCCGCAGGGCCATCGGCAACGATGCGCCCGTCCTTGACGATGGCCGGGTTGTCGGGCGTCGCGTGCGAGGGCGTCATGTCCTTGTATTCGACGACCGTCGGCTGCGTCATGCCCTTGAGGTACAGCACCGCCGCACCATCGCCGCCCACGCCCGAGGCCTCGGGCTCGACGACACCCAGCGCAAACGACACGGCCACCATCGCATCGACGATGTTGCCGCCCTTTTCGAAGGCGAGCCGCCCGGCCTCTGACGCGAGGGGATGGCCCGACACCACCATGCCGCCGTTCGACGTCACCACGGGCTTGATGAGCGGCTGCTCGGCCACCATCTCATCCACCGCGGCCTCGAACGCCTCGGGCGTGGTCGCGCGCTCGGCCCGCGGCCGGTGCGCATCACGCACGCGCGTCCAGGCCTGCAGTCCGTCTCCGGTCGAGTAATACAGGTCGCGCAGCGTCTGCCACACGCGGTCGAACGCGCGCGCCTGCATCGCCGGCGTCGTGACGATGGCCGGCGACAGGGTGGCGCCGGCCTCATCGACCGGCCGCGGCGCCGGCACCCGCCACAGCTGGAACGCGGCGTTCATCGAAAACAGCGGCACGGCCTCGGCATCGCTGCGCTGCGGATTGCCGTTGTACACCGGCTGCGGATCGGGCAGGCCGCTGACGAGCAGCGTCGAGCCATCGGGCGACCAGTGCGGAGCGCCGCCCCGACGCGACACCAGCACCGGGGGCGCCGCCGGACGCGGGCGCGCCTCGGGGGCCGCCTCACCCTCGGCGCGGGGCGGTTCGATGGTGGCCACCCACACCGAGCCCACGCCGTCACGCACGCCGTGGAACGCGAGTCGCGTGCTGTCGGGGGCCCAGCTCAGGTGCGACTCGATGCCGCGTGCCTGCACCACCCGCACCTGCCGCGCCGCCCTCATCGTCGTCTCGTCGACGACCGGCGGCAGCGGCATCCACCACACATCCACATCGTCTTCCGAGCCGCGCTCGGACACGAACGCCACCCGGCGGCCGTCGGGCGACACGCGCGGATACGTTTCGCTGTCGGCGGTCTTCGTCAATGGCACCGGTGCCTGCCAGGTGCCGTCGGCAGCGCGCCCCACCACGTGCAGGTCCCAGCCATTGGCGGCACTGGCCCTGAACGGCTCGGGCGGTGCGGCCCGGTGGGCAAACACCAGCCGTCCGTCGGGGGTGAAGCTGGGCCAGCGCTCGTCGCCCGGCAGCGAGGTGACGCGCACCGGCGCGGCTGCGGCCGCCCCGGCCGAGGCGCGTGCGCCTCCCGGGTTTACGGCCTTCGGAGCGGGGGCCACATAGAGATCGAACCCGCGCCCGGCGTCGGCCGCATAGGCCACCCACTGCCCGTCGGGGGAATGGGACGGATCACGCTCGACCTGTCCGCTGTCGGTGGCCGCCAGCGGCGCGGCTCGCCGCCCGTCGCTCTCCATCACCCACAGCCGGTCGAGGAACGACACCACCAGGCGACGGCCATCGGGCGACCAGGATGCCTCCTGTGCCCCCGACACCGGCCCCTGGGCCACGCTGCCGGCCTGTGCGGCCAGCAGTGCCGCCATCACTCCGCCGACCACTCGCGCCCGCACCATGCCCTGCTCCTTGCTGGAAATGCCCGTGACGCCCGGAGCCGCCGTGCCCCGGGCGCACGGCGGCCTCGGCCGGGTGTGTCTGGCGCCGCGTCAGCGCGCGCGCACGGCCGCGGCAATGGCCCGCGCCGAAATGCCGTAGTGATCGATCAGCTCGTCGGGCTTGCCGCTGCGCGGAATCTCGGTCACCCCGAGCCGCGTCACCGTCAGCCCGGCCGGTGCCACGGCACGCGCCACCGCATCGCCGAGCCCGCCCACGAGGTAATGGTCTTCCACCGTGATTAGGCGACCGCCGGTGGCGGTGCCGGCCGCCACGAGGGCCGCCGCATCAATCGGCTGAATGGAATAGAGGTCGATCACGCGGATGTGCACGCCCTCGGCCTTCAGGGCCTCGTACGCCTTCAGCGCCTCGAACAGCGTCACGCCCGCGCCGATCACGGTGGCCACGTCGGTGTCGCTCTGGCGCACCACCTTGAGCCCGCCGATCGGGAACGCCTCGTCGGCGCCGTAGATGACCGGAGTCTTGGGCCGCGACGTGCGCATGTACATCGGCCCGTGGTCCGCGGCCATCGCGGCCACCAGCTTTTCGGTGCTGACCGCATCGGATGGATACAGCACGGTGAAGTTGGGCTGCGACGCCGTCATCGCGAAGTCTTCGAGCGCCATCTGCGACGGGCCGTCCTCGCCAATCGACACGCCCGCATGCGACCCGGCCAGCTTGACGTTGACGCCGCTGATGGCCGCCATGCGGATGAAGTCGGACGCACGCGTCAGGAACGCCGCGAACGTCGACGGGAAGGGCACCGCCCCGCGCGCCGCCAGGCCCATCGCCGCGCCCACCATCACCTGCTCGGCGATGAAGCACTGATAGAACCGATCGGGGAACACGGCCTCGAACCGCTCGCTGAACGTCGAGTTCTTCACATCGGCATCGAGCGCCACGACGCGCCCGTCGACCGCGCCCAGCTTGGCCAGCGCCGTGCCATAGGCCTCGCGCGTGGCCACCATGTCACCCAGTGCATAGGCCGGGGGGGCCATCGCACCTGCCGCCGCCTCGACCGGGGCCGCCAGGGGCGCCGCAATCGGCGGCAGCGCGGCCGGCTCGGGCAGCAGCTGCGCCTCGAGTTCCGCATAGGCCGCCGTGGCCTGCTCGGCGCTGAGCGCCTTGCCGTGCCAGTTGGGCTTGCCGGCCGTCAGGGCCAGGCCCTGTCCCTTGAGCGTGCGCGCCAGAATCACCGTCGGCTTCCCGGTCGTCGCCCGCGCCTCGTCATAGGCCGCCACAATCTGCGCCATGTCGTGGCCATCGATGACCACGGCATGCCATCCGAACGCCTGCCAGCGTGCCTGCAGCGTGGCCAGGTCGTGCGCGAACTCGGTCGCCCGGCTCTGCCCCAGGGCATTCACGTCGACGATGGCGCAGAGGGTGTCGAGGCGGTGATAGGCGGCCACCGAGGCGGCCTCCCAGACCGAGCCCTCGGCCGTCTCGCCGTCGCCCATCAGCACATAGGTGCGGTACGGCACCCCGATGCGGCGCGCATTGAGCGCCGAGCCCACCCCGGCGGCCAGCCCCTGCCCCAGCGACCCGGTGGCCACGTCGACAAACGGCAGCCGCGGCGTCGGGTGCCCCTCGAGGTCGGACGTCAGCAGGCGCAGGTCGGTGAGCCGCTCACGCGGAATGTAGCCAGCCTCGGCCCACATCGCATACAGCAGCGGGGCGGCGTGCCCCTTCGACATCACCAGGCGATCGGCGCCGGCGTGCTGCGGGTGCTGCGGATCGAACCGCATCTCGGCAAAGAACAGCGCCGCCATCAGGTCGGCCGCCGACATGCACGTCGTGGGGTGCCCGCTGGCCGACGCCGTGGTGGCACGAATCGACTCGATGCGCAGGCGCGTGGCGATGTTCTTCAGGGCAGGCAGCAGTGAGGCATGAACAGGCAACCGGAACTCCTCCAGGAAAGGGGGCGTAAGCCTTGAAGTTTACCAGACGCCCCCCGCCTATAATGGTGAGATTGCATGGCTGACACCTCGCCGACCATCACGCTCATTCCCGGAGACGGCATCGGCCCCGAAGTCACGGCCGCCGTCGTCCGCATCCTGGCCGCCACCGGCTTCACCCCCGCGTGGGAATCGTTCCCGGCCGGCGCCGAGGCGGTGACCACCCACGGCACGACGCTGCCCCAGGAACTGCTCGACTCGGTCATCCGCAACAAGACCGCCCTCAAGGGCCCCATCACGACCCCGGTCGGCAAGGGCTTCACCAGCGTCAACGTCGGCCTGCGCAAGGCGCTTGACCTCTACGCCAACCTCCGCCCGGTCTGGAACCTGCCCTCGGTGCCCTCGCGCTACTCGGGCGTCGACCTCGTCATCGTCCGCGAGAATACGGAAGACCTCTATGCCGGCCTCGAGCATGTGGTCGTGCCCGGCGTGGTGGAAAGCCTCAAGATCATCACCGCCGTCGCCAGCGAGCGCATCGCCGAGTTTGCCTTCGAGCATGCCCGCCGCCATGGCCGCACGCGCGTGACGGCCGTGCACAAGGCCAACATCATGAAGCTCGGCGACGGGCTCTTCCTCGAAAGCGCCCGCAAGGTGTCGGCCCGCTATCCCGACATCACCTTCGACGACCGCATCGTCGACGCGGCGTGCATGCACCTGGTGATGCACCCCGAGAAGCTCGACGTGCTGCTGCTGCCCAACCTCTACGGCGACATCGTATCTGACCTGTGCGCGGGCCTCGTGGGAGGCCTCGGCGTGGTGCCGGCCGCCAACCTAGGCACGGGTGGCGTGGGTGTGTTCGAGGCGGTGCATGGCACGGCCCCCGACATTGCGGGCCAGAACGTGGCCAACCCCATGGCACTGCTGCTGTCGGCCGTGCTGATGCTGCAGCACCTCAAGGAAGACGACAAGGCGGCGCGCATCATGAGTGCGCTGCGCGACGTGCTGGCCTCGGGCCATGTGACGCGCGACCTGGGCGGCACGGCGTCGACCTCGTCGTTTGCCGATGCCATCTGCCGGGTGATCGAGCGCGGCTGACCTGCCGAACCGGCGAGGGGACCCCATCGTCATGGATGAACTGACACAGGCGGTGCTGGCGCGCGACGAAGTGGTGCGCTACCTGGGTGGGGGTACGCCCCTCGAGCAGGACGAAGCGCGGGCGCGCGTCCTCGAGTACATCGACGAACTGCGCACGACGCAGCGCTCCGAGTGGTATCGCACCATCGAGGCGACACTCTACCCCATCCTGCGCAAGGTGCAGCGCGTCGGCGAGCACACCGAGCGGGCGGTGAAGGCGGCCGAGGCGGGCCGGGTCATCTGGGTCTCGAACCACCGGAGCCATGTCGACTACCTGGTGGAACCGCTGGTGATGATCGACGCCGGCATTCCGCCGCCGCTGATGGCGGCGGGCATCAACCTGTTCGGCGGACCGCTGGGCCTGCTGCACCGGCATGTGACCGGGGCCATCCCCATCCGGCGCAACACGAAAGACCCGGCCTACCTGATGACCCTCAAGGCCTATGTGGCCGAGGTGCTGCACCGGCACGACATCTTCTTCTACCCCGAAGGGGGCCGCAGCTACAGCGGCGAGCTGAAGCCGCCCAAGACGGGCCTCTACAGCGCCTGCCTCAGCGCCCGGCTGCCGGGCGCAACCATCGTCCCGATGGCGGTGTCCTACGATTTGGTGCTGGAAGATCATGTGCTGGCGCGGCAGAAGGTCAAGCGCACGCAGCGCGCGTTCAGCAGTGAACTGCGCGAGATGGTGCGCTATGCGGTGGGCTACCAGTCGCGGGCCTTCGTGCATTTCGGCGAGCCGGTGTCGCTGGCCGGGGTCGACCCCGACCAGAAGCGCAGCATCACCGAGCTGGCCGAGCATGTGCAGCAGATGATTGGCCGGCTCTACAAAGTGCTGCCGACGACGGTGCTGTCGGCGGCGATGCATCCGTCGGCGCCTGAGGCCGAGCTGCGCGATGACATTGCGCGGCTGCTCGATGGGCTGCGGGCGGCGGGGGCCTATATGGACATTGCCGATGCCGACCAGGTGCTGGCCGAGGCGACCGCACCGCTTGAAGCGCGCGGTGTGATTGCGGTGGAAGACGGCCGCTACCGTGTGCGCGAGCGCAACGTGCTGCGCTACTACGCGCGCGGCATCGAGCACCTGCTGCCAGGCACGGCCCCGGATACTCAGTAAGACCTCTCCATGATTGACGCCACCTCGAAAGCGCTGTTTCACACCCTGGCGCAGAGCGACCGGCTGCGCCGCCTGGCCTCGCGGTATGGCATGCGTCCACGGGGCTTTGCGCGGCGGTTCATTGCGGGCGAGACGATTGACGAGGCGCTGGTGGCGGTGGCCGACCTGCCATCGCGCGGCCTGCGGCTGACGCTCGACTTTCTGGGCGAGAGCGTGTCGACGCCTGAGGAAGCGCGGGCCTTCACCGACACCTACCTGCAGCTGGTGCAGACGATTGTGGCCTCGGGGGTTGAGCGCAACCTGTCGGTCAAGCTGACGCAGCTGGGGCTGGATGTCAGTGAAGACCTGGCCTTCGACCACATGCGGCGGCTGCTCGATGCGGCCGAACCGCAGGGCTTCTTCGTGCGGGTCGACATGGAAAACTCCCCCTATGTTGACCGCACGCTCGACGCCATCGAGAAACTGTGGGGCGCGGGCTATCGGCAGGTGGGCACGGTCATTCAGAGCTGCCTGTTCCGGTCGCCGGCCGACGTGACGCGCCTGTGTGCGCTGGGCGCGCGGGTGCGGCTGGTGAAGGGCGCCTACAAGGAACCGGCCACGGTGGCGCACCAGGGGAAGACCGAGGTCGATGAAGCCTACCTGGCGCTGATGCGACAGCTGCTCGACACGGGCCACTTCCCGGCGTTTGCGACGCACGACGTGCGGATGATCGACGCCGTGCGGGCCTATGCCACCGAGCGCGGCATCGACCGCACGCGGTATGAGTTCCAGATGCTGTACGGCATTCGCCGCGACCTGCAGACCTCGCTGGTCTCAGACGGATATGGCATGCGCGTCTACGTGCCGTTTGGCCAGCAGTGGTTCCCCTACTTCATGCGTCGCCTGGGGGAGCGCCCGGCGAACGTGGCCTTCGTGCTGCGCGGGGTGCTGGGGGAGGGGTAAGGTGGAAGGGCCCGCCGCCCATGCGCTACTCGCTCGAGGCGCACCCGGCGCCTATCCCTGGACGGCTGAATGGCGTCCAGTAGAACCGACTCGCAACTCGCGCATGGAGGACGGCAGCCCTACGACAGCCTCGGCGAGGTCCCCTCGCTCACGTTTTTCCGAGACCTTGAACACCGGGACGGTGTCCCTATCGGCTGTCTACTTGACGGGGAGCTTACGACCCGGCATCGAGCACTCCTGTGATGACGTGGGGGCCCGCGTTCTGCGCCCATCGCAGGCCGCCGGCCGCGGCGCACTCACTCGACGTCGATCACCGGTCAGTCTACCCCAGTGTCTCGCCGCGCACGCACTCCCACGCCCCGCACCGAGGTGCGCCTCACCGACGAAGGTCGCGCCGCGTTCGTGCGGTATCTCGATTCACTGTCGGGCCTGCTGGGCACGTAGCCGTGCCCAGTGGCGCCAGGCCACCAGG
>CAZXTM010000006.1:158416-158859 GCA_964643765.1 uncultured Bifidobacteriaceae bacterium | reverse complement strand
GGCCTCGAGCGTCAGCTCGTCCTTGAAGAACTCGTACACATCACTCTGCTGGCGCGGCACGTCGAGGCCCACGTGGAAGCCGAGCGAGAAGCGCTTGGGACCGAACAGGAAGTCGGGCTGCGGCTGTGCCGCAGCCGGCAGGGCCAGCAGACAGAGGAACATTGCCGACAGCAGACGGGTGTGTCTCATGGGGCGCACCTCCTGATTCGACTATAGTCGACAAATCGTGCACGCAGACACGCCAATTTCGATGGTCCCCCTGTCGCTGGAAGACACACGGCGACTGGCCGCGTCCCTCCGGCAGGAAATCGGGCGCGTGATTGTGGGGCAGGACGCGGTGGTCACCGAGGTGCTGACCACCGTGCTGGCCGGGGGGCACTGCCTGCTGCGCGGGGTGCCCGGGCTGGCGCAGACGCTGTGATGATTGGCCGCGCGGCTCAAGG
>CAZXTM010000006.1:0-158406 GCA_964643765.1 uncultured Bifidobacteriaceae bacterium | reverse complement strand
CGGTCGCCGGTGCCGACGACCTACAGTTCAGACGGAACCAGTTCGCGCCAGACCTGATGACGTAGGACATCATCGGCGCCGAGGAGCTCGACGAAGACCGCGCCACCGGTCAGCGGCACGTGCGGTTCCTGCCCGGGCCGGTGTTCGCCAACATCCTCCTCGCAGACGAAATCAACCGGACACCGTCGCGCACGCAGGCCGCGCTTCTCGAGGCGATGCAGGAAGGGCAGGTGACCGTGGGTGGTCACCGTCACCCACTGCCGTCGCCGCTGTTCGTGCTGGCTACCCAGAACCCGATCGAGCAGGAAGGCACGTATCCACTGCCCGAGGCGCAGCTCGATCGGTTCATGACCAACGTGGTGATGACCTACCCGACCGCCGACGAGGAACAGCGCATGCTGCTGCAGACGACGAGTGGGGCGGGCGAGGCCGTGCGTCCGGTGGCCGACGGCGAGGTGCTGCTGCGCGCCCAGGCGCTCGTGCGCGATATTGTGACGGCCACGAACATCGCTGAGGGCGTGACACGACTGGTACGCGCCACGCGTCCACTGGCCGGCGGCGAGGCCCCGCCGTTTGTGCACGACTGGGTGCGCTGGGGCGCCGGCCCGCGTGCCGGGCGGGCCCTCATTCTGCTGGCGAATGCCCGCGCCGCGCTCGACGGCCGTCCGGCGGTGAGCCTCGACGATGTGCGGGCGATGGCCCTGCCGGCCCTGCGACACCGCGTGCTGCTGAACTTCCAGGCCGAGGCCGACGAGGTGCAGGTTGACGACCTGCTGGTGCGGCTGATCGACGCGGTGCTTCCGCGCTAGGGCGGCGATGGCGGCGACGGCACGCGTTCAGGTTCCACGACTGGCGAACGACCTGCTGTGGGTGGCGCGCCACACCGCGGCGGGCATCCGCGCGGGCCTGCATCGCACGGCGGCGCAGGGGGGCGCCGTCGAGTTCAGCCACCTGCGCCCCTATCGGCCGGGCGACGACCTCAAGCACATCGACTGGAAGGGGAGTGCGCGCACCAGTCGCCTGCTGACCCGTGTCTTCACGCGTTCGGCGACGCACGAGGCGCTGCTCGTCCTCGACGGGTCATTGTCAATGGCCTGGGGCGAGAAGCCGGCATTACTGCGGACGGCGGCCGCAGTGCTGGCCACGCTGCTGCTCGAGCAGGGCGACGCGGCAGGCTGGCTGCTTGTGACCCCCGAGGGCCATCGGCGGCTCTATCCCGTGCGCGGTGGCGCGTTCCATCTGTCGGGCCTTGTGGCCGGCCTGGCGCGCCTCGAGCTGCAGGGGACGGCCGAGACCGCCCAGCTGCTGCACACAGCCGGTCAGCTGCGGCAACGCCGGTCGACCATCATGGTGTTCTCGGACTTCTACGACGATGAGGCCATGCGTCCGGGGCTGCGGCAACTGGCGGCGCGCGGCCATGATGTGGTGGCGGTGCACCTGCTGACCGATGGCGAACGGACGCTGCCCGAGACGGGCGCGGCCGAGTATGTGGATGCGGAAACGGGGCAGCGCATCACGCTCGAGTCGCGGCGTGTGCGGTCTGCCGTGGCGAGGCGCATCGATGCCTGGCGTGTGGCACTCGAGCGCGACCTGCGGCGCGCGGGCATCGACTACGTGCAGCTGCCACGACTGTCGACCCTGGCGCGCGATCTCGAAGGATTTCTCCGGCGTCGCGAGGCCCGCGAGGCCGGGGCCTGACATGCGCGTCTTCGTCGAATCGATACCGGCGCTGTGGTGGCTGCTGGGGGCGCTGGTGCCGGTGGTCCTGCACCTGCTGGCGCGTGCGCGCACCGATCAGCAGGTGTGGCCGAGCCTCCGGTTTCTGGAAGCCTCGCCGCTGTCGCTGCGGCGGTGGGCCACGCTGCGCGACCCGGCGCTGCTGGTCGCGCGCGTGGCGCTGGTGTGCATGGCGGCGCTGGCCGTGGCCGGTCCGGTGGTGGTGACACCCGGGCGTGAGCGGGCGGCACGCCAGCAGGTGGCGCGGGCCATCGTGTCAGACGGCGGCAGCGGCCTGGCGGATGACGAACGGCGCGACGTGGCCGCCAGTGCCGTGTTCGTGCGTCCGTCGCTGCGCGATGCGGTGGAAGAGGCCACGCGTTGGCTGGCGGGGCAGTCTGCGTTCCGACACGAGCTGGTGGTGGTATCGCCCTTCAGGCGTGGGCGAGTCGATGCCGGGATGTTTGCCGGTCTGGGCCCTGCGACTGGCCTGCGACTGGTGCGGGTGCCGCCCGACGCGGCTGTGCCCGAGCGTGAGCTGGTGGTGGCCGTGCGTGAACCCATGCCGGCCTCGTCTCAGGGGGCCGTCGATGGCGGGCGGGACAGGGCTTCCATGGCCCTGCCGAATGACAGTGAATACTCGGTGCAGGCCGACACGAACGATGGCGGACCTCGGGCGGTCGAGGAGGACGAGGACGACCCGGATGCGCCGTGGCCCGTCGCTGTGACCGTGGTGAGTGACCCCACGGGGCGATGGTCGCGGCACGTCGAACGATGGCGCCTCGCCCCCGACCGCACCGAGCGGCGGCTGGTCGGTGAGACGCCGATGAGTCCGCTGGCCCTGGCTATCGATGCGCAAGCCTCAGCGGTCGGGCCGGTTGATCCGCAGGCCCTGCTGCATGCGGTGGCGGCGCAGGGGATCAGGCTGCCGCCGTCGGGGTTGCTCAGTGAGACCACGTTTCCCTGGGAAGGCCGCCCCGAGTCGCTGACCGCTGCGGTGGCGTCCGCGGCAGCGCTGCCGGTGAGTCAGTGGGAACCCGAGCGGATGAGTGACGCCGAGCTGCGCGCCGTCGAACGCGAACCCCGTCCCGAGGGCACCCCCGCCGTGACCGGCCTCTCTGACCGGTCCTGGTTCTGGGCCATGGTCCTGATTCTGATGATGGTCGAGTCGTGGCTGCGCGAGAGGCGGGCATGAGCATCCTCGAGTGGCTGACTCCCGTGCGTCAGCGCCTGCGCGTGCGCACCGGCCTGTGGGCAGTCGCGGCCGCCGTGGTGGCGTGGGCCCCCTCGATCGTCGTGGCCCATGCACTGGGTGCGCGAGCGGTTGCGGGGCATGCGCTCGGAGCCATGCTGGCGGCAGGCACCGTTGCTGCGGTGGTGTGGCGTGGGCGGGCGCAGTGGCACTGGCCGCGTGTGGCCGATGCCGTCGAGGCGGGGCACCGAGAGTGTGGCAACTGCGTTCGCGCGCTGGTCGACGTCGAACTGCAGCGCATCCTCGTGTCGGCGACGGCTCGCGCCCGCCTCGAGTCGGCCGCCGTCGAACGGCTCGCGGACCTGCGGCCCTCGTCCGTGGTGCCGCTGCGTGCGCCTGCGGCCTTCGCCCTGTGCGCCGTGGCTGGGGCCATTGTCGTCGCGACAGCCGCCCCTGAAGGGGCAGCCACGGGCGAGGTGCCGTCCGCGGGTTCCGCGCTCGCCGACACGGCGCTGGAACTGTCGCTGGACGTTAGGCCCCCGGCCTACCTGAACCAGGCGCCCCACGTGGTGTCCGTCGAGGGCGAGGTAACGGTGCCTGCGGGCACCACGGCGCGACTTCGGGTCGCCACGCACTGGCCAGCGGTGTGGATGGCGTCGGCGGAGGGGGCGCCTGCGCTGGCTCCTGGTTCCGTCAATGGGTGGATGAGCGATCCGTTCCCTGTCGATGCGCCCCGCCTGCTGGTGGTGGCGGCCGGGCCCATGCCCGGCGATCTCCGCGAATCGCGCGCGGTGTCGCTGCTGGTTGCGGACGATCGCGTGCCCGACGTATCGGTGGTCGCCCCCGGCCGCGACATCGTCCGCGCGCCCGGTTCGGCCGAGCCGCTGACCGTACGCATCGAGGCCTCGGACGACCATCGGCTCGAGGCTCTCGAGCTTCGCTATGTGCGGCTGGCCGGCGGTGGTGAGACGTTCACGTTCACCGAAGGCACGGTGCCGCTCATTCGCGATGAGTCGAGCCCGCGCCGGTGGACAGCCGACGTGCGCTGGGCGATCGGCCGTCTCGGGCTCGAACGCGGCGAGTCGCTGGTCTACCGCGCGGCCGTGCGCGACAGCCACCCGGGCCGCGGCTGGACCTTTTCTGACTCGTTCGTGATCGACGTGGGCACTCCTTTCGAGGCCGGAGGTGCGGGCGCGAGTCTGCCCGAGGAAGACCGCCGCTACGCCATCAGCCAGCAGATGGTGATCGTGAAGACCGAGCGGCTGCAGGCGCAGCGGCGCGCGCTGGCACCTGCGGCGCTGCTGGAGCAGTCGCAGCTGCTGTCGGCCGAGCAGCGACGCGTGCGCGCCGAGGTGGTCTTCCTGAGCGGTGGCGAGATTGCCGACGAGGTCGAGGAAGCCGAGCATTCGCACGAACTGCAGGAAGGCCGCCTCGAGAATGTGGGCCGCGCCGAGATGGTCAGGGCCATGGCCGAGATGTCACGCGCCGAGACGGCCCTCACAGCCGGTGACCTCGATGTGGCCCTGCGATTCGAGCGAGCGGCACTGGCCGCGCTGCAGCGGGCCTTCGACCGGCGCCGCTACTTCCTGCGCACGCCCACCGAACGCACGCGCATCGACCCGTCGCGCCGACTCTCGGGCGAACGGCGCGGCGTGCAGGGAGCGACACGCCCCTTCACGCCCTCTGAAGCAACAGCCTCTGCGGCCCTCGAGGCAGTGACTCGCGCCGCCGACGCCCTCTCGTCCTCGCCCACCCCCACCGCTGACCGCATCGCGCAGCTGCTGGCGCTGGCGCCCGATGACCGCGCGTGGCGGCAGCTCGTGGAGGACTGGGGGGCGGCCGCCCAGGGCACGGCCGCCCCGGTGCGACAGGCATCGCTCCTGCAGTGGCTGCGCGCACGGCAGGTGCACCTGATGCCGCCGGCGTCGGCCGGACTGCCGTCCCTCGTGCCCGGCGCCGGCTTTGTCAGCGCGGTCCGTCCATCGAGGGAGACGCCGTGAAGCTGGCCGGACTCTGGCGCCTGCTCGCGATCGGCGTGGCCCTGATGGCGTGGCTCGACCCACCTGTCGGCGTGCGCACCGTGCCCCCTGTGCTAGTGGATGTGGCGGTGCAGCAGGGCCGGGAGGCCGACGGCAGGGCGCTGCTGGCAGAGGTCGGTAGCACCCTCCCGGTGCACGTGGCCCTAAGGCCTCTGCAGGTCTTCGACCCCAGCGCTCCGGTTCCCTGTGCGACCTCCCGGCCATGCGTCGTGCTGGGGGCCGCCCTCGACCCGATGCGCCTGGCCACCGACGTCCTCGAGCGCACCGTCCTTGTGTCGCTGCCCCCCGCCCCGCGAGCGGCCCGCGTTGTGCAGGTCATGACCTGGCCCGCGCATCAGCTGGGCGCCGCGCAGGCCACGGTCACCATTGAGAGCCGCGGCCTGTCCGGCACTCGCGGCCGCGTCGTGCTGACGGCCAATGGCACGCCCGCCGGCACGGCCGACGTCGCCTTCGCCGCCGACGGCCGCCATGACGTGACCGTGCCCTGGGTGCCTCCGGCCATGTCGCCCGTGGTCCTCGATGCATCGGTCGAACTCGCAGCCGATGGCGGGCCGATCGAGATCACCGGGACCCGCACGCTCGTCGCGGTGCGCACCTCGCCCTGGCCTGTCCTGCTGCACGAGGCACGGCCGTCGTGGGCCACCACATTCGTGCGCCGCGCACTCGAGGCCGACCCACGGTTCGCCGTTTCGGCACAGACGCGCGTGGCGCCCGAGGTGCTGCTGGGCCGGAGCGGTGCTGCCGCCACCGGGGCGCCCGGCGGGGCCGCCCTCGGTGAGGCCGCACTCGATGCGGCGCACATCGTCATCGTAGGAGCCGCCGAGCAACTGTCGGCGGCAGAGGTGTCGCGCCTCGAGCGATTCGTCCGCCTGCGCGGTGGGGCGCTGGTGCTGGTGCCGGACCGCGAGTGGTCGGGCCCGATCGCCCGTCTGGTCCCCGGCCGCTGGCAGCTGTCTGCCACCGCCGAGCCGCGTCGGCTCGGCCCGTTCAGCGGCCGCGAGTGGCTGCTGGCCGATCAGCCTGGCCCGGGCGCGGTGCCCGTGCTGTCAGAGGGCGACGCCATTGGCGCCGTCGTGACGCCGATGGGGCACGGACTCACACTGGTAATCGGCGCCCTCGACGCGTGGCGTTTCCGTGGCGACGGTGCCGAGTGGAATCGCTTCTGGAGCAGCCTGCTGGCCGATGTGGCCGGCCGCACCCCCGACCGGCTGCAGGTGACTGCCGAGCCCGGTGATCGCGACGGGCGGTTCGTGCTCGACGTCAGGCGGCGTTCGATGGCCGCGCTTGCGTCGCTTGAGGTGTCAGCCGTGGAGCAGTGCACCGACGAGGCTCCGCATCCCGTGCGCGTCTGGCCCGGACTGCACCTCGACCAGTTTCGGGTCGAGACGGGCACGGCGGGGACGCCCTGCCGCGTGACGGTTACCGCCGGCGTCGACGTGACCAGCGTCACGCTACCCGCAGACAGGGTCGCGCCTGGTCTCGGAGCCCGGCCCCTCGAGTCGTGGGGGGCGGCCGTCACCCGCGGCGGCGGTTCGCACGTCACCACCGGCGCGGCCGGTCTGGCTGAGCGCCTGGCCGCCATCGCTCCACCTAACCCGGTCGACGAGGTCCGCTACCCGATGCGGTCGCCGCTGTGGATGCTGGTGTTTCTCGGGTCGCTCGGGCTCGAATGGTGGCTGCGCCGGCGCGCCGGAGGCCGGTGATACAGTGAGGGGGAATTGAGGCACGCATGGCGTACGCACGCGACGAAGTGAAGGCGATCACCGACAAGGTGCTCAACATGTGCACGGCTGACGCGGTCCAGGTCAGCTTCTCGGGTGGCGAGCGATCAGCGACGCGCTTTGCCAACTCGAGCATCACGGCCAACCTGGTCGAGCACGACCAGGAAGTGCAGATCACCGTCTACTACGGCAAGCGCACCGCCTCTGCGACGACGCACCAGTTTGACGACGCCACGCTGCGACGGACGATTGAGGGCGTGCAGGCGCTGGCGCAGCGCAAACCCGAGAATCCCGAGGTGATGCCGCTCGTCAAGCCGCCGCAGCAGTATCTCGACGTCGAGGCCGCGCTGCCGTCGGCCATCAACTTCGGTCCGGCCGAGCGTGCGCAGATGGTGAAGATCAGCACCGACATCTGCGAGAAGAAGGGCGTGCTCGGGGCGGGCTACATTCCCAAGTTCGACTGGGTCAACGCCACCGCCAATTCCGAGGGGCTGTTCACGTATTTCCGGTATGCCGACGCCAGCTTCATCCTGACCTGCCGCACGCAGGACCAGACCGGCTCGGGCTGGGCGGGCACGACGGGCGCCAAGGACATCCGCAACATCGACGCGGCCATGCTGACCGAAGTGGCCGCTGACAAGGCGCTGAAGTCTGCGAAGCCGCGCGCCATTGAACCGGGCAACTACACGGTCATCCTCGAGCCGCGACCGGCCGCACGCTACCTGTCGCTGATGCTGGGCAGTCTCAACGCGCGCAGCGCCGAAGAGGGACGCAGCTTCATGAGCGGCAAGGGGCGCGGCGAGACGCGCCTCGGCGAGAAGGTCTTCGGCGACAACTTCACCCTGCGCAGCGAGATCAGCAATCAGGTGCTGCGCCAGTCACCCGTCGGGCAGGACGGCCTGCCGGCGCGCGACATCACGTGGATCGAAAAGGGGGTCGTCAAGAACCTCTACTACGATCGCTTCTGGGCGCAGCGCCAGAAGAAGGACCCGACCGGCACGATGCCCGGCATGAGCCTCGTCATGGATGGAGGGACGGCGTCGGTCGAGGAGATGATTCGATCGACGCGCCGCGGGCTGCTGGTGTCGTTCTTCTGGTACATCCGGCCGGTCGACAACATGACGCTGCTCAACACGGGCATGACACGCGACGGGCTGTTCCTCATCGAGAACGGCGAGATCGTCGGGCCTGTCCAGAATTTCCGCTGGAACGAGTCGCCGGCCGTCAGCTTCAACAACATCTCGATGCTCGGGCGCCCCATTCCGATGCATACCGGCGAGGCGTACGACAACCCGGGCACGGCGCTGGTGCCGCCGATGAAGCTCGAAGATTTCACCATGACGTCCGTTTCCCCGGCGGTCTAGCCATGCAGAGACGATCCTTTGTCAAGTCACTCAGTGCGGCCGGCCTGGCGCTGTATGCCAGCGACCTCGTGGGCGACCTGGTGGCCCAGTCGCCGCGCGGCCAGGTGCTGCAGTCGCCCTTCAAGGGGCTGTCGGACATCGCGCTCGGGGAGGCGAAGCGCCGCGGCTGTTCGTATGCCGACATCCGCTTCACCCGCAACGTGAACGACAGCGTCGCCGTCCGCGACCGCATCGTCACCGATGCGTTCGGGTTCGGGGCGGGCGGGCACGAGGAGAGCGCCGGTTTCGGTGTGCGCGTCATCCACAGCGGGGTCTGGGGATTTGCCAGCAGCCCGATCGTGACCGAGGCGGAAATCCGGAAAATCACGGCGCAGGCTGTCGAGGTGGCGCGGGCGAGCGCCGTCAGCAAGCGCTTCGAGGTGACGCTGGCGCCCGTGCCGGCCTACACCGACTACTGGACCGTGCCGGTCAAGGTGAATCCCGAGTCGGTGTCGCTCGACGAGAAGATCGCGTTCCTGATGGCCATCAACGAGGCGGCACTCAAGGTGCCGGGCATCATCCGCGTGCAGTCGCAGATGGCCTTCGACTTCGAATGGAAGTATCTCGCCACCTCCGAAGGCTCGTACATCGAGCAGGAGATCTGGCGCACGGCCCCGGGCTTCACGGTCTCTGCTCTCAAGGACGGCAAGCTCAAGTCGCGCACGTTCAGCGTGGCGCCGCGCTCGGCTGGCTACGAAGTGGTGACCGGCGCACGCCTGCTCGAGAATGTCGAGCGCATCTGCGCCGAGGCCATCGAGCACTGCACGGCGCCGCCCGTGGGCGTGGGGCTCAAGGACATCATCATGACGCCGGCCCACGCCATGCTCACCATCCACGAGATCGTCGCGCACCCGACGGAACTCGACCGGGTGGTCGGCTACGAGGCCAACTATGCCGGCACGAGCTTCGTGAAGAAGGATGACATCGGCAAGCGCATCATGGGCTCGAAGCTCTTCAACGTGACCGCCGACCGCACGCTGGAGGGCGGCATGTGCACCGTGGGCTATGACGATGACGGCGTCAAGTCGCAGTCGTGGCCGCTGGTGCGCGAGGGACGGCTGGTGGGCCTGCAGACCAACCGTGAGACGGCGCACTACATCGGCGAGAAGGAATCGCGCGGCTGCACGTTCGCCACATCGTGGCGCAACTATCCCTTCCTGCGCATGCCCAATGTGCATGTCGATCCCGGCCCGCCCGGGTCACCCACGCCCGATGAGATCATCGCCGACACGAAGGACGGCGTGCTCATCGACGGCCGGGGCAGCTATTCCATCGACCAGCAGCGCTTCAACGGTCAGTTCGGCGGGGACGCCTTCTGGGAAATCAAGAATGGCAAGAAGGTGCGGATGGTGAGCGACGTCACCTACAACGCCATCACCACCGACTTCTGGCAGAACCTCGACGCCATCACGGGCAAGGAGCACTGGGAAATGTTTGGCACGACGGGCGACGCCAAGGGGCAGCCGGTGCAGATCAACCATCCCTCGCACGGCTCGCCGTGGTGCCGCATCCGCCGCATCATGGTCGGCGCGGCCTACAGCTGAGGCCGCCGGGCCTCAGCTCGTCATCGCATAGACGACGATGTTGACGGCAAACCGGGTGTTGTCGTCGCGCTGGAAGCGCTTGTTGCGCCAGTCGTAGTCCCACTCGCAGCCGTAGTCCTTGTTGGAATACAGCACGCCGAGGCGGCCGCGGTGCTCGTGGCCGCGCAGGTAGTCGTGCACCAGGTCATCGCCCCAGCCATTGAGCTCGTGGGTCGTCTGGGGCGGCCCGTCGGGAAACGCAAAGAACGCGCGATAGAGCGGATGCGAGCGCGGCAGTCGTGGCAGCAGGGGCGCACTGGGTGCGATGAGGCGCATCTCCTGCTCGAACGACACGGCATAGAGTCCGGCGATGTCGTGGTTGCAGTCGTCCGAGAACAGCAGTCCGCCACCCTCGATGAAGCGGGCGAGCCCGGCGCGCTCGCGCGCGCTGAACCGCACCAGCTTGTGCCCGGTCATGAAGAGGAAGGGAAACGCGCCGAGTTCCTCGGAGTCGGCCGTGATGACGACCTCATCGCCGTAGACGGGAATTTGTGTGTACTCGACCACCGAATTGAGGACATTGGCGGCGACCTTCGGGTTGTAATCCCAGTCGCCCGAGTCGTAGCGGAGTCGTGCGAACACGAATTCATGGCTGCGGGGGCCGCCACGGGGCCGTCCTCCGGCCGTCGATGGCGGTGCAGTGGTGGGCGGGCGCTGCACCGGTGCCCTGGAAGGGGCAGCGCGTCCCCCGGCGGCAGCGTCTGGTGGCGCGACGGTGGCCAGGGCCGCAGCAGCCAGGAACGCCCGCCGCGTGATCGCCACCTACGCCCGTCCCTCGGTGGCGCGCAGGTGGCGGGACGGCAGGAGACGCCCCAGTGCGCCTCCCAGGACGCGTGACGCGGCGGCCACGGCGTCGAGTGACACCCCGGTATGGATGCCCAGGCCATGCAGCAAGTACAGCAGTTCTTCGGTGGCGAGGTTGCCCGAGGCCCCGGGGGCGAATGGGCAGCCGCCGAGGCCACCCGCGGCACTGTCGAACGTGGTGACGCCGTAGTGCAGCCCGGCCAGCACGTTGGCGGCGGCCATGCCGCGCGTGTCGTGCAGGTGCAGGGCGACCTGCGACAGCGGCACCGCGCGTGTCACCGCATCGAGCACCGGCCCGATCTGGCCCGGCTGTGCCACCCCGATGGTGTCGCTGATGACCACCTCGCGCACGCCCATCGCCAGCAGGGCCGCCGACACGCGCGCGACCGCGGCCGGAGCCACGGCCCCCTCGTATGGACAGCCGAAGCAGGTCGACAGGTAGCCGCGCACGGGCAGCCCGAGCGACGTCGCCTGCCGACACACCTCGGCGTAGTGTGCCACCGACTCGTCAATCGACTGGTTGATGTTCTTCCGGCTGAACGACTCGGACGCCGCCGCGAAGATGGCCACCTCGTCGACGCCCGCGGCGATCGCCCGGTCGAGCCCGGCCCGATTCGGGACGAGTGCCGAGTAGACCACGCCCGGTCGGCGTGCCATGCGCGCGCATACCTCGGCGGCGTCAGCCATCTGCGGCACCCAGCGCGGCGACACGAACGCGGTGACTTCGATGCGTGACAGGCCTGAGGCCGACAGCGCGTCGATGAAGGCCACCTTTGTGTCGGTGGTCACGACGTCGGCCTCGTTCTGCAGGCCGTCGCGCGGCCCCACCTCGACGACCGTGACAGCGGAGGGCAGTGGCGGCATCACGCGAGCTCGATGAGGGGCACGCCCGGCTGCACCAGCTCGCCGACGCGGCAGTGCACGGCGCGCACCGTGCCGTCGCGTCCGGCGCGCACCGGCAGTTCCATCTTCATGGCCTCGAGCACGAGCAGCACGTCGCCGGCGCACACGGCCGCGCCGACCGTCACGTGCAGCTTCGACACGGTCGCCGGCATGGGCGCCATCATCGCCTCGTCGCGCACGGCCTTCTTCCGGCCCGGGCGCGGAGTGTCGACCTCGAACACCGACACGTGCCCGTCCACCGCGACCCAGCGCGTCGTGCCCTGCGTGGCCACGGCCACCAGATGCTGCCGAGTGCCGTCATCGACCAGCCACGTGCCCGCCGTGGGACCGGGGACGACACGCCACGCGGCGTCGCCGATCGAGACCTGGCCGTGCTCGTCGACCGTGGCGATGCGAGTGTGGTCGCCGAGTGTCAGTTGCCAGGTGGTCATGGCAGCCTCCAGGCACCAAGCGACACGAATGGGTCGGCCGCGATGCGGACGGCATCGGCCGCGCGGTGTGGCGTGCCGGGGATGACTGGCTCGCCGACGGCGCCGGCCGCAGCAGCTGCGGCCCAGGCCGGGCCCGGGACGGGCTGGTCGAGGGCGGCGCGCATCGACTCGACCTCGCGGTCGAGAAAGCCCGTGTCGATCGTGCCGGCGACAAAGGCCTCGTGCTCGAGCAGCGTGATGAGGAAGGGGATGTTCGTGCGCACGCCCAGGATGGGATAGCGCCGCAGTGCAGCCAGCGCGCGCTGGCGGGCCGTCTCGCGCGTGTCGCCCGATACGATCAGCTTGGCAATCATAGGGTCGTAGTGCACGGGAATTTCGCGGCCCTCGACGACGCCGCTGTCGATGCGGATGCCGGGTCCCGCCGGCTCGCGGTAGAGCAGCAGGGGGCCGGTCTGCGGCAGGAAGCCGCGCGCCGGATCCTCGGCATAGATGCGGCACTCGATGGCATGGCCGCGCTGGCTGATGTCATCCTGCGTCCACGGCAGCCGTCCACCGGCGGCCACGTGCAGCTGGGCACGCACCAGGTCGACACCGGTCACCACCTCGGTGACAGGATGCTCCACCTGCAGTCGCGTGTTCATCTCGAGGAAGTAGAACCGGGCATCGTCGCCGTGCCCCTCGAGCAGGAACTCGACGGTGCCTGCGTTCACGTAACCCACGGCCTTTGCAGCGGCGACGGCGGCGGCGCCCATCCGTGCACGAACAGCGGGGGTCAGCACCGGAGAGGGACTCTCTTCGATGACCTTCTGGTGCCGCCGCTGTGCGGAACATTCGCGCTCGCACAGGTGCACGCATCCGCCGTGCCGATCGGCGAACACCTGAATCTCAACGTGCCGTGGCCGCTCGACCAGCCGCTCGACATACAGCGTGCCGTCGCCGAAGGCCGCCAGCGCCTCGCGTCGTGCCTGGCTGATGGCTGAGGCCAGCATCGTCTCGTCGCGCACGACCTTCATGCCGATGCCGCCGCCACCGGCCGATGGCTTGAGCAGCACGGGGAAGCCGATGTCGACGGCGGCGCTGATGAGGGCGGCATCGCCCTGGTCGGGGGGCGTAACGCCGGGCACGACCGGCACGCCGGCCTGCTGCATCAGCGTGCGCGCACCAATCTTCGAGCCCATCTGGGCAATGGCCGTGGCTGGCGGTCCGATGAAGGTGATGCCGGCGTCTTCGCACGCCTGCGCGAAGGTCGGGCGCTCTGAGAGGAATCCGTATCCGGGGTGAATCGCATCGGCCCCCGTCGTACGGGCCGCATCGAGGATGGCCTGGGCGTTCAGGTAGCTCTCGCGGGGCGGCGCCGGGCCGATCCGCACGGCCGCGTCGGCCGCGGCCACGTGCGGCGCTCCGGCATCGGCGTCCGAGTGGACGGCCACTGGCGAGATACCCATCTCGCGGCACGCGCGCATGACGCGCATGGCAATCTCGCCGCGGTTGGCGATCAGCACACGGCGCAGCATCACTGTGCGCCTTTGGGCATCCAGCCCGGAGCCCGCTTGGCCAGGAAGGCCCGCAGGCCTTCCTGGCCCTCGGGCGTCACGCGCTGGCGCGCAATCGTCGCGGCCGTCAGATCGGCAACCGTCTCGGGGCGCTGGCCCCACACCTGCGGGATCAGCTGCTTGGCCGCCGCGATGCCCGTGGGCGCGGCAGACAACAGCTCGCGCACATAGTCGTCGACCGCTGCATCGAGAGTGTCCTCGGGCACCACACGGTGCACCAGCCCGATGTCGCGCGCCCGCTGCGCCGAAAACCGCATGCCGGTCAGGAACAGTTCGCGTGCGGCCGACACGCCGATCTTCGGCAGCACAAACGGCGAGATCATCGCGGGCAGGATGCCGAGCTTGGTCTCTGTGAACCCGAACACGGCCGTCTCGGCCGCCACCACGATGTCGCAGACGGCGCAGAGGCCGCTGCCGCCCCCGAGCGCCGCGCCGTGCACGCGCCCCACCACAGCGCACGGCAGGGCATTGAGGGCCCGGAACATCGCCGCTGCCCGCCGCGCATCTTCGAGGTTCTCGCGCTCGCCGTAGGTCGCCATGCGCGCCATCCACTCGGCATCGGCTCCGGCGCTGAACACCTTGCCTGCGCCGGCCAGCACGACGACGCGCAGGGTGGGGTCGGCCGCCGCACGGGCCGCCCACTCAGTAAGCTGTCCGATGACGTCCTCGTTGAAGGCGTTGCGCACGTCGGGACGGTTGAGGGTCAGATACTCGACGGCGCCCTCGCGCCGACAGGTGAGGAAAGGCTCGCTCATGCGCGTCTCCTACATGCGGAAGATGCCGTAGCGGGCCGGCGGCGTCGGCACCTGGCTGGCCACGGCCAGGCCCAGCGCCAGCACGCTGCGGGTCTGCATCGGGTCGATGATGCCATCGTCCCAGAGCCGGGCCGTGGCGTGGTAGGGCGAGCCTTCCTGTTCGTACTTCTGCAGGATGGGCTCGCGGATCACGGCTTCCTCTTCGGCCGACAGCGACCGTCCGTCGCGGGCCAGTTGATCGCGCTTGACCGTCGTCAGCACACCGGCCGCCTGCTCGCCGCCCATCACCGAGATGCGGGCGTTCGGCCACATGAAGAGCAGCCGTGGTTCGTAGGCGCGCCCGCACATGCCGTAGTTGCCCGCTCCGAACGACCCGCCAATCACCACCGTGAACTTGGGCACCACGGAGTTGGCCACGGCGTGGACCATCTTGGCGCCGTCGCGTGCAATGCCGCCGCGCTCGTACTGGCGTCCCACCATGAAGCCGGTGATGTTCTGCAGGAACACGAGCGGAATGCCGCGCATGTTGCACAGCTCGATGAAGTGCGTGGCCTTCAGTGCCGACTCGGAGAACAGCACGCCGTTGTTGGCCACAATGCCCACCAGCATGCCGTGCAGGCGCGCGAAGCCGCACACGATGGTGGTGGCATAGCGCTCCTTGAATTCATCGAAGCGCGACCCGTCAACCAGGCGCGCGATCACCTCGCGCACGTCAAACGTCTTGCGCAGATCGGTGTTCACGATGCCGTACAGCTCGGCCGGATCGTAGAGCGGCTCTTCCACCAGCCGCAGGTCGGCCGGGGCCTTCCGCACGCCGTGCAGCGTCGACACGATAATCCGGGCCTGCTGCAGCGCCTCGTCATCGTCGGCGGCGAAGTAATCGGCGACGCCCGACAGGCGCGTGTGCACGTCAGCCCCGCCGAGTTCCTCGGCGGTGACGTCCTCGCCGGTGGCCGCCTTCACGAGCGGAGGCCCGCCCAGAAAAATGGTGCCCGTGCCGTTGACGATGATGGTTTCATCCGACATGGCGGGCACGTAGGCCCCGCCGGCGGTGCACGACCCCATGACGACGGCGATCTGGGGGATGCCGAGGGCGGACATGCGCGCCTGGTTGTAGAAGATGCGCCCGAAGTGGTCGCGGTCGGGGAAGACCTCGTCCTGGCGGGGCAGGAAGGCCCCACCGGAGTCGACCAGATACAGGCACGGCAGGTGGTTCTGCCGGGCGACGTCCTGTGCCCGCAGGTGCTTCTTCACGGTCAGGGGAAAGTACGTGCCGCCCTTCACGGTGGCGTCGTTGGCCACCACCATGACGTCACGGCCCGACACGCGGCCGATGCCAGTGACGATGCCGGCACCGGGGGCCTCGTTGTCGTACAGCCCGTGGGCGGCCAGCGGCGACAGTTCGAGGAAGGCCGTGCCCGGGTCGAGCAGGCGGGCCAGCCGCTCGCGCACGGGCAGCTTGCCCTGCTGGCGATGCCGCTCGAGCGCGCGGGTGCCGCCGCCCTGGGCGGCTTCGGCGACGCGGTCGCGGTGCTGCTGCACCAGCTGCCGCATGCGGTCGGCATTGGCCTGGAACTCGGGGTCAGAGGGGACGATGTGTGTGGAGAGCGCGTTCATGGGAGCACGCGGGTCTTGCAGGGGGAAAGGGCGTGGAACGTTACCAGCCGCAGCAGTCGGTCTTGAACCGGCACTGCGGACAGCGCCAGACGGCGTGCATGCGGTACATGTCGGCACCGCAGCGTTCGCATTTCGTGGGGGGATCGTCCTGGCCGCGGACCTGACCGCGCAGTGCCGAAAGCACCGGCGTCACCACCACGGACGGCTTGGAAGTCGTGGAGTCGGACACCCTTCGATTATAGTGGGGCCGGGGCCTGCCGTGACATTCCGTCAGCATCTGCGGTTGATTGCCAGCGCCGCCTGGCGTGGGGTGGGTGAGCTCTATAACAGCGATGGTCTCACGCACGCCGCGTCCATCGCCTACTACTCATTGCTGTCGCTGTTTCCCTTCACCCTGCTGATGCTGTCGCTGGTGGGATGGCTGACCCAGAGTCAGGGCGAGAGTGACGTGCTGGTCGAGTTCGTCTTCCGCTATTTTCCGCGTCAGTTCGAGTTCATCACCGGGCAGATTCAGGCCTTCCGCGCCTCGACCTTCCGCATGGGAGTGGGTGGAGTGGTGGCCCTGGTCTGGGCCTCGCTGGGGGTGTTCAATGCGGTCACCTCGGCCGTCAACCACGCCTGGGGGGTCGAGCGACGGCGCAGCTTTCTGAAGCACCGCCTGGTCGGGTTGCTGATGTTCCTGTCGGCCGGGGTGTTCCTGCTGCTGGCGCTGATGATTGTCAGCGCCACCAACGTGGTGCAGTCGCAGTGGTTCGCGGTGCTGGGGCCCGACCTGCCGCTGGTCGCCTGGCTGGGCGGGGTGACGGCCGGGCAGACGGCGATGGTGCTGCAGATTGTCTGCGTGGCGCTCGTCTACTACTTCATCCCCAACACGCACGTGCGCTTCCGGGATGTGTGGCCCGGGGCCATCATGGTGGGGGTGCTGTGGCAGGGGGCGCTGACTATCTTTTCGTGGTATGCCCGCGACCTCGGCGCCCTCAACGTCGTCCACGGCTCGGTGGCGGCCGTGGTGACGTTCCTTATCTGGATTTACGTGAGTGCGGTGCTGCTGCTGTACGGCGTCGAGATGACGGCGTCCTACGCCCGCATGCAGGATGCGGCGGTGCGGCATCCGGCCCTCGACCCCCACCGCGACGCGGCGCGCCCTCCGCGCGCTGGTCGGGCCTAGGCCGTCTGCGCGCGGCGCGCGGCCACCTGCCGAATCAACGCCTCGGTGAACGGCACCACATCGTCGATCTTGCGTGAGGTGATGAGGTTGCCGTCTTCATGCACCTGCCGGTCCATGTAGCGGCCCCCGGCGTTCTTGACGTCGACGGCGATGGAGGGCCAGCAGGTGAGGGTGCGGTCACGCAGGGCGTTGGCGTTGATGAGCACCGACGGGCCATGGTCGATGGCCGCCAGGGGCTTGCCGGCGGCCATGATGTCGCGCACGAGGTCGACCATCGCATGGCGCAGGCGGATGCGGTCAGGGGCGTAGCCCCCGGGAATGACCACCGCGTCAAACTCGTCGGCGCGCGCGGCGCCGGCGGCCATGTCGGCCGTCACGACGGTGCCTGAGAGCCCGCGGTAGGCGCGCCCTACCAGGGGCGCGACGTACACGACCTGCGCACCGGCGTCCATCAGCAGCTGCCGCGGGGTGAGCACGAGGCCATCTTCGAACATGTCTTCAATCAGCAGCGCAATGCGCGCACCCGACAGCGTCATGCCGTCATGGTAATGCAACCCGCCGCCGACTATCATCGACGGGTGCCGAATCGCCTCGCCCGTGAACTGAGTCCCTATCTGCGCCAGCATGCGAACAACCCCGTCGACTGGCATCCCTGGGGCGACGAGGCCTTTGCCCTGGCGCGCGAGACGCAGCGGCCCATCTTCCTCTCGGTGGGCTACGCCACGTGCCACTGGTGCCACGTGATGGAGCACGAGTCGTTCGAAGACGCGCGCGTGGCCGAGATCCTCAACCGCGACTTTGTGCCGGTCAAGGTCGACCGCGAAGAGCGTCCGGACATCGACCGCGTCTACATGACGTTCGTCCAGGCCACAACGGGCAGTGGCGGCTGGCCGATGAGCGTGTGGCTCACGCCCGAACTGCAGCCCTTCTACGGCGGCACCTACTTTCCGCCGTCGGGGCAGTGGGGGCGGCCGGGCTTCAGCGACGTGCTCCGGGAAATCGCCCGGGCGTGGCGCGAGGATCGCGCCTCGGTGGTGCGGTCGGCGGCCGAGATTGTCGAGCGGCTGCGGGCCATCGCCGAGGGGCAGGCGGCGGGGGATGGCGTGCCGGGTGGCGAGGCACTCGACCGCACGCGGCAGCAGTTCGAGCGGATGTTCGACCGGCGCTGGGGCGGCTTCGGTGGGCAGCCCAAGTTTCCGCGCCCGTCCGAGCTGCTGTTCCTGCTGCGCGAGGCCGTGCGCACGGGCCAGGATGAGCCGAGCGACATGGCCGTGAAGACCCTGCGAGCCATGGCGCTCGGCGGCATGCGCGACCACATTGGCGGTGGCTTCCACCGCTACTCGGTCGATGGTCAGTGGCGGGTGCCGCATTTCGAAAAGATGCTCTACGACCAGGCGCAGCTGGTCCTGGCCTACGTCGAGGCGGCGCAGCTGGCGGCCGACCCCTTCCTGCTGCAGGTGGCGGAAGACACGCTGCAGTATGTGGCGCGCGATCTGCGGTCGCCCGAGGGTGGGTGCTATTCGGCAGAGGATGCCGACAGCCTGCCGGCGGTCACGGCCACGGCACCAGCAGCGGTGGCGCGCAAGGTCGAGGGCGCCTTCTACGTGTTCGGCACGGACGAAGTGCGCCGGGTGCTCGGCGACGCGGCTCCGGCCTTCGAGCAGCGCTATGGCCTGCGGCCTGAGGGCAACGCCCTGGCTGACCCGCACGGCGAATTCACGGCCCTCAACATTCCCTACACTGCGGCCTCGATCAGCGACATTGCGCAGGCCACCGGACAGACCCCGGCGCAGGTGGGCGAGCAGTTGCTCGACGCGCGACGTCGCCTGTTCGATGTGCGCGCGCAGCGGCCGCGGCCAGAGCGCGACGACAAGATTCTCACGGCCTGGAACGGCCTGATGCTGGGCGCGGCGGCGCGTGCGGCGCGGGTGATGGCCGCCACCGGGGCGCTGGGGGCGGGCTTTGATGTGCGTGCGGCGGCGGCGCGGCACCTGCAGATGGCGATCGACTCGGCGGCGTTCATCGAGCGGCACCTGTGGCGGCCCGGCGACGAAGGCCTGCTGCGGCGCTATCGCGAGGGCCACGCAGGCATCGCGGCCTTTGCGGAAGACTACGCGTACCTGATTTTCGGTCTGCTGGAACTGCTGCAGGCGACGGGTGATGCCCGCTGGCTGCGATGGGCCCTCGAGCTGCAGCAGTGGCAGGACCGGTTGTTCCACGACGAAGCGCGGGGCGGCTGGTATTCCACCACGGGCGATGATCCGACGGTGCTGGTGCGGTCGCGAGAGCAGTACGACGGGGCCGAGCCGTCGGCGACGTCGGTGTCGGCGCTCAATGTGCAGCTGCTGGCGGCGCTGACCGGCGATGCCCGCTGGCGCGGGCGGGCCGAGTCGGCACTACGCAGCATGCGCGACCGGCTCGAGCACGAGGGACGGGCGGTGCCGCTGATGGCCGTGGCCCTGCAGCACTGGCTGCACGAGCCGGTGCAGTTGGTGATTGTGGGCCGGCCCGATGCGGACGACACGCAGGCGCTGTGGGCGCGGGTGCATGCGGCCTATCGGCCATGGCTGGTGGCGTTGCCGGTGGCTCCGGGTGAGGCGCAGCAGGCGCTAGCCAACTTGCTGCCGTGGCTCGGCGCCATGACGATGAGCGAGGGGCGCGCGACGGCGTATGTGTGCCGGCACTTTGCGTGCGAGGCGCCGATTGCGGATGCCGAGGCCCTGTCGCGGGCGTTAGACTGAGGCAGGCCGGGCCGGGGTGGCGAAACTGGCAGACGCATGAGACTTAAAATCTCTGGCCCCTGATGGGGCGTGCGGGTTCGATTCCCGCCCCCGGCACCACGTGCGTAGAGTGACGCAGACGACATCACCGCGGTATGGCTCGTGGCACCAGTCCCGGCGGCAGGGGCGCGGGCTACGAATGGGCTTCGGTGCAGATCGCATCCGAGGCGAGGGCAGGCTCGACCGTCGCTTGACGGTGCGAGCGCGTTTCGGTGGAAGGTCAGGGCCCGCTGGCGCATGGCCGTGCGGACGCGAGTTCGTCCTTGGCTCCCGGCCGCCCGGGCATTACGTTCCGCCCCATCGACCAGTTCATCGTCGTGGCTGCGAACGGACAGGAATACGGTCCGTGTGATCTGGCGACGCTCCGCCAGTGGATCCGCGAGGGGCGTATTGGCGCGTCGACGCCGATTCGGAAGAACGGAGCCGTTGCCGTTTCGGCCGAGTTTCTGCCCGAGACGGCCGCTGAGTTCCGAACGGCCCGGGCCGCTGGTCCACCCCCGGTTCCACCTGACGGCGCCGCCCCCGCATCGATTCCGGGGCTGCCACCGCTGCCGCCGGGTGCGGGTGCTGCCGCATCGGACACGGGCGTGCCTCCGTGGCCGAGCGAAGCAGCGTCTGGGAGCGGCGCAGATGCGGCGAGTGAGGGACGCCGTGCATGGAGCGGGCTGCCGCCCGCCTCGGATGGTGCGGCTGATGGCGCGGCTCACGGATTCCGAGTGCCCGCCGAGTTCCTCGTCTGGGACATCATCGGCGAGGCCTGGGACCTCGTGCGTCCGCACATGGTGCGGCTGGGCGTGATGTGCGCGCTCCCGCTGCTGCCCAGTGTGATTCCGGTGGTGGGTGGGCTCATCTCCGCGTTCCTGATGGGGCCGGCGTACGTGGCGACCTACCGAACGATCCTGCGGCTGATGGACGGTGAGGCGCCGCGCGTCGACGCGCTGTTCCGGTTCGACGATCGGTCGGTGCAGGGACTGCTGGCCGCGCTGACCACCGGGCTCGGTACGTTCATCGGTCTTCTCCTGTGCATCGTGCCGGGCGTCATCCTGGCCCTCATGTGGAGCGTGACCTATGCGCGACTGGCCGACTCGCCGGCCGATGACTTCTGGTCGGCGATGAAACGCAGCGCCGAACTGACCGAGGGGTATCGCTTCAGGATTTTTCTGCTGTATCTGGCATTCCTGCCGCTGCAGGTGCTGGGTCTGCTGGCGTTCTGCGTCGGCTGGTTCGTGGTGGCGGCCGTGCAGCTGACCGCGATGGCGCTCGTCTATCGCTTCCTGCTGGCGCAGGAGGCCGCACGGCGTGGCGCCGTGCGCGCATGATGACGCCGGGTGCATGGCGGCGGGCTCGTGCGCTCGAGGGCCTGGCGCTCGGAGGCCTCGCGGTGCTCGGTGCGATGGTGCCCCCAGATCGTCCGCTGCCGTTTCCCGTGTGTGGGTGGAAGGCCCTGACGGGGCTCGACTGCCCGGGCTGCGGCTCCACGCGGGCGGTGTGTCATGCACTGCAGGGCGATGTGTCGGGAAGCCTGGCCCTGCACGTGGCTGGGCCTGTGGCGGCTGGCGCCCTCATCGTGTGGACGGCATGGCTGCTGGCGGAGGCCACCGCCAATCGCCCGATCGGGGCGGTGCTGCGGCGGTGGCTGTTCGAGGCCGGCCTCTGGGGCGGCGGCGCCGCGTCACTGCTGTCGTGGGGCGCGCGGATGGCCGGGGGCGGATAGCGACACATGTGGAGCGCGGGTCGGTGCGCGGCCTGGTCATCGCTCCCACCCAAGCCTCGGGGCGGTCGGGCACCGCGCCCGACCTCATGCCGCACGCGAGACCATGGCCACCCTAGGGGCGATCGTGGCGTGTCAGGGGGGAACCGTCACCGTGCGCGACGCACGGCATTGCCTGGGTGTCTGGGCCGAGCGTCGGGGATGGACTTCCCATCGGCCTTTCTGCGGCGGCGCGACCACGATGGCGGCGGCCATCATGGACCAGCTGACACTGCTCGAGCCGTCGACGCAGTCTGTGCGCGAATCGCAGGCGCGTGAGTCGATGGACGGGGAGAGGCTGGTCGTTCGCGCGTGAATGGTTCCCGGTAGCGATTTGCATAAATGAGCCGACGTCAGGCCACAGCTCCTGTATCGTGCCAGCTCGTTCGTGGCCGTTTCCTTCAACGCCTTCGGCTGCATCGGCCCGACGTGGCCACTCGCGCACGATAGTCCGGGGTGAACGCCAGGTTCCTCACAGGATGCCGAGCACACCATCGGTATTCATGACCTCACCCCCCCGACGTCGATCCTCTTCTTGCGAGTGGAACCGTTCACCGTCCGCGCCGCCTGAGGTCAGGCGCCTGACGCAGGCGTGTCCGATGCCGACGGCCCCTCCGGTGACGATCGCTGATTGGCCAGACCGTCGGTTCATGGTGCTGTGCCTCCAGTGACGAGACCTGCCTGCCCACCGTATCGCTGAACCCACGGGGGGACGACCGCGAATCGCAGACCGTCGACGCGACCATCACGTCTCTGCGAGCGTCTGTGCGCATTGCGGTGCGGCCGGCCCGGCCGGGCCCGTCGGCGGCGTTCGACACTATAGTCTGTCGACAGGAGGACAGCCATGCTGCTCGGAGATCGCCCGATGGCGGAATGGATTCGCCAGTACGCCACGAGTCATCAGCACCCCGTGAACCGCGCGCTGCACACGGTGGGCATTCCGCTGATAGTGGTGTCGCTCGTCCTGGCCGCCGGCGCCGCGCTCGCATGGCCCGGCCTGTGGACGCTGGCGGCGGGACTGTTCATCGCCGGGTGGGCGCTGCAGTTCGTGGGGCACGCGTTCGAGGGCAAGCGGCCCGAGTTCTTCACCGACTGGCGCTTTCTGTTCGTGGGCCTGCGGTGGTGGATGGCGAAAATGCGCGGGCGCGCCTAGCGGCAGCGCCCGCGATGCCAGAAGCCGCCCGGCAGCGGGTGCACCTGCCATGGCTCGAGGCTGATGTGCCCGTGACACGCAGCACGAGCCGCCCGTGCCCCTGGCGGTGCGTGGCGCTGCGTTCCAATGGTAAAGTCTCGCGATGATCGGATCGTTCCGCCGCCTTGCGTGTGCGTGTACCCTGGTGGTCGGCCTTGCCAGCGGGCTCCCCGCCGCGCTGACGGCGCAGGCCGACTGGACACGGCCGGTGGCACCCTTCCGGATGCTCGGGCCAATCTACTGGGTGGGCAGCTACGACCTCTCGGCCTATCTCATCACCACGCCGGAGGGGCACCTCCTCATCAATACCGGGATTGCCGACACCGCCGACCAGATTGCCCGCGGCATCAGCCAGCTGGGTTTCCGGCTGGCCGACGTGAAGCTGCTGACCGCCACCCACGCCCACTATGACCACGCGTGGGGGCTCGCCGAGCTCAAGCGCCGCACCGGGGCACGCCTCGTCGTGAATCGTGCCGACCGTGAGCTGTTCGAGTCGGGCGGCAAGACTGACGACCTGTGGGCCTCGCGCCCCGAGATGCACTTTGAACCGGTCACCGTTGACGAGACCTTCACGCATGGCGGCACACTGTCGCTGGGCGGGGTCACGCTGACCGCCCACCATCATCCCGGACACAGCAAGGGCGCCACCAGTTTCACGCTCACCGTGCGCGAGAACGGACGCGACTATCGCGTCATCATCGCCAACATGGGGTCGATCAATCCCGGCGCCCGCATGACAGGTCTGCCCACTTATCCGGACATCGGCCGCGATTACGCCCTCACCTTCGAACGTCAGAAGGCCCTGTCGGTCGACGTGTTCCTGGCGTCTCATGCGGCGCAGTTCCGGATGCACGACAAGTACACGCCCGGCGCGCCGTACGACCCGGCGCGCTTCGTCGATCCGGAGGGCTTCCGCCGCTCCGTGGAACAGCTCGAGCGGACCTACCTCGAGCAACTGGCGCGTGATCGCGCAGCGAAGCCGTAGCGTGCGCACGGCTGGCCGGCCTCCGTGCCGGCGCAGACGAGGGGGAGGGGCAGATGAGCCGTTCAGTGAATCGGCGCGAGGCACTCGGAATGCTGGCCGGAGGACTCGTCGCTTCCGCCGGGGCGACACCATCCGGCGAGGCCCGGCAGCTGTTCCCACCGGGCGCCATCATCCGCACGGTGCTGCGCGACATGCCCCCCGACAGTCTCGTCGGAGGTGCCACCCTCTTCCACGAACACCTCTCGTTTGCCGACGATTTCATGACCCGCTGGGTGCGATACGCCGCCGACACGCGTCGCGAGCACGCCCTGCCTGGTGCGCCGTCACCAGCCGCCGCGGCTCCGCGGCCCACCGGCACCACGCCGGCACCGATGCCCTCGACCCCGTCGGGGCGCTACTTCATGCAGGATGCCGACTATCAGGTCGCCGAGATGCGGCGTGCCCTCACCGACGGCATCAGCTGCATCGTCGATGGCGGCCACGCCGACATGGGCCGCGACATCGGATTCCTGCGGCAGGTCTCCGAGCGGTCGGGCATGCCCATCGTGGCCGGGGGCGGCTTCTATGCCCAGCCGTTCTATCCGGCCGAGGTGGCGACGATGAGCGAGCAGCAGCTCGTGGATGCGCTGATACGACAGGCCACCACGGAACCGATTGGCTGCTTCGGCGAGATCGGGTCGTGGGACTACATCACCCGTGAGGAACGCAAGGTCTTCCGCGCCATCGGACGGGCGAGTGTGGCCACCGGACTCCCGATCTTCACGCACACGGGCATTCCGGGGAAGTCGGCTCTCGAGCAGCTGGACCTGCTGGAAGATGTGGGCGTCGATCCACGGAAGGTCGTGATCGGTCACCTCGGGAATCTCGTCGATCCCGCCGTCGAGGTGCACCGCGCCATCTGCCGGCGCGGTGCGTTCGTGGGATTCGATCGGCAGGGGGGCCAGGGCGACGCCGCACAGGTGCCGATGGTGATGACGCTTCTCGAGGCCGGCTACGCCGACCGATTGCTGTTGGCCTCGGACCTGTCGAACATCGCGCAGACGCAGCAGGCCGGCGGCCCCGGCTATGCGCGAACGCTGACAGTGTTTGTGCCGAAGCTGAAGGCCGCGGGCGCCTCTGATGAGGTGCTGCGGCAGATCATGCGTGACAATCCGCGGCGCTTCCTGGCCTTCGTGCCGAGGCAGCCACGGCCCCGCTAGACTGTCAGCGGTAGATTCATCAGGGACGGGCCTCCTGCGTGGCCAGCGTCCACGCCGCCTGGTGCACCAGCCGCGCAATGGCCGTCATCTTCCGATAGTTGATCTTCTCGGGACGGTCGTAGGCCGTGTGATAGTCGGGGTGTAGCCCCGTGTGGAACCAGAGCGCCGGGACGCCCCGCTGCAGGAAGGGCCACTGATCACTGCGGCGCAGCAGGTTCGAGCTGTTGTTGTCGTAGCGCAGCCTGAGGTCGAGGCGGGCCCCCGAGGCGTTGATCCGCTCGACCAGCCCGCTCAGCTGCGGATGGCGACTGTAGCCCAGCAGGTTCACCGCATTTCTGTTCGACTCGGCGGTCTGCACGTCGAGACCGGCGAATCGGGCGCCTCCGCCGTCTTCCACTTCCTCGTCGCGCCCAATCATGTCCATGTTGAGCACCGCCACCGTCTGCGCCAGCGGCATCGTCGGGGCCTCGGTGTAGGCCCACGCGCCGAGCAGCGGACCGCGTTCTTCGGATCCCCACGCGGCAAACAGCACCGACCGGCGTGGACGCTGTCCGGCCGCGGCCGCGCGCGCGAAGGCATCGGCGATGTTCACCAGGGCCACCGTGCCCGAGGCGTTATCGTCAGCGCCGTTGAATATCGTGGAGCCCTCTGCGCCCTCATGGTCGTAGTGTGCCGAGACGATCACGACCTCCCGGGACAGGGCAGGGTCGCTGCCTTCGAGAAGGGCGAGGACGTTCCGATCCGCCACGGTGTGGCGGTTGACCCGGGTGGTGAGCGTGACCGTCGGCCCGTCGATCCACAGCGGAGCGAACCCGCTGGCGGTCTCGGCCGCGCGCGACAGTTCGACAAGCGAGCGCCCGGAGGGGCTGATGAGCAACTCGGCCACCGCCGGAGACACCTGTGCAACGGGGATGCGGACCTGATCGGCCCATGCGGCCAGCGTGAATCGGTCGATGCGCGGCGGTGTGGGTGGCCAGAAGGCGCGCGCGGCGGCATCGAAGGCCTGGGGGGCCGGATGATTGTGGACGTCGGTGACCAGCAGGACGCCGACAGCACCGGCCGCCTGCGCCGCGAGGGCCTTCCTGATGGCGACGGCCGGCTCGGACGACACCAGCCCGTCGAACGGGCTCTTCGGATCGCGTTCGCCGGGCTCGTGGTCGAGGATGAGTGCGATGCGTCCGCGCACGTGGTCGCCATAGTCATCATAGGTGAGGGCGCGGGCCGTGATGCCGAACCCTGCATACGCGACCCTCGCCGTGGTTGAGGCGTTGGCGCTGAACCGCTGCGGGTAGAAGTCGTACATCGGCCGGAACGACTGCCCGTCCGTCTCCGACCGGTGCACGTGAAGGGCATTCCCCTCGCCGAGCGTCGCCACCATCAGCTGCGTCGGCTGCACGAAGGTGCCATCGGGGGCACCCGGACGGAGGCCCGCCCGCTCGAAGCGAGACCGCACCCAGTCGGCGGCCAGCGCATTCTCGGGCGTCCCGACCAGCCGGCCGCGGAAGCCATCACCGGCCAGAAAGAACAGGTCGGCCCTGAGGTCCTCGAGCCGGATGGTGTCAGTCAGTGGGGCCGCGCCCTGCGCAGCCAGGGCACCAGTGAGCGCCAGCAGGACGAGTGACAGCAGCAGGGGACGCAGGCGAGGACGGCGAAGTGGCATGGTGCGGACCGTGGTGCGGGGGTGACGGGGTTATGTGATCTGGTTGCTGCTCTGCAGGTCCCATCCGTCGGGATCGAGGACGTACCGGCTCTTGAAATCAGCGCCAACCATATCCGCGCGGGGAGAGAGACCGCGCTTCCCGAGTTCGGCGCGCACTCCCTCGGTATCCCACGGCGAGATGCCCCACGAGACGTGATTGATGACGCCTGTCCCGGCCGGGGCCGTCATCACGAGGGCCGACAGGCTGCCGAACAGCTGTCGGCGGTTCATCCAGCCGTCTTCCAAGTCCTTCACGAGCGTGGCAATCAGGGTTTCCATGGCGCATCCTCGACCGGGCGTGCGTGCCCGGGCCGAGTGTAATGCCATCGGACGGCTTCCGCGCAACACGGACGTTACAGGTCCGGCGTATCATCATCGTGAGGGTGCCATGAGCGTGATTCCCATCAAGGATGTGGTGCGAGAGAAGTACGGCGCAGCGGCGCTGCGCGTGGTCGCCGGGCAGGGCAATGCCTGCTGCGGTGGCGCGGCCTTCGACGGTCAGTGCGATCCGATCACGACCGACCTCTACTCGGCCGAGCAGGCCGACCAGATTCCAGACGCCGCAATGCGCGCGTCGCTCGGCTGCGGCAATCCGACCGCGCTGGCAGAGCTGTCACCCGGAGAAACCGTGCTCGACCTCGGATCGGGCGGCGGCATCGACGTGCTGCTGTCGGCGCGCCGGGTGGGGCCCACCGGGTTCGCGTACGGCCTCGACATGACCGACGAAATGCTGGCGCTCGCCGAGGAGAATCGTGCGAAGAGCGGCCTCACGAACGTGCGCTTCCTCAAGGGAGACATCGAGCACATTCCACTGCCAGATACCAGCGTGGATGTCATCATCTCGAACTGCGTCATCAACCTGGCGGCCGACAAGGACCGCGTGCTGCGAGAGGCCTTCCGTGTGCTCAAGCCCGGCGGTCGCTTCGCGGTCTCTGACGTCGTCGTCAGGGGTGAGGTGCCCGAGGCTATCCGCCGCAGCATGGAGTTGTGGGTGGGCTGCATCGCCGGCGCCCTGCAGGACACGCAGTACCAGGAGGCCCTGGGCCGGGCCGGCTTCGAGGGCATCGACATCGAGCCGACCCGGGTCTACTCGGTAGAAGATGCCCGCGCGTTCCTCACCGCCGAGGGGCTCGATGCGGCGGCGCTGGCCACGGCGGTGGACGGCAGCTTCATGAGTGCCTTCATCCGGGCGCGCAAGCCGGCCGAACGCACCGGCGCGGGGGCCTGAGCGTGACCGGTGCCAACGATGCGCCGCGGATACGCGTGCTGGTGCTGTGCACGGGCAACTCGGCCCGCAGCCAGATGGCCGAAGGGCTGCTGCGGCACGACCATGGCGCGCGCCTGACGGTCGAGAGCGCCGGCACCCGTCCCAGCCTGGTGCGACCCGAAGCGATTGCGGTGATGCGGGAGCTGGGCATCGATATCAGCGGTCACCGGTCCAAGTCGCTGGACGAGTTTCTCGGGCAGTCGTTCGACATGGTGCTGACCGTCTGTGACGATGCCCGGGAGGCCTGCCCGGTGTTTCCGGGCGGCGGGCGTCGCGTGCACCGCGCGTTCGAGGACCCGGCTGCCGTGCAGGGGACGGAGACCGAGCGGCTCGAGGCCTTCCGGCGCGTCCGAGATGACCTGCGACGGTATTTCGACGGCTGGACGCGGTAACATCTCGGGGTCGTGAACGTTCGCCTGTGGCAGCGCCCGGTGGGGCGCGCGCTGGTGCTGCTGTCTGCCTTCTGGGCCATCACCGTGGCGATGGCGGCACCCTGGACCCTGCATCCGGCCACTCGCCTGGTGGCCAATCATCCCGATGTGCATCTGTTCGTCTGGACCCTCGCGTGGGATGCGCGTGCGTTCGTCACGCAGCCGCTGCGGATCTTCGACGCCAACACGTTCTTTCCCTTCAGTAACTCGCTGGCCTACTCGGAAAACCTGATCGGGTCGGCCCTGCTGTCGGCCCCGGTGCAGTGGCTCACGGGCAACCAGGTGCTGGCCCTCAATCTGGTGTCGATGCTGACGGTGGTGCTCTCCGGGGTCGGTGCCTATCGCCTCGGCCGGGCCCTCGGCCTGTCGCGACCCGCGAGTGTGGTTGCCGGGATTGCTTTCGCGTTTGCGCCGCCGCGGTTCGTGCGCATGGGGCAGCTGCACCTGACCGCCATCCAGTGGATTCCGTTGGCGCTGGCGTCGCTGCTCGACTACCTGAACCACGGGCGAAGGCGCGATGTGCTGCTGGCGGTGGCATTCGCGACGCTCGAGGCGCTGTCGAGCGGGCATGGCGCCGTCTTCCTGCTCGTGACGGTGGTGCTGCTGCTGGCGTATCGCCTGATCGTGCGCGAGCCCCTGAGAGTGGAGCAGTGGATCCCCGACCTGGGGGCCCCGGGCGTGCTGCTGCTGGCCCCGGCGCTGCTGGTGTTTCTCCCATACCTGCGGGCGCAGCGCGAGGTGGGACTCGTGCGCAGCCTCGAGAACTGGGAGGCGCATCGCGACAGCTTCCTGGCCTCGACGTCCTATCTGCACCAGTGGCTGCTGTCGCTGGTGACCACGCATGACTTCACGCGTGATGCGACCGCGTGGCTTTTCCCTGGCTATCTACCGCTGGTGCTGGCCGGTGTGGCGCTGCTGAGGCCCGTGCGTGAGCGCGCACCGTTCTACTTTCTGGCGCTGACCGTGGTGTCGGTGCTGATGATGACGGGCGGACCCCTGAGCCTGTGGCCGCACCTGTATGCGCTGCCGGGATTCAGCTTCATCCGTGTGCCGTCGCGCTTCGGTCTCCTCGCGATGCTGGGAGTGGCCATGCTCGCCGGCATCGGCCTGCAGCGGCTGGTGGAGGGGCGTGCTTCGAGGCGGGCCTGGGCCGCGGCGCTGGCCGTCAGCGGCCTGATGCTCGGCGAGTTTGCGTCACCCCCGACGCCCGGGGCGGACTTCACCTTGCACGCCGAGCCCATCGATCGCTGGGTGAACACCCTGCCGGCCGGGGCGTCGCTGGCCGAGGTGCCGGTGCCGAGTCCCGGCGATGCCGGAGCCTTTGAACGCCAGCAGACGACGGCGATGCTGCATTCAATGGCGCACTGGCGACCCATTGTGCAGGGATACAGCGGCATCCGGCCGCCCCTGCAACTCGAGATCCTGACAGCGCTGACGGCGTTTCCCGACGAGCTCAGCCTGCATCTGCTCACCCAGGCTCAGGTCGACTACGTGCTCGTGCACGCTGACCAGTATCCCGAGGGGCGATGGCCCGAGGTGCTGACCCGGATCGAGGCCGAACCCCGGCTGCGGCTCGTGCATGTCGAGGGAAACGGTCGCGTGTACCAGCTACTGCGCCCGTAGCCAGGGCTCCGGCTGGGAGGGTGCCTCAGCCTCACTGACGCGCGGCGTCGAACTCTTCGTAGGTGCCCTTGAAGTCGGTGATGGTGCCGTGCTCGAACGACCACACGCGCGTGCCGACCTCTTCCATCAAGTCCTGGTCGTGCGTGACGAGCAGCACCGTGCCCTCGAACTTCTGCAGGGCGATGTTCAGGGCATTGATCGACTCGAGGTCGAGGTGGTTCGTGGGCTCGTCGAGGATGAGCACGTTCGGCTTCAGCAGCATGATGCGGCAGAAGAGCAGTCGAGCGGTCTCGCCCCCCGAGAGGGCATGCGTGGGCTTCAGGCCTTCCTCGCCGGTGAACAGCATCTGGCCGAGCAGGCCGTGGATATCCTGGCGCGACGCGTCCGGGTCGAAGCGGTGCAGCCACTCGACGGCGGTGGTGCCCTTCTCGATGAGCCCAGTCTGGTCCTGCGGAAAGTAGCCGATCGAGACTTCGTGCCCCCACTTGACGGTGCCGGCGTCGATGTCGCCCTGATTCGGCGTGATCCCCGGGGCGTCGGCCATTAGCACCTTCAGCAGGGTGGTCTTGCCCTGGCCGTTGCGGCCGGCGAGCACGATCTTCTCGCCGCGCTGCACCATGCCGTCAAAGTCGCGGATGACCTGGTGGTCTCCATAGGCCTTGCACAGCCCCTTGAACTCGAGCACGTTGCGTCCGGATGGGCGCAGCTGGTTGAAACGGATGTAGGGGCGCTGGATGTTCGAGCGCGCCAGCTCGTTGGTCTGCAGCCGTTCGACTTCCTTGCGGCGCGACTGCACCTGGCTCGAACGCGTGCCGGCCGAGAAGCGCTGGATGAAGTCCTGCAGTTGCGCAATCTTCTTGGCGCGCTGGGCGTTCTCGGCCTCGACGCGCGACCGGATCTGCGTCTTGGCCACCACCATCTCGTCGTAGCCGCCGGTGTAGGTGATGATGGTCTGGTAGTCGATGTCGGCGGTGTGCGTGCAGACGGCATTCAGGAAATGCCGGTCGTGCGAGATGACGATGAGGGTGCCGTCGTAGCGGTTGAGGAACTCGATGAGCCAGTGGATCGAGTCGAGGTCGAGGTGGTTGGTCGGTTCGTCGAGCAGCAGCGCCTCGGGATGCCCGAACAGGGCCTGCGCCAGCAGCACGCGCACCTTCTGGCCGCCCTGCAGCTCGCTCATCGTGCGGGCGTGCAGTTCGTCGGGAATGTCGAGCCCCTGCAGCAGGATGGCCGCATCGCTCTCGGCTGAGTAGCCATCCTCCTCGCCGACGATGCCCTCGAGTTCGCCGAGGCGCATGCCGTCGTCGTGCGTCATGTCGGCCTTGGCGTAGAGCACCTCGCGTTCCTCGAGGGCCTTCCACAGCCGGCCATTGCCCATGATCACGGTGTCGATGACCCGGAAGGCGTCGAACGCAAACTGGTCCTGGCGCAGCACGCCCAGCTTGGCGGGCCGGACGACGGTGCCCTTCTGCGGCTCGAGCTCGCCGGTGAGCAGCTTCATGAACGTCGACTTGCCGGCCCCGTTCGGGCCGGTGAGGCCATAGCGGCGCTGCGGGAGGAACGCGGTCGTCACTTCGTCGAAGAGCACCTTCGACCCGTAACGCATCGAGACATCGGAGACGGAGATCATTCAGCAGGCTCGCGGAAGGAAGAGAACAGCCTCTGATCGTAGCACAGCGATGCACACGGCACCTCGGGGCGGAGACCCCGGTCAGGGCATCCGCCGCTTGTGTGACAGTCGTTTCGACGGCCTACCAGATGCGGGCGCGCTGGTCGGCGGGCAGGAAGAGCGTGTCGCCTTCCTTGACCTCGAACGCCGCATAGAACGCCGGCGTGTTGCGGAGCGGAATGTTACCGCGGAACTGGGCCGGGGCGTGCGGGTCGGTCATCACCTGCTGCCGCAGGCTGTCGTCGCGCATCTTCGTGCGCCACACCTGGGCCCAGCCCATGAAGAAGCGCTGCGGGCCGGACAGGCCGTCCAGGGTGGGTGCCGGCTTGCCTGCGAGCGCGAGCTCGTAGGCACGGTAGCTGATGATGAGGCCGGTCATGTCGGCTAGGTTTTCGCCGAGCGTCAGCTCGCCGTTGACCTTAAGGCCGGGGAGCACTTCGAGCGCGTTGTACTGGTCGACGACCATCTGCGCGCGCTTCTTGTAGTCGGCCGCATCGTCGGCCGTCCACCAGTCGCGCAGCGCGCCGGTGGCGTCGTAGTTGCGGCCCTGGTCGTCGAAGCCGTGGCCCATCTCGTGGCCGATGACCGCGCCGATGCCGCCGTAGTTGACCGCATCGTCGGCCGCCATGTTGAAAAAGGGCGGCTGCAGGATGGCGGCGGGGAAGACGATCTCGTTGCGGATCGGGTTGTAGTAGGCGTTGACGGTCTGCGGCGTCATGCCCCAGTCCTCGGGGTCGACCGGCTTGCCGACCTTCGCCAGCTCGAACTCGGACTGCGCCCGGGCGGCGCGCTGCAGGTTGCCGACCAGGTCATCGTGCCGGACCTCGACCTTCGAATAGTCGCGCCACTTGTTCGGATAGCCGACCTTGGGCGTGAAGCGGGCCAGCTTCTCCTGCGCCTGCTTCTTGGTGGCGGCGCTCATCCACTCGAGCTGGTCGATGCTCTGGCGATAGGCCGCGCGCAGGTTCTCGACCAGCTGCTGCATGCGGGCGCGGGCCTCGGGCTTGAAGTGCTTTTCGACGTAAAGCTTGCCGACCATCTCGCCGAGATTGCCGTTCAGGGTGCTGACCGCACGCTTCCAGCGGTCCTGCTGCACCTGCACGCCGCGCAGCGTCTTGCTGTAGAACTCGAAGTCGGCGTCGGCGTACGCCTTGCTCAGATACGGGGCGTAGCTGTTGATGAGCGAGGCCTTGAGGTAGGGCTTCCATTCGGAGACGGGCATCTGCGCGTACATCGCGGCAAAGCCCTTCAGATAGCTGGGCTGGCTGACGACCACGTTCGGGGCGCCGACCAGGCCGAGGGCGTCCATCCACGCCTGCCACTCGAATCCGGGGAACTGTTTGGCCAGGTCGGCCGTGGCGACCTTGTTGTAGGTCTTCACCGCGTCGCGGTTCTCGACGTTGGTCCAGTGCAGGCGGGCCAGCCGGGTTTCGAGCGCGATGATGTCAGCGGCGGTCTGGTCGGGCCGGGCCTGTCCGGCCTGCGTCAGGATGGTCGTCAGGAAGGCCTTGTACTTCTCCCGGTACTCCTTCAGCTTCGCATCGTCTTTCAGGTAGTAGTCGCGATCGGGCAGGCCGAGGCCCGACTGGAAAAGATAGAAGATCGAGATGTTCGGCTCGGCGGCATCGCCTTCCACATAGCCCACGACCGGGTTGCTGATGTTGAGCTTGAGGGCTTCGGCAAAGTAGCGCGCGAGGTCGGCCCTGGTCTCGAGGGCGTCGATGGCGGCCAGCTGTGCCTGGAGGGGTGCGAGGCCCTTGGTCTCGACGGTCGCCTCGTCCATGAAGCTGTTGTAGAAGTCACCGATCTTCTGGGCATCGCTGCCGGGCGCGCGGTCCGTGGCCTTCGCCGCGTCCTCAGCGATGACGCGGAGGTCTTCGCGCGTCTTCTCTGCGAGCATGTCAAAGGCGCCCCAGGCGGCACGGTCGGCCGGAATCTCGGTACTGGCGAGCCAGCCGCCATTCACGTGATGAAACAGATCGTCCTGGGGACGGATGGCCTTGTCCGCCGTGGTGAGGTCGATGCCCGAGACCTGGGCGGGGGGCGGCGGAGCGGCCGGAGACGTCGACGAGCAGGCCGCCACCAGGCCCGAGGCGGCTGCGATGAAGGCGAGAGTGACAGTGCGCATAGAGTCCCATCATATACAGTGAGGGGTCATGCTCCACACGATTGACCTCCGCTACCAGAACCAGCCCCGTGTCATTGCCACGGCCGCGTGGCGCACCCCCGAGGGATGGGTGCTGGTCGATCCCGGGCCGACCTCGAGCCTGCCAGCACTGGAGTCAGGGCTGGCGGCAGTCGGCGGGGCGCTGGTCGACGTGCGGGCCATCCTGCTGACGCACATTCATCTCGACCATGCCGGGGCAACCGGCACGATTTGCGGACGCGTGCCCGAGGCGCAGGTGTTTGTGCACGAGCGGGGCGCGCGCCACATGGCCGATCCCACGCGGCTGCTGGCGTCAGCGACGCGCCTCTACGGCGATGCGATGGACCGGATGTGGGGCCGGTTCGAGCCGGTGCCGGCTGATCGGCTGCGTCCCCTGGTGGGCGGCGAGCGGCTGACGTTCGGTGGCAGTGCGCTCGACGTGGCCTACACGCCCGGGCACGCCTCGCACCACGTGAGCTTTTTCGAGCCGGCGACGGGCATGGCCTTCGTGGGAGACACCTGCGGCATCCGGAGGGGCAGCGGCGATTTTATGGTGGCGGCCACGCCGCCTCCCGATGTCGACCTTGAGTTGTGGCATGACAGCCTGCGGACCATCGCCGCCTGGAATCCCGTGTCCCTGTTCCTGACCCATTTCGGTGTCATTCAGCCGGCCTCGGCGCATCTCACGCGCTTTGGTGAGGTGCTCGACCGCACCGCGCAGGCCGTGCTGGCGACCCTCCAGGCCGGGATGGACGATGATGCCGCACGCGCGGCCTTTGTGGCCGCCTTCAGAGACGAAGCGCGACGGTCGGTGGGCGCACAGGACGTGCAGTCGATGGAGACGGCCGGTCCGGTCGACGATATCTGGCGGGGACTTGCGCGCTACTGGCGCACCCGCGGCGCAGCGTAGGCGACGGCGCGCTGCGGGTTCGTCCGCTCGGCGCGGAGCGAATCGAGGTCGTGAGACGCCCCCAGCTGCTCGAGGATGGCCTCGGCCGTGGCCAGTAACTCGTCGGCATCGCTCGCCCTGCCCTGCGCCTGCTGCGTGCGGGCCAGTGCCCAGCGGCTCATGGCGGCCTGATAGCGGTCGCCCGTCTGGTCGAACACGCCGACGCTGTCGCGCAGGTGACGTTCGGCCGTCGGGTAGTCCCCCCGATGGAAGTGGGCCTCTCCCAGCAGGCGCTGGAACTCGGCCCAGCGGGCCGGGGCGGCGTCGCAATTGAGGTGCTGTCCGGTGTGGCGAAGCCGGGCGAGCATGTCGTCGATTCGTCTGGCCCTGAGCAGCGCCTCGACGCCGATCAGTTCGGCTTCGAGGACCTCGGTCGAGGGCGTGGCTGGCGAGCGTGCCAGCTCGTCGGCGATGGCCAGCCCCTCTTCTGGAGTGCCCCTGCGGATGGCGACCCGGGCGGCGATGGTGCGGAGTGACCAGGCGTACCAGCCCCCGGTGTTCCGGCCTTAGGCGCCAAACGCAGCGAGGGCGGCCCGCAGGTGCTCGTCCGCGCCCTCGTAATCGCCTCGGAGCAGGGCCAACTGGGCGAGCGTGTCGTAGATGGAACCGCTGGTCTCGTGGTACTGCACCGCGCAGCGTGCACCAAGCGCCTTACGCAGGGCGCGTTCGGCCCGCGGCAGCTCTCCCAGGCGCAGGAGAATCTGCCCCAGATTCGCCAGCGACCGGGCCAGGCCGGGGCCCCCGCGCCGACGCTGCTCGAGGGCGACGGCCCGTTCGGCCAGGACGTGCGCCTGCCTGAGTCGCTGCCGGAGGGCCGCCATGTTGGCCTGATTGCCGTAGACCATCGCCAGGACATCGGTGGCCCCGGCACTGCGGGCCAGGCCCTCGGCCCGGTCGAAGGCGGTGTCAGCCTCGTCGAGCCGGCCCCGCTGCGCCAGGACCGTCGCCGAGAAGGAATGCAGCTGGGCGAGGGTGCGTCGGTCGCCCGCGCGGTGGAGGGCGACGGCGGCGTCGGCAAGGTGCTCGCGCAGGATGCTGGCATCGCCCGCCTTCCGGTAGGTCTGGGCCAGCGCCAGGTGGGCCTGGCCCAGGGCCCGGCTGTCGTTGCCGGCCAGGCTGACCGCCCGCTCGAGCCATCCGATGGCGGACGCCTGCTCGCCGCGGTTGAAGGCGAGCCGTCCCCGGACGCGCGCCAGCGCTGACGGCCACGTGCCAGTCAACTGCCGCGCCTCCTCGTCGGTGAGGCTCCCGAGGCTGTCGGCCGTTTTCACGAGGTCCCCGTGCAGGAGATAGGCCTCGGTCAGCAGGATGCGCGCCGGTCCGGCCGACGCACGGGGTGCCTGGCTCACCGAGGCCACAAGCGTGGAGATGGCGGCATCGGTGTCGCCGGTCTCGAGCGCATGCGCCGCGAGGTCGAACAGAGCCTGCAGAGGCGCCGTGGCCATGCGGGGAGTAAAAGCAACGCACGCACGGGGCACCGGCCCGAGGGCGTTACAATCAGGGGGCCTATGTCGTACCGCACGCCCCTCGAAACCCGGCTGGCCAAGAAGACCACGAAGGCCATCGTCGACTTCGGCATGATCGAGGACGGCGACCGCGTCATGGTGGGGTTGTCCGGGGGCAAGGACAGTTGGGCGCTGCTGCAGATTCTCGACGTGCTGCGCCAGCGCGCCCCGATCCGGTTCTCGCTGGTGGCAGTGAATGTCGATTCGGGCTACGAGGGCTACCAGCACCAGCAGCTGGCCGAGGCGTGCGCGGCCCGTGGCTGGGAATTTCATCACGAATCGACCACCATCGGCTCGGTCATCGACGACAAGCTCGAGCCGGGGGCAACGCCGTGCTCGCTCTGCGCGCGACTGCGGCGCGGGGTGCTGTACCGGATGGCTGGCCAGGTGGGCGCCACCAAGATCGCGCTGGGGCACCACCTCGACGATTTTGTCGAGACCGTGCTGCTGAACCTGTTCTTCGCGGGCGCCCTCAAGGCGATGCCGGCCCGGCTGGTGTCTGACAACGCCCGATACGTGGTGATCCGGCCGCTGGTGTACGTGACCGAGGCTGAGGCCCGGGCCTACTGCAAGGAGCAGGCGCTGCCGATCATCGGCTGCTGCTGTCCGGTGTGCGGCGACCTCGGGTTGCAGCGGCAGCGGGTCAAGCGCCTCATCTTCGAGCTGGAACGTGAACACCCGGCCATCAAGTCGTCGATGATCAAGGCCCTGGGCAACGTCATGCCCCGGCACCTGCTCGACCGGCGGCTGAACCCCGTGCCCGCGCTGCGCCAGGCCGCGCTGACCTCGCTCGACGACTTCGCGGACGTCCCGGCGGACGTGCCGATCATTCCCCTCATGCTCGGGAGGCCCTGAGCGTGCGGGCCGTGGTGCAGCGGGTCGACGAGGGACGGGTCGAGGTCGGCGAGCGCGTGGTGGGGGCCATCGGCACCGGCCTGCTGGTGCTCGTGGGTGTCGAGGCCGGCGACGGGCCGGCCGATGCCGCGTATGTCGCCGGCAAGGTGCGCGACCTACGCATCTTCGAGGACGAGGGCGATGCCGACGGTCGGCGCCGGATGAACCGATCGGTGGCTGATGTCGGCGGTGCCGTGCTGGTCGTCTCCCAATTCACGCTGTGCGGGGATGCCCGCAACGGGCGACGGCCGTCCTTCGCCGGTGCCGCACCGCCGGAGGTGGCGCGCGCGCTGTATGAGGACGTCGTCCGCGCCCTGCGCGCCGACGGGCTCGAGGTGGCCACTGGCGAGTTCCAGGCCGACATGCGCGTGCACTTCATCAACAACGGGCCGGTGACGATCCTGCTCGACAGCCGGAAGGCCTTCTGATGCGACGACACCAGCCCGTGTCCCTGGCGGTTCTCGCCCTGGCGCTCGTGTGTGCCCTGCCCTCAGTCAGCGGGGCGCAGCAGCGTCCCTTCACGACCGAGGATCCGGAGGTGATCGGCGCCGGTCGGATCATGATCGAAAGCGGCCTCGACTACGACCGGTCGATTACGTTCAGCAGTTCAGGCCTGACCGGACACCTGCTGTCGGTGCCGACGCTCGGCATCAGCTTCGGCGTCAGCTCGATCGCCGAGATTCAGATCGACGGCGGGTTCTACCAGCGGCTCAGCATCACCGACCGGGTGCCGGCGCCACTGACGCCGGCGCTGGCGGTGTCCGGAGACCGGACGCGCGCGGTCCGCGATCTCATGGTGGCCACCAAGGTGCGTGTGTTCGGGGAAACCCCGACACGACCGTCCCTGGCGCTCCGCATGGCCACGCGGCTGCCGAGCGCAAGCGCCGAGTCCGGGCTCGGGAAGGACGCCACCGAGTTCAACGGATCGATGCTGCTGGCCAAGAGCGTCGAGAACGCCCGGATCGTGGCCAGCGTCGGCTTTGTCATGCTGGAGGATGCCACCCGGCCTGCGCGCCAGGATGACCTGCTCACGTACGGACTCTCGGTGGCCGCCTCGGTCGGACGCGGCGCCGAAGTGGTGGCCGAGGTCAACGGCCGGGCCAATTTCAATCAGCATGTGGTCGTCGGCTCAGAGAGCCGCGGCGTGCTGCGGGTGGGCACGCGGTGGACGCGCGGAACCGTCAGGCTCGATGCGGCCGCCGTGGTTGGCCTGACCGAGCGCGATCAGACCATCGGCCTGACCACCGGAATCACCTGGGTGTTCGACGCGTTCACCATTCCCTGACGGAGCAGCCCCGCCCCCATGAGCTTCCAGATCTCCAAGGCACACGCCTACGGCAACGATTTTCTGTTCGTCCCCCGGGACCAGGTGGCCGGTCGCGCACTCGACGCGCTGACGCGTCGCCTGTGCCAGCGCTACACAGGCCTGGGTGCCGACGGGGTCATTTACTATTCCGCCGAGGCTGACGGCACCGCGACCATGCGCCTCATCAACGCCGATGGCAGTCCGTCCGAGCTGTCGGGCAACGGACTGCGGTGCCTCGGTGCGCTGCTGACGCACCAGCGCGGGGCGGACGCGCCGCCCATCCGCGAGTGGCGCGTGAGCACCGACGCCGGCTGGAAGACGCTGACGCTGGCCGGGCATCACGACACCACCTACACCTTCCGCGCCGCGCTCGGCCCCCCGGAGCACATCACTCAGGAGCTGCTCGAGGTGGCGGGCGAAACCCTCCCCGCCGTCATCCTGACGATGGCCAATCCGCAGTGCGTGGTGCTGGTGCCCGAGCTGCCGACGCCTGAGCGATTCGCCCGGCTCGGACCGGCGCTGTCGGCGCATCCGCGGTTTCCGGCCGGCACCAACGTCGAGTTCGCCGTGGTCGACGCGCCCGATCGGGTGCGCATCGTCATCTGGGAGCGTGGCGTGGGTCCCACGCACGCCTCGGGCACGGGCGCGAGTGCGTCGGCCGTCGCCGCCCATGTGGCCGATGGGGCGGGGCGTGACGTGCTGGTCGAGGCACCCGGAGGCACACAGCGGGTCGAGTGGCTCGAGGAGGGCGTCTTCCTGACCGGCGACGCCGAGGTGCTGTTCGACGGGGTGTGGCTACCGCGCTGATGGCGTCCTTCCACGAGGCGTTGTCGGTCGCGGAAACCTACTCGCCCGCAGAGGAACAGTTCAACCGTCGGCGGCGCACCGTCGGCACACTGCTGGCGCCGGTGGCCTTCCTCGGCCTGTGGCTGTGGCCGCTGCCGCTGGCGCGGGACGCGCAGGCGATGGCGGCCATCATGGTGCTGGTGGTCGTGCTGTGGCTGTCAGAGGCCCTGCCGCTGGCCGTCTCGGCCCTGCTGGGCCCGACGCTCGCGGTCGTGATGGGCGTGACCTCGGCGCGCACCGCCCTGGCGCCGTTTGCCGACCCCATCATCTTCCTGTTCATCGGCGGATTCATGCTCGCCCAGGCGATGTTCGTGCACGGGGTCGACCGCCGCATCGCTTACACGGCGCTGGCCTCGCGGGTCGTGGGCAGCAGTCCGTGGCGCATCCTGCTGGTGTACGCCGCGGTCACCACCACGCTGTCGATGTGGATCAGCAACACGGCCACGACCGCGATGATGTTTCCCATCGGGCTGTCGATTGTGGCGCACCTGGCCCGCCATGACGGCGCGCGGCAGGGCGACGTGCGCCGCTACGCCACGGCCATGATGCTGCTGACCTCGTTCGGGGCCTCGGTGGGGGGCATGGGCACGCCGGTGGGCACGCCGCCGAATCTCATCGGCATCGGCATGCTGGAGAAGCTGGTCGGCGTGCAGGTGACGTTCTTTCAGTGGATGGCCCTGGGGGTGCCGCTGGTCGTGCTGCTGTTCGCCTACCTGGTCGCGCAGTTCTACATCACCTCGGTGCGCGGGTTGCCGTCGGCGGCGGGCGGAACCGACCTGGTGCGGGCGGAGCTGGCCCGACTGGGCCCCGTGTCGCGAGCCCAGAAAAACGTGCTGGTGGCGTTCGGCGCGACTGTCGTGCTGTGGCTGATGCCCGGGGTCTTCGCCCTGCTCGGGCTGGCCCCGCATCCGTGGGCGCAGCGGTTCAGCCAGGCGCTGCCCGAGGGCATCGTCGCCATCATCGGGGCGCTGCTGCTGTTCGTGCTGCCGGTCGACTGGCGGCAGCGGAAGTTCACCATCACCTGGGAAGAGGCGTCGCGCATCGACTGGGGCATCATCCTGCTGTACGGCGGCGGCCTGTCGCTGGGGGAACTGGCGTTTTCGACCGGACTGGCCGCGGCACTGGGCGATGCGGTCACGTCGTGGCTGCCGGCGCAGTCGAGCCTGGGGCTGACCATCATCTTCACGGCCGCAGCCATCGTGGTCTCGGAGGCGGCGTCGAACACCGCGTCGGCCAACATGATCATTCCGATTGCGATTGCCGTCTCGGCATCGGCCGGTGTCCGTCCCATCGAGCCGGTGCTTGGGGCCACGCTCGGGGCGAGCATGGGCTTCATGATGCCGATCTCGACGCCCCCCAACGCCATCGTCTACAGCTCGGGATTCGTGCCCATCGGCCAGATGATGCGGCATGGCATCTGGCTCGACATCGTGGCCTTCGTCCTGATTGTCGGGCTGGTGACGCTGCTCGGCCCCGTCCTCTTCTAGCGGCGGCGATTGCGACGCGGCGGCGTCAGCGCGCTGTCAATTTCCGCCAGCGCGGTCTCGGCCTCGGTGGTGGCCCGGCCCGCGGCGGCGGTGGCCTCGTCGTACTGGTCGGCCTCAAAGGCCGAGCGCGCTTCTTGCAGGGCTGCGTCGGCACGGGTGAGTGTGGTGCGAATGGGGGCAGTGCGGCGCCGGGGCAGCTTGACGACATCGGCAGCGGCCAGTCGCTCGGCGGCACGCTGCACGACGGCGGCGGCGGCCGTCAGTGCGGCGTTACTGGCCGCGCGCGCTGCGGCCGCGCGGTCGGCCGCGAGCTGTGCCGCCGCATCGGCCTGTTCACGGCTGTCGAGGGCCTGTCCGAGGGCGAGGCGATAGTCGCGGGCATCGACGGCCTGATCGGCGCGTGCAAGGGCATTCACGGCCGCCTGCAGTTCCGGGGCGGCGAACTGTTCGGCGCCGGCAGCACGGGCGGCCTCGATGGCTCCCCGGGCCTGATGCATCTCCTTCTGCGGCGGTTCTCCGCAGGCCGACAGCAGCCCCACAGACAGGGCAATCACCCACAGGCGCATGAGCGAAGAGTTTATCGCAGGGAACTGGGGGGCGTGTGAAGGATCTGCCACGACAGGACTGGCCGAGGGAGAAGCTGGCACGGGTCGGCCGGGCGGCCCTGGGCGATGTGGAACTGGTGGCGCTGCTGCTCGGCAGCGGTACCCGCCGGCACGACGCGCTCGAGGTGGCGCAGGCGGTGCTGCGTCACGCCGACGGCGTGCAGGGGCTGCAGCGGGTGTCGCTCGACGAACTGCGGCGCATTCCCGGGGTCGGCCCGGCACGGGCGGCGCGGCTCTGTGCGGGTCTCGAGGTGGGGCGGCGGGCCGTGCTGGCGCAGGCCGGGGCACGCCCCCAGTTCCGCACCCCGGAAGACCTCGCGCGGTATCTGCTGCCTTTGCACGGCGGCTACCGGGTCGAACACTTCGGGGCCGTGCTGCTCGACATCCGGTTCCGGCTGATCAGGGCCTCGATCCTGTCGGTCGGCACGCAGGACGGCGCGCTGGCGCAGCCCCGCGAGGTGTTCCGCGAGGCGCTGCTGGCGTCGGCCTCCCGGGTGGTCATCTTTCACAACCATCCCTCGGGTGATCCCGATCCTTCCCAGGACGATGTGCTGGTGACCCGGCGGATGATGGAGGCGGGTGAGACGATGGGGATTCCGGTGATGGACCACATTATTCTCGGTGCTGGGCGATACTACAGTTTCAAGGCGGGAAACCTGCTCGGATGACCACGATTTATTTCGACTGCTTTGCCGGCGCGGCCGGAGACATGATTCTCGGCGCCCTCATTGATGCCGGCGTGCCGATGACCCACGTGCAGGAGGCGCTCGGCAGCCTCGGGGTCGACGGGGTGTCGGTCGAGCTCGACCGCGTGCTGAAGGCGGGCGTCAGCGCGGCGAAGTTCCGCGTGCGCGACCTGCGGCCGCCGTCGGGCAGCGGCCATGCGCACTACCACCTCAAGCACATCTACGCCGCCATCGACCGATCGGCCCTGACCCCGGCGGCGCGGGCGCGGGCGCTGCAGATGTTCCGGCGGCTGGCGGAGGCAGAGGCGGCCATCCATAACTCGACCATGGAACGGGTGCACCTGCACGAAGTGGGCGCGCTCGACTCAATCATCGACATCGTCGGGACCGCGGCGGCCATGGAGTGGCTGGCACCGCAGCAGGTCGTGGTGTCGCCGGTGAACGTGGGCAGCGGCATGGTGCAGACCGCGCACGGGCTGTTTCCGGTGCCGGCCCCGGCCACGGTGCGTTTGATGCAGGGGCTGCCGACCTATTCGAGCGGCGCCGCGATGGAGACACTGACGCCCACCGGCGCCCTCATCCTGACCGAGTACGCGACCGGTAGCGGTCCGATGCCGGCCATGACGGTGACGGCCACGGGCTACGGGGCTGGCGACCGCGACCTGCCGACCACCCCGAACGTGGTGCGGGTGTTTGTGGGCGAGGCGTCGGCGGACGGCCCCGGTGTGTTGCCGGCAGGCGACCGTGTGGCCGTGCTCGAGTGCGAGCTGGACGATCTGAACCCGCAGATTCTGGGGGCACTGATGGACCGGCTGCTCGATGCCGGTGCGCTTGACGTGTCCTACACGCCGGTGCAGATGAAGAAGAACCGTCCGGGGACGCGGGTGACCGTGGTGGCGCGGCCCGGGGCGCAGGCGGCGCTGGCCCGGCTGCTGTTCCGCGAGTCGTCGACGCTGGGCCTCCGGGTGCAGGAGCTGCAGCGGCTGGCCCTCGCCAGGCGAATCGAGGCGGTCGAGACCCCCTTCGGCGTGGTACGATTCAAGGTCGCGCATGACGACAGCGGGGTGCTCAATGCGCAGCCCGAGTTTGACGACCTGGTGCGGCTGGCGGCCGAGCGGGACGTTCCGATCAAGCGGGTGCAGGCTGCGGCCCACAAGGCGTGGCTCGACCGCACCGCAGACGAGTAGGGGGAGACCGGGGGCACGCGCCCGGAGTGCAGCATGGGCTCTTTTTTTCTGACCACGGCCATTGACTACGTCAACTCGCGCCCGCACCTCGGGACGGCCTACGAGAAGATCACGGCGGATGTCATTGCGCGGTACCACCGGCTGAAAGGCGACCATACCTGGTTCCTGATGGGCAATGACGAGCACTCGCAGAACGTCTACAAGCGGGCGCTCGAGCAGGGCAAGGATCCGCTGGCCTACTGCGACGAGATGGAGCAGGTGTTTCGCGAGGTGTGGGGTCGCCTCGACATCTCGTTCGATGACTTCATCCGCACCTCGGACCGGCGCCGGCACTTTCCCGCCGTGCAGCGGATGGCGCAGGCCTGCCTCGACCGCGGCGATATCTACGAGGGCACCTACGAGGGGCACTACTGCGTCGGCTGTGAAGAGTTCAAGCCCGAGAAGGATCTGGTCGAGGGCCTGTGTCCGGTGCACAAGACGCGACCCGAATGGATTCGCGAGCGCAACTGGTTCTTCCGGCTGTCGCGCTACCAGCAGCCGCTGCTCGACCTCTACCGCGAGTCGCCGTCGTTCATCGAACCGGAGGTGCGGCGCAACGAGATCCTGCGATTTGTGGAAGGCGGCCTCGAGGACCTGTCCATGAGCCGGGCGGGGCAGTCGTGGGGCATTCCGCTGCCGTTCGACCCGAAGAGCGTCGTCTACGTGTGGTTTGACGCCCTCATCAACTACGCGGCGGCCGTCGGCTACGGCTGGGATGACGATCGGTTCCGCGAATGGTGGCCGGCCAGCCTGCACATCGTCGGCAAGGACATCACGCGCTTTCACTGCGTCATCTGGCCTGCGATGCTGATGAGCGCGGGCGTGCCGCTGCCGAAGCAGGTGTTCGGGCACGGCTGGGTGTTCTTCAAGGGCGAGCGGATGAGCAAGTCGCTCGGCAATATGGTCGACCCGCTCGATGCGGCCCGCCGCTTCGGGCCCGACCCGCTGCGCCTGTATCTCACCAAGGAAGTGCCCTACGGCGGTGATGGCGACTTCACGTGGGAGCGATTCGAGGAAAAGTACAACGCCGACCTGGCGAACAACCTCGGCAACCTGGTCAACCGCATTGCGGCGATGACCGATCGGTACCGCGGGGGACGGCTGCCGGCCCCGGCCGCTGGACCACTGACGAGGCTCGCCGCCGAGACCACGGCCAGCTACCGCGAGGCGATGGACCGGCTGGCACTGCACGAAGGCGTGGCCGCGGCCTATCGCCTCGTCAGCGGGGCGAACGAATTCATCGCCGAGACGCAGCCCTGGGCGCTGGCCAAGGACGACACGCAGGCCGGGCGCCTGACGCAGGTGCTGGCCGAGGCGGCCGAGGCGGTACGGATTGGCGCCGTCCTGCTGAGTCCGGTGATGCCGGACGCCGCACGCGAGATTGCGCGGCGCATGGGCGACCTGTCGGCGGCCGACTGGCAGCTGGACGAGGCGACGGCCTGGCGCAGCAGCGGCGAACGAACCATCAGTAACAGCGGCGCCCTGTGGCCCCGCCTCGAAGACAAGGGAGCGATGCACGTGAGCGAGACCCCCGCAACCCCCACGCCTGTTCCGGTGGCACCCGCCCCTGAGGCGACGACCGCGCCCGCCCCGGTGGCCCCGGGCGCTGCGATGGTCGATACCGCGTCGACGGTGATCACCATCGACGATTTCATGAAGGTGCACCTGAAGGTGGCGCGCGTGCTCGAGGCCGAGCGCGTGCCCAAGTCGAAGAAGCTGGTGCGTCTGCAGGTCGACGCGGGCGAGGCGACCCCCCGGCAAATCCTCGCGGGCATCGCCGAGTCTTACGAGCCCGAGGCGCTCGTGGGCCGCAGCATCGTGATCGTGGCCAACCTGGCGCCGCGCATGATGATGGGCATGGAGTCGAACGGCATGGTGCTGGCCGCCAGCCCGGACGGCGGCGGGGCCATCGTGCTCAACGCCGAGCCGGCGGCGCCGGGGACCCGGGTCCGCTAGCGCCCGTGGTCGACTCGCACTGTCACCTGGCCGGCCACGAGTTTGCCGGCGACCTCGACGCCGTGGTGGAGCGGGCCCGAGCGGCCGGACTTCGCGGGGCGCTGATCATCCTCGCGGCCGACGCCGATGAGGAACTGGCCCGGTGGCCCCTGGTGCAGCGGGCGTGGCCCGAGGTCCGGGCCGCCGTGGGGATCCATCCCCATCAGGCGGCGGCTTTTGCCGGCGACCCCGCCGCGGCTGGCCGCCTGCTGGCGCAGCGGATTGACACGGTGCCGGGTGTCGTGGGTGTGGGGGAAATCGGGCTCGATTATCACTACGACTTCGCGCCCCGGGACGTCCAGCAGGCCGTATTCGAGGCGCAACTGGCCGTGGCGGCCGACCGGCGCCTGCCGGTGGTGATTCACACCCGCGAGGCCGAGGACGACACGCTGCGAATCCTTCGCGGTGCGCACGGCGTCACAACGACGGGCGTGTTCCACTGCTTCTCGGGTGATGCCGAGGCCATGGAACGGGCCCTGGCCACCGGGTATCTGGTCTCGGTGCCGGGAATCGTCACCTTTCCGAAGGCCGAGGCGCTGCGCGCAGCGATGGCACGGGCTCCCCAGGATCGGGTGCTGGTCGAGACCGACAGCCCGTATCTGGCGCCGGTGCCGCTCCGGGGCCAACGGAACGAGCCGGCAAACGTCGTGCGTGTCGTCGAGACGCTCGCCGGGCTCTGGCACACGACGCCTGAAGCGGTCAGCCGCCAGGTGTCAGACAACTTCCACCGGCTGTTCGGCGCCTAGCCGACAGCGGGGGATTCGGGCAGAGAACACAGGTCCTGCGCTTCGTTGACACTGGCGCAGACCGTATGGTGAGATTGACGCACTTGTCCAACGCACTGCCCAAAGCGCACATCGACCTGATTGCGCTCTTCGAACCTGTCCGGGCCGATCTCGAGGCAGTCGAGCACGAGTACTCGCGACAGGTCCAGTCGCAGGTGCCGGTCATCCCCGAGATCGGTGGATACATCCAGCGCAGCGGCGGCAAGCGGGTGCGGCCGGCCGTGCTGCTGATGGCGGCCCGTCTGTGCGGCTACACCGGCTCCCAGGCCGTCCTCAATGCCGCGGTGGTCGAGTTCATCCACACGGCCACGCTGGTGCACGACGACATCATCGACGATGCCGACGTGCGGCGCGGGCGCAAGGCCGTGCACACCCAGTGGGGCAACAACGTCACGGTGCTGGCGGGCGACTTCCTCTACATCAAGTCGATGGCGATGGCCCTCTCGCAGGACACGATGGACGTCGTCCGCATGCTCTGCGACGTGACGCTGCGCATGATCGAGGGCGAGATTTACCAGCTGACGAAGAACGGCGTCATCGACATCGACGAGGCCGAGCACTTCGACATCATCCACCGCAAGACGGCCTACCTGTTCGGCGGCTGCGCCGAGATCGGGGCGATGCTCGCCGAGGCGCCGATGGAACGCCGGCAGGCGCTGCGCGACTACGGGTTCCACCTCGGGGTGCTCTTCCAGGTGGTCGACGACCTGCTCGACTTCACCGGCGAGGCCGAGGCGCTCGGCAAGCCGGTGGGTGGCGACCTGCGCGAAGGCAAGATGACGCTGCCGCTCATCCACCTGCTGAAGGCCGCCGGCAGCGAGGCGCGGACCCTCGTGCAGACCATCATCGACACCCGCGACGTGACGGCCGACCAGTGGGCACGCCTCCAGGCGCTGCTGGCCGAGCACGGCTCGCTCGATTACGCTCGGGCGCGGGCGCACGAGTTCGGACGCCGGGCGAAAGACGCGCTGATGGTGTTCCCCGACTGCCAGGAACGCCAGGCCCTGACGGCACTGGCCGACTTCGTGCTGTCGCGCGACTTCTGATCGCGCGGGGCACAGGCTTGCCATGACGCCTGCCGAACGGATTCAGCACCTCGCCGACGAGATTCGCCGACACGAAGACCTGTACTACGTCAAGGCTGCGCCTGAGATCTCGGACGGGCAGTTCGACGCGCTCATGCTCGAGCTGCGGGCCCTCGAGGCGGCGCACCCCGAACTCATTGCGCCCGATTCGCCGACGCAGCGCGTCGGAGGCGCACCGGCCCGTGGATTCGAGACCGTGGAGCACGGCGTGCCGATGCTCAGCCTCGACAATGCCTACAACGAGGCGGACCTGCGCGCCTTTGACGACCGCGTGCGCCGGGGCCTCGGGCTGCAGGAGGAGGACGCGCCCCCGCGCTACGTGTGCGAGCTGAAGATCGACGGCCTCAGCCTGTCGCTCAGGTACGAGCAGGGTCGCCTCGTGCGCGGGGCCACGCGCGGAGACGGCGTGCGTGGCGAGGATGTCACCGCCAACGTGCGCACCATCCGGGCCATTCCCCTCAGGCTGCGTGGCGCAGTACCAGAGGTCGTCGAGGTGCGGGGGGAAGTCTACTTTCCCAAGCCGGCATTCGCGCGGCTGAATGCCGAGCGGGAAGACGCCGGCGAGCCGCAGTTCGCCAATCCCCGGAAGGCCGCCGCGGGCACGATGCGCACCCTCGATGCCGCCGAGGTGGCGCGGCGAGGGCTGTCCGCATGGATGTATCAGCTGGTGGTCATCGATGCGCCTGAGGCGGACGCCACGCACGAGGCCATGCTGCGGCAGCTGGCCGACTGGGGATTTGCGGTCGAGCCGCACTGGCGCCTGGCTGCGTCGATTGACGAGGTCGTCGCGTTCTGCGACGCATGGAAAGAGGCGCGGCACGCGCTGCCCTTCGAGACAGACGGCGTCGTCGTCAAGCTCGACAGCCTGGCGGAACGCGTGCGTCTGGGCACCACGTCGAAGTTTCCCCGCTGGGCCACGGCCTTCAAGTATCCCGCCCAGCAGGCCACGACGCGGCTGCTCAGGATTGAGGTCAACATCGGACGCACGGGGGCGGCCACGCCGTATGCCGTGCTCGACCCGGTCTCCGTGGCCGGCTCGACCATTGGCCTGGCCACGCTGCACAACCCCGATGACCTGGCGCGGAAGGACATCCGCGAGGGCGACTGGGTCGTCGTCGAGAAGGCCGGGGATGTGATTCCTCGCGTCGTGGGGCCTGTGCTGGCCCGGCGTATGGCGGGTTCGGTGCCGTGGCGCATGCCTACGACCTGCCCGGTCTGCGAGGGACCGCTCTCGAAGCCGGAGGACGAGGCGGTGTGGCGCTGCGAGAACAGTTCGTGCCCGGCACGGCTGGCGCGCAGCCTCGATCATTTCGTGTCGCGCGGGGCCATGAACATCGAGGGGCTGGGCGAGGTGCTGGTGCGGCAGCTGATCGAGCGCGGGCTGGTGCGCAGTGCGGCGGACCTCTACACGCTGACCTCCGGCGTGCTGGCCGCGCTCGAGCGGATGGGCCCGAAGTCGGCGGCCAACCTGATGGCCCAGATCGACGCCTCGAAACGGAACGATGTGTGGCGGCTGATCAATGCGCTTGGCATCAGGCACGTGGGCGAGCGCGGGGCGCAGGTGCTGGCAGATCACTTCGGTTCGGTGAAGGCGATCGCCGCCGCGTCGCTCGAGGACCTGCAGTCGGTGCGGGAAGTCGGGCCGGTGATGGCCGAATCGATACGGCGATGGTTTGATGACCCGCACAATCAGGCCCTGCTGCACCGCCTGCGCGGGGCAGGGGTGCGGATGGATGGCCCGGTGCGCACGGCCCCCGAAGGACCGCTGCCGCTGGCGGGGCTGACGTTCGTGATCACCGGCACCCTGCCGACCCTGTCGAGGGACGAGGCCCAGCGCCGCATCGAGGCCGCCGGAGGGAAGGTGGTCGGCTCGGTGAGCCGGAAGACCTCGTTCCTGGTGGTGGGCGCCGAGGCGGGCAGCAAGCTCGAAAAAGCGGTCGCGCTGGGCGTTCCGCAGATCGACGAGGCAGCGCTGCTGGCCCGTATAATGACCCCGTCATGACACGCGGCGCGCTGACGGCCATTCTCGTGCTCACCGCCACCGTCGGGGTGCTGGTGGGAATGCTGGTGCGGCTGATCGGCGCGCCCCCGGACGCGACGGCCAGCCTGCCCGTGCCTGCCTCCGAACGTGCCGACGAGGAACACTCGAGCGAGTCGGTGACCCGAGCCGTGTGGCCGGGACCGCCTCCTGTCACCGGGGCGCTTGATGTGCCCGCCATTGCCGCGCGCCTCAACCCCACCGTCGTCAGCATCGATGCGCGGGTGCGGCGGGGGCGTCAGCGGGGCGACGAGGGGCAGCCGCGCCGGGGCACCGGCACCGGGTTTATCTTCGACGCGTCCGGGCTCATCCTGACGAATCATCACGTGGTCGATGCCGCCGATCGGCTCACCGTCGAGCTGTACGACGGACGGGTCCTGCGCGGCACGGTGGTGGGCAGCGATCCCGACACCGACGTGGCCGTCGTGCGCGTGGAGGCCGGTGGTCCGCTCGAGGCGGCACCGCTTGGCAACTCCGACGAGGTGCGCGTCGGCGACGGTGTCGTCGCGATTGGCAACCCGCTGGCCTACGAGCACACCGTGACGGCCGGCATCGTCAGCTTCGTCGGCCGCAAGCTGTTTGACTCGAGCCTCGACCACTTCATCCAGACCGATGCGGCCATTGCGATGGGCAACAGCGGCGGTCCGCTGATTGACGCGCGGGGGCTGGTCATCGGCATCGCGGCGGCGGTGAGCCGGCAGGCGTCGAACATTGGGTTTGCCATCCCGATCAACCAGGCACGCGACATCGTGCCGCAACTGCTGGCCCAGGGGCGCGTCTCCCGCGGATTCATGGGCATTACGCTGCGCGATGTCGACCCCGACCTGCGGCAGGCCCTCGCGCTGCCTGACCGCCAGGGGGCGCTCATCCAGGATGTGACTGCCGGCTCTCCGGGCGCCCGCGCCGGCCTGCAACCCTATGACCTGGTCACCGCCGTAGACGAGGGAGGGGTGGCGTCGAACGAGTCGCTCATCCGCACCATTGCCCTCCGGCGTCCGGGGACGACCGCGCGGCTGACGGTGTATCGCGACGGGTGGCTGCTCGAGGTGCCGGTGAAGCTGGCCGAGCGTCCGGCGCGTGAGGAACGGCCGGCGGTTGCGCCCCGCGGGCGTGCGGGCGATGCGTCGCCGTCGCCGGTGGATGTGGGGCTCAGCCTGATTGAAATCACCGAGGAGAATGCGCACCGCTTCGACGTGCCGGCCGGTGTGGTCGGACTGCTCGTGCAGCGGGTCGAACCGCTCAGCGAGGCGTTCGAGGCCGGCATCCGCCGGGGGCAGGTGCTGCTCGAGCTGAACCGGCGCCCGGTGCAGCGGGTCGCAGCGTTCCGTGAGCGGCTCGAAGAGGCGCGGCGTGTCGGGGTGGTGGCGGTGCTGACGCTCGACCCCGAGGAAGGGCAGCGCATGATTCGCACGCTGCGCGTGGACGGGCGATGAAACCACGGATCCTGATCATCGATGATGAGGAGGGCATCCGCGACACGCTGCGGATGATTCTCAAGTACGAGGGCTACGACGTCCTGCAGGCGGCGACGGGCGAAGACGGGGTCCGGCTGATCGATCGTGATCCGCCCGACCTGGTGTTCCTCGACATCAAGATGCCGGGCATGGACGGCATCGAGGTGCTGCGCCGCCTCCAGCACCTGACCGAGACGCTGCCGGTGGTGGTCATCTCGGGCCATGTGGAGCAGGGGGGCGCCTCCTCGTCCGAGGCCGCCGAGGCCATGAAGCTCGGGGCACGCGACTTCATCGAGAAACCCCCCTCGCAGGATCGCATCCTGGTCACCGTGCGCAATGCGCTCGAGGGCGCAGCGCTGCGCCGCGAGAACTCGCAGTTCCGGCACGAGGTCGATCGCCGCTACCAGATCGTCGGCGAGGCGCCGGCGCTGGCCGTGGTGCGCGAGTCGGTTCACCGGGCCGCGCCGACCGGGGCGACGGTGCTCATCCTGGGTGAGAGTGGCGTCGGCAAGGAACTGGTGGCCCGGGCCATCCACCGCGAGAGCCTGCGGCGGGAGGCGACCTTCGTGCAGGTGAACTGCGCCGCGATTCCCGACGAGCTCATCGAGTCGGAGCTGTTCGGCCACGAAAAAGGTTCCTTCACCGGCGCGGTCGATCGCCAGATTGGCAAGTTCGAGCAGGCAGACAAGGGCACCATCTTCCTCGACGAGGTCGGGGACATGAGCCTCAAGACGCAGGCCAAGGTGCTGCGGGTGCTGCAGGAGCAGGAGCTCGAGCGCCTGGGGTCGAATCGGGTGATTCGCGTCGACGTGCGCGTGATTGCTGCGACCAACAAGAACCTCGAGGAGGCCATCAATACCGGAGCGTTCCGCGAGGATCTCTTCTACCGGCTGAATGTCGTCCCGATTCACGTGCCGCCCCTGCGGGAGCGGCGCGAAGACATCCCCGCGCTGGTCCGGCACTTTGCCGATGTGCTGGCCCGGGAGCACAACTTCCGCCGGAAGACCTTCACGGCGGCCGCCATCGAGAAGCTCAAGCAGCGGCACTGGCGGGGCAACATCCGCGAACTGCGCAATGCGGTCGAGCGGCTGCTGATCATGACCTCCGGCGAGAGCATCGAGGCGCGAGACATTCCGAACGAAGGCCTGCCGGGGCGGGAGCCTGGCGCAGGCGCGGCAGCGCCCCAGAGTGCGGCGGGCGGGCTGGTGTCGCTCGAGAGCCAGTGGTTTGACCTGCCGTCACTGCAGGAGTTCAAGAGCGTGTCGGAGCGCGCCTTCCTGGTCGCCAAGCTGCGCCAGCACCACTGGAACATTTCCAAGACGGCGGAGGTCATCGACACGCCGCGCAGCAACCTCTACAAGAAGCTCGAGCAGTACAGCATCAGCGAGGCACAGGACGGGCAGTAGTCCGATGACCGGGCCCGACGACGTGCTGGTGCTCGATGAGCCCACGGCCGCGCTCGACCCCGAGTCGGAACGTGCCGTGGTGGCGGGCTATCGCCGCGTGATGCAGGGCCGCACAACCGTCGTCATTTCCCACCGACGGGAGGTGGCCATGGCCGCCGACCTTGTGGTCGTGCTGCACGAGGGACGGGTGAGCGAGGCCGGTCCGCCGGCTGAGCTGGCGAGAGGGGCGGGTCGGTTCGCCGGGATGTTCACGGCGGAGCCGGCCGCTCCGGAGACTCGTCCGTGATGCACTGGCCTGACGGGCATTGGGATGCGCGGGCGCTGCGGCCGCTGACCGGAAAGGGCGTGCGGATCGTGGTGATTGACAGCGGGGTGCATGCGTCGCATCCGCACGTGGCGGACATGGTGGTACGCGGGGTCTGCATCGGTGCCGACGGCGCGGCGGGGAATGACTGGCGGGATCGCCTTGGCCATGGCACGGCCGTCACGGCCGCCATTGTCGACAAGGCGCCGGCGTCCGAGGTCCTCATGGCCCGCGTCTTCGAGCGTCACCTGACGACGACGGTCGAGGCGCTGGCTGCGGCGATCGAATGGGCCATCGGAGAGAGGGCAGACCTCATCAACCTCAGCCTGGGCACCGACCGGCCGGAACACGCCGCGCGCCTGTCGGCGGTGCTCACGCAGGCGGTGTCAGCCGGCGCCACGGTGGTGGCAGCGGGCCATGACGGCGATCGGGCATGGTTGCCGGGGACACTGCCCGGTGCCGTGGGGGTCGAGCTCGACTGGTCGCTGTCACGTCACGACGTGGTCATCACTGCCGGAGGGCGGGTCCGGGCCGCAGGCTATCCGCGACCCATTCCCGGCGTTCCCGCCGAGCGGAACCTGCGGGGCCTGAGCTTTGCGGTGGCCAATGCCACGGGCGTCCTGGCACTTCTCTGCGAGTGGGCGCGCAGCGCCCTGCTACACTGAGGGCGTCTCAGCGGGCCAGACGGTCGCTGCCGGCCACGGGCCGGCGGGGCGATGCCTCCGGGTGTCGTGCCTGCCGGAACTCGAGCCGGGAGAGGAAAGTCCGAACTCCAGCAGGACAGTGCGCCGGGTAACGCCCGGGCGGGGCAACCCGACGGAACAGTGGCACAGAAAATATACCGCCGTGGTCCGGCTTGCCGGCTGCGGTAAGGGTGAAATGGTGCGGTAAGAGCGCACCGCGCCCCTGGTAACAGGGGTGGCAGGCAAAACCCCGCACGGAGCAAGACCAAATAGGGAAGCGCGCGGCCTTCGGGTCGCACGGGTGGTCCATCCGAGCTTCCGGGTCGGTCGCTCGATCCCGTCAGCAATGCCGGGACTAGAGGAATGATCGTCACCGGTGGTCGTCTTCACGGACGATGCCGGGACAGAATTCGGCTTATCGGCCCGCTGAGGCATTGTCGCAGGGGATTGTGGGAGACGAAGCACAGATGAACAGGATGCAGATGCGCGGCGCCGCGGCGCTGGGGATGCTGGCGCTGGCGGTGGCCGCCAGCGTGGGTGTGGTGGCGCAGCAGGGACCCGGCGTGCAGCGGGGACGGCCGGGGGCGGGGCGCAGCCCCGAGTTTCCCGTGCCCTCCATCACCGACTACAAGCCGCGAAACACCCTCAAGGTGCCGCAGCATCCCACGCCGAAGGCCAAGTTCCCCGTCATTGACATTCACAGCCACCAGCCGACGCCCATCAGCCCCGAGCAATTCGCGATGGTGGTCGAGGGCATGGATGCCAACAACCTCCGTGTGCTGATCAATCTCAGCGGCGGGTTCGGCGATCAGCTGCGTCGCGGGCTCGAGGCCATCGCGTCCAGTCCGCACAAGGACCGCATGGTGCTGTTTGCCAACGTCGACTTCCGGGGCGTCGGCACGCCCGGATGGAGTGAGCGGGCTGCCGCGCAGCTCGAATCGGATATTCGCGCCGGGGCCCGTGGCCTCAAGATCTTCAAGGACCTGGGCCTCCGCATCAGGAAGGCCGATGGCACGCGGCTCGCGGTGGACGATCCCGATCTCGACCCGGTGTGGGCCGTGTGCGGGCGCCTCGGAGTGCCCGTGCTGATTCACACGGCCGAGCCGCAGGAGTTCTTCGAGCCGATTGACATGGCCAACGAGCGCTGGCTCGAGCTGGCGCTGTTCCGCGACCGGCGCTACCCGGCCGGCGAGTTCCCCCGCTTCGAGGAGCTGCTGGCGGAGCGCGATCGGATGTTCCGCAAGCATCCGAAGACCAGATTCATTGCCGCGCACTTCGGGTACCGCGGGAACGACCTGGCGAAGGCGCAGGTCATGCTCGACACCATGCCGAACGTGTATCTCGAGGTGGCGGCCATCCTGGCGGAACTCGGCCGGCAGCCGCGCACCGCACACGATTTCTTCGTGAAGAACCAGGACCGCGTGCTGTTCGGCAAGGACAGCTTCCAGCCCGACGAGTTCCCGTACTACTGGCGCACCTTCGAAACGGGCGACGAGTACTTTGACTACTACCGTGACTATCACGCGTTCTGGAAGCTGTACGGCATGGCGCTGCCGGACGATGTGCTGAAGAAGCTCTACTACAAGAACTCTCTGGCGCTGGTGCCGGGCCTGCCGAAGACCGGCTGGCCCAACTGATCGCGTCCGGCAACCGGCGGTTCCTGCGGAGGAACTCCGGTTGCCGGCCTCCCGCCTCCTCGGCCGGCGCCAGTCGGCCGATTCCGACTGACAACTCCAGATGTCGTGACGGTCATCGTCCGGTGCCTGTCCGGCACGGGCGTCCGCGCGGTTTTCCCTCGGGCCGTCGCTGTGGGCCCGTGGTTGTCGTGCGGTGGCCCGATCCTTGCCTCTTGTCGGGGTGACCGGCAAGGTCACCACGGGCGTCGGCGCCCCTGACCTCCGCATGACAACCCGTGGCCTTGCCGGTCATCGTCCGTGCCCGTCGGGCACAAGGAGAGACACATGGCCAAGTTCGTACTGCTGATGATGGTGCTGCTCGCGATGGGCAGCGTGGGTGTGGCGCCGCTGCTGGCGCAGGGCGCGGGCGACGCGCGCGGGTCGTCGGCTGCGGCGACGACGGTTCGGCCGATCGATCTCAATGCGGCGACGGCGCGCGACCTCGAGGCGCTGCCAGGCATTGGTGCGCGCACGGCGCAACGCATCCTCGAGTACCGCCAGAAGGCGGGTGGTTTCCGGAAGATCGAGGAGCTGATGAACGTGCGTGGCATCGGCGAGAAGAGCTTCCTGCGCCTCAAGCCACTGGTGACCGTTGGCGGGCAGGGCAATGGCACCGCACCCGGCAAGCAGCCCTAGCCGGGGCGCGGCCCTCATCGACACGCTGGCGGCGCTGGCGATTGTGGCTGTGACGGCGGCCTCGGCGGTACCGCAGGTGGGCCACTGGCGCGACGAGCTGCAGGCGGGCCACGACGCCAGGCGCGTCTGGCAGTGGATGGTGGCCGGGCAGGCCGAGGCCAGCCGTCGCGGCCGGGCCATCGGCCTCGAGTGGGTCGAGCGCGACGGGCGTGTCTGGGGCACCGTGTTGACCGACGGCAACGGCAATGGCATCAGCCAGGCTGACATCGACGCGGGCATCGACCCATCCGTGGGGGCCGATGTCCCGATGTTCGATCTGGCGTCGGGGGCGGGCTTTCGCATCACGGAGCAGGTGCGCGCCATTGACGACAGTGGCTGGCTCGAGGCGGATGGCGATCCGATCCGCTTCGGACGCACCGACCGTGTGACGTTCACGCCCGACGGGCGCGCGACGCCGGGTACCGTGTATGTGGCGGGCCGAGGAGGCACCCAGTATGCGGTGCGGGTCCACGGCGGCACGGGGCGTGTGCAGTTTCTGCGCTATCGACGCGGTTCTGGCGACTGGGTGCCCTGATTCAGAGGGGAAGCCGATACCCGGCTGGGTATCGGCCTCCATCAACTCCGGGTAGCGATTACCCGCTGCATGTTTTCGGCAGCAGTCACAAGCTGCCACGTGCGAACTCGAGCTGACAAGTGACGATGTTTTCGTGTTGGCACTGTTCTTGGAGGGTGGAAGTGGTGACGGTGCCCCGTCACTGAACAAGGAGCATATCTATGGATTCCACGTATTTGCCGGTGTCACGCACGTCGGCACACGCCGAGAGTCGGCCTGGTCTGCATACCCTGGTGCAGCAGTTCATGCACGACCTGCATCGGGCCCAGCCGCCGGTGGATGTCGCCGCCCTCCTGTCATCACGGTTGCAGTCGCTGGCGCCGGTGCGTCAGGTCACGGTGACCACCGCCACGGGTGTGTCGCCCATTCGCGTCGGGCACCCGGTGGTGTCGAGTGACTATGCGGCGTTTTCGGTGCCGACGCGTGACCAGCGCGGTCACGTGCTCCTCGAAGCCCGCTTTGCGCCGCACACCCGGCCTGATGCGCCCATGTGCCAGCTGCTCGAGGGGGCGGCCTGCCTGGCCGCCCTGATGGTCGACGGCGGCGCTGGCACGCCGTCGCCGAGGCCGCGTCCGCCGCTGCGGACGTCCGACGAGGTCATCAGTCCGCTGGTCGGCAGCAGCCCCGTGATGCAGGCGCTGCGCGACCGGGTGGCCCGGGTGGCCTCCACCGACTTCACCATCCTGATTGAGGGCGAGAGCGGCTCGGGCAAGGAACTGGTGGCTCGCCAGATTCACCAGCAGAGCCGGCGGGCCGACGGCCCCTTTGTGGCCATCAACTGCGCCGCGCTGGTCGAGACGCTGCTCGAGGCCGAACTGTTCGGCATCGAGGAGCGCACGGCGACCGGGGTGAAGGGCCGGCGGAGCAAGTTCGAGTACGCCGACGGAGGCACGCTGTTCCTCGACGAGGTGTCCGACCTGTCGCTGTCGGCGCAGGCCAAGCTGCTGCGGGCCATCCAGGACCTCACGGTCGAGCGGGTGGGGGCGACAGGCGGGCGGCGGGTTGACGTACGCATTGTGGCCGCCACGAACCGCGCGTTGTCCGGGCTGGTGGCCAACGGCTTGTTCCGGGCCGACCTGTTCTACCGGCTGAGCGGTGTCGAGGTGCAGGTGCCATCCCTGCGGCAGCGCACCGGCGACCTGCTCGAACTGGTGCGCCACTTTCTCGACCGCCATCAGGCGCGCGGTCCCTTCACCATGTCGGCGGCGGCGACCGACGCGCTACTGACGTATGAGTGGCCCGGCAACGTCCGTGAACTCGAGCGGATGATGGAAGGGGCGGTGGCCGTGGCCGAGCACGGACAGATTCAGCTCGACGACCTGCCTGCGTGTCTGCGGGGCGACTACGCCGAGGTGCTGATGCCCTCGGTCTCGGGTGACCACACCATGCGGGCCTGGGGCAGCCGGTATGCCCGGTTGACCCTCGAGCGGGCGAAGGGCAACAAACGCGAGGCCTGCCGTCGGCTGGGCATTTCGTATCACACCCTCAACGCCTACCTGGCATACAAGGGGCCGCGCCGGCGTCAGATTCTTGATTCCGCGGGAGCAGCATAGTACCGTGTGGGCGGGCGGCGGCCACGGGGTCGCCGCCTCTCATCCATGACCGACTCCACACCGTCCCTCAAACAGACATCCCTTCACCCCTGTCATGTCGCCCTCGGGGCGCGCATGGTGCCCTTCGGGGGCTGGCACATGCCGGTCGAATACTCGGGCATCACCGCCGAGCACATGGCGGTGCGTACGGCCGCTGGCCTGTTCGATGTCTCGCACATGGGCGAGGTCGAAATCGCCGGCCCCGGGGCCCTCGAGGCCGTCCAGCACATGACGTCGAACGACGCCTCGAAGCTGGCCGTCGGCCAGATTCAGTACTCGGCACTCACAACGCCCCAGGGGACGTTCGTCGACGACCTGCTCGTCTATCGGATGGGCCCGTCGCACTTCCTGCTGGTCATCAACGCCGGCAACATCGACAAGGATGTCGCGTGGATTCAGCAGCGCGCGGCAGAGGCGGTGCCGGGTATCGCCGTGGTCAACTCGAGCGATCGGTATGCGCTGCTGGCCCTCCAGGGGCCACGCGCCGAGGCCATCCTGCAGACCCTGACGGCCATCGACCTGCCTGCCATCCGCTACTACTGGTTCGCGCATGGCGAGATTGCCGGTGTTCGCGGCACCGTGTCCCGCACGGGTTATACCGGTGAGGACGGCTTCGAAATCATGGTGCCGACGGCGCAGGGCCCGCGGGTGTGGGACGCGCTGATGGCTGCCGGGCAGCCTCACGGGCTCCTGCCGGCCGGGCTCGGGGCCCGCGACACACTCAGGCTCGAGGCCTCGATGCGCCTCTACGGCAACGACATGGACGAGACCCGCACCGTCGTCGAGGCGGGTCTCGGATGGATTGTGGGTTGGAAGAAAGCGGCCTTCCTGGGCCACGAGGTGCTGCACGCCCAGAAGGCCGGCGGCACCGATGCCGTGCTGGTCGGCTTCGAGATGATCGACCGGGCCATTGCCCGCCATGGACACGCGGTGCTGGCCGATGGCGCGCCGGTGGGCGTGGTCACCAGCGGCACCCAGACCCCCTTCCTCAACAAGGCCATTGGCATGGCCTATGTGCCGCCGGCCCTCTCCGCCGTGGGGACTCCGCTTACCATTGACATCCGCGGCCGTCAGGCGCGTGCCGTGGTTGTTCCGATGCCCTTTTACAAACGCGCCAAGTCGGCTTAGAGCCACTCATCTGACGCTTATGTCGTATCCAACGAACCTGCAGTACACGAAAGAACATGAATGGGTGCTCGTCGAGAGCCAGACGGCCACCGTGGGCATTACCGATTTCGCCCAGCAGCAGCTTGGCGACGTCGTTTACGTCGACCTGCCCGAGGTGGGCGCGACGGTCGAGGCCGGCCAGAACTTCGGCACGATTGAAAGCGTGAAGGCGGTGTCAGACCTCTACGCGCCGGTCACCGGCACGGTGATCGAGGTGAACGCCGCGCTCAAGGACAGCCCGCAGGACCTCAACCAGCGGCCGCATGACGCGTGGATGATCAAGGTGGCGCTCGCCGAGGGCGGCGCCATGGTCGACCTGATGGATGCGGCGGCGTACACGGAGGTCGCCAAGTAGTGCGCCCATTTCCGCCCCTCGACACCTTCGCTCCCCGGCACATCGGACCGCGCGAGGCCGACCGTGAGGCCATGCTTGCCACCGTCGGGGCCTCGAGCCTCGATGCCCTGATTGGCGAGGTCATCCCTGATGCCATCCGCCTCAAGCGGCCGCTGCAGCTGCCTGCCGCCGAGAGCGAATCGGCCTATCTGGCCCGCCTCGAGACGATCGCCCGCGAGAACCGCGTCTACCGGTCGTTCATCGGCCTCGGCTATTACGACACCCTCACGCCCAGCGTGATCCGTCGCTGCATCTTCGAGAATCCGGGTTGGTATACGCCCTACACGCCCTACCAGGCCGAGATCGCACAGGGGCGCCTCGAGTCGCTCCTCAACTTCCAGACCCTGGTCACCGACCTCACCGGGATGCCGGTGGCCAATGCGTCACTGCTCGACGAAGGCACGGCGGCTGGCGAAGCCATGACGCTGCTGCACCGCATGCAGAGCCGCAAGCTGGGTGACGCCGCGGGGGTGTTCCTCGTCTCCGACCGCGTGTTCCCCCAGACGCTCGCCGTGCTGCAGAGCCGGGCCGAACCCCTCGGCATCGAACTGCGCGTCGGACCGTCCGATGCCTTTGCGCTCGGCGATCCGCTTGTGTTTGGTGCGCTGGTCCAGTGTCCGGACGAGGCAGGTCGCATCGACGACCTGCGTGCCTTCATCGACCGGGCACACGAGGCGGGTGTCCTGGTGGCCGTGGCCACCGACCTGCTGGCCCTGACCGTGCTCACGCCTCCGGGCGAGATGGGCGCCGACATCGTGCTGGGCAACTCCCAGCGCTTCGGCGTGCCGCTCGGCTTCGGTGGTCCGCATGCGGCCTTCTTCGCCACGCGCCAGGACTATGTGCGCCACATCCCGGGCCGCATCATCGGCGTGTCCATCGATGCGAACGGGCAGAAGGCGTATCGCATGGCGCTTCAGACGCGCGAGCAGCACATCCGCCGCGAGAAGGCGACCTCGAATATCTGCACGGCGCAGGCCCTGCTGGCCAACATGGCGGCCATGTATGCCGTGTATCACGGTCCCGAAGGCCTGAAGGCCATCGCGACGCGCGTGCACCAGATGACCCGTGCGGTGGCCCAGGTGGCCACGCAGCTCGGCTACACCCTCAGGCATACGGCCTTCTTCGACACGCTCAGCCTCGGGGCCGAGCCGGCCGTCGTGGCGCGGGTGCATGCCGAGGCCGATGCGCGCGGCATCAACTTCCGTCAGACGTCCGAGACGGTCTTCGGTATCGCGCTCGATGAAACCGTCACGGTGGCCGACCTCGAGGCCATCGCGGCCGCCCTCGCCGCTGCGGCTGGTGCGCCGGTGCCCGCCGTGGGCGAGCCTGCGGGCGAGCCGCTCGCCGGGATTCCCGCCAGCCTCCGTCGGCAGTCGGCGTACCTGACGCATCCGGTGTTCAACAGCCACCGGTCGGAAACCGAGATGATGCGCTACATCCGCAGCCTCGAGCGGAAGGACATCGGCCTCGATGTGTCGATGATTCCCCTCGGGTCCTGCACGATGAAGCTCAACGCGGCCTCCGAGATGTATCCGGTGTCGTGGCCGGCCTTCTCGAAGCTGCATCCCTTCGTGCCGTCAGCGCAGGCGGCGGGCTACGACCGCATCTGCCGCGAACTCGAGGCCGCGCTCTGCGAGGTCACGGGGTTTGCGGCGGTGTCGCTGCAGCCCAACTCGGGGGCGCAGGGCGAGTTTGCCGGCCTGGCCGTCATCCGGGCGTATCACCAGTCCCGGGGCGAGGGACACCGCGATGTGGTCCTCATTCCCGCCTCGGCCCACGGCACCAATCCGGCCAGCGCCATCATGGCCGGCTTCCGGGTCGTGGTCATCAACACGGCCTCGAACGGGAACGTCGACCTCGACGATCTGAAGGCCAAGGCGACCGCGCACAGCCAGTCGCTGGCGGGCCTCATGGTGACCTATCCCTCCACGCACGGCGTGTTCGAAGACGCCATCATGGAGATCTGCGACACCATTCATGCGCACGGCGGCCAGGTCTACATGGACGGCGCCAACATGAATGCGCAGGTGGGGCTCACGAGCCCGGCCTCCATCGGGGCTGACGTCTGCCACCTCAACCTGCACAAGACATTCGCCATTCCGCACGGCGGCGGGGGCCCCGGCATGGGCCCCATCGGCGTCGCCGCGCACCTGGCCCCGTTCCTCCCAGGGCATCCGCTGGCGACCGTCGGCGGAGCCCAGGCGATTCCTGCCATTTCGGCGGCGCCCTGGGGCAGCGCGTCCATCCTGCTGATCTCCTACGGCTACATCCGGATGCTGGGAGCGGAAGGCATGACGGAGGCCACCCGCAACGCCATCCTGAGCGCCAACTACATCAAGGCGCGACTGGAAGGGCACTACCCGGTGCTCTACACCCGCGCCAATGGTCGCGTGGCCCACGAGATGATCTTCGACCTGCGCGGGTTCAAGGGCCGCGGGGTCGACGAAACCGACGTGGCCAAGCGGCTCATGGACTACGGGTTCCACGCCCCGACGGTGTCCTTCCCGGTGCCCGGCACGCTCATGGTCGAGCCGACCGAGAGCGAGTCGAAGGCCGAACTCGATCGCTTCTGCGACGCGATGATCGCCATCCGGCAGGAGATTGAGGAAGTGGTCACCGGAGCCGTCGATGCCCGTGACAACGTCCTCAAGTGGGCGCCGCACACGGCGGCCGCCATTGGCGCCGACGACTGGCCGCACAGCTACGCGCGCGAGAAGGCCGCGTATCCGCAGCCCTGGGTGCGTGCCCAGAAGGTGTGGCCGACCGTCGGTCGTATTGACAACCCCTACGGCGACCGCAACCTCGTCTGCATCTGTCCCCCGATGGAAAGCTACGCCTAGTGCGCGTGCTCTCCACCGCGCAGATGCGCGAGGCCGATCGGGCCACCATCCACGACCTCGGCATTCCCTCCATCGTCCTGATGGAGAATGCCGGGCGTCAGGTGGCCGCCGCGGTCGAGTCACAGTTCGGCCAGCGGTCGCCGCTGCGCATCGCCGTGCTGAGCGGCCGCGGCAGCAACGGCGGCGACGGCAGCGTCGCCGCCCGCGCCCTCCACCAGAACGGGCACAGTCTTTCGGTTTATCTCATCGGCACCGCCGCGCAGGTCACCGGCGATGCCCGCCTCAACCTCGACGTGCTGGGCCGCCTGCAGGTGCCGATTTACGAGGTAGCCACGGCGGGCGACTGGGAGCTGCACGCGCCGGAACTGGCCCGGCATGATGTCATCATCGACGCGCTCTGCGGCACCGGCGTGTCTGGCCCGCTGACCGGCTTGTTCGCCTCGGTGGTCGATGACGTGAACGCCTCCGATGTGCCGGTGGTGGCCATCGACCTGCCCTCGGGGCTCAGTGCGGACACCTGTGAGGTGCCCGGGCCGGCCATCGAGGCCGCGTCGACCGTGACGCTGGGCGCGCCCAAGCTGCCGCTGCTGCTGCCGCCTGCCGAAACCCTCGCAGGCGGCATCGTGGTGGCCGACATCGGCATTCCCCACGAAATCATCGAGGCGGTGCCTGGCGACCACACGGTCTTCCTGACGCGCGAGGGCCTGCGACCCTCCGTCAATCCCCGCCCGTCTGATTCACACAAGGGCGATTACGGCCGCGTCCTGATTGTGGCCGGGTCCGTGGGGAAGACGGGCGCCGCCGTCCTGGCGGCCCAGGGCGCGTTGCGCTCGGGCGCCGGCCTCGTGACCATCGCGTGTCCCGAGCGGTGCCAGCCGGTGATCGCGTCGCAGGGGCTCGAGTTCATGACGATGCCCCTGCCCGAGCGGCCTGGGGGGGGGCTGGCCCCTTCGGCTGCCGACCTGGTGCTCGAGGCCGACGCCGACGTGCTGGTGATTGGTCCTGGCCTCGGTCGCGACCGCTCGACGCAGGAGGTCATCCGGGCCGTGGTCGAGCGCGGTGGCGCCCCCATGGTCATCGACGCCGATGCCCTGTTCGCATTCAGCGGGGACGGCGCCCCGGCCCTGACAGGCTCCGATGAACGGGTGCGCATCATCACGCCGCATGCGGCGGAGATGGCCCGCCTCATCGGGGCCGGCGCCGATGACGTGCAGGCGCACCGCGTCGAGATAGCGCGGCGCACGGCAGTTGATCGTCATCTGCATGTTGTGCTGAAGGGGCATCGCACGCTCGTGGCGTCGCCCGATGGGCATCTGGCGATTAATCCGACGGGAACGCCGGGCATGGCCACAGGCGGCACGGGCGATGTGCTGGCCGGCGTGCTGGGCAGTTGGCTGGCGCAGACGATGGACGCAGACCAGGCCGCATGTCTGGCGGTGTTCCTGCACGGGGCGGCAGGGGAACTGGCCGCCCGCGATGTGGGCGAGGCCGCCATGCTGGCCGGCGACCTGGTCGCCCATCTCGGCGATGCGCTGCTCGAGCTGATGGCCGACGAGCCGTCCGGTGAGGCATGACCGACGGGACCAGCCACACCACCCACAGTGAAGGGGAGACCGCCGACGTCGCGATACGGCTCGCGGGCCGGCTGACACCGGGCACGGTGCTGCTGCTCTCGGGTGATCTGGGGGCCGGCAAGACGGCGTTTGTGCGGGGCCTGGCGCAGGGCCTCGGGGTGTCACCCGACGAGGTGTCGAGTCCGACCTTCACGCTGGTCCACGAATATCGCGGGGGCCGCCTGCCGCTGCAGCATGTCGACCTGTATCGGCTGGAACGAGTCGACCTCGACACCCTGGGGCTGGACGAGGCGCTGGCAGAGGCGGGCGTGGTGGCGATTGAGTGGCCCGAGCGTCTGCAGCGCCGACCGCCCGGGGCGATCGACGTGCAGATTGACGACCTCGGCGGCGACCGCCGCCGGGTCAGCTATTCCATCCGGTAATTGGGCGATTCCTTCGTGATGGTCACGTCGTGCACGTGGCTTTCACGGAGCCCGGCGTTGGTGATGCGGACAAACTCGGCATCCCGCTGCAGGTCGGGCAGCGTGGGGGCACCGCAGTAGCCCATGCCCGCGCGCAAGCCGCCGACCAGCTGGTGGATGACCATGGCCATGCTGCCCTTGTGGGCCACGCGGCCTTCGATGCCCTCGGGCACCAGCTTTTCGAGGCCCTTGCCGGCCGGGCTCGTGCCGCTTTCCAGCTCGAAGTCATCCTGGAAGTAGCGGTCGCGCGATCCCTTGCGCATGGCGCCAATCGACCCCATGCCCCGGTATTCCTTGAAGGTGCGGCCCTGATAGAGGATGAGCTCGCCCGGACTCTCGTCGGTGCCGGCGAAGAGGTTGCCAATCATGACGGCACTTGCGCCAACGGCCAGCGCCTTCACCAGGTCGCCCGACATGCGGATGCCCCCATCGGCGATGACCGGAATGCCGTGCTTCGCCGCGGCCTCGGCGCACTGATGTATTGACGTGACCATCGGCACGCCGATGCCGGCCACCATGCGGGTGGTGCAAATCGATCCGGCCCCGATGCCCACCTTGACGGCATCGACGCCGAGGTCGATGAGCGCGTCGGTGGCAGCGGCCGTGGCGACGTTGCCGGCAATCAGGTTGACGGAGGGGAAGCGGCGGCGCAGCGAACGCACCATGTCGAGCACGCCCTGCGAATGGCCGTGGGCCGTGTCGATCACCAGCACGTCGACATGCGCGGCCACCAGCGCCTCGGCCCGCTGCTCGGTGTCGCGCGCGATGCCCACCGCCGCGCCACAGCGCAGGCGGCCGAGGGTGTCCTTGCAGGCGTTCGGATACTTGAGCGCCTTCTGGATGTCCTTGACGGTGATGAGCCCCTTCAGCCGGTAGTCCTGGTCGACGACGAGCAGCTTCTCGACCTTGGCGTGGTGGAGGATCTCGCGGGCCTGGTCGAGCGTGGTGCCCACCGGCACGGTGAACAGCCGCTCGCGCGTCATCACCTCGGCGACCGGGCGGTCGACGTTGGTTTCGAAGCGGAGGTCGCGGTTGGTCAGGATGCCGACCAGCCGGCCTTCCTTGCTGCCATCGTCGGTGATGGGGACGCCCGAGATGCGGTAGCGGCGCATCAGCTCGAGCGCTTCGTGGATGCGGGCCGTTGGCGAGAGCGTGATCGGGTTGACGATCATGCCGCTTTCCGAACGCTTCACGCGGTCGACTTCCGAGGCCTGGTGCTCGATCGGCAGGTTCTTGTGGATGATGCCGAGGCCGCCCTGCTGCGCCATGGCGATGGCCATCTCTGACTCGGTCACCGTGTCCATGGCCGCGCTCAGCAGCGGCACGTTCAACCGGATGTCCCGGGTGAGCTGGGTGCTGACGTCCACCTGGGCGGGCAGGACCGTCGAGTGGCGCGGCACCAGCAGGATGTCGTCGAAGGTGAGGGCAGTGGGCAGGGTCGTCAGTCGGCTCGCCAGTGTGGACATAAATCCAGGAATTCCGTGTGCGGAAGAAGGGTTAGGTGGCCCCGTGGCACTTCTTGTATTTCTTGCCCGAACCGCAATAGCACGGATCATTGCGGCCCACTTTGGGTTCGTCGCGCCTCACGGTGCGGAGCGGCGCATCATCGCCGCCCACGCGTGCGGGTCGGGGGGCCGCATCGGCGGCGAACAGGTCGGTGGTGCCTTCGGGAGCCGAGGCCGCGGCCCGGGCCACGCCTGTCGCGGCCAGTTCCTGTGACGGGTCGTTGTAGGTGAGCGACTGGCGCTTCGGTTCCTGCCGGATGACCGGCGCCTGCACGACCGCTGGAGCCTCGGCTTCCTGGACCACAGGCCGCAGCCACCAGAGGTAGCGCACCAGCTCTTCCTCGATGCGGTGCCGCATGTCCTGGAAGAGCGAGAAGCTTTCCTTCTTGTATTCGACCAGCGGATCGCGCTGGCCGTAGCCGCGCAGGCCGATGCCTTCCTTGAGGTGGTCGAGCGAGTAGAGGTGGTCCTTCCACTGCTGGTCGACGATCTGCAGCATGATGTCGCGCTCGACGCGCGTCAGCACGTCGCGCGGCACCAGCTGTTCCTTCTCGGTGTAGCGTGCCTGAATCAGCGCCCAGCAGGCCTCGCGGATCTCGCTGGCGCTGAGGCTGTCGAGGTCGATGGCCTTCCAGTCGTCCTCGGTCAGGGCGAACATCGGGCCCACTTCCTGGGTGAAGGCCACCGGGTCCCACTCGTCGGCATCGCGGTCCTTGCCGAGGTGCTGGTCGAGCTTGTCGTCGAGCAGGTCCTCGGCTGTCGCCATGATGTAGCCGCGGGTATCGGCGCGCTCCGATTCGGTGATCTGCACCTCGCCCTCGAGGATTTCGCGCCGGAGCGTATAGACGCTCTCGCGCTGCTTGTTCATCACGTCGTCGTATTCGAGCAGGTGCTTGCGGACCGAGAAGTTCTGGGCCTCGACCTGCTTCTGGGCGCGCTCGATGGCGCGCGTGACCATGCCGTGCTCGATGGGCACGCCCTCTTCCATACCGAGGCGCTGCATCAGGCCCGAAATGCGGTCCGACCCGAAGATGCGCATCAGATCGTCTTCGAGCGACAGGTAGAAGCGCGAGGAACCCGGATCGCCCTGGCGGCCGGCGCGCCCGCGCAGCTGGTTGTCGATGCGGCGTGACTCGTGGCGTTCGGTGCCGATGATGTGCAGTCCGCCGCGGGTGACGACTTCCTTGTGCTCGTCGCCGCACTGCTGGCGGAAGAAGCCGTGGATGCGCGTCCAGTCGGCCGTCGGCAGGCGATAGAAGCTGTCGACCATGAAGAAGTAGACGAACTCTTCATCGTCCACGTACTTTTCCTGGCCGCGCGTCAGCTTCTCGGCGACGCCTTCCGCGATGGCCTGCTGCCGGGCCATGTGTTCGGCGTTGCCGCCGAGCAGGATGTCGGTGCCGCGGCCGGCCATGTTGGTCGCGATGGTGATGGCACCAAGACGCCCGGCTTGCGCCACGATTTCCGCTTCCTGGGCGTGGAACTTGGCGTTGAGGACAATGTGCTTCACGCCGCGCTTGCGGAGCATGCCGGAGACGCGTTCCGACTTTTCAATCGAGACCGTGCCCACCAGGGTGGGCCGCCCCTCCTGTTGCTGCGCGATGATGTCGTCGACGATCGCGGTCCACTTCTCGCCTTCGGTGCGATAAACCAGGTCGGGTTCCTCGATGCGCTGCATCGTCCGGTTGGTCGGGATGATGATGACGTCGAGGTTATAGATCTTGGCGAATTCCGGGGCTTCGGTCTCGGCTGTACCGGTCATGCCCGACAGCTTGCTGTACTTGCGGAAGAAGTTCTGGAAGGTGATGGTGGCGAGCGTCTGGTTCTCGCGCTCGATCTTCACGCCTTCCTTGGCCTCGACGGCCTGGTGCAGCCCGTCGCTCCACCGGCGGCCCGGCATCAGGCGGCCGGTGAACTCGTCGACGATGACGACCTGACCGTCCTTGATCATGTACTGCACGTCGCGCTGGTAGTGCACGTGGGCGCGCAGACCCTGCTGGACGTGATGCAGCAGCGGCATGTTGGCCGGGTCGTACAGGCCGCCGGGCTGCAGCCGGTGGGCCAGCAGCTCTTCGGCGTGGGCCATGCCGGCTTCGGTCAGGGTGACGGTCTTGTTCTTCTCGTCGACGGTGTAGTCGCCTGAGGCCTCGAGACGTTCGCGGTCCTCGGTCTTGACCTGGCCCTGATGGACCTCGCCCTTCCGGAGCTTCGGGATGATGCGGTCGACCTCGTAGTAGAGGTCGGTTGATGCCTCGGCCGGGCCGGAGATGATGAGCGGCGTGCGGGCTTCGTCGATCAGGATGCTGTCGACTTCGTCAACGATGGCGTAGTGATGTCCGCGCTGGACCATGCTGCCCAGGTCGAACTTCATGTTGTCGCGCAGGTAGTCGAAGCCGAATTCGTTGTTCGTCCCGTAGGTGATGTCGCAGGCGTAGGCGGCCTGCCGCTGCTGGTCGTTGAGCTCGTGCTGGATGACGCCGACCGTCAGGCCGAGGAAGCGATAGAGGCGTCCCATCCACTCGGAGTCGCGCCGCGCCAGGTAGTCATTCACCGTGACGACATGCACACCCTTGCCGGCGAGGGCGTTGAGGTAGGCGGGCAGGGTGGCGACGAGCGTCTTGCCTTCGCCGGTCTTCATCTCGGCGATGCTGCCGTTGTGCAGCACCATGCCGCCGATGAGCTGCACGTCGTAGTGCCGCATGTGCAGCACGCGCCGTCCGGCTTCCCGGACGACGGCGAAGGCTTCGGGCAGCAGGTCGTCGAGCGTCTCGCCGGCGGCGAGGCGGGCGCGGAACAGGGCGGTCTGTTCCCGCAGCGCTTCGTCACTGAGGGCGGCGGTCTGAGTTTCGAGGTCGTTGATGCGGGCGACCAGAGGCCGGAGACGCTTGATCTCCCGGTCGTTCTGCGTTCCCAGGACTTTGGCGAGTAACTGTCCAAACATGAAGGATGACGGCAGGACGCCGATGGGGACAAGTATACAGGGAAGTGCTACTCGCTCCGTTGGGGCCGGGTAAGGAACTGCAGCGGGTTCAGCACGCGCCCGTTGACGCGCACTTCATAGTGGAGGTGCGAGCCGGTGGCGCGCCCTGTCGCACCGACCAGGCCGATGAGTTCGCCGCGCGTGACCGTCTGGCCCTTCGAGGCCCGGAAGGCCGACAGGTGCCCGTAGCGTGTCTCGATACCGAACCGATGGCGGATGACGACCAGGTTGCCATAGTCGCCCGAGTAGGAGGCCAGCTCGACCGTGCCGTCGGCCGTGGCGTAGACGGGGGCCCCGCGTTCGGCGGAGATGTCGAGACCTGGATGGTAGTCGGGCGCCCCGGTCAGCGGGTCACTCCGGCTGCCCAGCGTCGATGACAGCCAGCCGCGGGTGGGCCAGATCGAGGGCGTGGCGGCCGCCAGCGTGTTGCGCCGGTCGAGGTCGGTACTGACGGTGCGCAGCCGCGTTTCGAGGCCCTTGAGCAGTTCCTCGAGCACGCTGAACGTGTTTTCGGGTGAGGTGAACGCCGTCGTCAGCGACCGGCCCGGCGTCGAGGCCACGGTGCCACCCATGGCCCGGTTCTTGACGATCGCCGGCAGCTTGTCCATGGCGGCCTGCAGCGACGGTTCGACGGCAGCCTTGCCGCCCAGATCGGACACGGCGGTCTGCAGCGCGGCGATTTGGCCGGTGAGCTCTTCGGTCGCCCCCCGGTAGCTCTGGTTCTCCTGCTGCAGGGCCTGGTTGGCGGCGTAGAGGGCCTCGAGATCGGCCCGGGTCTTCCAGGCGATACCCATGCCGACCAGCGTCGGCAGGCTCATCAGGATCGCCAGGCCCCAGCCCACCGTGCGCAGCCCGAGGCTGAACTGCCGGGTCGAGCCGGTGGCAGGATTGACGAGAACGACCTGGAATCGACGGCGGGTCATGGGCAGCGAAGGCGACTGAACTCTTCGAGACTAGCACGGGCCGCGGTCCGGACCGCAACGGCCGGGTCTAGTCAGCGAGCCGATACTGGAGGGCCTCAGCGACATGCGGAGGCTCGACGCCCGGTGAGGCCGCGAGGTCGGCGACGGTGCGGGCGACGCGCAGCACCCGGTGAAAGGCCCGGGCCGACAGATGGAGCGCCGTGGCAGACCGCTCGAGAAACTGGCGGGCCTCCGGAGACACCTGACCGAGGCGCGTCAAGTGACGGGCACTCAGCCGGGCATTCACCTGCCGCTGCCGGTGCCACTGGCGCTCGCGGCTGGCCATCACTCGCTGGCGCACCGTGGCCGAACTCTCGGCCTCGCCCTCCGCATCGTTGAGGTCGGCAGGTGAGACAGGGGCTACCTCGACGGTCAGGTCCATGCGGTCGCGCAGGGGCCCTGACAGCCGGCCACGGTACCGGCTCACCATGGTGGGGGTGCAGCGGCAGGCGCGCACCTGACTGCCCGCATAGCCGCACGGGCAGGGATTCATGGCGCCCACCAGCATGACGTGCGAGGGAAAGGTGACCGTGCGGGCGGCGCGCGCCAGGCAGATGCGCCCCTCCTCGAGGGGCTGCCGCAGGGCGTCGAGCACCCGGCGCTCGAATTCGGGCATTTCGTCGAGAAACAGCACCCCGCGGTGCGCGAGGCTGACTTCGCCGGGACGGGGCTGGCTGCCTCCGCCGATGAGCGCCGCCTCGGAGACCGTGTGATGCGGGGCCCGGAACGGGCGATGTGTGAGGAGGCCGGTTCTGGTGCCCAGCTGGCCCGCCACCGAATGCAGGGTGGTGACCTCGAGCGCCTCGTCGAACGAGAGCGGCGGCAGCAGCGTCGGCAGCCGCCGGGCCAGCATCGTCTTGCCGGCACCGGGTGGGCCCGTCATCAGGAGATTGTGGCCGCCCGCCGCCGCCACTTCGAGCGCCCGACGGGCAAAGGCCTGCCCCCGCACTTCGCTCAGGTCGACCTCGTCGGAGCGATCGGGCCTGACGACGGCCGGTGGGGGAGCCGGCCAGTCGTGCAGGGGCTGCTGCAGACGGGCCACGGCATCAGCCAGGGTGTGCACGGGCAGCAGGCGGACGCCCTCGACCACGGCCGCTTCGGCGGCATTCGCGACGGGCACCAGCAGGGCCGCGTCGCCCAGGGTGCGGGCCAGCACGGCGACGGGCAGGATGCCCCGTGCAGGGAGGATGTGGCCGTCGAGCGACAGCTCGCCGACGATCCGGATGCGCTGCAGTGTCTCGGGCGGCAGGAGGCCGGATGCGGCCAGGATGCCCAGAGCAATGGGCAGGTCGAACGCCGTGCCCGCCTTCCGCAGGTCGGCGGGTGCCAGGTTGATCACGATGCGATGCTGTGGAAACTCCAGACCTGAGTTCCGGATCGCGGCATCGACCCGGTCGCGGCTTTCCTTGACGGACGTGTCAGGCAGGCCGACCAGCAGAAAACGGGGAAGGCCCGTGCCGATGTCAACTTCGACGCTGACGGGGTGGGCCTCGATGCCGATGACCGAGGCGCTCTGAACCGTGGCGAGCATAGTCGCTGCCAGAGCAAGGGGCGCGCCAGCAGAAACGGGCGGTCGCGCCGCTCGGAAACGCCACCCAGATGCGTGGGCAGGGTGTCAGAAATCGCTGCTGCCTGGCCTGGCCCGGACTTCGATGGCTGCGTACCGGAGGGTCAGTCGTTGGCGTTGCGGCCAGACTGGATCACGAGCCGCGCCCCGACTGACAGGGCAGACGACCGCAGGCGGTTCCATGTCTTGAGATCGGCCACAGACACCCCGTGGCGTCGCGCGATACTGCTGAGGGTGTCGCCCTTGCGCACGCGGTAGACCAGCCGGCTGGTCGCCGTGCGGGTCGCCGCAGCCTCGACCGGCTCTGCCGAGGCGAGTGCTGTCTGTGGAAGGGGGCTGCCGGCGGCCCTGGCCAGCAGGGCGGCACTCGGCATCCGCGGGACCAGCAGCCGCTGGCCCGGGGCCAGGCGTGCGGAGGTCCGCAAGTAGTTGGCGTCGGCCAGGTCGGCTCTCGAGACCCGCAGCTTGCGGGCGACGGAGGCCAGCGTATCGCCGCGCTTGACCGAGTGCCACTGGAGGGCGTTCAGCTGATGAGGCGCGGCTGCGGCAAGACCGGCCCGCACGGCATCGGCGGTGCCTTCAGGGACACGGACGGTGTATTTACCGGGGCGAATCGGGGTGGTCCAGCGCCGCAGTTCGGGGTTGAGCTGCTGGATGGTGTCGATGGGAGTCGCCGTCCATTCGGCCACGCGCCGGAGGTCGACCGCCGGTGGCAGGGTGACCGTCTCGGTCGGCGTCACCGGCCAGTCGGGAATCTCGAAGCCGTATTGCACCGGATTCCGGGCAATGAGGGTGGCCGCCAGAATCATGGGCACGTAGTCGCGGGTTTCCCGGGGCAGGTAGCGCGTGGTGGCCGTCAGCGACCAGAAATCGTCCTTGCCACTGCGCTTCATCGCCCGCTGCACGCGGCCCGGGCCGCCGTTGTAGGAGGCCATCGCCAGATGCCAGTCGCCGAACATCCCGTAGAGCGTCTTGAAGTACCGAGCAGCCGCCACGGTCGACTTCTCGGGGTCGGCCCGCTCATCGAGGAACCAGTCGGCCTTGAGTCCGTTTTCGAGCGCCGTGCCGCGCATGAACTGCCAGACCCCGCGCGCGCGGGCGCGCGACAGGGCCGAGGGCTTGAACGCGCTCTCGATGAGGGGCACGAACGCCAGGTCAGTCGGCAGGCCCTCTGCCCGGAAGACCTCGCGTACCATCGGCAGATACTGGGCGCCTCGGGCCAGGCCCTCGGTGAGGAACTCGCGCAGTCGACCCTGGAAGATTTCCACCCACCTGAGCACTCGGTCGTCGGAGGGAATCGGGAGGTCGTGGTCCGTGGTCTGCAGGTCGGCCGCCACCGCTGAGGCCGTGACGGCGCCGGGTGTCACCCGGTCGCTGTCCTCGAGCGCCAGCAGCGTGTCGATGGAGGCGGGCTCGGACACCGTTTCCGTGAAGCCGTTGCCGGCCGTCAGGGCATCCTGCTCCAGTTGGCCGATCTGGTCGACGAGACGAAAGAGATGCATCCGCAACCGGGGATCACGCCGAAGGTCATCCGGGGCATCGAGCAGCCGGTCAATCGCGGCATCAAATGCGGTGCGGGCCTCACCGAGATGTCCCTGTGACAGTTCAGCCTGGCCACGAGCCAGGTCGCGGTCGGCTTCGGCCAGCAGCGCCGGCACCGGGTCTACCGCGGCTGGAGCTTCAGGCAAGTCGGGCACGCCGGTGGCGGGTGCCGAAGGACTGGGCGATGCGGGCACTTGGGCGACGGCAGGGCCGCGCGCCGCGCAGGCCCCGCTGGCGACCAGGGAGACAAACAGGCTCAGCCGGACGATTGTCCGGAGCGCCGCGCTCCTGGCCGGAAATCCCCAGATCATCCCGTTAACCGTATCACTCGGATCGCGGTGGCGCAATGACGTGCTGTTCCGGGAAGGTCACGCCCACCCAGTGCAGGGCGTCCGTGCCCTCGGCAGCCTCACGAGCCGAGGGCGTCAGAATCGTATGCTGGTCGACCGGAATGGGCACGCCCTGCTGCAGCGCCTGCCGCACATCGTCCTCGCAGACGACGCGGGCGGGAGCCGCGGGCGTGGCCACGGCGTCTGGGCCTGGATGGCGATAGCCGCGCTGGGCCAGGAAGTCTTCCACCTGCGTCCGCAGCGTGGCGGGGGGCGACACCCTGTCGGCGCCCGTCGGAGGCCGCACCCCGTAGGCCAGCCGCTTGAGGTTCAGCAGGTGCCGGGGCGTGATGTTGTCGGACGTGCTGTTGCCGCCCAGCCCGCCGCATCCGAGCGTCAGCGCCGGGGGCAGGTTGGTGGTCAGGCCAATCGACCCGTGGGTGGTGGGCGTGTTGACCACGATGCGGAAGGCCGGCTTGTGCAGGCCGAACTCGAGGATCACGGCTTCGTTGGTCGAGTGGATCGACATCGTGTGCCCGAGCCCCCCGTAGCCGAGGATCTGCTTGCACCGTTCGCAGCCCTCGCGCCAGTCGTTCACGACGTAGTAGGACAGCACCGGGCACAGCTTCTCGATGGACAGGGGAAAGTCGCGACCTACCCCACCGGGCTCTGCAATCAGCGCGCGGGTGCCCGGCGGCACCTGCAGCCCGGCCCGCTCGGCAATGGTGGCGGCGCTGCGCCCCACCAGGTCAGGGGCCGGCAGGCGCCTGGGGGTGACGAGGACCGCCGCCAGCCTGTCAGCCTCGGGCGCCGCCAGGAAGTGCGCCCCTTCCCGGCGCAGGGCGTCGCGGAGGGCCGCATCGACGGCCCGATCCACCACCACCGAATTCGGCGACGAACAGAGCACGCCGTTGTCGAAACACTTGCCGAGGATGATGTCCCGCGCGGCCTGCCCGATGTCGGCGCTCTGCTCGACGTAACACGGGGCGTTGCCAGGCCCCACCCCGTAGGCCGGCTTACCCGTGTTGTACGCGGCACGCACGAGCCCCATGCCGCCGGTGGCGAGGATCAGGGCGACGCCCCGCGCACGCATCAGCGCATCGGTCCCGGCCAGCGTGACCGTTGTCATCCAGGCAATGGCGTCGGGGGGCAGCCCGGCTGCCACCGCGGCGTCCTTCATGAGCGAGGCGGTCTGCTCGATGGCCCGTGCAGCCGACGGATGCGGGCTGATGATGACGGCGCATCGCGCCTTGATACAGATCAGCAGCTTGTAAATGATGGTGGACGTCGGATTGGTCGAGGGAATGATGGCCGCGATCACCCCGAACGGCTCGGCAATCTCGATGATGCCGCGGTCAGCATCACGATTCACGACGCCCACGGTGCGCATGGGGCGGATGTAGGCGTGCACGTCACGGGCCGCGAACAGATTCTTCCGGACTTTGTCGGCCACCACGCCGAAGCCGGTTTCGTCGACGGCCAGGCGGGCCAGGGTCTCGGCCTGAGGCACCACGGCTGCGGCCATGGCGTCGACCACGGCATCAATCTGCTCCTGAGAGAGTTCCGCCAGCACCGCCTGTGCCTGGCGGGCGCGGGCAACCAGCGGTTCGACCTGGGCGATCGACGCCGCATCGCGGTCTCCGGCATCGGCCACCGGTGTGGCCGCAGCAGCAGGGTGTGTGGTCACCGGGTCGGCAGCAGGCGTTCGACGTCCGGATGGGGACGCGGAATGACATGTACGGAAATCAGCTCGCCGACGCGCCGTGCGGCGGCGGCCCCGGCGTCAACGGCGGCCTTGACCGCACCGACGTCACCGCGGACGAGCACCGTGACATAGCCGGCCCCGACATATTCGCTGCTCAGCAGCGAGACGTGTGCGGTCTTGACCATGGCATCGGCGGCCTCGACGGCGCCAATGAAGCCGCGGGTTTCGATCAGGCCGAGGGCGTCGCGGGGAATTTCCATCTGCGTTCGGCATGATATTCTTCCCAGCCGACCCTATGCAACGACGACTCCTTCTTCGACTGTCTTTCGTGACCGCGCTCGCGGCGACGGTAGTGGCCGCGGTCGGCTGCGCCGGTTCAAGCACTGTCGGCCCCGCGGTGGCGTCGGCCACAGTGACGCTGTCCCGCCCCAGAGTGGCGCTCGGCAGCCCGGTCGACATCACCTACCGCTTCACCGTGGCATCCGATGCCCCGTCACTGGCGGGCCGCAAAGTCTTTGTCCATTTCCTCGACGCCAACGACGAACTGCTGTTCACGGACGACCACGACCCGACGCCGGCGACGGCCGAGTGGAAGCCCGGTCAGACCGTGGAGTACACGCGGACGATGTTTGTCTCGCGATTCCCCTATCTCGGGGCGGCTCAGGTCGTGATCGGTCTCTACGACCCGGCGACCAATGCCCGCCTGGTGCTGAGCAACGCCGACCGCGGCGACCAGTCCTACAAGGTGGCCGACTTCGAGCTGGCCCCTCAGTCGGAGAACATCTTCCTGGTCTACAAGGATGGCTGGCATCCGGCCGAGGTGGTGACGGAAGGGGAGCAGCGAACCGAGTGGCAGTGGACGAAGAAGGAAGCCACCATGGGGTTCCGTAATCCGCGCCGGGATGTGACGCTGGTGCTGCAGGTGGACAACCCGAACCGGTCGGCCGCCGCGGCGCGCAGCCTCGAGATTCGCCTGGCCGATCAGGTGGTCGCGACGATTCCGGTGGCCGGTGCCACCCCCGCGGTCCACAAGGTGGCGCTGGCCGCGGCGCAGCTGGGCCAGGCCGAGATGGTCGAACTGCGGTTCGTGGCGGACCAGACCGTCGTGCCGGCGGCTGACCCGGCCTCAGGCAGCAGCGACGCCAGGGAACTCGGCGTGCGGGTGTTCCACGCGTTCATCCAGTAGGAGCCTGTCGGTTGATGCCCGGACGACCGCCGTTCGCCTGCGTGCTCTGGGGCCTCGTCGGCCTCGCAGTGCTGACGCCGGCGTCGGCTGATCGGCTGCGGCTGACGACGGGACGCGTGATGGTCGTGGTCTCTGCTGAGCGCGAGGGGGACGCATGGGGGGTGCAGCTGCGATCCGGTGGCCGGGCTCGCATCAGCGCATCACTGGTCCGCGACGTACAGTTCATGCCTGAGGCGGCGGGCGACGAATCCCCCGAGACTGTGCCGGGGCCCGCTTCGGCTGTCGAGCCTGCTTCCGCGGTGGCGGTGCCTGCGCCTGACGCGCGTCCCGCATTGCAGGGACGTCCGTTTGCCGATCTGATCGAGCGCGCCGCCTCGGTGCACGGTGTCGATCCGGTCCTCGTGCATGCCGTCATCCAGGCCGAATCGAACTATCAGCCCCGTGCCCGGTCGCCGAAGGGGGCCAAGGGGCTCATGCAACTCATGCCCGACACGGCACGGGCCTATGGCCTGCGTAACCCCTATGTTCCGGCCGCGAACATCGACGCCGGCGTCAGGCATCTGCGCAGCCTGCTCGATCGGTTCGAACTGCGCCTGGCCGTGGCGGCCTACAACGCGGGGGCCGGAGCCGTCGAGCGTGCACGCGGGCTGCCTCCCTTTGCGGAGACCAGCGCCTACGTGGCGCGGGTGCTGTCGCTGATGGGGCAGGAGGCCGCCGCAACGCGCTGACGCGCGACTTCGTGTAACATCCCTTCTGTCAGCCTGTTACCGATGGAATACCGCTGCCGACTCGGCACCCCGTCGGGCGAAATCATCGAGGGCGTGTATGTCGCGGCCTCCGAGACCGCCCTGCGGCAGGAACTCGAAGGCAAGGGCCTGCATGTGCTGTCGATGCGGGCGCGCTCGGGGCTGGCCGGACTCAGCTTCCGGCGCCGATCCACGACCATTCCGCGACACGAATTTCTGGTGTTCAACCAGGAACTGGCCACGCTGCTCAAGGCCGGCATGCCGCTGGTTCAGTCGCTCGAGATTCTGCGCGTGCGCCTGTCCCACCCGGTCTTCAGGGCGGTCCTCGACGACATTCACCAGAAGGTGCGGGGAGGGACGGCGCTCTCCGATGCTTTCGCCGCGCACGGCGATCTCTTCCCCTCGGTGTACACCGCGTCGCTCATGGCGGGCGAGCGGTCGGGCAACCTCGACGCAGTCCTGCGCCGGTTTGTGTCGTACTCGAAGGTCATCGACACGGTCCAGTCCAAGACAAAGTCGGCGCTCATCTATCCCGTGATTCTCATCGGTCTGGCGTTTGCGCTGGTCAGCATCATTGCCGTCAAGGTCGTGCCCAGCTTCGCCGACTTCTACGCCAGTTTCGGTGCCGAGCTGCCGCTGGCCACGCGCGCCATCATTGCGGTCTCCAACGTCATCCGCCAGCAGTTCCTGCTCATCGCGGCGGTGCTGGCCGGGGGGGGGCTGGCGGTGCTCGCCTGGCTGCGGCAGCCCGGCCAGCAGGCACGCCTCGACCGGTGGCTGCTGTCGGCACCCGGGTTCGGGCCGTCGCTGCACAAGTTCGCCACCTCGCAGCTGGCGCGCACCCTGTCGACGCTGCTCGGCGGGGGCATCCCGCTGGTCAATGCCCTCGACATCGCCGCGCGTTCGACCGGCAACCGGTATCTCGGAGAGGAACTGGTGGCCGTGGCGCAGCGGGTGAGGGAGGGCCAGGGGTTTGCGGTGACGCTCGCCAGCCGGGGCACCGTGCCTGACGTCGCAATCAAGATGATCGAGGTCGGCGAGTCGACCGGGGCGCTTCAGGAGATGCTCAACAGCCTCGCCGATTTCTACGACGAAGAAATCGAGACGGCGGTCTCGCGCTTCGTGGCCCTCATCGAACCGGCGCTGCTCGTCATCATGGGCGTGGTCATCGCCGCCGTCGTCCTGGCCCTGTACATGCCCATCTTCCAGCTGAGTTCCGTCGTGGGAGGCGCCGGCTCATGAATCCGGTGCCCGCACCTGACGCCGATCTGCTCGACCCGGACACGCTCATCGACGACGCCGATGGGGCCGACGGCGGGGAGGTGGTGCGCGCCGAGGACATTGCCCAGGCCCGCAGGCTGGCCGAGCGCTACCGGCTCGAGTTCCTCGACATGAACGAGTTCCGGATCGACCAGGAGCTCTTCCGGTCGATTCCGGCCGACCTGATGCTGCGCTACGGCTTCATCCCCAGCCGCCGCGACGGCAAGGCCATCGTCATCGTGGTTTCCGACCCAAGCGACCTGCCGATGATTGACGAGCTGAGCGGCCTGCTCGGCACGCCCGTGCGCGTGATGGTCGGGGCGCGCAGCGCCATCGAGTCGATTCTCAAGAAGAGCGAGAGCTCGCAGCGGCTGCTCGACGAAGCGACGCAGGAGTTCCAGCTGCAGGTGCTGCGCGAGGACGAGAGCGGCGACGACCAGCTCAGCCTCGAGCGGCTGACGAGCGACGACAGCCCCATCATCAAGCTGGTGCACCGCACCATTTTCACGGCCATCCAGCGCCGCGCCAGCGACATTCACATCGAGACGCAGGACGATGCCGTCTACGTGAAGTACCGGGTGGACGGCGTACTGCAGCCGGCGATGCGGCCCATCGCCAAGCGTTTCCACGGCGCCATCATCTCGCGCATCAAGGTGATGGCCGAGCTCGACATTGCCGAGAAGCGCGTGCCGCAGGACGGGCGCTTCAAGCTCCGGGTGCCGGGTGGCAAGACGATCGACTTCCGCGTCTCGGTCATGCCGTGCGCGCACGGCGAGGATTCGGTCATCCGCATCCTCGACAAGCAGTCGATCAGCGAGCAGTTCACCGAGCTGCGCCTCGAGATTCTGGGATTCCCCGAGCTCGAACTGGCCCGCTTCCGCAAGTTCATCCGCGAACCCTACGGCATGGTGCTCGTCACCGGCCCCACCGGGTCCGGCAAGACGACGTCGCTGTATGCGGCCCTGGCCGAAATCCGGTCGCCGGAAGACAAGATCATCACGATCGAGGACCCGGTCGAGTATCAGCTGCGGGGCATCACGCAGATTCCCATCAACGAGAAGAAGGGGCTCACCTTTGCGCGCGGCCTCCGCTCGATTCTGCGACACGACCCCGACAAGATCATGGTGGGGGAGATCCGCGATCCGGAAACCGCGCAGATCGCCATTCAGTCGGCGCTGACCGGTCACCTGGTCTTCACCACCGTCCACGCCAATAACGTGTTCGACGTGCTCGGCCGCTTCCTGAACATGGGGGTCGAGCCGTACCAGTTCATCTCGGCACTCAACTGCGTGATGGCCCAGCGCCTCGTGCGCCGCATCTGCGAGCACTGCCGGCGGCCCGTGCGGCTCGACGCCGAGCTGCTGCGCGAGTCGGCCATGGACCCGGGGCTGGCAGAGACGCATACGTTCTATGAGGGCGCCGGCTGCGTCGAGTGCGGCGGCACCGGCTTCAAGGGTCGGATGGCTATCTGCGAACTGCTCGACCTGACCGATCACATCCGGGAGGTGATCCTCGACAAGCGGCCCGTCTCGGAAGTGAAGCGCGCGGCGCGCGCCCAGGGCATGCGCCTGCTGCGTGAGTCGGCCGTCGACCGCGTGATGCATGGCCTGACGACGCTGCGCGAAGTCAACAAGGTGACCTTCGTCGAATGATGCGCCAGCTGTGGGGGCAGCCGCCACTGCCAGAGTGGGCCATCAGCATCACGGCCTCGTCGGTGCACCTGGCACGGGTGTCGTGGGCCTCGTCGACGCCGACGCTGCTGGCCGAGGCCAGTGCGCCCCTGCCTGCCGGCGCTGTCGTGCCGTCGCTGCTGGCGGCCAACCTGCTCGATGTGGGGGCCGTCGGCCAGGTGATCCGGCGGGTGGCGGAACAGACGGGCGGAGGCCGCCGTGTGGTGGCGCTGGTGCTGCCGGACGGCGTGGCCAAGGTGTCGCTGCTGCGGCTCGAGCAGGTGCCGGCACGTGAGACGGAGCTGGTCGACATCATCCGCTGGCAGCTGCGCAAGTCGGTACCGTTTCCCGTGGAGCAGGCCGTGGTGAGCATTGCAGACCAGGGAGGCGGAGGCACGGAGGGCGAACGCCTCGTGGCGGCTGCGCGCGCGGATGTGGTGCAGCAGTATGAGCAGGCCTGTGCGATGGGCGACCTGGACGTCGGTCTCGTCGACCTCGAGAGCCTGGCGCTGATGCACCGGGCGAGCCACGAGACCGGCGTGCCCGAGGGCGACTGGTTCTTTGTGCGTGTCGATCAGCGCGACGTGACCCTCATGCTGGGCCGGGGGCCCACGGTGGCCTTTCACCGGCACCGGGCCGACGAGGCCGAGGGCAGTGTCGGCGATCTGATTCACCAGACCGCCATGTTCTACGAGGACCGCCTGAAGGGGGCGGGGTTCAGCCGCGTGTGGCTGTCGACCGCGCCCGACCTGCCCGCCAGTGGCGAGGCTCAGCATGAACTGCAGACGCGCTACGGCAGCGTCGTGCAAGTGGCGCCCGCCCGTCCGTCGGCGGTGCTGGCCGGGGCGCTGGCCCCGGCGCTGGGGACGCTCTGAGATGGCGCGCATCAACCTGGCCACGCGCCCCATCTACAACGCGCGACTCGTGCGGATCGTCTGCGGCACCCTGATTCTGCTGGGCGCGGCGCTGAGTGTCTTCGACGTGGTGCAGTGGATGCGACTTCGTGACCGCGATGCCGACGTGCGCCTGCAGGCCGAGCAGGCCGACCGCGAGGCCCGAAGGCTGCAGGCCGAGGCGCGTCAGGTGCGTCAGGCCGTCAATCGTGAGCAACTGGCCGCCACCAGCGTGGCCGCCACCGAGGCCAACCAGCTCATCGGGAGTCGCACGTTCTCGTGGACGCGCCTGCTGAATCAGTTCGAGCAGACCCTGCCCGCCGGCGTGCGCATTGCGTCGATTACGCCGCAGCTGGATCAGACCGGCCGACTGCTGGTCGCCGTGGCGGTGGTGTCTCGCCGCGTCGAGGAACTGGACGCCTTCATCGAGGCCCTCGAAGCCAGCGGGGGCTTCAGCGAAGTGCTGTCGCGTCAGGAGGAAGCGCAGGAGGACGGGATGCTCCGGTCGGTGATTCAGGGCTACTACCGACCAGATGCGGCACGTGAGGCACCCGTAACCGCGCCGGAGAACCCGGCACCGTCGGCGCCGACGGCCGCCGCTACGTCGGGGGTGGGGCAGTGAAGACGCTCTTCGGTATGGGGCGGCCCGCGCCGGCCTCGCGTGTGCTGCGCGAGTTCCGGGTATGGGTGGCAGCGGCGGCCCTGCTGCTGGCCCTCGGCGTCGGTGGCTTGCTCTTCGGTGTTCTGCCGCTGGCCACCTCGGCCGATGCGGGGGCGCGCCGTGCGCAGGCAGCGGCACAGCAGCTGGCCACCGCCACACGGGAACTGGCGCAGGCGACGGCCCTGCGGGATGCGGCCGACCAGGCACAGCAGGACGTGGTGACCTTCCAGTCGAAGGTGCTGCCGGCGGATGTGGCCGCGGCCCGACGGCTGACGCACCTGAAACTCAGCCAGATGGCGCGCGACCACGACGTGGCGTTTCAGCGCAGTGCGGCGGCCACCGAGGAGGTACGCGACTCGAGTCTCGAGCGCCTGCGTGTCAGTTATGCGCTGGTCGGAGACTACCAGGACATCCGCGCGCTGGTTCACGCCATCGAAACGGCCCCAGACTTTCTGGTGCTCGACAACGTCTATCTGGCGGAGGGGGCCGACCCGCAGGCTCCGCTGACCCTGACACTCGAACTGTCCACCTACTTCCGGGCTCCCAACCGTGCGCCTTAGCCGACAGAACGTCCTGCTACTGGTGCTGCTGGTCCTGAGCGGCGTGCTTGCGTGGCTGCGTCTCGGCGGTTCAGCGCCCGAGTCGGCGGCTCCGTCGGCCGCGCCCCCGAGAGCCGCCGCTCGCCCCGCAGCCGGTCGCCCCCCCGCCGCCGGCGCCGCCACCGCCGCGCCGACCGTCCAGTTGGCAGCGTTGAAGGCCGATCGTGAAGTGCCCGCCGAGGGGGGACGCAACCCGTTCCGGTTCGAGCGCCCGGCGCCGGCCGCCGCCCCCCCGCCGAAGCGGTTACCGGCACCCGTGGCCGAACCACCGGCCATGCTGGATGCGGCCAGTGCCGCCCCCCCGCAGGCACCGGCGCGCGCCCCGGCCGCGCCCATTACGCTCAAGTTCATTGGCATGGTGCAGCGAGGGGACGGCGTCAGTCTGGCAGTGCTGTCACCGGGCGAGGGGAAAGGTCCCCTCTACGGACGCGAGGGCGATATCATCGAAGGCCGCTACCGCATCATCCGGATCGGGTCGGAGTCTATGGAAATCGAGTACGCCGACGGTCGGGGGCGGCAGACGTTGAAACTGTCGGGGCAGTGATCGCATACATGGGTGAGCTTCAAAGCATGACGCGGACCGGATGGCAGAGATTCTGGCTGGTCCTCCTCATCGCCGCGGTGGCGGCGGGGTGCGGTACTGGTCGCGCGTTCTCGCGTGGGCAGCAGGCCGGGGCCGCCGGCGACTGGGAGGCGGCCGTAGGCTTCTACCGCCAGGCCCTCCAGGACAACCCGAGCCAACCCGACTACAAAATCTCCCTCGAGCGGGCCATGCTGGCCGCTGCGCAGATGTATACCGCGCGCGCCCGGCAGTTCGAGGCGGCCGATGCGCTCGAGGATGCGGTGCGGGCCTATCGCAAGGCGCTCGAGTTCGAGCCCGGCAGCCGCTCGATCGCCCAGCGGGCCGCCGAACTCGAACGGCGTCTGCGGGCCCGCATGGAGGCGGCGGCCCCCCGCCCGGAGATCGACAGGCTCCGCGAGGAGGCCAGCCGGCGCAGTGCTGAGCCGGTGCTCAATCCCTCGAGTCGCGATCCGCTCAGCATCCACTTCAGCAATGCGGGCCTGCGCGACATCCTCAGCTTCATCGGCGATGCGACGGGCATCAATGTCACCTACGATCGCGAGTTCCAGGACCGCAACATCACCCTCGATCTCGAGGGCGTCACGCTCGAGCAGGCACTCCAGCAGATCATGGTGGCCAACCAGCTCTTCTACCGCGTGCTGAACGAGCGCACCATCATCATCGCCGCGGACAGCCCGCAGAAGCGCACCCAGTACGAAGAGCAGGTGATTCGCACGTTCTACGTGTCGAACGCCGATGCCACCGAACTGACGGCCATCCTGACGGGCATCGTGCGCGTCGGGGGACAGCCCATCGCGCCCACGTTCGTGGCCAACAAGACGACCAACACCATCACGGTGCGGGCGACGGCCGCGGCCATGCAGGTGGTCGAGCGCGTCATCCAGTCCAACGACAAGCCGCGGGCGGAGGTGATCCTCGACGTCCAGATTCTCGAGGTCAATCGCGAGCGCGCAAAACAATACGGCCTCAACCTGTCCGACTACACCATCGGCGGCGTGTTCTCGCCCGAGGTCAGCCCCGGGGGCGGCTCCACGAGCACCGGCAGCGGCGGTACCGGCAGCACGGCCTCTGCTGCGGCCGCGGGCCTGTTCAACATGAACACCGTCTCGAATGGCGTCAGTGCCGCCGACTTCTATCTGTCGGTGCCCTCGGCGGTGATGCGGTTCCTCGAGAGCGACTCGTCGACCAAGACGCTGGCCAAGCCGCAGCTGCGCGGCACCGAAGGGCAGAAGCTCGAGCTCAACCTGGGCGAGGAAGTGCCAGTGCCCAGCACGACGTTCCAGCCGCTGGCCGGCGGAGGCGCCGCGAGCCAGCCGCTGACGTCGTTTGCCTACAAGACCGTCGGTGTCGTGGTGAAGATGACGCCCCGCGTCACCTATGAGGGCGAGATCCTGCTCGAGCTCGAGGTGGAAAGCAGTGCCCGCGGGCAGGACTCGAACATCGCGGGCCAGAACCTGCCGTCGTTCCTGACCCGCAAGGTCAACGCCAAGCTCAGGCTCCGGGACGGCGAATCAAACCTGCTGGCCGGGCTGCTCCGTGAAGACGAGCGCCGGTCGCTGCGAGGGTTTCCGGGCGTGCTGCGATTGCCGGTGGTGCGGCAGTTGTTCTCGGGCAACGACCAGTCGGTCCGCCAGTCGGACGTGGTCATGCTGCTCACGCCCCGCATCATCCGTTCGCACGAGCTGACCGCGGCCGACCTCAGCCCCATCTATGTCGGCACGCAGAACAACATGGCGGTCGGCAGTCCGCCGCCGGCCATCATCGGAACAGCGCAGCCCACACCCGCTGGCGCACCGGCAGAGGCCGCGACTCAGGCCCCCAGAGCCATGCCCGCCGGCACCTTGCCGGCCGTGGTCCCCACCGGTGGCGCGGGAGTGACGCCCATGATGCCGGCCGGCAGTTCCACGGTGCCAGGAACGGTGGGCGTCTTGACGCCTCCACCGGCCCCGCCCGCCAGCGGGGTGGTGGTGTTCCAGCCTGCGCCACCCGATGCGGGGACGCCGGCTCCGGCAGCAGCACCTGCGGGATCCGCTGGACCGCCCCCATCGCCGAATCCCTTCACCCCGGTGTCGCCTGCGGCGGCCGGTGCAGCCACGGCCAACCCGTTTGCCGCCGCTGCTGTCGCAGCCGCGTCTGGTGCGGCGCCTGCTCCTGCACCAGCCGCTGCCGCCGATGTCCCGGCCGCGCGCCTCGTCCTGACGCCGCCCAGCGAGATGCGCGTGGGCAGCGGCCCCTACACGGTGCCCGTGTCGCTCTCGGGGGCCACGCAGTTCACGGGCCTCACCATGACGATTTCCTACAACCCGGCCCTGCTGCGGGTGCGCAGCGTCTCTGAAGGTACCTTCATGCGGCAGGGCAACGTGACGCCCACCTTCACGCAGCAGGTGGATGCGGCCGCCGGTCGCATCGACATTGCCATCGTCAGGGCGAATGATGCCGTCGGGGTCACGGCGTCTGGACTCATTGCGGCGGTGCTGTTCGAGCCGGTCACCGCCGGGTCATCGACGCTCGCCATTACAGGAAGCGCCACGCGTGTCGGCGGGGGCACGGCGGTTCTCACCGGAAGCCCAGCTGGGGTGGTGATTCGGTAATCGCCATGCGGTGGCGCTCTACGCGGGGATACTCGTTCGTCGAGCTCCTCATTGTCTCGACGATTCTGCTGGTGCTGGCCTCGGCTGTCCAGCCGCTGGTGCGCGTCACCATGCAGCGCCAGAAGGAAGTGGAACTGCGTCGCGCCCTGCGCGAGATGCGCGACGCGATCGACCGATTCAAGGATGCGGCAGATATGGGCATGATTCCCGTGACGGAGCTCTCGCCCAATAGCGAAGGCTATCCGCCCGATCTCGAGGCGCTGGTGGAAGGCGTATCGGTCGCCAACGATGCCTCAAACCGGAAGCTGAAGCTGCTGCGGCGGGTGCCAATCGATCCGATGACGGGCGAGGCGGAGTGGGGACTACGGTCATATCAGGATCGACCTGACGCGTCATCGTGGGGAGGGCAGAACGTGTTCGACGTTCGCTCCCTCAGTACGGGTGTAGCACTCGATGGCTCAAATTATCGTGACTGGTAACGTGGGGGCCGCCGGGCGGACTCGCCGTCAGGCCGGGTTCACTATGGTCGAACTGCTCGTGGTGACGACCATCCTGATGATTCTCGCCGGCCTGGGCCTTGTGCAGTACCGCAACAGCGTGACGCGCGCCAAGGAAGCCGTGCTCAAGGAAGATCTGTTCCGGATGCGAGATGCGATCGACCAGTTTTACGCCGATCGCGCGCAGTATCCCTCGTCGCTCGACGAACTGGTATCGGCGGGATACCTGCGGGCCTTGCCGGTTGACCCCTTCACGCAGTCAAAGACGACCTGGGTCACCGTGAACGCCGAGGCATCGGTGACCGCGGCGGGCGCCGCTGCGGCGGCAGAGCAGGGCGTCTACGATGTGAAGAGCGGTTCCGACGCAACGAGCCTCGACGGCACACCCTACGCTGATTGGAACTAATCCGGGCAGCGTGTGTGTAGCCCGCCGCCTGCGGTCAGACGGCGTCAGGCGGTGACGCGAATGACCAGGATGGCTAGTCCTTCGGACCCATTGGTTGTGCGCACAGTCACCCTGGCGGTGTACACGCCAGGTGTGGTGTAGCGATACGAGGCGGCGCCGCCCGTCGTGGTCACGGTGCCGCCGTCACCAAAATCCCAGTAGAAGGCCTGCACGGCGACTCCCGTACCGAACCCACCCGTGGCGGCGGTAAACGAGACGATACCCGACTGCAGCGCATTTCCGACTGACACCGGATTTGGCGTGGCGGTCAGCGTGACCGAGATGCCGGCCTGGGCCGCCACACTCACGACAATGGTGCTGGTGCCGGTGATGCCCGCAGTGTCGACGACGGTGGCGCGCACGGTGTAAACGCCGGCGCGGGCAAACGTCTTGGCGACCGGCGTCGTGCCAGACACCGGCCCGAGCGCAATGGGCGTCGCGCCGTCACCGAAGTCAATGGTGACGCTGCGGAGGGGATTGCTGCCGGCGGCCGTGCTCGGTGCCACAGTGAAGGTGGCAGGTACGCCCGCTTCAATGGTCGCCGGCGCGGTGAGGGTCACAGCGGGCGATGTGGCGGAGACTTCGACGGTGCCCGACTGGGCGCCAGCCGTCGCGGTCACCGTGGTGCTGCGCGGGGTGCTGAGAATCGTCGTGGCCTCGCCGTTTGCTGCCGTGACCGCCTGTCCGGGCACCATCTGGCCGGCGGTGGCGGTGAACGTGACAGGTACTCCGGCGAGCGCGTTGCCTGACCCATCGATGACCGTGGCGACGATGGTCGTCGTCCCGCCGGTGGCCGGCACGCTCTGGGGATCTGCGCGCAGGAGTACCTTGGCGGCCGCCGCTCCGCCGACGAGGATTTCCACCTCGGTGGCGCGCGAGGCTCCGGAGAACGCGCCGATCTTGGCCTTTCCCGACTGCGTGCCCGCCCTGAACTGCACGGCCGCACGGCCGCCTGTCGTGCGGGCTTCCTGAGGCTCGATGGTGCCGAACGACGAAGTGAAGGTGACGAACGTCCCGTTCTGGACAGGGGTGCCAGACGGTTCCGTGACCGAGGCCGAGACCTCAACCATGCCGTTGACGGGCACGGTGGTGGTGCTGGTGGTCAGGGTGATGGTTGATTGCGTGGGTGCCAGCAGCGGCACCTTGTCACACGCGGTCGCCACGAGCAACGTGACGAAGACACAGGTTGACTGCAGAAGGCGTGACACGCGATGGTCCACGCGTGATAATAGGAGCCATGAGGCAAGTCGGTCAAGGCGCCGACACGTCGCAGCGTGGCGTGGCCATGGCGGCGCTGCTCGTCGGACTCAGCATCATGGCCATCATGATGTCCGTGGCACTGCCGGCATGGAGCCACGCGGTTCGTCGCGAGCGCGAGGCCGAGCTGGTGTGGCGCGGCGAGCAATACCGCAGGGCCATCCAACTGTTCCAGCGCAAGTTCGCCAACACCTTTCCCCCGACCGTTGACCTGCTCGTCGAGCAGAAGTTTCTCAGGAAAAAGTACAAGGACCCCATTACCGGTGAGGATTTCCAGGTGATTCCGGTTGGGGCTGTCCTGCGTCCCGGTGGTTCTCTGCCCACTGGTGGTGGCCTCGGGGCGGGGACGACCGCCCCGGGAGGGCAGGGACCCGGGTCGCAGACGGGCATGGGGACCGGCCTTCCTTCGAACACCACCATGGGCGGCATCGCAGGGCAGGGCCTTGGCGTGCAGGGCGTCGTGTCGAAGAGTCGCGAGAAGTCGATTCGGATTTACAACGGGGCCAGCACGTACGACGCCTGGTTCTTCCTTGGCATTGCCGGAGCGCAGCAGGCCGGAAACATGACCGCAGGCGGAGGTGGGAGGGGGTTCCAGAACGCCATTCGCCCGGGGCTTCCGCAGAACATGGGGCTCCCCGGTTCTGCTAACCCGCTCGGCACGTTGCCATTCGGCGGACAACTGCCCCCTGGCGGCGCGGGCGCTGCAACCCCATTCGGCACGCCGTCTTCGCCGCCCCCCGCAATTCCCATGTTCGGCGCACCGGCCAATCCGGCGCCGTTCGGCGGAGGTGGCCCGGGGATGCCGGCACCGGGCGGCAGCGCCCCGGGTCCGTCAGGCGTGCCGGTGTTCGGTGGCGGAGGGAGTCGGCCGCCGGTGGCCCCACCGCCAGCATGGCGTCCGCGTTGAGAGACGTCTTGCGTCAGGTAACGAAGGAGGTCGCAGATGCAGATGGAGATTCGCGGTCACATCAAGCCCACGGAAGCCATTCGGGCCCATCTCGACAAGCGCCTCACGTGCGCGCTGTATCGCTTCACATCACATATCCGCCAGGTATCGGTCCGCCTCGACGATACCAACGGGCCCGGGCACGGCGGTCCTGACAAGCAGTGCCATGTCGAGGTCGTCATGGACACGGGGCGACGGGGGCCGTTCGTGTCGGAGGCCATTCACGAAGATCTCTACACGGCCCTCTCGCAGGTGGCCGATCGGATTTCAGAGGCGGTGTCGCGCGAAGTGGATCGCGTCCACCACCATCACGACCATCGCAAGTCGTAAGCCACCGCGTTGTGCAGCCGCCGCCGGAACGGCTGCATGCGATCGCCGGCGCGAGAGGGATGGACCCGGTTGGTCAGCAGCACAACGGCCGTCTGCCTGACCGGGTCGATCCAGAGCGAGGTGCCGGTGAACCCGGTGTGACCGAATGAGCTGGTGCGGAAGTGCGGGCCGCACGACGATGTGGGTCGCATGGTGTCCCACCCGAGGGCGCGTGAACTGCCGGGCACGCGGCACGGCACCGTCCAGGCTCGCCACGTCTCCTCGTCCGACACGTGCTGCAGCCACCACCGCGCCACCGCGCCGACGCCGTCGACCGTGCCGAACAGCCCCGCGTGGCCGGCCTCTCCCCCGAGGGCCCAGGCATTTTCGTCATGCACTTCACCGACCAGCAGGCGCTGCCGCCACGGATCCCATTCCGTCGGAGCGATGTGCGCCCGCAGAGAGGCGTCAGGCCGGAACGACAGGGCAGAGTGGCCAAGCGACGTCGAGGCCAGCCAGCGTCGATAGGCCTCGCCCAGGGTATGTCCCGTGAGGCGCTCAATCAGCAGGCCCAGGACGATGAAGCCGAGATCGGAGTAGACGCTGACGGTGTTGGGCGGAGCGCTCGGCGTGAGGGCATCGATCGCCCGAATGAACGCGTCGCGTCCGGAGCAGGTCCGATACAGGGGAAGGTGCGCGGGCAACCCGGCGGCATGGGTCAGCAGGTGGCGCGGCGTGACGAGGGCAAGGGGGCCTGTGCGCCAGATCGGCAGCCGCGTGTGCACGGGTTCGTCGAGGTCTGCGTGCGAGCGCATCACCAGGTCAGCCATGAGCGTCGTGGTGACCAGCACCTTGGTCAGCGATGCCAGGTCGTACACCGTGCGGGCGTCAACCGTCGGGGCATCGTGCGCATAGGTCAGGCTGCCCTCATGCAGGCACGTGTCTCCCTCTGCTGGCCGAACAACGGAGACGGCGGCTCCCGGGGTAATCCGCGCCGCCACTGCGGAGCGCAGCGCCGCGCGCGTGGCTGGCCACCTCGTCACAGCGCCGATGCTCCTGTGCCTTGCGCCGCGCGCCATGACGCGCCACGCGCCACGAAGACCGTGCTGAGGGCGCCGACGAATGCGTACCAGGTCCACGCCACCGGGGTGAAGGCCCAGAGCATCCCGGGCACCAGCAGGCCTGCGGACATGCCCCAGAGCACGGCTCGTGACGGCGTGGATGGCCAGAGCGTCCCCAGCAGAAATGCGCCCAGCACGCCGCCCGAGCCGAGCGAGAGGACGGAGAGCCCCGCGTCAAGCACCGACCGCGTCAGCCACTGCGCCCCCAGCGCCACGCCCACCTGCACCACGCCCCACGCCACCGTCGACCGCCGTGACACACGCATGCGGGTCGCCTCATCGGCGGCGGGGTTCACATACGGCAGGTAAAAGTCGGTCAGTGTGGTCGCCGCCATGGCGTTGATCGACGGCGACAGGGCCGCGGCCACAATGGCTGCCAGAATGAAGCCCATCACTCCGTGGGGCAGATGGCGCACGACGTAGGCCGGCAGGACTTCGTCGGGACGTGACAGCACAAGAGGCGTGGTCTGTGCGTCCATGAACACGAAGAGCATGACCCCGATGCACAGAAACAGCACGAACTGGAGGAAGACCAGTACGCCGCTCAGGGTGAGCCCGGCCTGGGCCGCGCGAAGGGACCGGGCCGCGAGCAGGCGCTGCACCAGGAACTGGTCGGTGCCATGGGTCGCCAGGGTCAGCGCCACGCCACCGATGAGACCCGCCCACAGCGTGTAGATCTTCGTCGGGTCGAGCGAGACATCGAGCGCGGTGAAGCGTCCCGCAGCCGTCCCTGCAGACGCGACGGTCGCCCATCCCCCGGGAATGGCCTGCAGCAGGCTGGCGGCGATGATCACGGCACCGATGAGATACACGAACATCTGCACCACGTCGGTCCAGATGACCGCCGCCACGCCGCCCCGCAGGGTGTAGACAATCATCGCGCCACCGAGCCCCACGATGACCAGGGGCACGGGCACCTGCGTCACGACGGCAACGACAAGGGCCGTTGTGAACAGACGGATGCCATCGGCCAGCGAGCGGGTCACGAGAAACAGGCCGGCTGCCAGCAGCCGCACGCGTCCGTCAAACCGCTGCTGCAGCAACTGGTAGGTGGTGACGAGGTTCCCGCGGAAGTAGGCGGGTAGCAGCACCAGGCTCACGAGCAGGCGCCCGAGGACATACCCGGCAGCCAGCTGCAGGAAGGTGAAGTTACCCGTGTACGCCGAAGCGGGAATGCCGATGAAGGTGAGGGTGCTGGTTTCGGTGGCCACCACGGTGAAGCACACCGCCCACCAGGGCACCGAGTGATCCGACAGGAAGTAATCGCGCGTCGTCCGTTGGAATCGCGAGAACCACGAGCCGAACGCGGTGATGACCAGCAGATAGCCGGCAATGACCGCGTAGTCGAGGGCGCTGAGGCTACCGCCCACCGCCGCCTCGGAATGCATCGCGGATGCGCTGCTGGCGTGTCAGCGTGTCGGCGTCATCGCCCGCCAGGGCTCCCGCGCCATCCAGGATGATGGCGGCATCGACCGGGGGCACATGGCGAAGCAGCGCCGGCAGGGCCTCGGAGGGCGTCTGCGCGAGGTCAATGATCGGCCAGACGAAGGCGGTGCCTGGCAGCATCGGGGGGGGCGGTGACGGCTGGTCGCCTTGCCCGGGCGGCAGTGGCAGCGCCACCGCGTCCACAATCGACAGCTCGCTCCAGCTGCGCGGATCCTCGAAGGTGACCGCGGCCGTCCCCCGGGTCGCCGCCGAGAGTAACAGCGTCGGTCGCTGCGCTCTGACGATACTTCGGATCCGCATGAGCAGCCCGGTGACGCGGGCCCGCCTGAATGCATCCCAGGCCTCCGGGGCATGCTGCGGGTATGCAGCCGGAGACACGGTGTGCTCTTCGTCCAGTCGGAGCCGATCGGCGGCCGAGAGACGGCGCTGAAGGTCGCGGCGAAAGGCTTCTGTCGACGCCAGACTGTAGTCGGCGTCCGCATCGGGAAATCCGGTGGCGTCCAGGTGCAGGCCTTCGATCTCGTATCGGCTGACCACTTCGCGCGCGAGGGCTGCAATATGGGCCGAGGCCTCAGGAGAGCCCGGTGACACGTACAGGCGGGTCGGCGCCCCGGGCGTGGCCCGGATCCAGCGCGTGAGCCGACCGAGGTATTCGGGGCTGCGCGGGTCGAGGCGCCTGAGCTCGGCCGCAATGGCACGTGGCACCATCAGCCACTCGGGGTGGGTGTAGAGCACATGGCCCCGGGCGCCGGGCAGCGAGGCGCTGTCTGCTAGCTCGGTCAGCGGCAGCCAGGCGTGCACCTGCAGTCCCGCGTCGTGAGCGGCACTGACCACGGCCCCCAGTGGGTCATAGCCGGGCGACAGATGCAGGGGCGTCGCCCGAGGTTCCAGGCTGCTTCGGTAGTAGGCTTCGCCGAACTCGCGCACCTGCACGAAAAGGGCGGTGAACCCGAGCCGGCGCGCTTCATCAACGACGGCGGGCACGCCGTCGGGTGACTGCAGCATCCTCGCCGGCACCCGGAGCGCGCGGATGGGGGGAATGGCCGGTTCCTCCTGCCGCGCCTCGACGGCAGGGGGCAGGCCGGCAGCGGCACACAGCGCCAGAGCAATGGGGATGAAGTGGCGACGCAGCACGGAGTAGGGCGAGTGTACCGGGGCGCAGGCGCGAGGGTCAACGCGCCGCGCACTAGAATGGAGAGATGCACGTCGTGGGCATCGATGCCGGAGGCACCAAGACCATCGCCGCCCGGGCCACGCCCGACGGGCAGGTGGTTGCCAGGGCGCGAAGCGGCGGGGCCAATCTTCGCACGCACGGCGAGCTGGCGGTCGAGCTGGTCCTCCACGAGGTGATGGAGGCGGTCGGCGCCTTCGACGAGGCGGCCCCCGCTGCGGTGTGTGTGGGCATGGCGGGTGTCGACCGTCCAGACGAAGCGGCCACGGTGCGCGCCATCCTCAGGCGCCTCGGCTGTCGCCAGCGGGTGCTGGTCATCAACGACGCCCTGATCGCCCTTGTCGCCGGTGCCGGCCGCGCCCACGGTGTCTGTGTGGTCGCGGGGACGGGGTCAATCGTGTACGGTGTCGATGCATCGGGCGTCGCGGCGAGGGCTGGTGGCTGGGGACCGGTGCTGGCGGATGAAGGGTCGGGCTTCCATATCGGCCGGCAGGCCCTGGCGGCGGCCATGCGGGCCGCCGATCGTCGCGGGCCTCGCACGGCGCTGCTGCCGGCAGTCCTGCAGCATTACGGCGCGACCAGCCCGGAGTCGCTCGTGCAGGCGATTTACGGTGCGGCCGACCAGCGCCGGCAGGTGGCCGCACTCGGTCCGGTGGTCGAGGAGGCCAGGGCGGCCGGCGATCGGGTCGCCGGGGAAATCCTGACGCAGGCAGCCGACGAACTGGCGCGTGCCGTGCAGTCGGTGGCCGTGCAGTTGTCGATGCGCGGCGAGGTGTTCCCGATTGTGCTGGCGGGCGGGATGTTCCTCGCCAGCCCGTGGATGGCAGCCGAGCTCACGGCACGCCTCCACGAAGTGGCGCCCCGGGCCACGGTCATGCCCTTTCCAGTTGAACCGGTGCGCGGTGCCGTCTCGCTGGCCTGTGCGGAACTGGAGGGCCTGTTTGTGGCCCCGGCCTATCGGCGGGCAGAGCATGACCTGGGGAATCCATGACCGTGAAAATCTTTGCCAGCGCGCTCGAGGCCGCCGAGGCGCTGGCGGCGGCGCTCGTCGATGAACTCAGGGGGCGGCCGCACCTGGTGATGGCGCTGCCGACCGGGAGCACACCATTACCCATGTACGCGGCCCTGCGCCGGGCGGCGGCGCACGAGCCGCAGCTCCTCGCGCAGGCGCGCACGTTCAATCTCGACGAGTTTGCGGGCGTCCCGGCGGGCGACCCTGCGAGTTACCGGTCCTACATGGAGCGCGAGCTGTTCCAGCCGACGGGCATGTCGGCCCGCCAGGTGGGATTTCTCGACGGATGTGCGGCCAACCTCGAGGCTGAGTGTGACCGCTACGAGCAGCACATCGTCGACGCCGGTGGCCTCGATGTGGCAGTCCTCGGCCTCGGCGGCAACGGCCACATCGGCTTCAACGAACCCGCCTCGATCCTGCAGGCGCGTACGCATGTCACCACGCTCGAACCGACCACGCGCCTGGCGAATGCGCGATGGTTCGGGAACAATCCCGATCGGGTACCGCGCCGGGCACTCTCAATGGGGGTGGGCACGCTGCTGGGGGCGCGTCGCATCATGCTGATTGCGACCGGCGAGGGGAAGCGCCGGGCGGTGTCCGAGCTGCGTTCAGGGCGGGTCACCACGGAGGTGCCGGCCTCGCTGCTGCAGTGCCACCCGGCGGTCACGCTGTGGCTGGACCGCGACGCCGCTATGTCTTGAGCAGGGACCGCAGTCGCGGCTCGATGTCTTCGCCGATGGCGTCCCTGATCAGGTCGTGAGCTCGGCGGAGGCGGGCGGCAGCGCGCGTGTAGGGCAGGCCCGTCTTCTGCATCACGATGGCGACCTTGACATTGCCCTTCGCGCGCTTCAGCAGCTTCTCGGCCTCGTCGGCATCGACGCCCGTGGCCACATGGAGGATGCGCCGGGCGCGATCGCGCAGCTTTTCCGAGCCGATTCGGACGTCGACCATGAGGTTGCCGTACGTCTTGCCGACCAGCACCATGGCGCCGGTCGACAGCATATTCAGGACGAGCTTGGTGGCGGTGCCGGCCTTGAGACGAGTCGATCCGGCGATGACCTCAGGGCCGACGGCCGGAGCGATGACGATGTCGACGAAGGTCTGCAGCTCGGTGTGCGGATCGCAGGTGACGAAGACGATATGCGCACCGGCCGTTCGGGAGCAGGTGAGTGCCCCCCGCACGAACGGAGTCATGCCGCTGGCCGAGACGCCGATCACGACGTCCTTGCGCGTGGGGACGAATCGGTGGATGGCGCGCACGCCGTCCTCGTAGCTGTCCTCTGCGCCCTCCCGTGCCTTGAAGATGGCGAGCTTGCCGCCAGCCATGATGGCCTGAACCAGCGCGGGGTCGGTGCCGAAGGTCGGCGGCATTTCGGCGGACTCGAGAATGCCGAGCCGGCCACTGGTGCCTGCCCCGACGAACACCACGCGTCCGCCCTTACGGAGCGCCCGGGCAATGATGTCGGCGCCGGCGGCGATGCGCTCCCGCTCCTTCTGCACGGCCGCGATGACCTTGCGGTCTTCCGCCAGCATCAGGTCGACGATGCCCGTGGGGCTGAGCTTGTCGATGTTGAGTGATGCGGGGTTGACGGCTTCCGTGGGCAGCGCGTGCCATTTCGAGTGGGTGGGCATTAGCAGGGCAATCTTCACGATGCTAGTGCCGGACCTGAGTACTGTCAATGCGCGATGCGGTACCCTGAAGCGATATGGCCGGGATTGATGCCTTCCTCGTGCATCTCGACGTCGAGCGGCGCCTGTCGCCGCACACCGTTGAGGCGTATGGCCACGATCTCGCGATGCTCGCCGAGTGGGCCGTGGGCCGTAGTCTCGACACGGTGCAACTCGACCGCGATGCGCTCGATCAGTTCCTTCGAGAGGTGAGGGGCGGCGGGCGCTCACCCCGGTCCGTGGCGCGCCTGGTCTCGTGCCTGCGGTCGTTTTTCCGCTTCCTGGTGCGGCGGGGCCACCGGTCAGACAATCCGATGGACGACGTGCGGTCGCCGCGAGCCATGCGCGCGCTGCCGCGCGTGCTGACGATGGCCGAGGTGGACGCGCTGCTGGCCGCGCCGGACGTGTCCACGCCGCGGGGCCTGCGCGACCGGGCGATGATCGAGTTGCTGTACGCCACGGGCCTGCGGGTCTCGGAGCTGATCGGCACCCGCCCGTCCGACATCAACCTTGGCGAGGGACTCATGACCACGATGGGCAAGGGCCGCAAGGAGCGGCTGATTCCCATTGGCGACGAGGCCGTGCGCTGGCTGGTGGCCTACGCCGAAGGGGGACGGCCGGCCCTGCTTCGGCAGCGCTCTTCACCCCGACTGTTCGTGAATGCGCGCGGGGGCACGGCACTGACGCGGGTGGGTTTCTGGAAGGTGCTGAAGGCCTATGCGCGTCCGCTCGGGTTCGCCGAACGCCTCAGCCCGCATGTGCTGCGGCATTCGTTTGCCACGCACCTGCTGGAGCACGGGGCCGACCTGCGCGCCATCCAGATGATGCTCGGGCATGCCGACCTGTCGACAACCCAGATCTACACGCACATCCAGGATGCGCGGTTGCGCACCCTGTATGATCGAAGTCATCCACGCCCGTGACTCGACGGATTGTTTTCTCAGCCTTGCTGTTGGCGGTGCTGGGCACCGTGATGGCGGTGTCGCAGTGGCGACCGGTGCAGACACTTGGCGTGGCCGAGCCCTCGTGGCAGCCTGCGCGACCACATCTGCGGGGCGCCTATCACGTGCATTCGACAGTCTCGGATGGCAGCGGCACCCCAGACGACATCGCCCGCGCCGCCGCGGCCAGCGGGCTTGATTTCCTCGTCCTGACCGACCATGGCGACGGCACGCGTGCCGTCCGGCCACCCCGGTATGTCGACGGCGTGCTGTGTATCGATGCCGTCGAAATCAATACCAGTGACGGACACGTGGTGGCCCTGGGCATGCGTCCCTCCTCCTATCCCCTGGCCGGGCCGGCAGTCGCCGTCGTTGAGGATATCCACCGGCTTGGGGGAATCGCGATTGCCGCGCATCCCGATTCGCCCCGTGAGTCGCTCCGGTGGCTCGACTGGTCGGTCCCAGTGGACGGCGTGGAGTGGCTCAATGCCGATAGCGAGTGGCGCGATGAGTTTGGGGTCGCACTCGGGCGCATGCTCGTCACCTATCGCCTCGGACCGGCGCAGACGCTGGCGGCGCTGCTTGACCGTCCGGTGCTCACACTGAATCGATGGGACGGGATGACGCAGCGTGCCGGTGTGGTGGGCCTGGCCGGGGCGGATGCCCATGCGCGCCTCGGCCTTCGCGACCACACCTCCAGCGACGGCACCGGATGGCAGTGGGCGGTGCCTTCATACGAGGCGTCGTTCCGGACGTTCTCGATGCGCCTCGTGCCCGAGCGGGCGCTGAGCGGCGAGGCCGAGGCGGATGCGCGTGTGGTGCTGTCGGCGATTACCCGAGGGAAGGCCTACACCGTCGTCGACGGTCTGGCAGAGGGCGGGACCACGGAGTTCCGGCTGACGAGCGGCGCGTGGTCCGCTGAAACCGGCGGCATCCTGCCGGTCGATGGCCCGGTGGTGGCCGAGGCGCGCGTGCACGGCCCTGTCGGCACGCGCCTGACGCTGTATCGCGACGGCCAGCCCTGGTACGAGACGGATCGTCCGGTGTTTCGTCTGGATGTGCCGGCCATGCCCAGCGTGTGGCGTCTTGAAGCGCAGGTGCCCAATGCCTCGGGGCAGCCGCCGATCCCATGGATGGTGACCAATCCTGTCTACCTCGACATGTATGAGGCGCATCGTCGCGCGGCCGCCCTTCCGCCACCGCCTCCGGTGACGCCGATGGGGTTGCCAGTCTCGTCGGCTGTTGCCGAACGGTCTGCCGGGTCGCGCTCCGAGGTGCACGCCCGCACGGTCATCGATGGCCGGGAGGCGAGCCGCTGGGACTTCGCCCTGTCACGCGAGTCGCCTGCGCCGTATGCGGCGCTGGTCATCGAGTCGCTGGACCTGACGGGGACCGATCGGCTGCTGCTGCGTGCCCGCGCGGATCAGCCGATGCGCCTGTCGGTGCAGCTGCGGCACCCCAGCCAGTCGCCCGATGGCGAGCGGTGGGGCAGCAGTGTCTATATCGACCAGGTCGCCCGGGAGTACGAGATTCCGCTGAGCAGGTTCCGGCCAGTGGGCGGGTCCGCGAACCAGCCGGCGCTCGATCGTGTCGACCGGGTGCTGCTGGTGGTGGATACGGTCAACCACCGCCCGGCACATCAGGGCAGCCTCGTGATTTTCCACCTCGCCGCGGGCAAGCGCTAGGCAGAGCAGGCGCGCCCCGCTGGCCACGCTACTTGGGCAGGTTGTAGCGCTCTGCCGTTTCCCAGATCATCAGCGCGATGCCGGTGGCCAGCAGCCCTCCACCGAGGCCCAGTACGGCGAGGGAAAGGCGCATGCCGTCGACCGACGGGGTGCCGCGCTGGATGGTGCCGACCAGCAGGGCAAAGCCCAGCAGAATCACAATCAGCGAGCTGACGAGGGAGGTGGCCGCAATGACGGTGCGGATGGTGTTCCGTCGTCCCGGGAACTGGTTGGCCATGTCAGGTCCGCACCGTAAGCAGCAGCGCGAGGCCCGCCGCGCCGAAGAGCAGGTTGGGCGCCCACGCCGCGAGCAACGGACTCATGACGCCGCTGGCCCCCAGCGCCGCGAAGACGGAAATCATGGTCCAGTAGAGCAGCGCCAGCGCGATGCCAATGCCGATGCCGTACATCGCCCCCCGGCGTCCCGTGGTGACGGCGAAGGGGATCGCAATGCAGGTCATCACGAGGGTGACAAACGGGAAGGCCGTCTTGCGGTGCAGCTCGACCTCGTGCTCGCGCACGTCGTAGCCGCTCTGGCGCAGGTCGTTGATATAGGTCTGCAACTGCCGGTGGTTCATCCGGCGCGGCTCAGGAATCTCGGTCATGAAGTAATCGGCCGGCTCCATGGGGCTCTGACGCTCGGCAAACGGCTCGAAGGCATCGCGTTCCGGCGTGAACGTGCGCCTCCATCCGCCGGCCAGCGTCCAGTGCCCCTCAGACTCGGCCCCGTCTCCCGGGGCGTAGACGGCACGGGCGGCATAGGTCCTGGCGGCGAGCTCGTGCGACTCGCTATCGAAGTCGAACCGAGAGACGCCGCTCAGCTCACGGGTGCGGGGGTCGAAGCGCTGGTAGTGGTAGACCTCACCGTCGCGGCCCACGACCCACTTGCGGTTGAGCACGTCGAACGTCTGGGCCGAACCACCACGGATGATGTGGCGCAGTTGGTCGGCCCGGCGGTTGGCCATGGCCAGGATCCGCTCTTCCATGGTGAACAGCACGCCGCTCGCCAGCGCCGCACAGGCGACGAGTGGCACGACCGTGCGATACAGGCTGACGCCGCAGGCCCGCATCACGATGAGCTCGCTGTTCTTCGTGAGGATGCCGATGGTCACCAGGGCCGAGATGAGCACCGCCAGCGCAATGATGTAGGCCAGGAACTGCGGCGTCGACCACCACAGGAACGAGGCCAGCTGGCCAAGGGTCGTCTGTCCCTTGAACCACTTGTCCGAGAGATCGATGAACGTGGAAATGTAGAACAGCCCGAGCATGGCCACCATGGTCATGAGCAGGACATGGAGGTAGCGGCGGCCAACGTAGCGATCGAGAATCGTCGGCTGCAGCCACGAGAGCCACGAGGTCCACCCGGGGACGGCTGGCCCCGTGGAGGCCGATGGCAGGCCCGCGGCTGATGGGGTGGTGGGGGCGGCCGACGGCGCTGCGGACCGTGCGCCCGGGCGCCTCAGCCATGCGGGCCACGACAGGTGCATCGGGCGGTCGACGGTGCGCGTGCGCGACACGAGCAGCCAGGCACCCGCCACGCCGAGGACGATGTTCGGCAGCCACATCGACAGCCAGGCCGGCACCAGCTTGCCCTTGGTCATCGCCTGCGCCGTGAACATGATCACGTAGTAGATGAAGATGACGCCGATGCCAAGGACGAAGCTGGCCAGCTTGCCGTCCTTGCGGTGTGAGACGCCGAGCGCGAGCCCCAGCAGGGCGAAGACGAAGCAGGCCACCGGGATGGAGAACTTCTTGTGAATCTCCATGATGGGGTTGTGGGGCGACTGACCTGCCGCCTCGAGCGCGCGGATGCGTTCCTGCAGCTCGGGAATCGACATCTCGCGTTCGCCCCGGGCCGGGCCGGTGCGGGGGAACACGCTTTCTGGATCGAGCGACACGACCATGCGCTCGAACCGCAGCACTTCATACTGCTCCGGATGCTGGGCCGAGGTCGTATGGCGTGCGCCGTGCTCGAGCACCATCTGGATGGTCCGGGCCTCGCGGTCGACGAGCATGCGTCCGGCCTGCGCGAGGAAGAGCACGGGCTGGGACGGGTCCTTGGTGTCGGCCGCAAGTACCTGCTGCCAGCCGCCGGTCTGGGGAATGTCCCGTACGTACAGGACGAGGCCGGGGAAGTCCTCGAAGAAGACCCTGGGCCTGACTTCGCCCTCGGCCCGGTCGGCCACAATCTGCAGCGTCATCTCCCGGAAGGCCTGGTTGGCATCGGGCATGGCACGCAGCATGACCCACGAGCAGGCGGCCCACGCCGCCACCGCCAGCACGGCCAGGGGGCGGAGCAGTCGGTAGGGGCTGATGCCGCATGCCAGCAGCACGACGATTTCCCGGTCGGCGGACAGCCGGCCGAAGGCCACCAGTATCCCAATCAGCAGCGCCATCGGAATGGTGAGCGCCAGGGCCGACGGCAGCAGCGTCACCATGAGCCGCAGCAGCGTGGGCCAGGGGACGCCCTTGGCGATCATCTGCTCGGCCAGTTCGATGATGAACGGGATAATAAGGATGAAGGTGAAGACCAGGAGCGCAATCGCAAACGGAGGCAGCACCTCGCGGATGATGTAGCGGTCAAGCGTCTTCATGAGGTCCTCTCATTATGATTCGTCTTGCCCTGCTGTGGCACATGCACCAGCCCGATTACCGCGACCCCGTGTCCGGGCAGAGCGTGCTGCCGTGGGTGCGCATGCATGCGCTCAAGGACTACCGCGGCATGGTCGACCTGGTGCGCGAGTATCCGCGGGTGCGGGTGACCGTCAACCTCGTGCCCTCGCTGACCCGGCAACTGCTCGACTACGTTGAGGGCCGCACGGACGACCGCCTTCGCCAGGTGCGCGACGTCCCGGCGGACCAGTTGACGGAAGACGACCGCGCGTTCCTGGTGTCGCAGGGATTCCACGCGCCGTATCACCGGATGATGGCGCCCTATCCCCGTTACGCCGACCTACATGCCCGACGGCTCGAGGCAGGGCAGTGGTCGACGGAGGAGTTCCGCGACCTGCAGGTGTGGCACACGCTCGCCTGGATGGATCCCGACTGGCTGGCGCGTGACCCGCGCCTGCAGGCGCTCTGCGCCCGCGGGCGCGCGTTCAGCGAGGCCGACAAGCACATCCTGGCGGAGGTCGAAGCCGAACTGCTGCGGTCAACGGTGCCGGCGTACTGGGAGGCCGCCGCTTCCGGGCAGGTGGAACTGTCGACCTCGCCGTTCTATCACCCCATCCTGCCGTTGCTCTGCGACACCGATGCGCACCAAGCGGTCCACCCGTCGGCCCCACGACCGGACGAGCCGTTCCGGTGGCCGCGTGATGCCCGTGAGCAGCTGGCGCGGTCTGTCCGGGCGCACCTGGACGTGTTCGGTCAGCGGCCGGCGGGACTCTGGCCTTCGGAGGGGGGGCTGTCGGATGCGGTGCTCCAGATGGCGGCCGCCGAAGGGTTTTCGTGGGTCGCCTCGGACGAACATGTGCTGGCGCGGTCGCTGGGCGAGCCGCTGACCCGTGACCATGACGGGCGCCCGGAACGCGCGGCGCTGCTGTATCGGCCGTGGTCGCTGCCCGTGGCGGGTGAACGGGTGCGGGTGGTGTTCCGGGATCAGGTGCTGTCGGACCGCATCGGGTTTGTGTACCAGTCGTGGTCGGCGGACCATGCGGCGGATGACCTGCTGTGGCGGCTGCGCGACGCCGGTGAGCGCTATGCGGCGCAGGGGGGCGAGGGCGATCCGCTGGTGGCGATTGTGCTCGACGGGGAGAATGCCTGGGAACACTACGCCGACGGGGGGCGGCCGTTCCTGCGGGCCCTGTATGGCCGTCTGCAGGGGGCCGACGACATCCGGGCGGTGACGATGAGCGAGGCGGTGTCCGGGCCGGGCGTGACGGGCAGGCTGCACCACGTGGTGCCCGGCTCATGGATTCACGCGGATTTTTCCGTGTGGGCCGGTCATGAGGAGGATCGCCGGGCCTGGACGGTGCTGGCGCGGGCGCGGTCGGTGTGGGAGCGCCAGTCGGCGCTGGTTCCTGATGCGGCGGCGGATGCGGCGTATGAGTCGCTGCTGGCGGCCGAAGGGTCGGACTGGTTCTGGTGGTATGGCGACGACCACTCGTCGGCGCTCGACGCGGTGTTTGACCGGTTGTTCCGGTCGCACGTGCGTCGGGTCTACGAGTGCCTGGGTGTGCCGGTGCCCGAGGTGCTGGCGCACCCGCTGGGCGGTAGCGGGTCGTCTGGTGCGGACGGCGCGATGTCCCGGGGATGGTAGTCGCGCCGGGGCGTCCTGGTTAGGGCATTTCCGATAAAACCGTAGAGCGGAACGTCAACAGCGTGCTTACGGCCTGGTTTTATATAACGTCTGATAATAATGATTATGTTAACTTATGGCGATCATGAATCAGAAAGACCCGCATCCACACGCTACGACGGCGTCGACTCACCCCCGCCGGCCGTTCGCAGATCGGCCAGAATCGCCTCCAGCGCCGCAATCACTTCCTCGCGGGACGCTTCCTTCTTCCGGAAACTGAGCTTCAGATCGAACGCTTTGCTCGTCGGCTTGAACGCAAAGACAAACGGCTTGGGACGACCTGGCCTGGGGGCCGCCACTTCCTTGCGCACCTGGTCGCGCGTGGCATCGCCGGTCCTGACGAGCCGCTCGACCAGTGCCAGCATTTTCTGAGCGTCGCCCTGGCGCACAATCTGCAGCAGCACCGACTTGCTGTGGATGCCAGCCAGTCGGCAGACCTTCCGCACCTCAGGCGGCATCCCGCTCAAGGTCAGCAGCTCGGTGATCGTGGTGCGCGACTTCCCGAGTCGCTTTGCGAGGTCTTCGTGGGTGTAGCCGCAACGCTGGGATAAGGCGGTCAGGGCCTCGGATTCTTCGAATGGCGTCAGGTCCTTCCGCTGAATGTTCTCGACGAGCGCCAGCTCGAGCATCTCGGCATCATCCACATCCCGCACCACCACTGGAAGCTCGGTCAACCCCGCCTGAGAGGCGGCCTGGTAGCGACGCTCGCCGGCGATGATCTGATAGCGGGCCCCGCGCTGACGCACAATCAGCGGCTCGATGATGCCCTTCTCGAGCACCGAGGCGACCAGTTCCGACAGGTCGCCCATGGCCTGTCGCGGCTGGTCGGGATTCGGGTCGATGCTGTCTATCGGCACCATGCGGCCCACCGGGACGCCCGAGGGCGCCGCCAGAGTGTCGACATAGTGCGCGTCATGCCGCATGCGCAACGTGGCTGGCAGTCCTCGTTTAGACACGATCAAGCACCTCCTCGCACAGACGGTAATAATCGGCAGCCCCCGTGGAGTCTGGAGCGAAGCTGAAGATTGATTCCCGATACGCCGGACTTTCCTCCAGTCGGACGCTCTTGCTGATCACGGTCTTGAACACCTGGTCTCCAAACACACTGCGAATCCGGTCCTGAATGTCGCGCCCGAGGGCGGTGCGCCGGTCGTGCATGGTGATGACGACGCCCAGCATCTTGAGTTCAGGATTGGGGCGCTGGCGCACCTTCTCGAAGGTCTCGAGCAGGTCATCAGTCCCTTCCAGTGCGAAGTAGGACGACTGGATGGGCACCAGCAGATGGGTCGCGGCCACCAGCGCGTTGATGGTCAGCAGGCCCAGCGCCGGCGGGCAGTCTATGACAATGTGGTCGTAATGGTCGCGCACTGCCGCCAGTCGGTCTTTCAGCTTGAAGGGGGCATCCATGTCTCCTGCCATACGCGACTCGATCTTGGCGAGCGCAATGCGTGCAGGTGCCAGTGACAGGTTGGGCACGTTGGTCCGGATGACGATGTCCGAAAACGACACCGACGGGTCGATCAGCAGGTCGTACATGTGCCGCTCGAACGTGCGGGGGTCGGCGAAGGACATGCTGCTGTTGCCCTGGGGATCGAGGTCGATCAGCAGCGTCGACTTGCCGCGCATTGCCAGGGCCGCCGCAAGGTTGATGGTGGTGGTGGTTTTTCCCACCCCACCTTTCTGGTTGGCAATGGCAAGAATCATCGGGCAATACCAGGCGCCGCCTATTGTAGGCAGCGCATCAGAGGTCGTCAAGGTCGACGCGTCCGGCGCCGACCGGTCGCACCGCTAATTTGTTGCGCGTGATGGCTGTGGAATCAATACGTTACGGGCAATGTCGGCGGGCCGACAGTGCTACATCTTGTATTTGCCCAGATCGTCAGGATCGAGGGCCTCGAGCCAGTGCTGCAGGCGTTCGGTGTCCTGTTTTTCGCTGGCAATGTCGACGCTGCGGGCCTGTTCGAGCACCTTGGGGTCGACCATGATCGGCGCGCGACTGCGCAGGGCCAGGGCGATCGCATCGCTGGGGCGGGCGTCAACAACCGCCGGTCCCGAGGGCGTCGTGAGGTGCAGCACCGCATAGTAGGTGTTCTCGGTCACGTCACTGATGACCACCTGCTCCACTCGGGCCTGCATGTCGTCGATGACATTCTTCAGCAGGTCGTGGGTCATCGGACGCGGGGTCTGCACGTTCTCGATCTGCAACGCGATGGCATTGGCCTCGAAGACGCCGACCCAGATCGGGAGCACCTTCTCACCGTCGCTGTCCTTCAGGATCACGATCGGCATATTGGTGATGGGGTCGACCATCAGGCCTTTGACGTTCATCTCAATGAGCACGAGGATGTCCTTCCAGTTCGCCCCACACGCTGTTGGGGCCTGCGCGCTTGATGGTGACCTGCACCAGTGAACCCACGAGTGCAGGATCGCCGGGAAAGTTGACGACGGTGTTGCCGCTGGTGCGTCCCGAGAGTTCCCAGTCGCGGCGACGGCTGATGTGGTCGACCAGCACTTCGACCGGCTTCCCCACCGACGCTTCGTGCAGCGTCCACTGAATACGGCGCTGCATCTGCTGCAGCGCCACGATGCGCCGCGTCTTCTCATCCTCGGTCACATCGTCCGGCATGCGTTTCGAGGCGAGCGTGTTGGGGCGTTCCGAATACTTGAACGAGAAGATGCTGTGATAGCGGACGGCTTCGACCAGGGAGAGCGTGTCTGCGAAGTCTTCGTCGGTTTCTCCGGGAAAGCCGACAATCATGTCCGTCGACAGCTGCACCCCGGGAATGGCGGCACGGATGCGTGCGACGGTGTCGAGGTACTCGTCTCGGGAATAGCGGCGACGCATGGCCTTGAGCACACGGGTCGAGCCCGACTGCACCGGAAGGTGCATGTGCTTGCAGACCTTGGGAAGCGAGGCGACGGCCTCGATCAGTCGAGGCGTCGTATGCCGGGGGTGCGGACTGGCAAACCGGATGCGTTCGATCCCCGGTACTTCGTGCACAGCCTCGAGGAGTGCGGGAAAGTCGCAGGCCGGGTCGTCAGGGGCCTGATAGTGATTCACAATCTGGCCAAGTAGTTGAATTTCCTTCCGTCCCGATGCCGCCGCTTCCTGGGCCTCGCGCACGATCTCGGCCTTCGGGCGCATGCGCTCGTGACCGCGGGTGTACGGAACGACACAGAACGCGCAGAAATCATTGCAGCCTTCGATGATCGTGACGTAGGCCTTCACGGCGTCGGCCCGCCTGGTGATGCCCAGGGGGAATGACGGTTCGTCGTAGGGCGTCGTCACGTCGATGAGTGGTTCGGGAGAACGCCGGGCCTGCTGTTCGGCAATCAGCATCGGCAGCATCTTGACGCGTTGCGTGCCGACAACCAGATCGATGATGCCCGGGGAGCGCTTGAGCAGCGCCTCTCCTTCCTGCTGGGCGACGCATCCGGTGACGGCGACAATCGGGTCGCGTCCGGTTTCCCGGGCCATCTCGCGCAGCTCGCCGAGGCGGGTGTAGAGCTTCTCCTCGGCACGTTCGCGCACGCTGCACGTGTTGACCACGACGATGTCGGCGTCGCGGTCAGACTCGGCGGGGTCGTAGCCCGACTGCTCGAGCAGGCCGGCCATCCGCTCCGAGTCGTGGACATTCATCTGGCAGCCGTAGGTTTCAATGAAGTACTTCACGTGGTCTTTCGCCCCCGAGGACTTTCGCCTTTCGCTTTTGGCTTCTGTTCGCCTTTCGCCTCGGCTGCCCGCAGCAGCTCCTCGGCTCCAGCGAGCGCCTGCGCCCCGGCGTCGGCGCCACCCATCATGCGGGCCAGTTCGGCCGTGCGTGCCTGTCGTGACAGCCGCTCCACCGACGTGACCGTCCGTCCGGCGTCCGTCTGTTTCTGGATCAGGAAGTGTGTCCGTCCGCTGGCCGCGACCTGCGGCAGGTGCGTGATGCAGAGCACCTGATGCTGCCGGCCCAGGGCGGCCAGCTTCTCGCCGACGACGGTGGCCACTCGCCCGCCAATGCCGGCATCCACCTCGTCGAAGATCAAGGTCCGGGGGGCACCGCCCGAACGGCTGGCACTTTCGGCGGCGAGCGTCTTGAGCGCCAGCATGACACGCGAGAGCTCGCCACCCGAGGCGATGCGGGCCATGGGGCGCGGGTCTTCGCCGACGTTGGCGGACAGGAAGAACTCGGCGGAATCGATGCCCCGCTCGTGCCACTGCGACTCGGCTTCTTCGGTCTGGAGGCGCACCTCGAATCGGGCGTGCGGCATGGCGAGTTCGGCCAGCTGGGCCTCGAGGGCGGCCGCGCAGGTCCGGGCTGCCTGCCGGCGTCGGTCGGACAGCTCGCGCGCCAGGGCGAGGAACTGCAGCCCCTGTGCGCGCAGTGTCTCGTGCAACTGGCCGTCACTCTCCCCCACCGAGGTCAGCAGGGCCTGTTCCTCCGAAAGCTCATCACGCCGACGGATGACGTCGGCCAGCGTGGGGCCGTACTTCCGCTTGAGCCGGTCCAGCAGGGCGAGTCGGTCCTCGACATCCTGCAGCCGGGCGGGAGACCCTTCAACGCCGTCGGCGTAGTCGCGGATGGTGATGGCCAGATCGGCCAGCTGGGCCTTGATCTCGTCCCGGGCGGCCAGCGCGGGAGAAAAACGCTCGTCGAAGGTGGCGAGGTCGGCGACGCGCTTCCACACGCGCTCGAGGGCATCGAGCGCCGCGTGTTCGCCGTCGTAGAGGTCACCGTAGCTTTCCTGGCACAGGCGCTGGATGCGGTCGGCATTCCGCAGGACTTGCCGTTCGGCGCCGAGCGCGTCATCTTCTCCGGGAACCAGTTGGGCCCGCGCCAGCTCTCCGAGCTGGAACTCCACCAGTTCCCGTCGCGCATGGCGCTCGCGGTCATCCATCCGCAGGCGGTCGAGGCGCTGGCGGAGCCAAAGGATTTGGGCGAATGCCTGCGCCAGCTGATCCCGCTGCGATGAGAGCCCGGCAAGATCGTCGAGGACGAGGAGGTGCTGCGCCGGATCGAGCAACTGCTGATGTTCGTGCTGTCCGTGCAGTTCGACGAGGGAGGCGGCCAGTTCCCGGAGGTTGCCGGCGGTGGCCAGCGCACCGTCGATAAAGGCCCGGCTGCGGCCCTGCGCCGTAATTTCCCGCTTGACGATGACCTCGCGGCCATCGGCCGTCTCGAAAACGGCTTCGACGGTGGCGACCTCGGCACCGGTGCGAAGCAGGTCCTGGGCGGCGCGTCCGCCCAGCAGCAGACCGACGGCCTCGACAAGAATCGACTTGCCTGCGCCGGTCTCTCCGGTGAGTACGTTGAACGCGGTATCAAACTCTACGGCCACCGACTCGATGACCGCCAGGTTGCGGATGGAGAGGTAGCGGATCATGGACATGAGACGACGCGGCAGCCGAGCACGCGTGTCTTTGGGAAACTGGAATCCTATCACGGGTTTGACAGATTTTCTCGAGGCGTGTTAGGTTTGCACGGTATCGCGCTCCTTCCCAGCAGCGCACATCCCAATCGAGACGGATTCGGAGGCAGTGCTGTGCCCGCTGCAGCCCCCAGCAGTGATTTTGTCCGCCTGATTGCCGACGCCAGCCTGGTCTCTCAGGTGGTGCTCGTCATTCTGGTCATCTTTTCTGTAGTGGCCTGGGCGGTGATCGCAGGCCGGTTGGTCGCGCTTGGTCGCGCCCGACGGCAGTCAGCCCAGTTCCTGCAGGCCTTCCGCACCAGCGCGAAGTTCTCGGATGCCCAGGCGGTCTGCCCTTCCCTGTCGGCCAGCCCGCTGGTCGGCATGTTCCAGGCCGGGTTTGCGGAACTGAACGGCCAGCTCCGGTCTCCTGCCCCAGCCTCGGGTGCCGACGCCGGTGCACCGGCGCGTCCGACGATTCGCAGCCTCAACGCCATCGACCGTGCGCTGTTGCGCGCGTCCTCGGCCGAGGTCGCCAAGCTCGAACGACAGATCACCTTCCTGGCAACCACCGCGAGCATCACCCCGTTCATCGGGCTGTTCGGCACGGTGTGGGGCATCATGACGGCGTTCTCAAACATCGGGGCGCAGGGATCGACCGACCTCTCGGTGGTGGCTCCCGGCATTGCCGAGGCGCTCATCGCGACCGCCATGGGGCTGTTCGCGGCCATCCCGGCCGTCTACTTCTACAACCATCTCACCTCGGGCGTGAAGGCGCAGGCCACCGAGATGGATGACTTCGCCCTCGAGTTCCTGAACATCTGCGAAAGGAACTTCAGCTAGTGCCGAAAGTCCTGACGCCCGCCGAACCCTCCGGGGGCCGCCGCGGCCGCGGTCGTCGCGTGACGACCTCGCTGTCGGAAATCAACGTCATTCCCCTCGTGGATGTGATGCTGGTGCTGCTCATCATCTTCATGGTGGCGGCGCCCATGCTCCAACGGGGTGTCGAGGTCAATCTGCCGGTGGCGCGATCGGCGCAGCGCATGTCCGAGGAGCGGCTCTACATCACGGTCCCGGCCACGTATCGCGACACGGGCAATGTGTACATCGACGATGAAGCCATTCCGGGCGACGTGCTGGCTGAGCGCGTGCGTCAGCGCATACTGAACCGCGAGCAGAAAGAGGTATTTCTCCGTGGTGACGGTACGGTGCAGCTGCAGGAGCTGATGCGGGTGATGGATCGGCTCAAGGAAGGCGGTATCGAGCGCGTCGGGATCGTCGCCATGCCGGCCGAGCGCGCCCGGGGAGGCCGCTGAGGTGGATGCCGTCTCGGCCGTCCTCGTCGAGCGGGCACGAGAGCCCCAGCGGCTGGGGCCCACGCTTGGCTGGTCGGCGCTGCTGCATGCGGGCCTGATGGCCCTGGTCCTGGTGCTGCCCTCGACATGGCTCGGGCAGCGCGCCGCGCCCGAGGACGACGTGGTCATGCAGATCAGCCTCGGCGGTGCCGTCGGCCCCCGGGACGGAGGCCTGAATACGCTGGGGGGACGCCCCGTGCAGGAAGCCGTGCCGGTTGAGGCCAGGGCTCCGGTCGAGCCGGTGCGGCCGCCGGCGGCCAAGGCCCCGGAGATGGTCGAGATTAAGAAGGAGGCGCCCCGGCGCCCCGCCACGACGGCTGCCACCTCGGCCCGGGACCCGAAAGGACGCACGCCCACCAAGGGGGCGGAAGTGCAGGCCGGCAACACGGTGGCGCAGACGGCGGGTCGAGGGCAGGGGTTCGGGCTCTCATCCGGCGGCGGCGGCACGGGGGGCTATCTTGACGTCGCCAACTTCTGCTGCCCTGAATACCTGGCCACCATGATCGACCTGGTCACCCGCAACTGGAGCTCCCGCCAGGGGGCCGAGGGCACGACGCTCGTCAAGTTTGTCGTGGAGCGTGACGGGCGCATCGCCAACGTCGAAGTTGAAAAATCGAGCGGGGTGCAGGCGCTTGACTACTTTTCCCAGCGGTCGCTGGCCCTCACCCGCCAGTTGCCGCCCCTGCCGGCAGGCTACACGGGCGATCGCCTGACCGTGCACCTGAGTTTCAGCTACATCCGATAGGACCTCTGCATGTTCACCCCTGTCCGACTGCACTGGCTGCGCGCGCTGCTTCGTCCGGGTCGCGCTGTGCTGATGGCGACCCTGGTGGCCGCAGGCTTCGGCGGCGGCCTCTGGGCCCGGCAGGCCCCCCAGCCCCCGCCGGCATCCCAGGCCCCCGCGTCGCAGCCCAGCAGCATCGAACTCCGCATCACGGGCGAGCCGGGCACGCCGCCCCGGCTGGCCGTACCTGATCTGATCGCCCTCACCCCGGACAAGGAGACACAGGAGGCGGCAGCCACCATCGGACAGGTGCTGTGGGACGACCTCAACTTCGAGCGCGAGTTCTACATGATTCCGCGCGACACCTATCGGTCGATTACGATGCCACGGACGCTCGCCGAGGTGCCCTTTGCGCGCTGGCGCGAGCTCGGGGCCGACGGGTTGGTCATGGGCACCGTGCAGAAAGTGGAGTCGGGCATCCGGGTCGAGCTGCGGCTGTTCAATGTCCGTGCGCAGCAGCAGAGCTTCGGACGCGAATACTCCGGGGCGGCGACCAATCCCCGGCTGTACGCGCACACAATGGCTGATGAGATTCACGAGACCCAGCGCAGCCTGAAGGGCGTGGCGCGCACGAAGCTGGCGTTCTCGTCCGATCGCAATCGCGACCCGGTGGCGAACACCGTCGAACGGCGCGAGGTCAAGGAGATCTACATCGCCGACTATGACGGGGCCAACCAGCGGCGAATCACGGTCAATCGCAACCTGAACATCACCCCCAGCTGGTCGCCCGATGGCCGCTCGATTGCGTATACGTCGTACCGACGGACGCTGCCCGATGTGCTCATCTCGAACATCTTTGCCGGCACGCTCGAGGAGCCGACCAAGGGCGTCGGCCAGAACTTCCTGCCGGTCTTCTCACCCGACGGCCGCCAGCTGGCGTTCATGTCGACCCGCGATGGCAACTCGGAGATCTATGTGGCCAACCGCGACGGGTCGGACATCCGCCGGCTCACCGACAACCCGGCCATCGATTCCACCCCGACCTGGTCGCCCGCCGGGACCCAGATCGCCTTCACCTCCGACCGCAGCGGCTCGCCGCAGGTCTACGTGGTGGGCGTCGATGGCACGGGCCTCAGGCGACTCACGTTCGAGTCATATGCCGACCGCGCCACGTGGTCACCGGCCCCCTATAACGAGATTGCGTTTGCGTCCCGCACCGGCCCCGGGTTCGACATCAAGATCCTGAGCCTGGCGGACGGCCTGGTGCGCCAGATCACGTTTGGCGAGGGCACCAACGAAAGTCCGGCCTGGTCGCCGAACGGCCGACACCTGGCGTTCATGTCGACCCGGGCGGGACGGTCGCACATCTTCACGGTGGACCGTGACGGCCGCAACATCCGCCAGATCACCCGCGACGGCAACAACTTCACCCCGAACTGGTCCCGATAGCCTCGGCACCCCCTGACTCACGAGACGAGACACCCATGACACGCACCCTGTGGAAACCCCTGGCCGTTGTGCTGCTGCTCACCGTCACGCTGGCGGCATGCGCCAAGAAGGTGCCGAGCGTCGAACGCCCGGCCCCGCCGCCGGCAGATCCGGCCATGACCACCGCGCCCGCGCCGCCTCCCCCGCCGCCGCGTCCGGTGGATGAGCCCATGCCGGTGCCGCCCGAGCCTGAGGCCATCAAGGCGTCAGACCTGCCGGATGACCTCGACAGCCTCAACCGCAGCGGCGTGCTCAAGCCGGTGTTCTTCGACCTCGACAGTTCGGAAGTCAACGCCGCCAGCCAGCAGGTCCTGCAGGAGAACGCTGACGTCATGCGGCGCAATGCCCGCTGGCAGATCACCATCGAGGGGCACTGCGACGAGCGTGGCACGGCCGAATACAACCTGGCCCTCGGCGAGCGCCGGGCGCTGGCGGCCCGCACCTACCTGCTGTCGCTGGGAATTCCCGCCGAACGGGTGCGCACGGTCAGCTACGGCAAGGAGTTCCCCTTCGACCAGGGCCACGACGAGTCGGCCTGGTCTAAGAATCGCCGCGCGCACTTTGTGATTACGGCAAAGTAACCGGGTAACATGAAGCGCATGACCCGGCGTTCCCGACCCATTTGTGCCGCCCTCGCCTGCGTGCTGCTGGCGGCTGTGCCCTCGCAGGCCCAGTCGCGCCGCGAGATGCAGATGATGGCCGACATCCGCATGCTGCAGGAACAGACCCAGCAGCTGCAGCAGCAGCTGGTCGAGGCCCTCGCCACGCTCGCCGACACCCTCAAGCAGATCTCGGCCAGGGCCGACGACCAGACCGGCGCTACACGGAAGGGCTTTGCCGATCAGAAGCTCGGCATCGACCAGGTGGCTGGCGACCTTCGGGTCGTCCGGGCGCGCGTCGACGAGACGAACGTGCGGATCACCTCGCTGTCACAGGAAGTCGAGGCGCTGCGCCTGGCCATCCCCACCTATCCGCCGCCCCCCTCACCAGACGCGCTCCTCAGCGACCCGAACGCGGCACCGTCCAGCGGCACCACTCCTGCCCCCGGCGTGCCTGCACCCGCACCAGCGCCCACCCCGGGGCCCGCTGGTCCGGGGATTTCTCCACAGCGCCTGTACGACACCGCGTGGACCGACTACACGGCCGGCCAGTGGACGTTGTGCATCGAAGGGTTCAGCGCCTACCTGCGCAGTTTTCCCCGCAGCGAGGCGGCAGACGATGCGCAGTTTTATATCGGCGAGTGCCAGTATGCCGACGGCAAGTTCACCGAGGCGCTCGAGGCCTATAACCGCGTGATTGCCAACTATCCCAAGGCCGACAAGGTGCCCGACGCCTACTACAAGCGGGGCATGGCCTTCGAGCGGATGGGCCAGTCCGACAAGGCCCGAGAGTCGTGGGAACAACTCTTGAAGACGTTTCCCGATGCCGAGGTGGCTCGCCTCGGCAAGCAGAGCATCGATCGGTTGTCGCGCGCCAGGCCGCCGCGCTAGCGAGCCAGTCAGCACACCTCCGCGCACGGGGCGCGGGACCAGGGCTCAGCACGGCTGGGTCAGGGTTTTGAGAGAACGGACACCAGCATGGGCAGTGTAAATCGCGTGATTCTTGTGGGGCATCTCGGGAAGGACGCCGAAGTCCGGCACCTGCCCAGCGGGGCGGCCGTGGCCAACTTCAGTCTCGCCACCACCGAGACCTGGATGAAGGACGGGCAGAAGCAGGAACAGACCGAATGGCACCGTGTGGCGCTCTTCCGGAATGCCGATTCGGTCAGCCGCTTCCTGACCAAGGGCACGCAGATTTTTGTCGAGGGACGCCTGCAGACCCGTCAGTGGGAAAAGGACGGGCAGAAGCACTACACCACCGAAATCAGGGCTGACCGCATCGAGTTTCTCGGTGGCGGCCGCGGTGGAGGCGAGCGCGCGGAACGGGGCGGAAGCAGCAGCGGCTATGACGAACCGATGCGCGAGCCCGCCCCTGTCACCGACGACGATATTCCCTTCTAGCCAGCCGCCCGGCTAGCTGGAACGCCCATACCGATCCTCGAGACGGACGACATCGTCGGTCTCGGGGGTCGACACTTCGAACACATCGGCGTCTTCGAGCGCCGTCATGCGGTGCACCGTCGGGGGCGTGACATGCACGGCCTCTCCGGGGCCCATCTCGCGCTGGGTCAGCACGCCGTCCACCTGCATCTCGAACAGAATCCGGCCAGCGTGGACGAAGATCGTCTCGTCCTTCCTGTTGTGGTATTGGAGGCTCAGGGCCTGTCCCTTGTTGATGTGAATGAGCTTGCCCACATACCGGTCGGTCTGTGCCCACCACAATTCAAAGCCCCAGGGCTTCTCGACACGCTTCATGACGGCTCCAACTGACGCTGACGTGCAGGGGATCTGCACGGACGGTCGCGCGGATCAGGCGCGACCGTGTTGCACAAGTGACGCTCGGAGAGCGTCTTCCAGATAATCGCCGATTTCGGCGGCGGTGGCGAGGGCGAGCGCCTCGCGGGCCATGCGGCGCGCCTGAGAGGCGTCGAGGCCGCCCACGGCCTCGCGGGCGACGGGCAGCGCCGAGGGCGCCATGCTGAACTCGCGGAGCCCCAGCCCGACGAGCAGGGCCAGCAGCGCCGCATCGGCGGCCATTTCCCCGCAGATCGACACCGGGATGGACAGGCGGCGTCCCGCGCGGGTGATGAGCCTCAGCAGACGCAGCAGTGCCGGATGCAGGGGCTCGTAGCGGTCGGACACGCGCGCATCGATGCGGTCGACGGCCAGCGTGTACTGGATCAGATCGTTGGTGCCGATGGTCAGGAAGTCACACTCGGCCGCCATCAGATCGGCTGCGATGGCCGCTGCCGGCACCTCGATGAGTGCGCCCGACGGCATCACCGGCACGCCCACCTCGCGGCAGGCGTCGGCCAGGTGCCCACGCGCCGCCCGAATCTCGTCGACCGTGGTTACGAAGGGGAACATCACGCGCAGCTGCCCCGCCGGGGCCGAGCGCGCCAGGGCGCGCAACTGCCGGCGGAGTACGTCGGGCTGCGCCAGCCCGAGCCGCAGGCCACGCAGCCCCCGGCCACTGCCGTAGGCCGTGCGGCCCGACAGCGACACGTGGCTCTCGTCGAGGTCAAACGTGCGAATGGTGACGCGTCGGGGCGCCACCGACTCGAGCAGCCGCCGGTAGGCCTCGACCTGCTCGTCCTCGGACACGTCCTCGATGCGTCGACCTGCCAGCAGGAACTCTGACCGGAAGAGGCCCACACCGTCGGCGCCGGCGGCGGTCGCGCGCGGGGCGTCGTCAATCCGCTCGAGATTGGCCTCGAGCACGATCTCCACGTGGTCACGGGTGACCGCCCGCCCATGCGGCGGCGCCGTTTGCACACCGCGCCCCGGTCGCTCGGGCACGCCGGGAGCGCCGTGCCGCGTCGCCATCTCGTAGACTGCGGTATCGTCGGCCGAGGCACCGACCATTACCGCGCCCGAGTCGCCATCAATCACCAGCGGCGTGCCTGACGTGATGAGCCGCGTGGCATCGGTGAGGCCCACCACCGCTGGCACCTGCAGCGCCCGGGCGAGGATGGCCGTGTGATATGTGCGGCTGCCCTCTTCGACCACGCAGCCGCGGATGCGCGTCCAGTCGATCTGCGCGGCGAGCGAGGCGCTGAGCACATCGGTGACGAGAATGGCGGGCGCGGCCACGGAGGCCAGGGCCTCGCGCACGCTGCCGCCATCCTGACGCAGCGCCACCTGCACCCGCGCCGCGACATCGGCCATGTCGAGACGGCGTTCGCGGAGGTAGGGGTCGTCGACCTCGGCGAACAGCGCCAGCACTTCCTGCGTCGCCAGGTGGAGGGCCCAGGCGGCGTTGCAGTGACCGTCGCCGATGATCTCGAGGGCGCGCCCGATCAGCATGGGATCGTCGAGCATGAGCCGCTGCGCGTCGAACAGCGGCGCCAGTTCGCGCGCAGGCCCCTGCTCGAGGCGCACGCGCAGTTCGTGCAGCTGGGCACGGGCCTCGTCGCACGCGCGGCGCAGCACCTCCTGCTCGTGGGCGACGCGGCTCGCGTCAATGGCGTAGTGAACGATGTCGGCGGGCTGCTGCAGCACGAGCGCGACGCCGCGGGCCGTGCCGGTCGAGACCCCGAGGCCGTGCAAGCGCGTCACGGTAGCTCTCCGAAGCCGGCCGCGACGAGGGCCGTCAGCTCATCGAGCGCCACCTCGGCGTCATCGCCCTCGGCCATGATGGTGATGGTCGTACCCGAGGCGGCCGCCAGCAGCAGGACGCCCAGAATGCTCTTGCCGTCGACCTTCCGCCCTGCCCGTTCGACCGAGATGCGGGACGAGAACCGTGAGGCCAGCTGGACGAACCTGGCCGCCGCACGAGCGTGCAGGCCCAGGGGGTTGCAGATGGTGACCGCGCGGGACGCCATGGCCGTCGGTGGCTAGCGCGACTCGGCCGGGCCGGGTTGCGACTGCAGCAGTTCGCTGGCGACCCAGATGGCATGCCGCCCATGATCGGCCAGCAGCCGGGCTGTGGGCGTGAGCGCGCTGCCCTCGGGCAGCTGAGCCGCTTTGATCAGCATGGCGAGGTTGACGCCGGTGACCACCTCGACGCGGTCGGGATGCAGGAAGGTCATGGCCAGGTTGCAGGGCGTGCCGCCGAACATGTCGGTGAGTACCACCACGCCCCCGGCCTCCGGGCGCACCCGGTCGATGGCGTCGGCAATCGCCCGGCGCGCCACTTCGGCATCGTCGTGCCAGCCGATCGAGACCCCCGTGATGTGCGGTTGATCGCCGACGATGGTCTCGGCGGCGGTGACCAGCTCGACGGCCAGTTGTCCGTGGGTGACGACCACGATGCCGGTCATGCCTGTCGCTCCAGTTCGCGGTGCTTGACCTGGAGGGTCAGGCCGCGACGCTTCGTGAAGAGGGTGCGGAGGGTTTCGGCCATGTAGACGGAACGGTGCCGTCCGCCGGTGCAGCCGATGGCTACCGTCAGGTAGGCCTTCCCTTCCCTGACGTACTGCGGAATGAGGAACCGCAGCAGCGACGACAGCCGCGTGACGGTCTGCTGCGTCTGCGGCTGCTCGCGCATGAAGCGCTTGACGGCGCGGTCGCGGCCGGTCTGCGGACGGAGGCGGGCATCCCAGTGGGGATTCTTGAGGAACCGCACGTCGAACACGAGATCGGCCTCGGTCGGCACGCCGTAGTGGAAACCGAAGCTCATGAAGGTGACCACGAGCGCCTGGGCCTGCGGACGGCCTGACACCAGCTTGAGCACCCGCGAGCGCAGTTCGTGGACGTTGAGCGTCGTGGTGTCGATGATGTGGTCGGCCGAGGCCCTGATGCCCTGCATCGAGGCCCGTTCCTCGGCCAGTCCTTCGGTCATCGGTCGCCGTGTCGCCAGCGGATGCGGACGTCGGGTTTCGGAGAAGCGGCGAATGAGCTCGTCGTGACTGGCTTCGAGGAACAGGACGGTCGGGCGCCAGTCGGCCTGCTGCCGCAGCTGCTGCAGGACATCGGGAAAGTCGGCCGTGAACCGGGGCTCGCGCATGTCGACCACCACGGCGACGCGGAGCCCCTGAGACTGGCGCTCGCGTGCGAAGGCCGCCATGCCGGTCAGCATCGACACGGGCAGGTTGTCGACGCAGTAATAGCCCTGATCCTCGAGGGCGTGGATGGCATTCGACTTTCCCGCTCCGGAGAGCCCGGTGAGAATGACGAACCTGGATGGCTTGACACGTGTCACAGAGACTCCTGCGCCGATTCGTCTTCGTCGCCCATGTCGCTGTCGTCGGCGCCGGCGCCCTGCGCCAGTCGGGCTTCGAGCGAGGCGGCCAGCGCGCGGGCGGCGTGAATGCCCCGGTTCCGGAGCAGCTGGTTGCGGGCGGCCACCTCGACCAGCGTGGCCAGGTTGCGCCCGGGGGCCACGGGCATCCGGATGAGCGGCACCCGTACCCCGAGGATGTCGTGCGTCAGCTCATCGAGTCCCAGCCGGTCGTACTCGTGCGCTGAATCCCAGCGCTCGAGCTGCACCGTCAGCTCGATGCGCTTGGAGACGCGGGTGGCCGCGACGCCAAACAGGTCGCGGATGTTGATGAGGCCGAGGCCCCGGACTTCCATGTGGTTGCGGGTCAGCGGGGGGCAGCTGCCGAGCAGCGTCATATCCTCGCGGCGGCGGATTTCCACCGTATCGTCGGCCACCAGCCGATGCCCGCGGCCCACCAGGTCAAGGGCGCACTCGCTCTTGCCGATGCCGCTTTCCCCCACAATCAGTACGCCCAGTCCGAGAATCTCGAGCAGCACGCCGTGCACCATCTCGCGCACGGCGAGCCTGTCGCCCAGCTGGGCCGAGATGCGGCTGATGGCCACGGCCGTCTGCGCGGGCGTGACGAGCAGCGGAAGGCCGGCAGCTTCGGCTTCCTCGCGCAATCCCTCGGGCACACTGCCCCCGCCGCTCAGCAGCACACACGGAATCTCGGTGGCAAAGCAATGCGCCAGCGCCGCGCGACGGGTGGCCAGTGGCAGCGATTCGAGATACTGCAGCTCGCTCTCGCCGTAGATGAGCACACGGCCGGGTTGCAGGTACGAGTGAAAGCCCGCCAGGGCCAGGCCGGTCTTCTGGATGGACGGGCTCGTGATCGGACGGTCGAGGCCCGCGTCTCCGGCTAACAGCTCCAGCGACAGCCCAATCTGTTCCGGATGGGCGGCCAGCAGCCCCCGAACCGTGACGTGCAGCGCGCGCGGGGACACGGCTAGAACAGCCCCTTGCGCTGGGTTGACGTCGGAATCCTGAGCTCTTCGCGATATTTCGCCACGGTGCGGCGCGCCAGCATCAGGCCCTGCGCCTGCAGCAACGACACGATCTGGGCATCACTCAGCGGGCGCCGCCGGTCTTCCCCCTCGATGATCTTGCGGATGCGATTCTTGATGCTGACCGACGAGACGGCATCGCCATCGGTGCTGCTGATGCCGCTGTGGAAGAAGTACTTCATCTCGAACACGCCCTGCGGCGTGTGGATGTACTTGTTGGTGACCACGCGGCTCACTGTCGACTCGTGCATGCCGATGTCGCTGGCGACGTCCCGCAGCACCAGGGGCCGCAGGTGCTCGACCCCGTGCTCGAGGAAGTCGCGCTGGAAGCGGGCAATGCTCGCGGCGACCTTGTGGATGGTGCGCTGGCGCTGCTCGACCGACTTGAGCAGCCACAGGGCCGACCGGAACTTGTCCTTCACATACGCCCGGGTCTCTTCGCTGGCATCGCCTGAGGACTTGTCGAGCAGCCGCCGATAGGTGGGGCTGATGCGCAGGTGCGGAAGCCCCTCGTCGTTGAGCCCGACGACAAACTCGTTCTCGACCTTGGTGATGTAGACGTCCGGAATGACGTACTGGGAGGGCTGCGGATTGAACCGGCTGCCGGGCTTCGGGTCGAGCCGCTGGATGATTTCGATGTGCGGCCGCAGCGCCTCGACGGTGGTGCCCATGCGCCGCGCAATCTCCTGCACCTGGTGATTCTGCAGCAGCCGCAGGTGCGCGGTGACAATGTCTTCGACCGGGGTGCCTTCGAGCTTGAGGTGCCGGACCTGCAGCGTCAGGCATTCCTGCAGGTCGCGAGCCGCCACGCCGATGGGGTCGAACCCCTGCAAGAACGCCAGCGTGGCCCTGACATCCTCGAGCGACCACGGCCCCATGGCGGCCAGCTCCTCGGCCGACGCCACCAGATAGCCATCGTCGTTGAGGTTGCCGATGATGGCCTCGCCAATGGCACGCTGGAGGTCGGTGGTGGCCTGCATCGACAGTTGCCACTCGAGGTGGTCGGTCAGCGACGGCGTGGTCGAGAGGGTGTTCTCGATCGGCGGCAGCTCGCGCACCTCCATCGGGACCCGCGAACGGTAGCCATCATCGAGATAGTCGCCGAAAAAATACTCGTAGTCGGCATCGTTCCAGGTGTCGTCCTTGCGCTCGGGCGGCGTGGCCTCGGGCTCTTCGCGGTCGGCCGCCGTCTGCGCGTCGGTGGCACGCAATTCGTCGGTCGGCGTCTCCTCGAGCAGGGGATTCTCGACAACCTCCTGGGTCAGCAGATCGGCCAGCTCGAGCGTCGACATCGGCAGCAGCTTGATGGCCTGCTGCAGCGAGGGCGTGAGGACAAGCTTCTGAGCGAGCCGGGCCTGCAGTCGCTGGGTGATTGCCATGTCGGGACTTGGTGCAGTCTAGTCGAGCCGGAAGTCGGTGCCGAGGTAGATGCGGCGCACATCCTCGTCGGCCGCCAGCGACTGCGGCGTGCCGTCCCGGAAGATGGCCCCGTCGGCCACAATATACGCCCGGTCGGTGATGCTGAGGGTCTCGCGAACGTTGTGGTCGGTGATGAGCACGCCGATGCCCCGTGCCTTGAGGTGCCCGATGATGTGCTGAATCTCGGTGACGGCGATGGGGTCGATGCCCGCGAACGGCTCGTCCAGCAGAATGAACCGCGGGGACATCACGAGGGCACGGGTGATTTCCGCGCGTCGGCGCTCGCCCCCCGACAGGGTGTAGGCCGCTGACCGGGCCACGTGTGTGAGGCCGAGTTCGTGCAGCAGCTCGTCGGCACGACGGCGGCGGTCGGCGCGGGAGAGCGGCAGGGTTTCAAGAATCGCCAGAATGTTCTGCTCGACGGTCAGGCCCCGGAAAATCGAGGGCTCCTGCGGCAGGTAGCCGATGCCCTTCCGGGCCCGGACATACATCGGGTCGTCGGTGATGTCGGTCCCGTCCAGCAGCACCGCCCCGGAATCGGGCGGCGTGAGCCCGACCGCCATGTAGAACGTGGTGGTCTTGCCGGCCCCGTTCGGCCCGAGCAGGCCCACGACCTCGCCGGCCCGGACATCGAGGCTGACGTCGCGCACGACCGTGCGGCCGCCGTAGGACTTGACCAGGTGTGCTGTGCGGAGCGTGGACATCAGAAGGGCGTCGGGCCGGGGCACTTGCCCCCGCGGGTTTCGGTGCGGGCCTGTTCGTTGCCGTCGATGATGACTCTATCGGACGACCGGAAGAACGTCAAAGTGCGCCCGGACGACTCGTTGCACGCATCGACGAACCGACCGGGCGTGCCGGTGATTTCGTAGCGTGCGTCCGCCGGCCGGTAGACCAGGCGGCTTCCCGTGGCCCGGCGGACGCCGAGCGTCACCTGGACGGTGCCCTGTGCGTCGAGCCGGTCGAGCTCGTTGTCGGTGTTGGCCAGCTGCAGCTCGATGCGGGTGGCCTGCAAGTCGCCGGCCTCGCTGTTGAACTGCGCCCGGGTCTCGTACAGCGCCCGCCGGGTCTCATCGGTGTAGCGGAAAGTGTCGGCCCGGCCGAGGGTGGGCTTCCCTGCCGCTCCCTCGGTGGTGGCGATGCCGAGCGAGGTCACGGCACCACCGACGGCCAACAGATTGCCCTTCGCTTCGTCGAGCGTGATGGTTTCAGCCTGGATGACCGTCGGGCCCTGCAGCATGCGGGCCGCCCCCTTGAACACCGTGGTGCGGGAGGCTTCGTCGTACACCAGCGACGAGGCCAGCACATTGACGGCGTCGCCGTCGGTCAGCAACCCGGGCCGGCGCCCGCCCTCCTGGCGTCCGCGCGTCGGCTGCAGCGTCGTACGCACGCGGCCGCTGGCCGACATCTTCCGGGGGGACAGCGTGACGTCAATGGCGTCGGCATCCATGCGCAGCGAGTCGTCGCTGACCGACGGCGCCGTGCCACCCGAGGCACCGCTCAGCGCGAGGGTGCCGGCGGCGAGCCCGTAGCGGGCATCGGCGCTCTGGGCCCGCAGGCTGCCGTCCTCAAACAGGAAGCCCCCGGAAAACCGGGCTTCCTCGAGCGACTGCCCGGCCGCGTCGAGGGTGGCCTCGAGCGTCCGCGCCCGGGCGACACGGGCACCACGGCCCTGGGCGGCGGCCTCGCGGAATTCCACGGCCTCCTGGAAGCGCATCGCGTTGAGCCCCGCCCCGGCGGCACCTGACCCAGTCATCCTCTGGGATCGAATGGCCCGCGCCGGACCACCACCCGTGGCCGGAAGACTGACCGCGACGCGATCGTTCGCCGTGAGCGCGGCGATGCCACCATCCGGTGCCATCTGCAACTCGATGCTGGTGCCCGACAGCGTCTGGCCTGCCGCGCCCTCGGTCGAGTCGAGCACGACCGAGGCCTGACCAATCAGCGTGGCCGACTGCAGCGTACGACCATCGTCGGCATAGGTGAGGTTGATGTCGTCTGCCTGCATGCTGCGCAACGCGCCCATGCCCTCACCGCCGGCGATGCGCGAGTGGCCACGCAATTCAATGATGTGCGGCTCGTCACGCTCGGGCAGCAGGTAGACCATGGCCTCATCGGCCTCGATGACCTGCGCCTCGCGCTCCATGCGGACCGTGCGTTCGAAGCGGAAGTAGCGCTCTGTGCGTGCCAGTCCGGCAGCGCCCGCCGCCACATCGAGGGCCGGTCCGGCACCATCCTCGCCGTCGAGTCGGACCAGCGCCTGGTCAAGCAGCCAGACCGTGTTGCGACGTTCGTCGAACGTGAAGCCGATGCCGGCACCCGACATGCGGTTGCGGCTGAACTCGACCGGCCCCGGGGCCTGCATGAGTCGCTCCTGTTCCGAAAAGGAGGCCCGATCAGCGATGGCCGTGAGTCCGTCGCTGGCGGTCATCTCGACGCCGCCCGACAGGTCATAGGTCGCCCGATTGGCCCCAAGACGGGCCTCGGCCGCCGACACGTCGTACGACCGCCAACCGCGGTTCTCGACGTGAATCTTCACCTCGCGCAGGGCCGTCTGCCCATCCTCATATGCCACCTGGCTGGCGCATTCCACCCTGACATCGCGGGTGCCGCCCTTCAGTTGGACGGCATCGCAGCCGAGCGTTTCGATGACCGCCTTCGGGTCGATCCGGACAATGGGAGTGGGGGCCACGCGCACGTCGCGCGGCCGCAGGCCATAGGCGATTGCTCCGGCCAGACCAACGCCGAAAACGAGGACCAGCGCCCGAAGTGTTCGCCGTGACACTCTGCAATTGTACCAGTCTGCCGCACGAATCACGGCTGGTCCTCGGCAGGATGCGGCCCGGCCTCGGGACGGCGCACCTGGCGATGCTCGAGCCGGGACCGGCCGAAATTGAGCAGGACGCCCAACTGGTAGGGGCTGGCCACCACACAATGCCTGAAGTGTTCGATGTCGGGCTCAGCCAGGGAGGCGGCCGCCCGGACTTCGACCAGCACCTCGTCGAAGCAGAGAAATGCGATGCGGCCAGAGCCCCCCAGCGGCTGCCCCTTGTAGACGATGGCGTAGGCAACATCGCGGTCGAAGGGGACGGCGCGGCGGAGCAGTTCCGCGGCCAGGGCCTCGCGATAGAAGTGCTCGAGGAAGCCCGGTCCGAGTGTCCGGCGTACTTCCATCGCGGCACCGACAATGACAAATGTGCGGCGGTCGTGTCCGCCGTGAAGCGATGCGAGCGACATGCACGGACCTGCATCGCAAGAACGGTGCCCATCGGGCGTCCCACCGGAGGGCCCGCCTGTGTGGCCTCAGAGGGTGCAGGAACCGTCACCTGTCGCGCATCGGCCGTGCGCAGATGCTGCCACGCCTAGAGCGGCGTGCGCGTATGGGTGAAGTCGAACATGCCGCTGTAGCCGGCATCAACCGGTTGGCCCAGCACCCGGCGTCCGAGATACTCGCCCAGCACCGGGCCGTGCTTGAAGCCGTGGCCCGAGCCTCCGCCCGCCAGCAGCACGTTGCTCATGTCGGGGTGCTGGTCAATCAGGAAGTGCTCGTCGACGGTATTCTCGAGCTGGCACACACGGGTTTCGATCACCGGCTGCCCGCGCATCGCGGGGAACCGCCGGGCCACGTACTCGTAGGCGCGCCTGACATAGTGCGGCGTCACCACACGCTCATCGGTGTCAGGGTCCATCTCCACCGATCCCCCGACCGGGCAGACCTTGAGTCCCCGGCGGTCGAAATCGGGGAAACCGTAATAGCTCGCCTCCGAGAAGACCGGCAGATTCGGCCACGAAAACCGGGTGTCGCCCGGGGGCGGGCCAAAGAGAAACACCTCGCGCCGCGGCACCTCGAGTTTCGGGGCGATGACCGTCGGGAACATCTTCCGCAGCCACGAGCCGCAGGCAAACACGAACTGCCCGGCTGCCAGCGCGCTGCCGCCCTCAAGGGCCAGCGCATTCATGCGGCCGGCCACCGGAGGCGTGGGCATCGCCCGCACCAGCCGCAGTGTGCCGCCCTTCCGTTCGAAGGCCTCGCCCACCGCGATAAGCGCCTCCCGCGCGCGCAGGATGGCGGCATCCGGCTCGTAGAGACCCACCTCCATGCCAATCGGATCGAGCTGCGGCCAGCGCTGGCGGATGGCGTCGGGCGTCAGGCGTTCGATGGGACGGCCGAGGGTGTCGAAGATGCGCACCTGGGCCTCGTGCTCGCTGGTCCAGCGTTGCGCCAGCTGCAGCCGCCCGACTGTATACATGAGCCGACGGCCGAACTCCTGCTCGCGGATCGTCCAGCGACGCATCGCCTCGACGGCCCAAAGCGAATAGCGCTCGCGACTGCCGTAGCCGGCGCGAATCTGGCGTGTCTCGTCCCCTGAGGTCGACCGCGAGTTGCCCGGCCCATAGCTGTCGAGCAGCGTCACGCGCGCCCCCTGCTCGCGCAGCCACAGGGCGGTCCAGGCCCCGAAGGCGCCCCCGCCGACGACGGCCACGTCGGGCAGTCCGGCGCTGATGGCTGGCGCCTGCGCGGCTCCTGCGGGGGCGGGCAGCGAGGCTGCCGTCAGGGCTGCTCCGGCGCTCGACAGAAAGACTCGGCGATTCATGGGGGACATGGGCGCTCCTCACTGCGCGGCGCGGAAGTCATCGACCCGAAGTTCGATGTGTTTTTCGCCACGGAATTCGTTCTCTTCGATGGTGTAGGCCAGGTCGAGCGCGGCACCGTTGGTCGTCAAATCGGCCTCACGCTCGACGCCATTCCACTGGATGCCCCGGAGGCGGCGGCCCTGCTGTTCGAACGTGGCCTTCCAGTGCCGATCCTTGAGCCGTCTCGGGCCATCGACCACCATGACCGGGCCGGTGGAAAATCTGGGCCGGTGGTTGCCCTGGCCGAAGGGCGCCATGGACGCCAGTTCCCGCATCAGCCGATCGGAAATGGCCTCGAACGGCAGCGCGGCGTCGACCCACAGTCGGGGCCGCAGGTCGTCCGGCTGGAGGCGTGCGTCGGCAAAGTCATTGATGGAGGCCCGGAATTCCCTGATGCGGTCGGACGCCAGCTGCAGCCCGGCGGCCTGCCGATGCCCCCCGAAGCGGTCGAGCAGGGGCGCACAGGCCTCGAGGGCACTCAGCATGTCGAACCCCGGGATGCTGCGGCACGACCCGTGCGCCTCGGCCCCGTCGGTCGACAGCACCACGGCCGGCCGATGGAAGGTTTCCACCAGCTTCGAGGCGGCGATGCCAATGACGCCGCGGTGCCAGCCCTCTCCCGCCACCACGAGCACGGTGCGGGCCCCGACCTCGGGATCGGTCTCGACGAGCTTCCGGGCCCGCGCCACAATCTCCTGCTCCTCGGTGCGCCGGTGCGTGTTCTCGAGTTCGAGCTGAGCGGCCAGGGCACTGGCTTCGTCGGCGAGCGCTTCGTCGGACGCCAGCAGCAGTCGGGCGGCGATGTCCGGCGTACTCATGCGGCCCGCCGCATTGATGCGGGGCGCAATGACAAACGAGACGTGATAACTGTCGAGGGTCTTCCCGGTCAGGCCCGACGATTCCAGCAGCGCACGCAGGCCCACCTTATGAGGACCGCGTGACAGCATGTCGAGGCCGAGCCTGGCGATGACACGGTTCTCGCCAACGAGCGGCACCATGTCGGCCAGGGTGCCGAGCGCGGCAATCTTGAGGAACCCGGCCACCCACGACTGGCGGCCGGCCCGCTGGCAGAGCGCCTGCACCAGTTTGAGCGCGACGCCCACACCCGCGAGGTTCTTGTCGGGATAGCGACAGTCGTGCCGTCGGGGATTGACCACCGCATCGGCCGGCGGCAGGTCGGCATCGGGTTCGTGATGATCGGTGATGACCAGGCCCATACCCAGCGCGGCGGCATGGCGCGCCGCCTCGGTGCCGCGGATGCCGCAATCGACCGACACCACCAGTTGCACCCCGTCGGCCTTGAGCCGGTCGAACGTCGCGGGTTGCAGGCCATAGCCATCGCGCAGGCGCTCGGGCACGAAGTGCACCACGTCGGCGCCGAGCAGCTCGAGCGTGCGGCGCAGGATGACCGTGGACGTGATGCCGTCCACGTCGTAGTCGCCGTGAATGGCAATGCGCTCGCGACGCGCCATGGCCCCTTCGATGCGGGCGACGGCGCGGTCCATGTCGGTCAGGGCGAACGGGTCGTGAAACTGGTCGAGGGCCGGATTCAGGAAGCGGTGGGCGTCGGCCGGATCGGTGAGGCCGCGGATGGCCAGCAGGCGGGCGGTGACGGGCGACACGCCGAGCGCCTGTGAGAGGTGGTCGATATCAGCCGGCGAGGCGTCGTGTGTGAGCCAGATGCGTGGGATCACACGCCCGCGCCTTCAATGCCGACCAGGCCGATGGCCCTGAACTTGTCATAGCGCGCGTCGAGCCTGGAGTCGCCGTCCATCTCCTGCACCTGGCGCAGCGCCCGATCGAGCGCGATGTCGAGCAGGGCGGCCGCCTGGGCGGGATCGGTGTGAGCCCCGCCAACCGGCTCGGCAACGATCTCGTCGACAATGCCCAGCTTCAGCAGGTCGGGCGCCGTGATCTTGAGGGCCTCGGCGGCTTCAACCTTCTTCTTGGCATCGCGCCACAGAATCGCGGCGCAGCCCTCGGGAGGAATGACGCTGTAGATCGCAAACTCGTGCATCAGGACCCGATCGCCGACGGCAATGCCCAGGGCCCCGCCGCTGCCGCCCTCGCCGTGCACCACGACGATGATGGGCACGTCGAGCACAGCCATCTCGCGCAGGTTGAGCGCGATGGCCTCGGCCACGCCGCGTTCCTCGCTTTCGATGCCGGGATAGGCGGCCGGCGTGTCGACAAAGCAGATGACCGGCCTGCGGAACTTCTCGGCCACCTGCATCAGGCGCAGTGCCTTGCGATAGCCCTCAGGCCGTGCATAGCCGAAGTTGCGGTAGATCTTCTGCTTGGTGTCGCTGCCCTTCTGGTGGCCCACGACGAGGACGCCCGTGCCCTTGTAGTCGGCCATGCCGGCGACGATGGCGTGGTCGTCGGCAAAGCGGCGGTCGCCGTGCAGCTCGACAAAGTCGGTGAACAGGCGCTCGACATAGTCGAGCGTCGTGGGACGGCCGGGGTGGCGCGCGACCTGCACGCGCTGCCACGCCGTCAGGTTCCGATACAGCTCGCCACGGATCGATCCCACCCGGGCCTCGAGCCGCGCGATCTCGCGGTTGCGGTCGTCGGTCGACGGCAGCATCGAAAGCGCCTCAATTTCCTTGAGGAGGATGCCGATCGGGGCTTCGAATTCGAGCAGTTCAGCCATGGTCAGTGGATATGCACGCTACCAGGGCCGCACAGCCGTTCGACGGCGGCCACAAACTCCTGCGAGGGTCGCACCCGGATGGCGACATTCACGTCGAGGGTGACCACCTGCGGCGCCGCATGCGGCGCCCCGGGCACGACCACCTCGATGGCCAGGGGACGGTCGCCGCGATGGCCGGCGACCACATCCCAGAGCCCCGCTATCGTCTCACGCCCGGTGTCGGCCTTCAACCGAATCCGCACCCCCCGCGACAGCCGTTCCTTGAGTTGGCCGAGCGGCAGAATCTCGGTGGCCTGGAGCCGCGCCGACTCCTCGTCGCGCTCGAACTTTCCGCGCACCAGCAGCAGCGCGCCGTTATCGCACGCCGCCCGGTAGCGGGCGTAGGTTTCCGGAAACACCACCACTTCCACCGTGCCCTGGTGATCCTCGAGCGAGAAGACGCACATGGCGTCGCCCTTCTTGGTCTTGAGGGGCCGGAAGCCCGACACGATGCCGCCGACATGCACATCGTCAAGGACGACGCGGCCCGGCGCGCCGTTCTGGCCCTCGGGCAGGTCGTCGAGCGTGAGGTCTCCCACCGTCTTCGCCCGGAAGGCCCGCAGGTCTGACGCGTGCTGGTCGATCGGATGCCCGCTCAGGTAGAGCCCGAGCGCTTCCTTTTCGTAGCCCAGCAGCGCCAACTGGTCCCACGGATCCGTGGCCGGCAGCTTGATGATCACCACCCCATCGTCACCGCCCACGCCGAACAGGTCTGCCTGACCGCGGTCGCGGTCGCGCTGCGTGCGGCCTCCGTGCTCGATGGCACTGTCGATGGCCCCGAACAGCGTGGCGCGACCAGCGGTGAGTGGCACCCCGCCAGGAATCAGCGAATCGCAGGCCCCCGACTTCACCAGCGCCTCGAGCACGCGCTTGTTGACCAGGCGCAGATCGAGCGACTCGCAGAACTGGTGCAGCGAGGTGATGCGTCCGATCTGCGAACGCACCTCGAGCATCAACTGGATGGCCCCCTCGCCGAGGCCCTTGATTGCCGTGAGGCCGAAGCGCACGCCCTCGGGCACCACGGTGAAGTTGAGCTGGCTCTCGTTGATGTCGGGCGGTAGGACCCGGATGCCCCGGTCGCGGCATTCGCTGATGTACAGCGCCAGTTTGTCCGTGTTGGCCGCCTCGATCGTCAGCAGCGCCGCCGCGAAGTGGCGGGGATAGTTGGCCTTCAGGTAGGCGGTCTGGTAGGCCAGGAAGGCGTAGGCCGTCGAATGCGACTTGTTGAAGCCGTACCCGGCGAAGTACTCCATCAGGTCGAAGACCTTGGCGGCCTTCTTCTCGTTCACGCCCTTCGCGGTGGCGCCGGTCATGAACGCCTCTCGCTGCTTGGCCATGACCTTGGGATCCTTCTTGCCCATGGCCTTGCGCAGCACGTCTGACTGCCCGAGCGAGAAGCCCGCCAGTTCGGTCGCAATGCGCATCACCTGTTCCTGATACGCAATGACGCCGTAGGTGTCGGCCAGAATCGGCCCCATCTGCGGCAGTTCGACCTGCACCTCTGACTTGCCCGCCTTGCGCGCGATGTAATCATCGACCATCCCGCTCTTGAGCGGGCCCGGGCGATAGAGCGCGTTCATGGCAATCAGGTCATCGAGCCGGTGCGGCCGCGCCTTGCGCAGGATGTCGCGCATGCCCGAGCTCTCGAACTGGAAGATGCCGTAGGTCTGCCCCTCCTGGAACAGCTGGTAGGAGGCGGCATCGTCGAGCGGGATTTTGTCGATGTCGAGCGTGACACCCTCGGTCCGCAGAATCTCGGAGAGCGCATCCTGGATGAGCGTCAGCGTGCTGAGCCCGAGGAAGTCCATCTTGAGCAACCCGACGCGCTCGACTTCCTTCATCGCCCACTGGGTCGTGATTTCGTCGCGGCTGCTCTTGTAGAGCGGCGCATAGTCGGTGATGGGGCCGGGCGCAATGACGACGCCCGCGGCGTGCACGCCGGCGTTGCGCGACATGCCCTCGAGCCGCTTGCCCATCTCGAGCAGGTCCTTGACGCGCGGATCCTGGTCCTGCATCTGGCGCAGCACCGGGTTTTCGGCCAGCGCCTTGGTCAGCGTCATGTCGAGCGCGGCCGGAATCTGCTTCGCGATGCGGTCGACTTCGGCGTAGGCCATATCCATGGCGCGCCCCACGTCGCGGACGACGGCCTTGGCCTTCATGGTGCCGAAGGTGATGATCTGCGACACGTTTTCGCGACCGTACTTGCGTGTGACGTACTCGATGACCTCGCCGCGCCGCCGCTCGCAGAAGTCGACGTCGATATCGGGCAGCGACACGCGCTCGGGGTTGAGAAAGCGCTCGAACAGCAGATCGTAGTGCAGCGGGTCGACGTCGGTGATGCGCAGCGCCCACGCCACCAGGCTGCCGGCGGCCGATCCGCGGCCCGGCCCCACGGGAATGCCCTGCTCGCGGGCATAGCGGATGAAGTCCCAGACGATGAGGAAATAGCCCGGGTACCCCATCTGCTTGATCATCGCGATCTCGTAGGTGAGGCGGGTCTCGTAGTCGGCGATGGGGTGCCGGAGGGCGCCTTCGGCGTCGAGCTGGTGCAGACGCGGCAGACGCTGGGCGAAGCCGCGGCGCACCTCGTGCTCGAAGTAGTCGTCGAGGGTGAAGCCGTCCGGCACCTCGAACTTCGGCAGGTGGTTCTGGCCCTTCGGGATCTCGACGTAGCATCGCTCGGCGATGAGCAGCGTATTGTCCATCGCCTGCGGGAAGTCGCCGAAGACCTGGGCCATTTCCTCGGCGGATTTCAGGAAGAACTGGTCGCCGTGATACCGGAGCCGGTGCGCGTCGTTGACGCCCTTACCGGTGCCGATGCACAGGAGGATGTCGTGCGGCTTGTGGTCGCCGTACTTGAGGTAGTGCACGTCATTGGTGCACACAAGCGGCATGTCGAGGTCGCGCGCGATGGGCAGCAGCCCGTTGTTGACGATGCGCTGTTCCTCGATGCCCTGGTACTGCATCTCGAGGAAGAAGTTCCCGGCGCCCAGGATGTCGCGATACGTGGCGGCCGCGGCCATGGCCTTCCTGGGGTTGGGGCCGCGCACTTCCATGGCGACTTCCCCCTTGAGGCAGCTCGACAGGCCAATCAGCCCATCGGCGTGCTGGGCCAGCAGCTCCTTGTCGATGCGGGGCTTGTAGTAGAACCCCTCGGTGTAGCCGGCCGACACGAGCTTGATGAGGTTGCGATAGCCGGTGGCGTTCTCGGCAATCAGCACGAGGTGGTTGGCGGTCTCGCCGGCGGTGCCGCTCTTGTCGAAGCGGCTGCCGGGTGCCACGTAGACCTCGCATCCCAGGATGGGATTGAGGCCCCGGCTGCGGGCGGCATCGTGGAAGACCACCGACGAGAACATGTTGCCGTGTTCCGTCACGGCCACGGCCTTCTGCCCGAGCGCGACGGCCTGGTCGAGCAGCTCGTCGATGCGGCAGGCGCCGTCGAGCAGCGAAAACTCGGTGTGCAGATGAAGGTGAACGAACTCTCGGGCCACGGCGCCTACTCCCACTCAATCGTCGCCGGCGGCTTTCCCGAGATGTCGTACACCACGCGGTTGATGCCGCGCACTTCGTTGATGATGCGGTTGGACACGTGTCCGAGGAGTTCATGCGGCAGATGCGCCCAGTGTGCCGTCATGAAGTCGCTCGTCTGCACCGCGCGGAGGGCGACCACGTATTCGTAGGTGCGCCCATCGCCCATGACCCCGACGCTCTTCACCGGCAGGAACACTGCGAAGGCCTGCGAGGTGAGGTCGTACCAGGTGCGTCCCACCTCCCCGGCCGTCACGTGCCCGGCCGCAACATCGCGTTCGGTGGCGGTGGTCTGCCGCAGCGCTTCGATGAAGATGGCGTCAGCCCGGCGCAGCAGTTCGGCATGCTCGTGCCGCACTTCCCCGAGGATGCGCACGCCGAGGCCCGGGCCCGGGAACGGGTGCCGGTAGACCATCGAGTGTGGCAGGCCGAGCGCCACGCCCAGCTCGCGCACTTCATCCTTGAACAGGTCGCGCAGTGGCTCGAGCAGCTGCAGATGCAGCGTGTCCGGAAGCCCGCCGACGTTATGGTGGCTCTTGATCGTCGTAGCCTTCTTCGTTTTCGCCCCGGCCGACTCGATCACATCGGGGTAGATCGTGCCCTGCGCCAGCCACCGGGCCCGTGACCGCTTCGCGGCTTCTTCCTGAAAGACATGCACGAACTCACGGCCGATGATCTTCCGCTTCGCCTCGGGGTCGGTCACCCCGGCCAGGGCCGCCATGAACCGCGCTTCAGCGTTCACCCGAATCACGCGCACACCCAGCAGGTGCCCGAACGTCTCCATCACCTCGTCACCCTCGCCGAGGCGCAGCAGGCCGGTGTCGACGAAAATGCAGGTCAGCTGATCGCCGATGGCTCGGTGAATGAGGGCCGCCGCGACCGACGAGTCGACGCCACCGGACAGCCCGAGGATCACCTCGTCCTCATGCACCTGCGCACGGATGGCCTCAACGGCCTCGGCGATATGGTCGCGCATCACCCAGTCGGGACGGCAGCCGCAGATGTCGCGCACGAAGCGCTGCAGCAGGGCCGCACCCTGCGGGGTGTGGGTCACTTCCAGGTGAAACTGCACCCCGTAGAGCCCGCGCCCCTCGTCGGCCATCGCCGCCACCGGACAGCTGCCCGTGGACGCCACGACCGAGAACCCGGGCGGGGCCTCGACCACCTTGTCACCGTGGCTCATCCAGACACGCAGGTGCCCCGGCTCGGCCGAGGGGTCGACGATGCGGTCGAACAGGCGCGATGCGGCTCCGACCTGCACCACGGCATGGCCGAACTCGCGCACGGCTCCCTTCTCGACCCGCCCCCCCAGCTGCTGGGCCATGGTCTGCATGCCATAGCAGATGCCCAGCACCGGCACACCCAGGGAAAACACCCAGTCGGGCGCGCGGTCGGTGGCCTCTTCGTAGGCCGACATGTGGCTGCCAGAGAGGATGATGCCGCGCGGGGCGAGCCGGGCCACCACCTCCGGGCTGACGTCCGACGGATGCACCTCGCAGTAGACGTGCGCTTCGCGGACCCGGCGGGCAATGAGCTGCGTGACCTGCGAACCGAAATCGAGAATGAGGATGGAATCGTGCGGCACGGCGTATGGGAACCCGTGGTTATTATAGCGAGTGATGTTCTGGCTCCTCGCGGCCCTGTTGCAGGCGGCAACTGCGCCGCCGACCGCCGCTCTGACCGAACCGGTGCTCGATCCCCGCTGGGCCGTCGAGCTGACGGCACCGCCCGCGCAGCGCGCCGGCTACGACGACAACACGGTGTATGTGGCCACGCGCGACGGCGCTCTCGTCGCCATCGACCTGGACCGCGGAACGGTCCGGTGGCGGCGGGAGGTGGCGGAGGCGACGGTGCCCGACGCCAGCGGCGGCCTCGTGTTCGTCGGCAGCCGCGACACGGTCATGGCGCTCGAGGCGACGGGAGGCCAGCCCCGCTGGACCCGTACGCTGCCCGGGCCGCTCGCCTCGGTCCACTTCGACACGGGGTGGCTGCTGTGTGTCGGCACTGAGGGGACCTTATGGGCGCTGCGTGCCGAGGATGGCGCCGCGATCTGGAACGTGGCGCTCGGCAGTCGCGCGGCCGTGGCCCCGGCCGCCGGGCTCGACAAGCTCTACGTCGGCCTTGACGATGGTCGGCTGCTGGCCCTGACCCTGGCCGATGGCCGCATCGTCTGGAGCCGACCCATGGGCTACCGCATCACGGGCGTCAGCGCGGTGGCCGGCCAGTTGATGGTGAGCACGGCCGGCTCGGCCACCCGGGCGGTGTTCAGCTTCGACCTCGAGGACGGTGACCAGCGCTGGCGCTGGCGGGTTGGCGGCGACGTCTCGGGGCCCGCCAGCAGCAACGGACGGCTCATCTTCGTGGCGTCGCGCGACAACGTGCTGCGTGCGCTCGATGCGCGGTCGGGTGCCCTGCGCTGGAGCGCCGATCTGCCGGGGAGGCCAGTCGCCGGACCGGCGCTGGCCGGAGAGACCATCCGGGTACCGCTGGCCTCGACCGTTGCGGTGTTCTCGGCAGACACCGGCAAGGCCGTCGGCACGGTCGGGGTGTCGGGTGACCTGAACGAAGCGCCGCGCAGCCGGGATGGGCGACCGACCGGGGCCTCGCTGGTGGCCATCACGCGCGAAGGCCATGTGCTCGGATTCGGGCGGCGCATCGAGGCACCCCCTGTGCCCCTCGCCGAGTTGCCGGGGGGGCGCGCCCGGCCCTAGCGCACAGCCACGGGAGTGGCGGCGCCGGGATGCGTTTTCATGTAGAGATGCACGCAGGCGGCCGCGCCGGTCACGCTGATGAACTGGAACACGAGCCCCCGCAGCAGCCACGCGACCAGCTGCAGCGGCACCGCCGCCACGCCCAGCAGCGGCACGAAGGCGATGAGCCCGAGGGCCACGGTGGCCAGCAGCGACCCGAGCGTGGCCAGCAGCAGCAGGCCCGCGATGGCCCCGAACAGCCCGAGGGTCAGCAGGGCCCGCTGTTTCAGGGTGTGCCACACCCGCCGTAGCGACTCGCCCACTGGCACGCCATCGACGGCGAGCACGATCTGGGCGAAGAGATAGATGAAGTTGACCAGCGTGATTCCTGCCACGGTCAGCGTCGAGGCCGCGGTGACCACCAGTCGATTGTCGAACGAGGCCTGGGCCGGTCCGAACAGCAGACCCACGGCCAGGGCTGCCAGCACGAGATAGGCGGCCCCCAGCAGCAGCCCCAGCGTGAGATACCCCCGATACAGCCGCCGCATGCCTCCGAGCAGGCGGCTGATGGACACCTGGAAGGCTGAGGCCAGCAGCTCGGACCGCAGCGGAGGCTCTTCCAGCGGGCCGGCATGCCGTTCAGCGGCCACCAGCACCCAGACCGTCGCCGCCTTGACGCCGAACATCAGCACCGAGCCGCCCAGGGTCACGATGCCGAGTGCGACCACGAACGCCGCCAGTGCCGCCGGTTGCGCCAGCAGCGCCCCGAGCAGGGCGGGAATCGCCTCGCGATACTCCATCTGCATCAGCTCGGTCGGGTCGGCCCCGACCAGCAGCATCACGAGCACGACTCCGCCGACCACTGGCACGAGCAGCATGGCGTTGAAGACCGTATCGGCGAGGAACTGAATCAGCACGAGGGGCCAGTTGGCGATGGCCACCAGCGCGCCGCGCTTGAGCGTCTGCTTGAGTCGCAGGTGAGCCGGCATGCGATGCGGCCCATGTTACCCCGATACAATATCGGTCGAGTGGCGCGACCTCTCCGGCACATCGGCCTTGTCCTCAGGCTCGGGCTCGCGGGCCTGGTCGGCGCGGCCCTCTGCTGGGCCCTGGGCCTGGCCTACGAACGGGCCGTCCTCGGTCCCGACGACGGCAGTGCGCGTGCACGGCTCGAGCAGCGGGCCTCGGCGCAGCTGGCTGAACGGGCCGGCGAGCTCACCGCGGTCATCGACGCCCTGTCGTCCGCGGTGCCCGACATCGAGGCCACACTCGCTGGCGACCGCGAGGCCGAACGACGGCTGTTCCAACGGGCGGCACAGGTGAGCGGTGCGCCGGACACTGGCCTCTCGGTGTCCATCTTTGACGCGTCACTGCAACCGCGCGCGTGGGCGGGGGCGCCCGTGGCCGAGCCTCTCCGCCCTGCATCGCCAGGGCAGGCAGTCTGGCGCATCCTGACACGGGGCGACGATGCCTGCCTGGTGCTCAGCCTCTCGCCCGGGCGCGAGGGAGGGATGCCGGGGCCGGCGGGGCTGCTGGTGGCCGAGCGGCGCATCGGACGCGCCTCGCCACTGAATCCCTCCGAGTACTTCCTGACCGTTGACGGCATCGATGTGGTCGGTGTCATCACCGCGAATCCGCTTGGCGAAGCGGTCTGGGGCGTCGACGCCGATGTGCTGTCGCAGACCCGGTCCCGGCTTCGGCAGCGCACCTGGGCGGCCGTGCTGCTGATGGTGTCGGTGACGCTCCTGCTGATGCTGGGACCGCTTGTCAGCTGGCGACGCGCCTGCGGGGCGGTCACTCCCCTGCTGCTCGCCAACCTGGCCATGGCCGTGGCGCTCACCCTGGTGTGGCAACTACTGCTCAGGGCCATCGCACCTCTGGGGCTGCCGGCGGTCGAGATCCTGGCGTCGGCGCTGCTGATGGCCGGCCTGGTCTCCACGGCGGCCACCGGACTCACGCTGCTCAGGCGCCACTATGCCGCCACCCGAGTGTCATGGGGCGCCGGGTCTCCGGTGATCTTCGCGGTGGCCCAGACCGCGATGGGCCTGCTCGCGGCGACCCTTGTGGCCCGCTACACCGACGGGCTCGTGCAGGCCGCCGCCCTCTGGCCCGTCGAGTGGCTGCATTTCGGCCTGCTGCCCTGGGAACCCGCGCGACTCATCTCGCTCTGTGCGCTGATCGTTCTCAATGCCACCGTCATCGGTGCCGGCGTCACGCTGCTGAGGGTGACCACGCTGCGGTGGGCCCTGACGCGCGTCTCGGGCCTCAAGCGTGCGCTGCTGCTCGGCCTCTGGGGGGCTGGGGCGTGCGTCGTGCTGTGGCTCCTCGTGTCTCCTTCCATGCGGGGGCCCGCCGTCGTCGTCCTGCTGACGGTGTGGTGGCTCGCCCTCCGGATGGGCCCGCTGGCCCAGCGCCTGTACCGGTCGTCCCAGGCCGCCCGGCTGCTGACCCTGGCGATGGGGCTGGTGCTGCCGTCACTGGCCTTCTACCCGGCCATGCTGGCCGCCGCCAACGAGGCGCGACGCGCCCACATCGTGGCCGTGCATGCGCCGGCCGTGCTGCAGCAGCGCGCCAGCATCCAGGCGCTGATGGCCGACGTCCAGACCGCACTCGACGGATCGGCGGACCTGGCTGCCACCCTCCGTTCGCCGGCAGCGCAGGCCGAGGCGACCAGCGCACGCAGCGACCTGGCCTATCGGCTGTGGGCCGACACCCGGCTCGCCCAGGGGGGCGTCACATCGAACCTCGAACTCTACAACGCGTCTGGTGCCCTCATCAGCACCTTCGGGCTCGGGCTGCCTAACCTCACCTATTCCCCGCCGGCACCGGATGCCGGATGCGGGTGGCAGGTCTTCGAGGAAGTCTCGAGCTTCTTTTCGGAAGAGCGACGCCTGGCCCATGCCAGCCGGTGGGTCTGCGGGCGCGACGCCGACGGGCAGCCGACCCGGCTCGGTGCCGTCGTCGTTCACGTGATGCTTGATTACGGCAATCTCACGTTTGGCAGTGGCGCCCGGGCGGCAACCCGTCCGGTGTCGCTGTCGGTATACGGGTGGAGCGGGCGGGCGCTCTATGCCTCGGCCTCGCGGGCCTGGTCGCTGCCGGCCGCCGTGCGCGAGCAGGCGCAGGCGACACGGGCTCCCTTCTGGGTCACCCTGCCGGCCGGACCGGCCACGCAGGAGGCCTATGTCCTCAACGACCGCGCCGGCATCTATGTGCTGGCCATGCCGACCCTGTCGGCACTCGACCACCTGCTCATCATTTCGGAGGTCGTGGCCCTGGGCCTGCTGGTGCTGCTCGCCGGACTCGCCGGCATGTCGGTGTTCGGGCTGGCCGCTGGCCGTGCGCCCACCTCAGCCCGGCTGATTCTGCGTGAGGTGCGGGCCAGCTTCTACCGCAAGCTGTTCCTAACGTTCGTGGCGGCCGCGGTGGTCCCCGTGGTGGCCCTGGCCCTGGTCTTCCGAGCCTATGTCAGCGGTGTACTCCGCTCGGACATCGAACTCGAGGCGATTCACACCGTCACCTCGGCGGCCCGCATCGTCGAGGACATCACGGCGCAGGCAGATCTCGAGGGGGCCGACGATGATGCGCTGGTGGTGTGGCTGAGTCGCGTCGTGGCCCAGGACATCGACCTGTTTCAGGGGGCGACGCTGCTGGCCACCAGCGAGCGCGGCCGCTTCGCTTCTGGCGAGCGCGGGCTGCGGACGCCGTCGGCGGTCTATCAGGCCATCCGCATTGATCAGGCACCGGCGTTTGTGTGGGATGCGACAGATGCAGGCCGACCGGTGATGAGCGTGGCTGCCCCCGTGCGCGTCAAGGGGACCGAGGCGATTCTCATGGTGCCGCAGACAGTACGGCAGCGCGAGATTGCCGAGCAGGTGGCCGAACTCGATCGTCGCGTGCTGCTGGCTGCCATCCTGTTCATCATGCTGGGGGCCTCACTCGGCTATCGGGCCGCCGAACGCGTGGCCGACCCGGTTGGCCGCCTGACCCGCGCAGCCCGCCGCATCGCGCAGGGCGAGCTCGACGTGCGAGTGCTCGTCACAACGGCGGATGAACTGCGGCAACTGGTCGAGGCCTTCAACGGCATGGTGGCCGACCTCGAGCGTCAGCGGGCGGAACTGGAACGTACTAACCGCCTTGCCGCCTGGGCCGACATGGCCCGGCAGATCGCCCACGACATCAAGAACCCGCTGACGCCGATTCAACTGAGTGCCGAGCACCTGCTGCGCGTACACAACGACCGCGGACGGCCGCTCGGCGAGGTCGTCGATGAATGCGTGGCCGGCATCCTGACGCAGGTGCGTCTGCTGCGCCAGATTTCCAGCGAGTTTTCGAGCTTTGCGAGCACGCCGACGGTGCGCCTGTCGAGCGAGTCACTCTCGGGCCTGGTCGCCGCAATCGTCGACCCGTATCGCACCGGGCTGCCCCCGACGACGGCGATCGTGGTGGATATCCCCGAGTCTCTGCCCCGGGTCTCGGCCGATCCGCTGCTGTTCGGCCGCGCTCTGACGAACATCATCGAAAACGCGCTGCAGTCGATGCCGTCAGGCGGCGTGCTGACGCTTACGGGCACCCTGTCGCCCAGCGGGCAGGACGTGGCCCTGTCGGTGTCTGACACTGGCGCCGGCATGTCGCCCGAGGTGGTGGCGCGCCTGTTCGAACCGTACTTCTCGACCAAGACGCGGGGCACGGGCCTGGGCCTGACCATTGCCCGCCGCAACATCGAAGCCTGTGGCGGCCAGGTGACGGTCGACTCGGCCGTCGGCCGCGGCACTACGGTGCGGATGACCCTGCCGCTCGCAGCGTCGATGGCGCCGACGTCGGCCTAGGCCGTGGCGGAGGACGACCGACCGCCCCGCAGCCGGGTGATGGCCGCTTCGACAAACGCCGAGGCCATGTAGGTGTAGGCCATCGTGATCAGCACTTCGTGGGGCCGGGCTGCAATGGCGGCGAACACGGCGGCCATGGCGATGAGACCGCGGTAGCTGCGCTTCTCGCCCAGGTCGACCGACTTGAAGCTGCGGTACTTCATGGTGCTGACCATCAGCAGCGCGGGCAGGAGCACCACGGCGACGGCCGTCCAGGCGGGCAGGCCCTCGGGAAAGAAGAAGACGGTTGATGCCGGCACGGCCGCAGCGCTCGGGCTCGGCAAGCCGACGAAATAGCGCTTGTCGACGTGCGTCTGGATGTTGAACCGCGCCAGGCGCAGCGCGGCTGCCGTGACGTAGAGGAAGCCGACGGCCCAGCCCACCCGTCCGGCATCGTTGAGCGCCCACTGGAACGCCAGCACGGCCGGGGCCATCCCGAACGAGATGAGATCGGCCAGCGAGTCGAGCTGCACGCCGAAGGCACTGGCGGTGCCGGTCATCCGCGCAATGCGACCGTCGAGCATGTCGAGAATGACGGCAAGGCCCACAAACGGGGCTGCGGTGCTCAGGTCGCCGCGCATGGCATAGACCACGCAGGCCCAGCCGCAGAACAGGTTGGCCAGCGTGAACAGGCTGGGCAGCAGCGACACGCCGCGCCTGAATCCCCGGCGTTCGCCCCCGCGGGCCCCCGTCGCGCCCGTGCTCTGCATGTCGCTCACCATCGTCGGATCCGATCAGGGTTCACGTGCCAGCACCGACTCGCCCGCCACCACCATGTCGCCGGGCTTCACCGTGATGATGAAGTCAGGCGGGACATACAGGTCGATGCGCGACCCGAACTTCATCACGCCGTAGCGCTGTCCGCGTGCGACCTCGTCACCGACCGACAGCCGGTTGACCACCCGACGGGCCAGCATGCCGACAATCTGCCGGCACACGACAGTCCGAGAGCCGCGGACAAACCACGTTTCGCTCCACTCGTTCAGGTGCCCGGCCTCGATGCGATACGCCGGCAGCCATTCGCCCGGATGATATTCGATATGCGTCACCCGCCCTTCGACGGGCGTGCGGTTCACGTGGACGTCCATCGGCGAAAGGAACAGGCTGATCTGCCGCCACTCGCCCGCCGGGGCTCCTGGGCCCGGAGCGTCGCCGGCAATCATGACCCGGCCGTCGCCGGGCGACACCACGAGACCGGGCGCCGCGGGAATGGTGCGATTCGGATCCCGGAAGAAGAAGACGAAGAAGGCGGCCAGCACCACCGGCGGCAGCGCCCACCAGCGACCGCCGAACCACAGGGCAAGCAGGGCCAGGGCCAGGGCGCCGGCAATGAACGGGAGGCCCGCACGGTCAATAAACATCAGGCCCCGATTTTAGGCGAAAACGGCAACCGGCGTTCGAGCACCAGCGCATCCTCGACCGGGTCACTGTAGTAGCGTCGGCGTTCACCGGTCTGCACGAACCCGGCCCCGCGGTAGAGCGCCAGGGCCGCGTCGTTCGACCGCCGCACGTCCAGGAGGATGCGCTGGAGGCCCTCCCGGCTCGCCCAGGCGAGCGTGTCGTCCAGCAGCCGGCGTCCCCACCCCCGACCTCGCCAGTCGGGGTGGACGGCGAGCGTGCTGATTTCGAGGTCACCCGCTGCCCGCCATCCCGAGACGAACCCCGCCACAGCGCAGCCGGGTACCCGGAGCACCCGGAGCACGGTGACGTCGGGGCGCAGCAACTCACGCTCGTAAAAGGCGCGGGGCGTCGGGTGGGCAAAGCTGGCGGCCTCGATGGCCAGCACGGCGTCGAGATCGCCAGCCCCCTCGAGCGCCTCGACGCGCACCGTCTCTGGCGTCATCCCTGCTGGCGCGCCTCGCGCGTCACTTCCACGTCGGGGCGCCGCACATACAGCGGCTCGAGGGCATCAGGAGGCCACCGGGACGCGTCGGGAGCCCCCTGCCACGCCAGTTGCGCCAGCGCGGCGACGGCTGGCGCCAGCGGGGCCGAGTCGCCGGCCACGCCCCACGCAGGACCAAGGAGGGGCGCCACCTTGTCGGCGCCATCGCCGCACAGCAGACCGCCGGGGACGAGAGCCCAATCCACGTGCGTGAGCAGGGCCACGGCGGTGCCGACCGCCGGGGCCGATGCAGGCGCCAGCCCCCAGGCACTCGACGGGTCGCGCCTGAACCACTGCAGAAATACCTCGCCGCGCCCCGCATCCATGCAGGCGCCGACCACGGCGTGATTACCGGGGCGCCCGTGCTGGAAGGCCAGCGCCTCGAGCGCGGACACGCCAACGATCGGCCGCCCCAGCGTGAGCGAGAGCCCCTGCATGCACGCCAGCCCGATGCGGATGCCCGTGAAGGCGCCGGGGCCGTGGGCAACGGCCAGCAACTCCACGGCCGCGAGCGACCGCTGTCCTTCGGTCAGGGCCTGCTCGAGCTCGCCCGGGAGGCGTTCGCCGTGGGTGCGGGCCGAATCGCCTGGCACCACCGAGCGCATCGTCGAGCCGTCAATCAGGGCCGCGCTACCGCCGCGGGTGGTGGTGTCGAGCGCCAGGGTCAGCACGTAGGGAATCCTGCGTCGATCGTATACTCGACTCGCTCGGTCATCCAGCCTTCCGTGTCACAGCCATCTTCTCTGCCCCCAGTCTCAGCGCCCTCGGCCGGCACCGTCCTGACTCCGGCCATGAAGCAGTACTTCGATGCCAAGCGGCAATACCGCCAGGCGCTGATGTTCTTCCGGATGGGCGACTTCTACGAGCTCTTCTATGAAGACGCGCTGGTGGCGGCGCGCGCGCTCGACCTGACGCTGACCTCGCGGTCGAAGGATTCCAGCGGGGCCCCGGTGCCGATGTGTGGCGTGCCTTACCATGCGGCCGATACCTACATTACCCGCCTCGTGAAGCGCGGGTATCGCGTGGCCATCTGCGAGCAGGTCGAAGACCCGCGCAAGGCCAAGGGGGTCGTCAAGCGCGAGGTCGTGCGCGTAGTGTCGCCTGGCACGCTGGCCGACGCCGGGTTTCTCGATGCCAGAGAGCCGTCGTTCCTGATGGCGGTGGCCGTCATCTCGGGGGCCCAGTCGCGGCCGCCCGACTACGGCGTGGCGCTCATCGACCTGTCGACCGGCGAGTTCGACGTCGCCGAGTACGCGGGCGCCGACGCCCTCCAGGCGCTGCACGACGAGATCAGCGTGCTGCGGCCGCGCGAACTCGTGGTGCCCTCAGGCCTCGACGCGGCGACACTGTTTCCGCCCGCGGTGCGGGGCGAGGCGGCGATCACAGAGGTCGATGGCTGGCACTTCGATCTCGAAAGCGCCCGGCAGACGGTGCTCGACCAGCTGCGGGTGGCCAGTCTCGATGGCTACGGCCTCGAGCGGGCGGCGGGGGCCGTGGCGGCGGCCGGCGCGCTCATCCGCCACCTGCGCGACACGCAGAAGGCCGAACTGGCGCACGTGCGGACCATCCGCCTCAAGACCAGCACCGACGCGCTGCTGATCGATCCGACGACCCTCAAGCATCTCGAAGTCGTCGAGTCGACCACCGGCACCCGCGAAGGCTCGCTGCTGCACGAGGTTGACCGCACGGTGACGGCCATGGGCGGGCGCCTGGTGCGCGCATGGCTGCTGCGTCCGCTGGTCGTGATGGAACGCATCCGCGACCGCCACGACGCCGTCGAGGAATTGGCCAGCCGCTCGACTGACCGCGCCAAGGTTCGCGAGACGCTCAAGCTCATTCATGACCTCGAGCGCCTGTCGTCGCGCATTGCCCTGTCGACGGCCGGGCCCCGCGACCTGACGGCCCTGGCTTCGTCGCTGACCGTCGTCCCGCGGCTGTCGCTGCTGCTCGACGATGTTGAGGCGCCGCTGCTCAAGAGCCTCCGGGGGGAACTGGACGACCTGGCTGACGTACGGGCGCTCGTGGAATCGGCCATCGGCAACGAGCCGCCGGCACTGACGCGTGAAGGCGGCTTCATCCGTGATGGCTTTGACGGCGAGATTGACGACCTTCGCCGCATCAGCCGCTCGGGCAAGCAGGTCATCGCCGAACTGGAAGAGACGGAACGCACCCGCACCGGCATTGCGTCGCTCAAGGTGCGCTTCAACCGGGTGTTCGGCTACTACATCGAAATCTCGAAGTCGAACCTGCACGCCGTGCCGGCCGACTATCTGCGCAAGCAGACCATCGCTGGCGGCGAGCGCTTCATCACGCCGGCGCTGAAGGAGTACGAAGAGAAAGTGCTGGGGGCCGACGAGCGCATCGTCGCCCGTGAACTGGAACTCTTCGAGCAGGTCCGCCGCCAGGTGGCCGAGCAGGCGCCCCGCATCCTTGACACGGCGCGGGCGCTGGCGGCCATTGACGTGCTGGCGGGTTTTGCCGAGACGGCCAGCCTGTCGAACTATGCCAAGCCTCACATGAGCGACGGCACCGAGCTTGTGGCGACAGACCTCCGTCACCCGGTAGTCGAGCGCCTCGCGGGCGGTGCGTTCGTGGCCAACGACGTCCGCCTTGACAGCGCGACACAGCAGCTGGTGATCATCACCGGCCCCAACATGGGCGGTAAGTCGACGTATCTGCGCCAGGTGGCGCTGCTCGCGCTGCTCGCGCAGGCCGGGTCGTTCGTGCCGGCGCGCGAGGCGAAGATCGGGCTGGTCGACCGGCTGTTCGCACGCGTTGGCGCCTCGGACAACATCGCCCGGGGCCAGTCGACGTTCATGGTCGAGATGCAGGAGACGGCTCAGATTCTGAACGGGGCCACGTCACGCAGTCTGGTGGTGCTCGATGAGATCGGCCGCGGCACGGCCACCTTCGACGGGCTGTCGATCGCCTGGGCCGTCGCCGAGTATCTGGTGGCGCACGGGCCCGCGCGTCCGAAGACGCTGTTTGCCACGCACTATCACGAGCTCACCGATCTGGCCGACGCCTTCCCCGCCGTCAGCAACGCGCACGTCGCTGCACGCGAGTGGAAGGACGACATTGTCTTTCTGCACAAGATTCTGCCCGGACGGTCGGACCGCAGCTACGGCATCCAGGTGGCCCGGCTGGCGGGGCTGCCCTCGCCGGTGATTGGGCGCGCCCGCGAGATTCTGCATGCGCTCGAGCAGGATGAGCTGAGCCGGGGCGGGCGTCCGACCATCAGCGGTCAGGCGCGGGCACCGCAGGAACAGCTCGGGCTGTTTCAGGCGGTGCCGGGTGTGGAGGAAAAGCTCCGCGAGCGGCTGCGCGAGGTGGACATCAATCGCACCACCCCGCTCGACGCCCTGCAGTTGCTGCAGGAGCTGAAGCGCGAGGCCGACTAGCTGGCCAGCCGCGCCAGCTCGGTCTTGGCCTCGGCGCCAAACGGCGTGGTGCCGTGATTGTCGATGATCTGCTGCAGGGTCGCACGCGCCTCAGCGGTCTTCCCCGCCAGACGGTAGGCCCGCGCCAGCTCGAACAGCATGGCCTCGGCGGGCAGCGTCGAGGTGGCCAGCTCCGACTCGGCCTTGAGCACGGCGATGGCCGCGTCATACTGACCGGCCCGCAGCTGCACGGAGGCCTTGGCCAGCCTGGCGGCGTTCACCATCAGCGGGCGCTTGGAGGCCGCCAGCAGGTCGAGCTGCTTGAGGGCGTCGTCGGTGCGGCCCAGCTGGGCGAGCGTTTCGGCGGCGTGCAGACGCGCGCTCTGGCCGGCCACCGTCGCGGGATACGTGTCGGCGGCTTCCATGAACTTGGGCAGCTGCGCCTCGAGCTTGGCCTGCAGCGTGGGATAGGTGCCCGGCACCTGCCCGCCGGGGCTGCTGGCATCGAGGGTCGTCCCGGCCGGGGGCTCGGGTGCCTGGACGCGGCTTTCCTCGATGACGACGCCGGCGGCGAGCAGCGCCCCGGCCTTGTTTTCCAGATTCGACTGCCAGGCCCGGTAGCCGCCGAAACCGCCTCCGCCGACGAGGACGAGGGCGAGGAGGCCGAGGATGAGGCCATTGTGCTGCGAGAACGACGACTGGGCGTCGGCGAGCACGTGGCCGAGTTCGTTGTCCTTGAGTTCGTGACGGTGCGATGCCTTCATAGCTTTCGAGATTCTAGCGCGAAACAGGGCGTTCGCAGTCGGCCCGGGCCACGTGCAGCCCGCGATCGGGCAGGTCGATGGTGGCCGTGGTCGAGTAGCACGTCTCTACCGAGGCCGTCATCACCGGGACCGTCTTCCTATCGACTGTCTAGTTTACGGGGGAGCTTACGCACGGTTTCAATCAAGAGGCGCACCACCCGAAGTGTTTTTGACTTCGATACACCACAGGACCATGCGTTGGCGTTCGAGCTGATTCGTGAACTGGCTGATGCAGCCAAGCCAAAACCTTCCCCAAAAGAGTAAGGCCCCCGGGTTGCAAGCTCCTTGCAAACTCGGGGGCGTTTCGTGACGGCAAGGTCTGGCACTGCCCGAACTCCCGAAGGAATTGTGGTGCGCCCGGGCAGAATTGAACTGCCGACCCCCCGCTTAGGAGGCGGGTGCTCTATCCCCTGAGCTACGGGCGCGACCGAACCTTCATTCTAGCGCCGTTGCCGCGTGGGCGGCTCACGCATACTGCAGCACCGACACCACCTGCTCGCCCGGCAGCCGGGTGCGGCCCTGCAGGAACTCGAGTTCAATCAGGAATCCCAGCGCCACGAGGTCGCCCCCCACCGCCCGCACGAGGCGCGCGGCCGCCGCCGCCGTGCCCCCCGTCGCCAGCACATCGTCCACGATCAGCACCCGCTGGCCTGGCGTGATGGCGTCGGTGTGCATCTCAAGTGTGTCGGTGCCGTACTCGAGCGCATACGATTCACGCAGCGTGGTGGACGGCAACTTGCCCGGCTTCCGGATGGGCACGAATCCGCAGCCCAGCGCATAGGCCACCGCCGCGCCCATGATGAATCCCCGGCTCTCGATGCCCACGACGACATCGATGCCGGTGCTGCGGTGCGGGGCGGCCAGCGCGTCGACCATCTCGGCAAAGCCCTGCGGGTCGCGCAGCAGCGTGGTGATGTCGTAGAAGAGGATGCCGGGCTTGGGGAAATCGGGGATGTGGCGGATGCGCGCCTTCAGCTGTTCCATGTCGGGCGCGATTCTACTACTGCAGCCGCGCACTGCGGCGCGCCATCAGGGCCATGCCGAGGCCGTTGATGAGCAGAATTCGCACGCGCCGCACGATGGCGAGCGCCACACCTGACGGCGCCCCGAGCCCCAGCACCTGCGCCACCGACCCCGAGCCCACCTCGTCAACGCCCAGGCGATACGGCACGAACTTGAAGGCGACAGTGATGAACCGCCCCGCCGCTTCCAGCACAAAGGCATCAGCGAGCCGCACATCGCCGACGCCGGGCATGGCACGCAGAATCACCCACACTTCGGCCACGGCCGCGACATGAAAGGCCGCCTCCCACGCGGCCACATGCAGCAGCCGGGCACCCGGCCAGCCAATCACGTCGTAGAGCTGCGTTTCGAGGTGGGCCACGTCCTGCGAGGCTAGCCGGGACGCCGGCCCACGCGCCAGCCGACGGGCCAGCCATGACAGCACGGCCGGCCGTGTCCGGAATGCCCACGCCGCCACCACGGCCCCCACCACGCTCAGCGCCACGACGGCCTCGCCCATCCGCTCGAGGAGGGGCGGCACGCCGGCCCGCTGCAGCAGCACCCACACGCCCACCAGCAGCATGCCGAGCACCGAGACGGTGTACAGCACATTTTCAACGGTGACCGATACCAGGCTGACCAGCGTGGGCACGTGCCGCCGCGCCAGCACCACCTTGGTCGGTTCGGAGGCCAGCAGGCCGAGTGGCGTCAGGTTGCCCAGTGCGTCCGAGATGATGGTGGCCTCGAAGGCCACCCCGAACGGCAGCGGCCGCGTGCCGTCGACCTGGCCGGCACACAGCACCCAGGCGCGCGACCGCATCGCCATGCGCAGCAGCCCCAGGACGACCACCGGCAGCAGGGCCACACCAACCCCGCGCACGCTGGCCTCGAGGGTCGCCCATCCCACCTGACGCACACTGACGACAAACAGGGCGAGCCCCAGCAGGCGGACAAGCAGCGTCGTCCAGGAGAGGCGGGGACGGGGCTGGGCAGGGGTTACCATGCGCGTGAGCAGCCGGGCCAAAAAGAAAAAGCCCGCACTGTGTCGGGCTTTACCGGGAAGAAATGGTCGGGGCGACTGGATTCGAACCAGCGACCTCTCGGTCCCGAACCGAGCGCTCTACCAAGCTGAGCCACGCCCCGAAGAAGCGCCAGTGTAGCACATCTCTACCGTGGCGGTGACGGCAGCAGGCTGCGCGCGGCCTCCAGCGCGTCATGGTCGGTCAGATCGGCCTGCAGCGGGGTCACCGACACATAGCCTTCCATGACCGCCTCATAGTCGGTGTGCCCGCCTCCGGGATGCCAGTCGTACAGCCCTTCATCAATCCAGTAGTAATCCTGCCCGCGCGGGTCGGTGCGGCTGGAAATCTGGGTCACATGGTTGCGGCGTGCCTGCGTGGTGATGCGGAACCCCTTGGGAGCGCCGGTGTTCAGGTTGAGGTTCAGGAACGACCGCGCGGGCCACTGCTGGGCCAGCACCTGCCGCGCAATCGTGGCGGCCGCCTCGGCGGCGTGGCTGAAGTCGAAGACCTTCGTGCGGCGCAGCGACACGGCAATCGCCGGAATGCCCAGCAGCGCGGCCTCGAGCGCCCCGGCCACCGTGCCCGAATACGTCACATCGTCCCCGATGTTGAAGCCCTTGTTGATGCCAGAGACGACCAGGTCGGGCTTCTGCTTGAGAACGATGTCGACGCCGATGTTGACGCAGTCGGTGGGCGTGCCATCGACGCCGTACACATCGGGCCCCACCGTCTCGAGCCGCAGAGGACGACGCAGCGTCAGCGCATGGCCGATGGCCGAGGCCTCCTGTGTCGGTGCGACGACGACGACCGTGCCGAGTGGCTTGAGGGCATCGGCCAGTGCATGAATTCCCTGTGAGGTGACCCCATCGTCGTTGGTGACCAGGATGAGCGGCATATGAGCTACCCATCATACCGCCCCCATCGCCGCGCACGTATAATCGCCCCATGACTTGGTGGATGTGGCTCGCCGGCGGTCTCGTCCTGATGGTGGCCGAACTGGCCACCCCCAGCGGTTTCTACATGCTCTTTTTCGGCGTCGGCGCCTTTGGCGTGGCCCTGCTGGCCGGCGCGGGCGTCCTGACCTCGACGGGCCCGCAGCTGGTGGCCTTCACCGCACTGTCGCTGACGACGCTGGGGCTGTTCCGCGGGCCTGTGCTGCGGCGTTTCCAGCAGCCGCCCTCCCCCGATCTCGACCCGCTTGTCGGGTCGCTGGCCACGCCGGCTGCTTCTATCGAGGCCGGAGCCGTCGGGCGCGTCGAAGTGCGTGGCACCGCCTGGAATGCCCGCAATGTCTCGGGGGCCACGCTGGCCTCCGGCCAGCGGTGCGTCGTGACGCAGGTCGACGGCCTGCTGCTCTCGGTTCGCCCTGAATAGGATTCCCTCTCAACAGCACCGGAGGCCTCGCATGGAAGGTGGACTGATCGTCGTACTGCTGCTGGCCCTGATCGTCATCTTCATCCTCGCGAAGACGGCGATCGTCGTGCCGCAGCAGAGCGCCTTTGTCGTCGAGCGGCTGGGACGGTATGCGGGCACGCTCGATGCGGGCTTCCACGTGCTGGTGCCCTTCGTCGATGTCATCCGATACCGGCACTCGCTGAAGGAATCGGCCATCGACATTCCCGCACAGGTCTGCATCACGCGCGACAACGTGCAGGTGGGGGTCGACGGCGTGCTCTACCTGAAGGTCCTCAATCCCGAGCGCGCGTCCTACGGGATTTCCGACTACCTGTTTGCCATCTCGCAGCTCGCCCAGACGACGCTGCGCAGCGAGGTGGGCAAGATCGATCTCGACCGCACCTTCGAGGAGCGCACCAACATCAACACCGCCGTCGTGGCCGAGCTCGACAAGGCCACCGAGCCGTGGGGCGTGAAGGTGCTGCGCTACGAAATCAAGAACATCACGCCACCGTCCGACGTGCTGGCGGCCATGGAAAAGCAGATGCGGGCCGAGCGCGAGAAGCGCGCGGTCATCCTGACCTCGGAAGGCCAGCGCGACGCGGCCATCAACAACGCCGAGGGCGCCAAGCAGGAGACCATCAAGGCCTCTGAAGCGCGCAAGACGCAGCAGATCAACGAGGCCGAGGGCCAGGCGGCGGCGATTCTGGCCGTGGCCACCGCCACCGCCGAAGGCATCCGCCGCGTGGCCGAGGCCACGCAGGCGGCCGGCGGTGCCGAGGCCGTGCAGCTGCGCGTGGCCGAGCAGTACATCGGCGAGATGGGCAAGATCGTCAACAGCGCCAACACGGTCATTCTGCCGGCCAACCTCACCGACGTCGCCAGTGTGTTGAGCACGGCGATGCAGGTGATTCAGAGCCCGAAACGCTAGGGGCAGGCCGTGCGCGGCCTGCGTGCTCCACCGTACCTAGGGCACGTAGGCGATGCAGTCGATTTCCACCCGCAGGCCGTCACCGGGCAGGCCTGCCGCCTGAATCGTGGTGCGCGCCGGCCGGTGGTCGCCGAAGACACGGGCGTAAACGCCGTTCATCAGCGCGAATTCCTTCATGTCGAGCAGGAAGACGCCGCAGCGCAGCACGTACTGCAGGTCAGACCCGCCCGCCTGTAGGATGGCCCGCAGGTTGCGCAGGCACTGCGCCGTCTGGGTTTCCACGTCGGCACCGGCCAGTTGTCCGGTGGCCGGGTCAGTGGCCCCCTGCCCCGAGACGAAAATGAGACGGTCGAACCCCATGCCGGGCGAGTAGGGCCCCACAGGCGCGGGAAGATTGGCGGCGTGAATGGGTCTGTGCATGGCCAGATTGTAAGATCACTGGCGTGCCTCGGTTCCGATTGACGCTCGAATACGCTGGAACGCGCTACAGCGGCTGGCAGAAACAGAAGAACGCCCGCACCGTCCAGGGGGAGCTCGAGCGGGCCATCGCCGATGTCCTCGGACACCCGCGTTTCGAGTTCCAGGGTTCGGGTCGCACCGACGCCGGCGTCCATGCCCTGCACCAGGTGGCACACCTCGACAGTCCCTCGGCCCTCAAGCCCGAGCTCTTCCGGCGCCAGGTCAACGATGCCCTTCCTGCTGACATCGTCGTCGTGGCGGTGTCCCCTGCTCCACCCCGGTTCCACGCTCGGCATGCCGCGGTGGCCCGCAGCTACCTCTACCAGATTGCGCGTCGGCGCACGGCGTTTGCCAAGCCGTATGTCTGGTGGGTGAAGGATGCGCTCGATGTGTCGCGCATGCAGCAGGCCGCCGAGCTGTTCCGGGGCTTCCACGATTTCCGCGCCTTCACCAATGACGACCCCGACGAGAAGTCGACCGAAGTACTCATCGACACGATGACCGTGGCCGAGGCCGATGACCTGGTACTCATCAGGGTGGGCGGCTCGCACTTCATCTGGAAGATGGTGCGGCGGATGGTGGGGGTGCTGGCTGAGGTGGGTGCCGGCCGACTCGCGCCTGGTGCCGTCGTCGGCCTGCTGCAATCAGACTCGGCCCTGCCGGCGACGCTGACGGCGCCGGGGTCGGGCCTGTTCCTCGAACGGGTATTCTACGAGGGCGACGACCGACACCTGCCGCTGGTGCCGGCCATTCCCGTGCGCGGGCTCAGCGGCCGCCGCTGACCAGGGCGTCGAGCAGCGCGTCGGTGCGCTGGCGGGCGCGGTCGAGGCGTTCCTTGAGGTTGTCGAAGACGAACTCGTGGCCGGCGTTGGCCGCCTCGATGATGGGCACCTCGGCCTGCTTCCACTGCTCCTCGAAGCGCGCACGCGCCGCGCGGTCCTTGACGCGCCGGATCATGTCCTGCGCTTCGCTCAGCCGGTGCCGCACTTCGCGGACCTCGGTCATCATGAGCATCGCCTCGCTGGCGCGGCCCGGGCGGGCCACCGGCTGGTTCGGGCCGTGGCACTGCGAGCACTGGTTGGCCAGGCCGACCGGCGACAGCAGCTGAGCGGCCACCTCGCCGTGGCAGGTCGAGCACGTCGGCCCCCGGTCGTCCCCGCCGGTCAGCAGCTTGTAGTGATGGCTCTTCTGGAACGACACGAATGGGCCGGTGTGGCACGTGCCGCAGGTCTTCGGCAGGTTCACGCGCGCCACCGGGCTGGCCGGACTCGAGGGCGGCAGCATGTTCTGGTGGGCCAGGTTCTTCTCGAAGGTGGCCGGGTTGCCGCCGTGACACTTTTCGCAACCGACGTTCGCCCGCGAGTGTCTGGAATAGTCCCAGTCCTGCAGGTGCCGCACCGACTTGCTCGACCACGACGGCCCCGCGGCGTCCTGATTGGCGACGTGACAATCGGCACAGCGACTGCCCTGTGACTGGGCGGCCACGGTGATGCCCCCCACGACACAGAGCGCCACCACAAGACACAACGAGCGCGTGGTGTTCATGGGCGCCAGTGTATGCCCGCTGGCGCCCGCATTCAACCGCATCCGAGGGGTGCCCGCTCAGGCCACCTCGCGCCTGACGGGGCGTGCGGACGGCATCGGCAGGTCGATCCAGGGCATGGCCATCGTCGTGGCTCGCAGGCGGTCGAGATGTTTCCGGTAACACTGGAAGCACAGCGTGTGATACCGATCCCACTTGACGATGCCCCGGTAGCGGAACAGGGCACGTCGGGATTCACATTCGCGGCAGGCGTGCTTGACGGCCGCCGCAGGCCGTCCGGGTCGGAGTCGCATCATCATGGCGGCAGACTACCGGGCGTCTGTGACAGATGAGGTCACGATGGAACGGCACGGCGAAATTGTCCGACAGTGGCGCCTGATTCTGGCGCTCGAAACCAGCCGGCACGGCCTGACACTGGCCGACCTGCGGACGCAGGCGGACGGGGCCGTCTCGGAGCGCACCATCCGGCGCGACCTCGATGCCCTCGGGCAGGCGGGGTTTGCCCTCGAGTACAGCAAGCGCGACGGGCGCACGGTGGTGCACCTGAATCAGGATGCCTTCAGCGGTCTGGCCCGGACGGGGCTGTCGCTGTCGGAACTGTGTGCGCTGCACCTCAGCCGCAGCCTGCTCGCTGCGCTGGCGGGCGGCCCCTTCCAGGACCATCTGCGCTCGGCCTTCGACAAGCTGACCGATGCGCTGCCGCAGGCCCTGTGGGACTTCGTCGACCGGCTGCCCACGGCGCTCGTGGCCACCGGGCCCGAGCTCCGGACCACGACCAGCGCCCGTCGGCATGTCGATGACCTGATGCGCGCCATCCTCTCGAACCAGCGGGTGCGGATGCGCTATCACTCGTTTTCGAGCGGCGAAACCCGCGACTACACGCTCGAGCCCTACCGGGTCGCCTACGCGCAGGGCGCTCTCTATCTGTTTGCCTTTGTGCCCGATTACGGCGAGATGCGCACCTTCGCCGTGCAGCGCATCGAAAGCGTGGCCCTGCTGGAGGAACATTTCACGCCCGACCATGCAGGTGATGCGATGCCCCGGCATTCCCTCTCGGTCTTCTCGGGCAGCCCGACGGCCGTGGCCGTCTGGTTCGCCCCCACCGAGGCCCGCTACGTGCGCGAACGCGTCTGGCATCCCAGCCAGCGGCTGGTGGACCACGACGATGGCGGCCTGACCGCCCACCTCGAGGTGGTGGCCGACTGGGGGCTGGAAGCCTGGATTCTGGGCTTCGGTGCTGGCGCCCGGGTCGTGTCGCCCGACTGGCTGGCCACGCGGATGGCCCGGCGGCTGGCCGAGGCCACGGCCCGCTACGACTGACCGGCGCCGGCGTCGGGGGCGGGGTCGTCTTCGAGCGGGACAGGGCCCTTCTTCCGGGCGTAGTAGTAGGACGCCCCAAAGATGATGACGATGAGGCCCAGTGAGAGCGGCTTCGGAATCTCGAGGTGAATCCAGCCCAGGCCGTGGAAGTACTCGACCAGCAGCTTGATGCCGACCCACGCGATGATGATGAAGGCGCCATCGACCAGCGGCGGATAACGGCGCACCAGGTTGAGCAGCTGCCCGATCACCAGCCGCATCGCCACGATGCCCAGCAGCCCGCCGGTGATGATGACCCACAGCTTGTTCGACATGGCGACGGCGACGAGAATCGAGTCAATCGCAAAGACGATGTCGGTCAGTTCCACGCGGACGACGGTGGCCCAGAAGGCCGACAGGCCCAGCATGGCCGTCGCCGGTTTGGCCTTGTTGGCCGAGTCGCCTGCCTCGCCGCCGCCGCGGAAGTGCTGATACGGCAGGTACAGCAGATACAGGCCGCCGAGCAGGCGCACCCACAGCAGGTTGATCATGTAGGCCGCGCCGGCCGTGGCCGCCGTCCGGAAGGCGAAGGCCCCGAGGATGCCGTAGCGCAGCGCCTTCTGCTGCTCGGCCCTGGGCAGGCCCAGGACCAGGATGGCCAGCACCATGGCGTTGTCGGCGCTCAGCAGCCCTTCGAGGGCCACCAGCAGCGCAATGGTGATGAAGTCTGAAGCCTGCGCGTCGAACACGGTGCCCTCAGTATAGCCGTCCTTGCCCGCCCCAAGCCTTGACACGGCTCGTATCAATCCCTACACTCGAATTGTGTCAACATCTGAGCTGATCTTCATCTCGGTCGCTGCGCGCCTGCTCGACATGCACCCGCAGACGCTGCGCAAATACGAGCGGCTGGGGCTGGTGCGGCCGGCCCGCACCATCGGCAGCATGCGCCTCTACTCGGCCGAGGAAATCGAGCGGCTGCGCTTCATCAAGCGCCTGGTCGAGGACGAAGGGGTGAACCTGGCCGGGGTCCAGCGGCTGCTGGGCGTGGCCGAGGTGATGCAGCGCATCCGGCCGCTGCTCGACGAACGCCTGATGGCGGGCGATGCGCCGCGCCGCCGCCGGCTGCTGCGGGAACTGCTTCAGCTGCACGAGGCGCTGGGCCTCGACGGACGGTAGCCATGGAATTCAAGGACTACTACAAGACCCTCGGCGTCTCGCGCACGGCCACCGACAAGGAGATCAAACAGGCCTTCCGGAAGCTGGCGCGGCAGTTCCACCCCGACGTCAATCCCGGCGACGCGAAGGCCGAGGCGCGCTTCAAGGACGTCAACGAAGCCAACGAAGTGCTGAGTGACCCCGACAAGCGGCGCACGTACGACGACCTGGGCAGCCGGTGGCGCGACTACGCCCAGGCCGGCGGCCCGGCAGGCGGTCCCGGCGGCCCGGCGGGCGGGCGCACGACCACGCGAACGATGACCCCCGAGGAAGTGGCCGAGATGTTCGGCGGCGGATTCGAGGGCGGAGGCGACTTCTCTGACTTTTTCGACACGTTTTTCCGGAGCGATCAGCGCACGCGGAGTCGGCGGACCCGTCGGCCAGGCCCGCCCCCCACGCAGCGCGGTGCCGATGTCGAGCACGACTACGAGCTCGACGTCGAGTCGGCCGCCCGCGGCAGCGTGCACAAGCTGGTGATGCGGCAGGGCGATGCCGAGCCCCGTTCCATCGATGTGCGCATCCCTCCGGGTGTGACCGACGGCTCGCGGGTGCGCGTCGCCGGCGAGGGGTCGCCGGGCACGGGCGGCGGAGCCAGGGGCGACCTCTTCCTGCGCATCCGCCTCAAGCCGCATCCCGTGTTCACCGTGACTGGTCGCGATGTCACCCGCCACGTGGCCGTGCCCGTATCGCAGGCCGTCCTCGGCGGCGAGGTCACCGTGGCCTCGCCGGATGGTCGAACCGTCCGGGTGAAGGTGCCTGAAACCAGCCAGCCAGGCACGCGGCTGCGCGTGCGTGGCTACGGGCTGCCCGCCCTCGGGGCGACGGGCACCCCCGGCGACCTGTATGTGGTGCTCGATGTGGCCCTGCCCCGCGAGCTGTCAGGGGCGGCCCGCAAGGCCTACGAGCAGCTGGCCCGGCTTGAGCAGGACGAGTAAGGACGACAGGAGGACGACATGAATCTGCAGAAGTTCACCGAGAAAGCCCAGCAGGCTATCCTGGCCACCGCCGACCTCGCCCGCGAGTACGGCCACGCCACGGTCGAGCCCGAGCATCTGCTGGTCACCCTCAGCGAGCAGCCTGAGGGCGTCGTGCCCGCCGTGCTCCGTGCCCTGTCGATCGATCCCGAAGGCATCGCACGCGAAGCCCGTGCCGGCCTCGAACGCCTGCCCCGCGTCAGCGGCGGCAGCGAGCCGGGGCTGTCGCCCCGCCTCCGCGCGGTCGTGGACGCTGGCACCGCCGAGGCGCGCGCGATGCAGGACGACTATGTGTCGACCGAACACCTGCTGATTGGCCTGGTCAAGGACACCGGGCGCAGTGCCGCCGCCACCCTGCTGAAGGGCAAGGGGATCACGCCCGAGCGCGTGCTCGAGGCACTCACCCGCGTCCGCGGCAGCCAGCGGGTCACCGATCCGACGCCCGAGAACAAGTACCAGGCCCTCGAGAAGTACGGCCGCGACCTCACCGATCTGGCACGACGCGGCAAGCTCGACCCGGTGATCGGACGCGACGAGGAGGTACGGCGCGTCATCCAGGTGCTGTCGCGACGCACCAAGAACAATCCGGTGCTCATCGGCGAACCCGGCGTCGGCAAGACCGCCATCGTCGAGGGACTCGCCCAGCGCATCGTCCGCGGAGATGTGCCCGAGGGGCTGAAGGACAAGCGCATCATGGCGCTCGATATGGGGGCGCTTGTGGCCGGCGCCAAGTATCGCGGCGAGTTCGAGGAGCGGCTGAAGGCCCTTCTCAAGGAAATCGTCGATGCCGGCGGCAAGTTTGTGCTGTTCATCGACGAGCTGCATACGGTTGTCGGCGCCGGCGCGGCCGAGGGCTCGCTCGATGCCTCGAACATGCTCAAGCCGATGCTGGCACGCGGCGAGCTGCACACCATCGGCGCCACGACACTCGATGAGTATCGGAAGCATATCGAGAAGGACGCGGCACTCGAACGCCGCTTCCAGCCGGTGCTGGTCGGCGAGCCGAGCGTCGAGGACACCATCTCGATTCTGCGCGGTCTCCGCGAGCGGTATGAGATTCACCACGGCGTGCGCCTCAAGGACGGCGCGCTCGTGGCGGCGGCCGTGCTCTCGAACCGCTACATCGCCGACCGCTTCCTGCCGGACAAGGCCATCGATCTGGTCGACGAGGCAGCATCGCGGCTGCGGATGGAAATCGACTCGATGCCGGCCGAGCTCGACGAGGTGCGGCGCCGCGTGATGCAGCTCGAGATCGAACGCGAAGCGCTGCGCAAGGAGACCGACAAGGCGTCGATCGAGCGCCTGGCCAAACTCGACCGCGAGCTCACCGACCTCAAGGCCGACGACGATCGCCTGCGCCGGCAGTGGGAGCAGGAAAAGAGCGCCATCCAGAAGGCCCGCAGCCTGAAGGAAGAGCTGGAACAGGTGCGGCTCGAGGCCGACCAGGCGCAGCGGCGCGGTGACTATGGCCGCGCGTCCGAGCTGCAGTACGGCCGCGTGCCCGAGCTCGAGCGGCAGATTGCCGCCGAGGCCGGCCGGCTGGCTGCCGACAGCCAGGCCCCGCGCATGCTGAAGGAGGAAGTCGACGAGGAGGACATCGCCGAGGTGGTGGGCCGCTGGACCGGCATTCCGGTCAGTCGCCTCATGGAGGGCGAAGTCCAGAAGCTGCTGCAGATGGAAGACCGCCTGCACCGGCGCGTGGTCGGCCAGCACGAGGCGATCGTGGCGGTGTCCAATGCCATCCGCCGTGCGCGTGCCGGCCTGCAGGATCCGAACCGCCCGCTGGGCAGCTTCATCTTCCTGGGGCCGACGGGCGTGGGCAAGACCGAGCTGGCCCGTTCGCTGGCCGAGTTCCTGTTCGACGATGACCAGGCGATGGTGCGGATCGACATGTCCGAGTATCAGGAAAAGCACACGGTGTCGCGTCTCATCGGTGCGCCTCCGGGCTACGTGGGCTACGACGAGGCCGGCCAGCTGACCGAGGCGGTGCGCCGGCGGCCCTATGCCGTGGTGCTCTTCGATGAAGTCGAGAAGGCGCACCCCGACGTGCTGAACGTGCTGCTGCAGTTGCTCGACGATGGGCACCTGACCGACAGCAAGGGGCGCCGGGTCGACTTCAAGAATGCCGTGATCATCATGACGTCGAACCTGCCGTCGCTCGACGCGCTGCGGGGGCACTTCCGACCCGAGTTCATCAATCGCATCGATGAAATCGTGTTCTTCCACCCGCTGTCCGAGGTGCACACGGCGGCGATCATCGACATCCAGCTGCAGGGGCTGCTGAAGCGGCTGGCTGACCGGAAGATCACCGTCGACCTGACGCCGGCGGCCAAGGCCCTGCTGGCCACCGAGGGGTATGATCCCGTCTACGGGGCGCGGCCGCTGAAGCGCGCCATCCAGCGCCTGGTGCTCGATCCCCTGGCACTCCGCGTGCTGGCGGGCGACTTCGGCGAGGGCGATACCGTCCTCGTCGATGAAGCGGACGACCGTCTGGTCTTCTCCGCGCGTCATACTGAACAGGCGGGCCGATAGGCCCGCCTGAAGGAGAACACCGTTGCCGCCGAGCCCGAAACCGACTGGCCCCCTGAACCCGAGGCGTCCGTCGCCACCGAAGCCGACATTCCTGTGGTGGACCCTCGGGGTCCTGCTGCTGCTGGCCGTGGCGCAAGCGTGGTTCATGCAGCCGGTCGGGCCTCCGCTGCCCTACAGCGAGTTCAAGGCCCTGCTGCGCAGCGGGCAGGTGGCCGAGCTGTCGCTGGGCGAACTTGAAATCCGCGGCACCCTCAAGAGTGCCGATCCGTCGGGTCGCACGACGTTTGTCGCCGTGCGGATCGACGACCCCAAGCTGGTCGAGGAGCTCGATGCCAGGGGCGTGAAATACACCGGCGAGCTGGCGAGCCGGTGGCCCGAGCTGCTGAGCTGGATTCTGCCCGTGCTGCTGCTCGTGGGGTTCTGGGCCTTCATGCTGCGCCGGATGGGCGGGGCCGAAGGCGGCGTGATGTCGTTTGCCCGCAGCAAGGCGAAGATCTTCTCGGAAGAGGACGTCAAGGTCAGCTTCCAGGACGTGGCCGGCGTGGATGAAGCCGCCCAGGAGCTGCGCGAAATCGTCGAGTTCCTGAAGACGCCCAAGAAGTACACGAACCTCGGGGGCAAGATTCCCAAGGGCGTCCTGCTGGTCGGCCCGCCGGGCACCGGCAAGACGCTGCTGGCCAGGGCCGTCGCAGGCGAGGCCAAGGTGCCGTTCTTCAGCCTGTCGGGCTCGGAGTTCGTCGAGATGTTCGTGGGCGTCGGCGCGGCGCGCGTGCGCGACCTGTTCGCCCAGGCCGAGGCCAAGGCGCCGTGCATCGTGTTCATCGACGAGCTCGATGCCCTGGGCAAGGCCCGCGTGCAGAGCCCCATGGGCAGCCACGAGGAACGCGAGCAGACGCTCAATCAGCTGCTGGCCGAGATGGACGGCTTCGATCCGCGCAAGGCCATCATCATCATGGCCGCCACCAACCGGCCCGAAGTGCTCGACCCTGCCCTGCTTCGCCCGGGCCGCTTCGATCGTCAGGTGCTGGTCGACAAGCCCGACATCCGGGGCCGCGAGGCCGTGCTGCGCATCCACGTGCGGCAGGTCAAGCTGTCGCCGGCCGTCGACCTCCCGAAGATCGCCGCACGCACGCCGGGCTTTGCCGGCGCCGATCTGGCCAACCTGGTGAACGAGGCTGCCCTGCTGGCGGCGCGCCGTGACAAGACCTCGGTCGAGATGAGCGACTTCGACGAAGCCATCGAGCGCCTGATTGCGGGCCTCGAGAAGAAGCGCGTCATCAACACGAAGGAGCGCGAGATCATCGCGTACCACGAGTCGGGCCATGCCATCGTGGCCGAGACGCTCACGGGCATGGACCCGGTGCACAAGATCTCGATTGTCGCGCGCGGCTTCGGCGCGCTGGGCTACACGATGCAGCTGCCCGTCGAGGACCGCTACCTGATGCAGAAGCAGGACCTCATCAACCAGATCACCGTGCTGCTGGGCGGGCGCTCGGCCGAAGAAGTGGCCCTCGGCGCCATCTCGACCGGTGCGCAGAACGACCTGCAGCGCGCCACTGACATGGCCCGCTCGATGGTGACTGAATGGGGGATGAGCGACGAGGTCGGCCTGGTCCACTTCGACCAGGGACGGCGCAGCCGCTTCCTCGACGTGGGCATGCCGGCACAGCGCGGCCCGTATTCGGAAGAGACCGCCCAGGCCATCGATCACGAGGTGCGCCGCATCGTGTCGGGCGCGCATGACGAAGCACGCCGCATTCTCACGGAGCGGCGCGAGCTGCTCGAGCAGGTGACTCGTCGCCTGCTCGAGAAGGAAGTGATGGATGGAGAGGAACTGCGCGCCATGATGGCGCCGGCCCCTGCGACGCAGGAGCCGGATCAGGCGACAGCGCCGGCGGGCGAAGCCGCGCCGGCCTAGGAGGCAGGAGCGGCGTTCGGTCCGGGCGCCGCTTCTTCCGCCTGGAAGCCGCAGGCCTTGTGGGCCCCGTCGCAGAAGGGGCGCTTCTGCGAGTGGCCGCAGCGGCACAGCGCAAACGGCTTCTTGTTCAGCACGTATTCCGTTCCGTTCCAGTCGACCAGCTTGACGTCCTCGCCTTCGACGAGGATTGAGCCGTTGGCTCGCACCTTGAGCGTCACCATTGCGTCCTACCCTTTCTGCATGGCCGACAGGAAGTCGGCGTTGCTGCGTGTCTTGCCCATCTTGTCGAGCAGCAGTTCCATGGCTTCCACCGGCGACAGCGGGTTGAGCACGCGCCGCAGCACATAGACCCGCTGCAGGTCTTCCTTCGGAATCAGCAGCTCTTCCTTGCGGGTGCCGCTCTTCAGGATGTCAATCGCCGGGAACACGCGCTTGTCGGAGAGCTTCCGATCAAGGTTGATCTCCATGTTGCCGGTGCCCTTGAACTCTTCAAAGATCACGTCGTCCATGCGCGAGCCGGTGTCGACGAGCGCCGTGGCGATGATGGTGAGCGATCCGCCTTCTTCGACGTTGCGCGCCGCCCCGAAGAAGCGCTTGGGCTTCTGCAGCGCATTGCTGTCGAGACCGCCGGAGAGCACCTTGCCCGACGGCGGGATCACGGTGTTGTAGGCGCGCGCGAGGCGGGTGATCGAGTCGAGCAGAATAAGCACGTCCTTCTTGTGCTCGACCAGGCGCTTGGCCTTCTCGATGACCATCTCGGCCACCTGCACGTGCCGCTGCGCCGGCTCGTCGAAGGTCGACGAGATGACCTCGCCGTCGACCGAGCGCTGCATGTCGGTGACTTCCTCGGGCCGCTCGTCGATGAGCAGCACGATGAGATAGATTTCGGGGTGATTGCGGACGACCGACTGCGCAATGCTCTGCAGCAGCATCGTCTTGCCCGTGCGGGGCGGCGCGACGATGAGGCCGCGCTGGCCCTTGCCGATGGGCGTCATGAGGTCCATCACGC
>CAZXTM010000005.1:153772-161995 GCA_964643765.1 uncultured Bifidobacteriaceae bacterium | reverse complement strand
ATCTTCAACCTGCAGACGCAGGTGTATTCGACCTATCACATGACCAGCCCGGCCATCTTCTACAACAAGGAAGACCAGTGGGAAGTGCCGGCCATCGACCGCGGCGGCGAATCGGTGCGCATGGAGCCCTATTACACCCTGATGACGCTGCCCGGCGAGGAGTCAGCCGAGTTCATCCAGATGCTGCCCTTCACGCCGCGCCGCCGCGACAATCTGGCGTCGTGGATGGTGGCCCGCAGCGACGGTGACCACTACGGCGAGATTCAGGTCTTCCAGTTCCCGAAGCAGAAGCTCATCTTCGGCCCCCGCCAGGTGGTGGCCCGCATCAATCAGGATCAGGTGATCTCGCCGCAGATCACGCTCTGGGGACAACAGGGTTCGGAAGTCATCCAGGGCACGCTCATGGTGATTCCGGTCGAGGAATCGCTGATCTACGTGCGCCCGCTCTATCTCCGGGCCCAGGCCGGTCGCATCCCGGAACTGACCCGCGTCATCGTCGCCTACAACAACCGCATCGTGATGGACCGCACGCTCGATGCGGCCCTGGCCCAGCTGTTCGAGGGCGCCCGCCCCTCGGTGGCGGCGACCGCCACCCCGGGCGGGCCGCAGGCCACCTCAGCGTCGGCGCCGAAGGCACCGGGGCCCGGAACTGCAGGCCCCAACGGCGCAGCCGGATCGCTGGCCGAACAGGCACGCCAGACCTATGAGCGCGCCCTCGAGGCGCAGCGTGCCGGGGACTGGGCCCGCTACGGCGAGGAGATCGCCCGTCTCGGCGACCTGCTGGCCCGCCTGCAGCCCTGACGTCCGGTTCCCTGCCATGTCGACCCTGCTGCCATCCATGCCCCTGCGCGACGTCCACCAGCGTCCCCTGCGCAACCTGCGGCTGTCGGTGACTGACCGGTGCAACCTCCGCTGTCAGTACTGCATGCCCGAAGACGAGTACGCCTGGCTGCCCAGGCAGGACATCCTGCAGTTCGAGGAGATCGAGCGGCTGGTCGACGTCTTCCTGTCACTGGGCGTCGACAAGGTGCGGCTCACTGGCGGCGAGCCGCTGCTGCGCCGCGACGTGACCGACCTGGTCGCCAGGCTGGCGTCCCTTCAGGGCATCCGCGACCTCGCCATGACGACCAACGGCATCCTGCTGCGTTCGGTGGCACCCGAGCTGAAGCGCGCGGGCCTGCACCGCATCACCGTCAGCCTCGATACGCTGCACGCCGATCGGTTCGAACGACTCAGCCGCTCGGCCGAGTTCCATCGCGTCCTCGACGGGCTCGAGGCGGCCGCGGAATACTTCCCGGGCTTCAAGATCGACACCGTCGCTCTCCGCGGCGTCAATGACGACGAGGTGGTGGCCCTGCTCGAGCGGGCCGGGCAGCTCGGGGCCGAGCTGCGATTCATCGAATACATGGATGTGGGCGGAGCCACGCACTGGAGCCAGTCACAGGTCGTGTCGCGTGCGGACCTGCTGGCAACCATTGCGGCACACTACGGCGACGTCAGCCCGGTGCCTCGCGTCGACGCCGCCCCCGCCGATCGCTTCCGCCTGCCGCAGGGGCAGACCTTCGGCATCATCGCCTCGACCACCGCGCCGTTCTGCGCCGACTGCGACCGCAGCCGGCTGACCGCCGATGGCCTCTGGTACCTGTGCCTGTATGCCGCCCGAGGCACTGACCTGCGCGGGCCGCTGCGCGGCGGGGCCAGCGCCGAGGCGCTGGCCACGCTCATCACGGGCGTCTGGCAGGCCCGCACCGACCGCGGAGCCGAGCACCGCAAGGCCGTGCGCGCCGATGCCCCGTTCATTCCGGTGTCGGCCCTCAAGCGCGACCCGCACCTCGAAATGCACACGCGGGGCGGCTGACCGCCGCCCCGCACTCATTCGGGCTGGTGTGAGGGCCGAAGGCCCTTACTGCACGGTCGGCGTCGCGCAGTGCGCGGCATACGCCGCCTGCAGGCGGGCCGCGATGCCGTCGGCACTGTTCTGCTCAATCTCCCGACGCTCCATCATGTACACCAGCACGCCGTCCTTCATGATGGCCACCGACGGCGACGAGGGCGGATAGGGGGCGAACAGCTCGCGGGCCCGCGCGGTCGCTTCGACGTCGGCCCCGGCAAACACGGTGACAAGATGATCAGGACGGGCCCCTGCGCGGAGCGACAGCGCAATGCCGGGCCGCGCCTTGCCGGCGGCGCAGCCGCAGACCGAGTTGACCACCACCATGGTCGTGCCGGGACGGCCGACGGCGGCGTCCACCGCATCGGGTGACTTGAGTTCGTCGAAGCCGAGTCGGGTCAGTTCCGACCGCATCGGCGCAATGAACGGCTCAGGATATCGCTGCATCATGGTTCTCTCGTGCTCCCTGTCGCGCACCTATGCGCATCTGGTGAGATGCCGTCCCGGGGATGCGGGTTGCACCGTCGGGGCGGCCGCACCCCAACCCGTCACGGACGACGTCTAACCGGTGTCTTATGGTACCCGCACTCCGCATCCGATCGCTCAACGCCGCGCCCATCCGGGCGGACCGCCCCATGGTGCTCTACTGGATGACGGCCTTCCGGCGCACCCGGTCAAACTTCGCCCTCGAACGCGCCGTCGAGCATGCCGAGGCGCTGAACCGACCGCTGGTCATCCTCGAAGCGCTCCGGGTCGGGTATCCATGGGCCTCTGACCGCCTCCATCAGTTCGTCATCGACGGCATGCGCGACAACGCTGCGGCGCTGTCAGGACTCCCCGGGGTGACCTACCACGCCTACCTCGAGCCGGCTGCGGGCGAGGGGCGTGGCCTGCTCGAGACACTCGCACAGTCGGCGGCGGTGGTTGTCACCGACGACTTCCCCTGTTTCTTCCTGCCGCGGATGGCCTCTGCCGCAGCGGCCAGGCTCGACGTGCAGCTGGAATCGGTGGACGGCAACGGACTGCTGCCCCTGCGGGCGGTCGAGCAGGTGTATCCAACCGCCTATGCCTTCCGGCGTGCCCTGCAGAAGACGCTGCCCGCGCACTTCAGCGACCGGCCTGCGGCCGCCCCCGTCGCACGACTGGCCCCGATGCGGGCGTGGCCGCTTCCGGCAGAGATCACCCGCCGATGGCCGCATGCCATCCACTGGCTCGACGGCGGCGGAACCATCAGCCAGCTGCCCATCGACCACACCGTGGGTGTGGCCCCGACCCAGGGCGGCGCCGGGGCGGCTGCACGCCGCCTGCGCAGCTTCCTCGACCACGACCTCGCCCTCTATGGCACCGGGCGCAACGAGCCGGACAACGATGTCTCGAGCCGCCTCTCGCCCTATCTGCACTTTGGCCACATCGGCGCCCACGAGGTTTTCGATGAAGTCATGCGGCGCGAAGGCTGGCTGGGCCAGGTGTCCGCACGCACCGCGGGCCAGCGTGAAGGCTGGTGGCAGGTGTCGCCCCATGCCGAATCGTTCCTCGACGAATTCATCACCTGGCGCGAGCTGGGCTACAACTTCACCTCGCGGCGCGACGACTATGACCGCTACGAATCGCTGCCGGCCTGGGCCCAGGCGTCGCTCGACGCGCACAGCACCGACCCGCGGCCGTATGTCTATTCGCTCGACCAGCTGGCGCGCGCCGAGACGCACGATCCTCTGTGGAATGCCGCACAGCGACAGCTCACGCGGGACGGCCGCATCCACAACTATCTCCGGATGCTCTGGGGGAAGAAGATCCTGCAGTGGTCGGCCTCGCCTCGCGAAGCGCTGGCGCACATGATCGAGCTCAACAATCGCTACGCGCTCGACGGTCGCAATCCCAACTCGTACTCGGGCATCTTCTGGGTGCTCGGCCGCTACGACCGCCCGTGGGGGCCCACACGGCCCATCTTCGGCGTCATCCGCTACATGACCTCGGAAAACACGGCGAGGAAGGTCAGCGTCACGCGCTATCTGGCCCGATACGGGGCCACGCCGGAGCTGTTCTCGTGACCGCCGCCCTGCTGATCGCGCACGCTGCCGCCACCCTCTGGATGACCGGACTCATCTGGTTCGTGCAGGTCGTGCACTATCCGCTCTTCGCCCTGGTCGGTTCCACGGGCTTCGCCGCCTACGAGAGCGCGCACGCGACGCGCACCACCCTCGTCGTCGGCCCTCCAATGCTGGTGGAACTGGCCACGACCGTCTTCCTGCTGTCCCTGCCCGAGGAGACCGTGCCGCGGTCGGCCGCCTGGGTCGGGGCAGCGCTGCTGGCCCTCATCTGGGTCTCGACCGCACTGCTGCAGGTGCCGCAGCACAACATCCTGGCGGCGGGGTTCGACCGGCCCGCGTACCAGATGCTCGTGACCTCGAACTGGCTGAGAACCGCCGCATGGTCGCTGCGGGGTGTGCTGGCGCTCTGGCTGATCTGGCGGCTGCTACCGGCCCGATAGGCCCGTCTCGCGGCCTGCTCTGGTAAGCTCAGGCCCATGCGCATCAGCCTGACGTCCCTGCTGCTCATCCTGGCCATCGCAGCACCCGCGTCTGCCCAGACCACCGCGTTTGTCGGTGGCCGCCTCATCCTCGGGGGTGGTGAGGTCCTCGAGCGCGGCACCCTGATCGTCACCGACGGTCGGATTACCGCCGTGGGTCCCGCTGACCGGGTCACGATCCCCCAAGCCGCCACGCGCATCGACGCCACCGGGAAGTCGATCATGCCGGGGCTCATCAACGCGCACGGTCATGTCGCCGCCACCCAGGGCCTGCGCTCCTCACCCGAGTTCTATACCCGCGAGAACCTCCTCAGCCAGCTGCGCACGTACGCCAGCTACGGCGTGACCACGGTCTACAGCCTCGGTGACGATCAGGCCGCCGGCTTCGCCCTGCGTGACGAAGGACGCACAGGTCCGCTTGACCGCGCCCGGCTGTTCGTCGCCGGCGCCGTCATCACGGCCGACACGGCCGAGGCCGCTCGCCAGCGCACGGATCTGGTGGCCGACCAGCGGCCGGACATTCTCAAAATTCGCGTCGACGACAATCTCGGCACGTCGCGGAAGATGCCCGAACCCGCCTGGCGGGCCGCCGTGACTCGAGCCCATGAACGCCAGCTCCGCATGGCCGTGCACATCTTCTACCTCAACGATGCCCGTGCCACCGTGGAGGGCGGCGCGGACTTCGTCGCCCACAGCGTGCGCGATGTGGCGGTCGATGCGGCGTTCGCCCAGCTGCTCCGCACGCGTCACGTCTGCTACAGCCCCACGCTGACCCGCGAGCTGTCGACCTACGTCTTCGAGTCGACGCCCCCCTTCGCCGACGACCCATTCTTTGTGCGCGGTGTCAGCGACGAGGTCCGTCGCCAGATCAAGGACCCGAACCGGCAGGCCCAGACGCGCGCCAATCCGGCCGCCGCGCTCGGCCAGCGCTACAAGGCCGGCCTGCAGGTCGCGCTCCGCAATCTCAAGAGCCTCTCCGATCAGGGCGTCCGCATCGCCATGGGCACCGACACCGGGCCACCCGGGCGCTTCCAGGGCTTCTTTGAGCACCTTGAGATGGAGATGATGGCTGACGCCGGACTGATACCCGCACAAATCATCCGATCCGCCACCGTCGACGCCGCCGCGTGCCATCAGAATCCGTCCATCGGCGCTCTGGAGGTCGGCCGACAGGCCGACCTGCTCGTGCTTGGGGCCAATCCCCTCGAGAACATCCGCGCGCTGCGCCAGATCGAGCAGGTATGGATCGGCGGCCGTCGCCTTCCCTAGACGGGCTGTCCGATGATTCGCTCGTACGTGCCCGCCGAACGCCCGCAGCCGCACGCCTCGCTGCTGTTCAGCCGCGACGAGCGTGAAGCGCGCGTTCGGTATGCACACGCCCTCGGCGCAGGGGCCATCACGCCACTGGTCGACCGGCCCGACCTCGCCCGGGCCCTCTCACTCGCACGGGTCTGGGTCAAAGACGAAACCCATCGCCTGGGGCTTCCGGCCTTCAAGCCTCTGGGAGCCCGCTTCGCCGTCGAGACGCTGCTGGAACGGGGACGCATCGCGCCCGGGGCCACACTGGTCTGCGCCAGCGAGGGCAATCACGGGCGTGCCGTCGCCCAGGCGGCGCGCTCGGCTGGCTGTCAGGCGCGCATCTACCTGTCGCACGCCGTCGCCGCCCCGAGGGCCGATGCCATCGCCTCCGAAGACGCCACTGTCGTCCGCGTCGGGGCTACCTACGATGAGGCGGTCCGTCACGCCGCCGAAGATGCCGCGCGTGAGGGCTGGACGATCATCTCCGACACCTCGTGGGACGGTTACGAAGAAGTCCCGCGGCTCATCATGCTCGGCTACTCACAGATGGTGCACGAGATGCGGGCACAGCAACCTGACGGCTGGCGCCCGGACGTGATTGCCGTGCCCGGCGGCGTCGGTGGATTACTCGCCGGGGTGGCCCTCGGCGCGGCGGAGGTCTGGTCTTCGCCTCCGCACATCGTGTGCGTCGAACCCGACTCTGCGGCCTGCCTGATGGCGTCGGCCCGCACCGGAAGACCCACGCCCGTGGACGGTCCTTTCAGCACGGAAATGGGGGGCTTGCGCTGCGGCGAAGTCTCACCGCTGGGCTTCGCCATGGCGCATCCGCATGTGTCGGCCTATGTCACGGTGGACGACGACTGGGGAGCGTGCGCGCTCCGCATGCTGGCGCGGCCGTCCGAGGCCACGGTCACTCCCGTACGGGCAGGGCTGTCAGGAGCGGCGGCGCTGGCCGGACTGATGGCACTCTGTTCGGGTGCCCACGGGCAGCCAGACGCCGTCCGTCGGGCGCTCGGCCTTGCGGCTGGCGTGACGGCGGTCGTGATCGCGTCGGAAGGTGTGACGGACCCACCCCTGTGGGCCCGCCTCATGGGAGAGGAACCTGCCGGGCACTAGCCCAGCGACTTGACGGCTTCGTCGAGCAGGAACAGGTCGGTCAGCAGTGACCGCACGTGCGTCGACGCATTGAAGTTGTCGACCAGCTGTGAACTGATCCCACGACGGCTGCGCACCAGGCCAAGGGCTGACCGTGCCGCCATGACATCGCGCTGCAACACCACCAGCATCGGCGCAAAGGCCACGGCATCGTCGCCGCTGCCGATGACATCGGAGAGGGCCGACTCGAGGCCGGCCATCCCCTCATCCATCCGCTGAAGATACGTGCGCAGCTGTTCGCTGTTGGGGTGGCCTTCGTCGGTGGCCACGCCCTGGGCCGCGTACGCCAGCAGATACTCGTACCCGCCCTCAATTCCGTCTACACACCGCCTGAGGGCGGCCCGAGCGTCGTCGTGTGTCATTGCGAACTACTTGTTGGTCACCCAGCGCTTGGGATCGTGGTGTTCGAGATACTCGCGGCGCGAAATGGTGCCGAAGAGCATCGACTTGGTGAGCCAGAACTTCTCCGGCCGGAGGGCAAAGTAGATGTGGGCGATGATCATGCCCACGAACCCGACACCCGTCAGGCCATGCACCACGTAGGTGAGGCCGTAGGCGGCGTCGCCCATCCAGAAGGGATTGCGTTCGAAGATGGGCGTGCGCACGCGGGCCATCATCAGGATGCCCGAGGCAATGGCCCCCAGGCCGGCCACGAGCACGGCGAGGTGGTAGAGGCGGTTGCCCAGGGGATATTTGCCCGGCTTCGGCGCATCGACATCAGCGCCGAGTTCGCGCATGATTTCGGCCTTGGCGTCAGGCAGGTCCTTGGGGCCGATCCAGATCGACCAGAAATCCATGAAGAACGTGGCATGGATGATGTGGAAGATGATGGCCCCGGTCAGCAGGATGCCGGCCATCCAGTGCCACTGGACCCAGGCGAACTTCACCCCGACAACAGGGAGGAACGCGGTGAAGACCAGCGACAGCATGGCAAAGGCCATGACCCAGTGGAACATGCGGGCGACAAACGAGTGCCGCTCGATCCGCGTCGGCAGCGAGGCGTGCGTCGCTTCCAGCTGGTCGACTTCGCCGCTGGCGCTCTTGTGGTGCGGCGAGAACAGCATGTAGCTGCCGTGCGAGAGCAGGAACAGCACGCCGCCCACCAGGGCCGCCCAGAACAGGTCCCACGAGATGCGAACGAGGATCGACTCGCCCCAGGGGCTGAGGGCCGAGGTTAGGATGTCCACTCGGCACCTCCGCGGATCGCACGCTTGACGAGGTTCCGCACCAGCGGCACCTTGTAGGCGTTATGCCTCAGGGGGGCCGCGCCCGCCACGGCCAGATCAGCGGCCTGCTCGGCCACCTCGGGCGTGCGGCTCTTCCCGGCGAGGAAGGCTTCGACAGCCTCGAG
>CAZXTM010000005.1:0-153672 GCA_964643765.1 uncultured Bifidobacteriaceae bacterium | reverse complement strand
ATCGCGTGCTCGCGGTTAATCGAGGTCGGCGTGTCGGCGTAGCAGATGTTGCCGCCGGCGCGATAGCAGGGCCAGCCTGCGCGGTAATACCAGCAACGGGCGTCCTGCGCCAGGTTGCCCCCGAGGGTGCCCTGATTACGAATCTGGGGCGAGGCCACGAGGCCGGCCGCCTCGGCCAGCATCTTGTACTTGCCGGTCACCAGCGGGTCGCGGGTGATGGTGGTCAGCGTGGTGAGGGCACCGATTTCAATGCCCCCATCACGCTCCTTGATGCCGCGCAGTTCCGAGACATTGGAAAGGTCGATGACGACCTTCGGCTTTTCGATGCGGTCCTTGAGCCAGTCGAACGTATCGAGGCCCCCGGCCATGATCCAGGCATCGCTGCCGTGGCGTTCCAGCAGACCGAGCGTGTCTGCCACCGACGCGGGCTGAAACAGCTCGAACGCCGGCATCACATCGCGAATTGAAGCAGGCATCGCAGTCCTCCTAGACGAACGCCGTCAGCGTTTCATAGGCCGGTTTGCCAGCGGCCACCGACATCATGATCTGTTCGGGATGCACCGGCGTGCGGCGCAGCAGGCCATCGCCCACCGCATCGGCCAGGGCGCAGATGAGCGCACCGGCACCGGCACCAATCGACGGTTCGCCGATGCCCTTCGCCCCGATCGGATTGGTCGGGTCGGGGATGCCGACCGCGTCCCACTGCATGGCGATGGGATTGTCGAGAATCGTCGGCGGCTTGTTGTGGTGCATCCGGTTCGAGAGGCCCGCGCCGTAGTGCGGGTCGTACACCAGCTTCTGGCTGCGCACGTGGCCGAAGCCCTGCACGGCACCACCGTGAATCTGGCCGCCGAGGCTGTTGGGATGCATCACCGTGCCCACATCGGCCACGGCCAGATAGTCGACGATTGTGTAGACGCCGGTCTCGACGTCGACTTCGACCTCGATGAACGCCGCCTGGAACGAGTAGGTCTGGCCGTCACGCGGCAGGTTGTCGCGCGCGACACCCAAGACGCCGAGGCCCGCCAGGGCTGCAGCGGAGGCCTTGGTCATGGCGTTCAGTTCCTTGGGCACCTCGTGGCCGTCGAACTTCCCGCCCAGCTGGATGGCCCGCTCGGCTGCCTTGGCGAAGGTCATGCCGCGTCCGGGGTTGCCCTTGCGGAACACCCGTTCATTGGCCACGTCGTAGTCGTCGGGCGAACCGCCGAGGTCGCGCGCCGCCAGTTCCTGCAGCGTGCGCTTGAGGGCCTGGCCCGCCGCGTAGTTGGCGCGGGTGTGGGCGTAGGTGGTCTGGCTGCCGGCCTGCACCGAGCTCCACGCCACGTGCTTGCCCGTGTTGCCCCAGATGACCTCGCACTTGTCCCACGGCATGTCGACCTGCTCGGCGATGACGCGCGCCGTGTCGATGACCGAGTGTGTGCCGAGGTTGCCGATGCCCTGGTGGATGTAGAGCTTGCCATCGGGCTTGATGACGCAGAGGCCGTCGACGCCAATCGAACCGGCCGTGTAGGAACCGGTGGCCACGGCCACGCCGGTCACCTTGCTGCCACGGCGCTGTCCGCTGCGGGCCTTGCGCTCTTCCCACTTGAACATCTCGGCGCCCCGGTCGAGGCACTCCTTGACATTGCAGCTGGTGAGCTTGTTGCGCGGACGTCCCGGGGGCGCATCCGGGGCCACCAATCCGAACTGGGCGTTGCCCTCGGGGCCATTGATCTTGCGGATGGCGATGCGGTCGAGGCCGAGCTTGCGGGCCGCCTCGTCGATGACCGGCTCGAACAGCACCGAGGCCTGCAGGCCGCCCGGCGCGCGCTGCGACACGCCCGGCGGCGTGTTGGTCGCCACCGAAATGCCGCGGAACCGCATGTGGGGCACCTGGTACATCAGCGACGCGTTGTTGGCCGAGGTGGCATGGTCGCCCTGGCGGCGATACGGGCCCGCCGCCTCGACGATGAAGACGTCGCAGGCCGTGACACGGCCGTCCTTCTTGAACCCCATGCGGATCCAGCCCTGGTAGCCGGGGCGCGTGCGTCCGATGTAGGTCTCCTCTTCGCGCGAGATGCGCATCATCACCGGGCGGCCGTTGAGCTTCTTCGACAGCAGCGCCGGAATGGCCATCGACTGCGCGCCGGGAATCTTGCTGCCGAACCCGCCGCCGGTGAACTCGCTGATGAGCACCACCTCTTCGGGCTTGATGCCAACCCACCCGGCGATCGACGCCACGGTGCGCGCCACACTCTGCGTCGAGCCGTGCAGATACAGCTTGCCGTTCTGCCAGTAGGCCATGGCCGACCGCGTCTCGAGCGGCTGGTGCCCGGTGGTCTGCTGGTAGTGGTCGCGCTCGATGATGAGGTCGGCTTCCGCGAATCCCTTCTCGACATCGCCGAACACCAGCGTCTCCGAGGCTTCCGCGTCGCGCGGGAACTTCCCTTCGGCGACGGCGGCAGCCTGCGCGGCCGTCCACTTGAGCGTCTGCAGCGAGGGGCCGACGAACACGTTGCCCTCGGTGCGGCCGTTCGGGCCTCCGGGCTTCAGCGAGTCGAGGGGATCGATAACAAACGGCAGCGGCTCATACTCGACCACGATCTTCTCGATTGCGGCCGCCGCCAGTTCCTCCGACTCGGCAGCCACCGCGACGATGGGCTCGCCCTCGTACAGGGGTTCCTTGGTCAGGGCCACTTCGGGCGCGACGGGGGGGCGGGGGGGCGCGGCCGGGGCGGCAGGAGCCGCCGCACCTGCAGCGGAGCCAGCGGCCGGAGCGGCTGCACCCGCCGCGGGACGCGCAGGCGCCGCAGCCGGTGCCGGGGGGGCCGGGGGGGCCGGCATGTCGTCGGCCGTCAGCACCGCCAGCACGCCGGGCATGGCCAGCGCGGCTGATGTGTCGATGCGCGTGATGCGCGCGTGCGGACGCGGGCTGAGCAGCAGCTTGCAGAACAGCATGCCCTCGGCGCGATAGTCTTCCGCGTAGCGCGCCTTGCCGGTGACCTTCGCCACCAGGTCCGGCGTGACGTAGTTCTTCCCGATGAGCTTGTAATCCGCCATCGTCAGGCCCTCCGCATCAGGTCGGCCGCATTCATCATGCAGTCGAGGATCTTGTTGTAGTCAGCGCAGCGGCACAGATTGCCCGAGATGCCATGCGCCAGTTCGGCGCGCGTGGGCTGCGGGTTCACCTTGAGGAAGCCCACCGTGGCCATCACGAAGCCGGGCATGCAGAACGCGCACTGGAAGCCCTGGCCGTTCACCACGGCCTGCTGCACCGGGTGCAGCGTGCCGTCCGGCGATGCCAGCCCCTCGATGCTCACAATCTTCTTGCCGCGCACCGAGTGGGTCAGCACCGAGCACGCATAGTGCGGCACATCGTCGACCAGCACCGTGCAGGCGCCGCACTCGGCGCGATCGCACCCGAGCTTGGTGCCCGTCAGTCCGAGCTTGTAGCGCAGCGTCGTGGCCAGCGTCTCGTGCTTGGCGACGTCCACGCGACGCTCCTGTCCGTTCACAGTGAGCGTGAGCAACCGCTCGACGGCACCAGGCAGCGCGCTGTCCTGTCCGGCAACATTCGCACGGAACATGTACGCCGAGGCCGACACCGTGGCGCCAGCGGCAATCACACCTTTGATGAAGTTCCGACGGGTAAACCCGGCCTGCTCGCCGGACGCGGTCGTGTTCGGGCCTTCAGACATGGGACCTCCGGGAAAACAGGCGGATAGTAACAGATCTTCCCGACCCGCGAACACCCGAAAGTTGCATCGGGCTCGCCCGTCGTCAGACCGTCACCACCCGCCCTTCCGCCGCACGCGACAGCCGATCGCGAATCGCGGCCCCGATCCCGGCCGTCCCGGCATCCGTGGCCAGCACCACGTCCGGCTGGTCGGCGTCTAGACGCCGCAGGGTGGCAAACAGGGCCGCCGCCATGGTGTCGGGATGCTCGCGGGTGCCACAGGCCCGCAGCAGCACGCGCCCCTGCGCGGCCAGCGCGGCCACGGCCGGCGCCAGGGCCAGGGCATCTTCGGCCGGCACCAGCAGGCCCACCCGGAGGCCCTGGGCCGCCAGCGTCCGCGCCTCGGCGGCCACGCGCACACGCACGGTCTCAACGGCCCCGGCATACAGCGTCAGCCGCGCCGTCGGGGCGTAGTGCCGCAGCAGCTGACCGGGGGCCACCTGCGCCTCGGCCTCGTCCCCATGCGCTTCCCGCATCGCGATGTGCGGTACGACCTCACGCAGCTGTTCCAGCGTGACGCCTCCGGCGCGCCTGATGACCGGCGGCGTCACCGTGCAATCGACGATGGTCGACTCGACGCCCACCGGCGTTGCCCCGCCATCCAGCACAAGGGGAATGCGTCCCCCGAGTTCCTCGAGCACGTGGGCGGCCGTGGTCGGACTCGGGCGTGAGAAGCGGTTCGCACTCGGCGCCGCCACCGGCACCCCTGCCGCCCGCAGCAGCGCCCGCGCCACCGGATGGGCCGGCACCCGGACGGCCACCGTCTCGAGCCCGGCCGTGACCTCGACCGGGACGTCAGAATGCCGCGGCACAATCAGCGTCAGCGGCCCTGGCCAGAAGGCCCGGGCCAGCGTCATGGCGACCGGCGGTGTCGCGCGACACACACGGGCCAGGCCGTCAATGTCGGAGACATGCACGATCAGCGGGTCGGTCGACGGACGCCCCTTTGCGGCGAAGACCCCCTGCACCGCCTCGGCGCTGAGGGCATTGGCCCCGAGGCCGTACACCGTTTCCGTGGGAAAGGCCACCAGCCCTCCCCGGCGCAGCAGCTCCGCCGCCTCGGCGATGGCCTCCGGCTCAGGAGGCGTATGAGTCACCAGCCGCACCTGCGTCACCATACCGGGGCCTCCGCTGCCGTCTGCGCCATCCGTCCGCTGCCCACCAGCAGATACACCACCCGGCCGTAGCCGGCCACCCCCTGCGTGGCTCCCTGCGACCGCAGCGCCCGGTCGTAGATGCCCCAGGCCGCCCGATCGAGCCAGGCCACCCGGGCGCGCTGGCGTTCGGCTACGGCCTGCAGGTCGCGTCGCGGCCCCTCGCCCAGGCTATCGAGCACCAGCGTGCGCGTCACCGGATGGAGCTGGCTGGCCACCTCCGACACCAGCAGAAGCCAGGCACTGTAGCGGGACGACACATCCGCCCCCAGGGCCGCGAGCACGCCGACAAAACTCGCATCTTCTTCCCGGGCGAACCCTGACAGGTGCGCCCATTCGTGCGCCAGCACCGCAGGGCGCTCGGGAGGCGTGAGGTCCGGATTCAGATAGGTTTCAAGGAAGAATGGTGCCAGCAGTCCACTGACGCCCACCGCCTTCAGATAGGGGGATGTCCACGGTCGCTTCGGCCTCGACGGCACGGTCTGACGCGGCCGCCCCATCTGGCGTTCAACCCGGTGCCACGACGCCACAAGCGCCTCTGGTCGTTCGCTGACGCCTGGGAATCCCGCGGCATGGGCAGGCCCATGCAGACGGTTGGCTTCACGGACGGCCTGGTCCGCGAGGTCCCGCACGGCGGCAGGCGTGACGCGCGACGCATCGAACCCCGACAGCCGCCCTTCCAGCGCAGGCGCACGATAGTGGTGCCCCCACACCGCCAGAAACCACAGATAGACGAGGGAACCCACGAGGCCGGTGCCCGCCAGCCATCGTCCCCGCCGCCGGGGCGTCGAGCGCCAGCAGCGACGGGTCCACAGCAGCCAGCAGATGACGGCTGCGACAGCGAAGGCCTCCGCGAGCGGTACCGGGGTCGTGTTGGACTGGGAAGTGAGCGTCGACTGGACGACCGGGTAGACGCGGTCTGCGAGCACGACCGTCAGTTGGGGCGGCCAAGGAGCCACGGCCGCGATCACCGCCACTCCAATGGTCAGACGGCCGAACCGGGTCCGCATGACTGCGGCTGCTGTCAGGGCCCTGGGGGCTAGGGCACCGTGAACGAAATCTCGTTCGAGGACGGACTCATGCCGCACGCGTTGCGTGCGTAGACGCGGGCGAAAATCGGGCCGGGCTGCACGGGCGCGGTGTAGGACGTCTGGTTCCCAGGCACGGTGATGACGGCACCGTTGCTTGCCCCCGAGGTGCTGCCAACCTCAAGCACGTAGTTGATGACGGGTTCCGCCCCGTCTGGAGCTTCCCACACGCCGGTCGCCACCCGGTCCGCGAGCGTGTGGGTGAAGTTCCGGGGCGCGTTCGGAGGCGCCGAGCAATCGAACTGCCGGGAGCCGGGGCGCGATGCCCCGCCCTGCATCAGCCAGAGGCCCGCCAGCACCACGGCCGCCACCGCCACCACCATCGCCACAAGACCGTTCTTGTTCATCGACGCAGACCCGTAACAAAGCCGCGCCCCGTGAGGGGGCGCGGCACCATGAGGTTGGTCGGGATGCCGGGATTCGAACCCGGGACCTCCTGCACCCCAAGCAGGCGCGCTAGCCAGGCTGCGCTACATCCCGATCGGAGACTTACTCGCTTGCCACCGGCGGCGTCGACCCAGTCGTGCGCCGCGTTCTGCCCTTCCGTCGCGGTGGCGACGGCGGCTGCAGTTCCAGCACCGGCGCGCCCGCTGCATCGAGTCGCGCCAGCAGGTCTCGCAATCCTTCGCGGACCGTCTTCACGCGCGCCCGCGTGTCGTCGTCCCACACAGCCGGTCGTCGAGGCGCGGCCACCGGCTTCGGGCCAGAAGCCCCTTCCAGCTGCCGTCGCACGCCCGCCAGTGTCAGGCCCTCATCGAACACCAGGGCCCGAATGCGCCGCACCAGGTCGAGGTCATCGGGGCCGTAGAGCCGGGCACTACTGCCCCCCTCCGCCTGACCCAGCTGAGGAAACTCTGCCTCCCACGAACGCAGCACGTATGCGGGAACGCCGACAACTTCGCAGACATCGGCGACCTTCATCCACTCGCGTTCGGGGGCTACCATGCACTGACCGCCCCGTAGTATACCGGGTTTCCCCCCTCGCCTCATCATTTTTCCTTCGCCGGCCGCGTGCCGTCACGCCCGCCATCGCCGCCCGTCCTCCGCGGCTCGCGCCGACGCACCGTGATCCGGATGGGTGATCCGAAGAAGCCATACTGCTCGCGCAGTCGATTCTCGAGGTAGCGAAGGTACGAGAAGTGCAGCTCGGACGCCACGTTGGTGAACAGCACGAAGGTCGGCGGTGCCACCGCCGTCTGCACCGCGTACAGGATGCGCACGCGGCGACGCCCGGCGGCCACCGGGATGTGGGCCGCCGTGATCTGCTCGATGAAGCGATTCAGCTCGCCGGTCGAAATACGGGTCGTCCTGGCCCGCGCCACGCGGTCCACCGCCTCGAGCAGCTTCGACGCCCGCTCGCCCGTCTTCGCCGACACGTGCAGGACCGGGGCGAAGTCGAGGAACTTCATACGGAACCGGAGGTCTTCGTCGAAGACCTTCGCGGCATCTGGCCCGCGGTCCTTCATCAGGTCCCACTTGTTGGCCACGACCACGATGCCGCGCCCCGCGTCGACGGCCGCTCCGATGATGGCCGCGTCCTGATCCGCGATGCCTGCCGTCGCGTCGAGCACCAGCACCACCACGTCGGCTCGCTCGATGGCGCGGCGCGCCAGCATCACGCTCAATCCCTCGATAGCGCCGGCCTTGGCCACCTTGCCCGGTCGCCGGATGCCCGCCGTGTCGACGAGACGGACCGTCTGTCCGTGCCATGTGAGCACCGAGTCGACCGAGTCGCGCGTGGTGCCGGGCACCTCCGACACGATCATCCGCTCCTCCTGCAGCAGCAGGTTCACGAGCGACGACTTACCGGCGTTCGGACGCCCGACAATGGCCACGGCCGTCTCGGGTCCCGGGACGACGGCAGTCTGCCGTGCCCCGGCGGGCAACCGCTCGACCACTGCGTCCATCAGGTCGCCCACGCCGGTGCCGTGCTCGGCCGACACCTCGATGACCGGGTCGAAGCCCAGCCGGTGGAACTCAAGGGCACCGTCGCGCGTGCGACGGTCATCAGCCTTATTGACGGCCACCAGCACCGGCACGCCGGTCGTCCGCACGGCCGATGCCACCTCTTCGTCACCCGCCACGAGTCCTTCGCGGCCATCGACCACCATCACGATCAGGTCCGCCGAGGCCAGCGCCCGCCTCCCCCGCTCGATGACCATTGCATGCAGCGGGTCTTCGCTGGCGCCGAACAACCCACCGGTGTCGGTGAGCGTCAGCGGGCGGTCATTCCAGACCACCGACTGGGTGATGAGGTCGCGAGTCGTCCCCGGAATCGGCGCGACAATCGAGCGCCGTGTGCCGGTCACCCGGTTGAACAGGGTCGATTTTCCGACATTGGGACGGCCGACGAAGACGACGACTGGCACGGAACGGTGTGTCACGGAGGTCTCCCGATCTTACACAGCCCGAAGGACTTGCGGCGAATCATCGCGAGGTGACAGAATCCGGGAGTCCCGGGAGGCATGGCCCGACGGGTGCCTCGCCATGATCAAGGTCGACATCGTCAACGAAGTCTCGCGACTGGCAGACATCACCAAGGTGAAAGCCGAACAGGCGGTCGATGCCGTGTTCGACGCCATGCGACTGTCGATGCAGCGCGGGGAGCGCATCGAACTGCGCGGCTTCGGTGTCTTTCAGGTCAAGCCGCGCAAGCGGGGCATCGGCCGCAACCCGCGCACCGGCACCGAAGTGCGCATCCCCCCGGGACGCACCATCCGGTTCAAGCCCGGCAAAGACCTGCAGAACCTCGGCTGACCGCTGTGACCCCGACGCCCGATCCGGTGTGGCGCCCGCTGCTGCTGCTGGCCCTGACCCTGTGCACGACGACGCTGGTCGGCGGATGCCACTACCTCGGCTTCGAGCAGGCACTCGACCCGTCATTCAACTGGTCCCCTGCTGATGCCGGCGCCAGTGCCCTCGCCCCGTTTCTCTCCGCCTCGTTCCTGCTGCCCGGACTCTGGTACAGCCTGACAATCCTGGCCATCCTGGGCTGCCATGAGATGGGCCATGTGCTGGCCTGCCGCTACCACGGGGTCGACTCCACCTGGCCCTACTTCCTGCCCGTGCCCCTGCCCCTGACCGGCACGCTCGGGGCGTTCATCCGCATCAGGTCGCGCTTCCCCTCGAGTGTGGCCCTGTTCGACATTGGCATCGCCGGCCCGCTCGCCGGCGTGGCGGTCGCCGTACCGGCGCTCTTTGCGGGCCTGGCGCTGTCGCAGATCGTGCGCCTCCCCGAGGATCAGAGCGGCCTGATGGAACTGGGCGAACCGCTGCTGTTCCAGGCCGCGGCGTGGCTGATCTTCGGGCCCATTCCAGACGGCTTCACCATCAACATGCATCCGATGGCCTTCGCCGCCTGGTTCGGGCTGCTGGCCACCGCACTCAACCTGTTTCCCATTGCACAGCTGGATGGCGGCCACATCAGCTACGCCGTGCTGGGACCGCGTTCGCTGTGGGTGACCGGTGCCATGATGGCTGTGGCGCTCGGACTCACGGTCATCTCCTCGAGCTGGGCCGCCTGGACGGCCATGCTGGTGGCCATGCTCCTGCTGGCCGGTCCCCGCCACCCGTCTACCCTCGACGATCAAAGGCCGCTCGGCACGACGCGACTCGTGCTCGCCGTCGTGGCGATGGTCGTGCTGATCCTCTGTTTCACGCCCGCGCCGCTCGAACCGTTCGTCACCGGCGCCCCCTGACCGGCGCCAGCGTCCCCGACTACAGCATCGTGAGCGGATCGACGTCGAGCGTGGCGCGGCGGGCCAGATCCGGATGTGCCTCGAGCGCCCGACGCAGGGCCTGCCCCATCGAGGGCCGGTGCGTGCCCTTCAGGAAAAACTGCGCCCGGTAGTCACCGCGCAGCCGTGCCAGGGGTGCCGGCGCGGGCCCCATCACCGTCACGGCGGCCCCGGCCTGCGTCCGCACGGCTGCCGCCAGGTCCTGCGCGCCCTGCATTGCCGCGTCGTATGTGCGACCCTTCACCACGACATTCACCATCGCCACCTGCGGGGGATACCGCATGGCGTGACGATAGGCCACTTCCTTGTCGTAGAACGCCTCGTAGTCGTGGGTGCGTGCCAGCGTAATGCTGTAGTGCGTGGGAAAGAGCGTCTGGATGATGGCTTCGCCGCGACGCTCGCCCCGGCCTGCGCGACCGGCGACCTGCGTCAGCAGCTGGAACGTCCGCTCGGCCGCGCGGAAGTCGGCCAGCCCCAGCCCGACATCGGCAGAAATCACCCCGACGAGAGTGACGTTGGGAAAGTCATGGCCCTTGGCAATCATCTGCGTGCCCACCAGCACGTCGAGCTCGCGCCGGGCGAATCGCTCGAGCAGCCGCACCAGGCTGCCCCGCCGGCGCACCGTGTCGCGATCGACCCGCGCCATCCGGATGTCAGGGAACTGCGCCCGCAATTCCGCCTCGACACGGTCGGTACCAATGCCCACGTGCTCGAGATAGGGCGCGGCGCACTGCGGGCAGGCGGACGGCACGCCTCGGGCAAAGTTGCAGTAATGGCAGCGCGCGGCCCAGTGGCGCCGGTCGTCCGGGCTCGCGCCCGGCCCGCTCCTGCGGCGGTGGATGGCAAGCGACACGCTGCACTGCGGGCATTCCAGGGAGTGGCCGCACTGCCGGCACAGCATCGCCGCAGCATACCCGCGGCGGTTCAGCAGGATCATCGCCTGCTCGCGCCGCTCGAGCCGCTGCTGCAAGGCCTCGCGCAGCGTGCGACTGACGATGACTTCACCGCCCGCCTCGGCCATTTCCTCGCGCATGCTGACGAGCCGCACCTCGGCCATGGGGCGGTCAAGCACACGCCGCGCCAGTCGCACCAGCTGATACCGTCCGGCGCGTGCATTCGCGTATGACTCGAGCGAGGGGGTGGCCGAGCCCAGCACAACCAGGGCACCGGCCGTGCGTGCCCGGACGACAGCCACATCGCGGCCGTGGTAGCGCGGCGTTTCGTCCTGCTTATAGGAGCTGTCGTGTTCCTCGTCGACGATGAGCAGCCCCAGCCGCGCACAGGGCGCGAAGACCGCCGATCGGGTGCCGACCACCACGTCCACCTCGCCCGCACGGATGCGGTGCCACTGGTCATGCCGCTCGCCGTCAGCGAGGGCGCTGTGCTGAATCGCGACGCGGTCACCGAATCGCGAGCGGAACAGCGCGGCGACCTGCGGGGTCAGCGCAATCTCGGGCACAAGGACGAGCGCCTGCCGACCGGCGGCCCTCGCGCGTTCCGCGAGGCGCAGATACAGCTCTGTCTTGCCACTGCCGGTCACCCCGTGCAGCAGCACGGGAGTGAACTCGCGCGCGTCGAGCCACGCGGCCATCGCTTCGAAGGCCGATGCCTGCTCGTCCGTCAGCACGCGAGGCGGAGTCGCCGCCGGCACGCTGGCATGGCGGCCATCGACGAACGGATCGCGTTCGACGCGCACGGTGCGCACTGACAGCAGGCCGGCCGCGCGTAGCCGTGCCACCGCGCTCCGACTGCCCCCCCGGGCCTCCAGCTCGGCGGTGCTGACTCCATCCGGCACTGACGCGGCCGCACGCAACGTCTGCCGCTGGACGTCGGACAGCGCCCGACCGCCGGGGCCACGGGCCCCTGTCCCGGCCTCGTCGGCCGCCAGCAGGTCGAGACCGGCCGGCGTGACCGACAGGCGGCGCGCCGTCTTGAAGGCATCGGTCCGCCCCGTCAGGCCATGCGGCGGCAGGGCCACCGAGAGGGCCGCGCCGGGACCGGCCAGGTAGTAGTCGGCAACCCAGACGGCCAGTGCCACCACGTCAGGCGGAAGGAACGCGTCGGTGTCGAGCACAGCCGTCACGTCCTTCAGGGCGTGGCCCTCATCCTCGACATCGACGGCCAGCACGATGCCGGTCAGGTGCCGCGTGCCGAGCGGCACGGTGACGCGTGCCCCAACCACCGGACGCGGCAGGTCGGCGGGCATCCGGTAGGTCAGCCGTCCCAGGGACGGCACCGGGACGGCGACGGCAATAAGGCAGGCAGGCACGGGGCTAGCGCTGCGACTCGGCCTGCAGCAGGGCGCGCACTTTCTTCATATCGTCCCACACCTCCCGCTTGGCCGCGGGGTTGCGCAGCAGATAGGCCGGATGAAAGGTGGGAATCAGCGTGCGGCCCTGAAAATCGAAGGCCCGTCCGCGCAGGCGGGTGATGGGATCAGCGGTCTGCAGCAGGCACTGCGCGGCAAACTTCCCGAGTGCCACGATGACGAGCGGATTGACGGCCTCGACCTGGCGGAACAGGAAGGGCGAGCAGGCGGCCACCTCGTCCGGTTCCGGGTTGCGGTTATCGGGCGGCCGGCACTTGATGACATTGGCGATGTAGACCTGCTCGCGGGTGAGGCCGATGGCCTCGATGATGCGCGTGAGCAGTTGGCCGGCGCGCCCCACGAACGGCAGTCCCTGGCGGTCTTCGTCTTCCCCTGGCGCCTCGCCCACGAACATCAACCGTGCCCTGGGCGATCCGCTGCCGAAGACCACCGTCGACCTGCCCAGCGTACAGAGCTTGCAGCGGGCGCAGGCTGGACCGATCTCGGCCTGCAGGGCCTGCAGCACGGCCGCACTGTCGGCGTGGACAGCGGCCGGGGCCACCACGACGCCGTCCCCGGGTGCCGCGACCGCCTCGACGGCCTGAGCCGCCTCAGCCTCCGCCGCTGGCCGCCGCCGCCAGGCCGCATCGCGACTGACACCCGCGACGCCCAGTTCCCGGAAGAAGGCCAGGTGTTCAGCGAACTCGTTCATGCCTCGGATGCCGCCGGTAACAACTGCTCGACGCGGTCCAGGATGTGCCGGGCCACCCCGAGCTTGGGCTGCAGCGGCACCTCGGTCACGTCGGTGGCCGAAACCAGGGTCACGGCGTTTTCGTCGACGTCAAAGCCGGCGTCCGTGCGCGACACATCATTGGCCACGATGAGGTCGGCCTTCTTCCGCTCGAGCTTGCCGCGGGCATGGGCCACGACGTCGTGGGTCTCTGCCGCAAATCCGATCAGCGCCGGACGGCCCTGGGCACGCGACGGCAGCGCGCCGACATCGGCCAGGATGTCACGCGTGCGCCGCAGCGTCAGCACCAGCGGTCCATCGGCCTTGGCGATTTTCTGCGCGGCCGGGTCGATCGTGTAGTCGGCCACAGCCGCCGCCATGATGACGACATCAGCCGCATCCGCACGCGCCATGACGGCAGCATGCATGTCGGCGGCGCTGCGCACCGGCACAACCTCAGCACCGGCAGGCGCTGGCACCCGGCTGGGACCGGTGATCACGGTGACCTGGGCCCCTCGCCGTACCGCCTCGGTAGCGAGCGCGAATCCCATCCGGCCGCTCGCCCGGTTGCCGATGAACCGCACGGGATCGATGTCCTCGTACGTCGGGCCGGCCGTGATCAGCACACGTCGTCCAGTGAGCGGCGAGGCCGGTCCCCGCAGGCCCGCACTGACGGCCGCGAGGATCTGATCCAGGTCGGCGAGGCGCCCCTGCCCCACCCAGCCACACGCCAGATAGCCTGAGCCCGGGTCCACAATCGTCGCCCCCCGCTCACGCAGCAGCGCGAGGTTGCGCACGACGGCCGGATGCGCGTACATCTGCGAGTTCATGGCCGGTGCCAGCACCACGGGTGCCCGGGTGGCCAGGAACATCGCCGAGAGGAAATCATCGGCGTGGCCCTGTGCGAACCTGGCGAGCGTGTTGGCCGTGGCCGGCGCCACCAGCAGCAGGTCGATGCGCGTGGCCAGCGCAATGTGCTCGATGTCGGCGTTCCGCCCCGACGCCCACAGGTCGGTCACCACCTCGCGCCCCGTGATGGCCTCGAACGTGAGGGGCGTCACGAACCGGCGGGCCCCGCGGGTCATCACCGCCGTCACCCCGTGTCCGGCCTGCTGGAGGCCGCGGGCGATCTCCACGGCCTTGTAGGCGCTGATACCGCCGGTGATCCCGAGTGCGATCTCTGCCATGGTGCCTCAGCGCTGGAACGACGCCAGAATCTCCTCGGCGGTGACACGCATCCGGTGCGTGCGCGACCGTTCGGCGGCGATGATCTCCTGCAGCCGCACCACGGTCGGCTCGAGCTGGTCGTTGACGACGACGTAGTCGTACTCGACGTAGCTGGGGACTTCAGCGCGGGCCGTGGCCAGGCGGCGCTGCATCTGTTCCTCGGTGTCCTTGCTGCGCCCCCTGAGGCGACGCTCCAGCACCGGAAATGACGGCGGCAGCACGAAGATCGACGTGTGATCGATGCCGTGCGCCTTCACCTGGCGTGCCCCCTGCACATCGATGACCATGACCACATCCTGACCGGTGGCCATCAGCGCCGCGGTGTCGGCCGCCGCGGTGCCGTAGAGATTGCCGAAGACGTCTGCCCACTCGAGGAACGCGCCGGCGGTGATCATGTCCTCGAACTGCGACCGCGAGATGAAGTGGTAGTCGACCCCGTCGCGTTCGCCCGGGCGTGCGGGACGGGACGTGTAGGACCTCGACATCCGCAGGTGCGGAAGGATCTGCACCAGGTGTTCGACGAGGGTCGTCTTGCCGGCGCCCGAGGGGGCCGACACAATGAACAGCAACCCGCGCCGTCTACTCGACATTCTGAACCTGCTCGCGCATACGTTCCAGTTCGGCCTTGGCGTCGATGATGAGTTCGGTCACCACCAGTCCATCGGCCTTGGATCCCATCGTATTCACTTCCCGGTTCATTTCCTGCAAAAGAAAATCCAGCTTCCGGCCGCAGGCCTCCGGGCCGTCGGTCAGCACCTGCCAGTGCTGCAGGTGGGCCTGGAACCGCGTCACTTCCTCGGCGATGTCCGATCGGGCGGCGACCCGCACCACTTCCTGAGCCAGCGCCGCCGGGTCGACCGGCAGGTCGTGCGCCAGGGTGCGTGCACGCTCCAGCAGCCGGGTCTCGAGCGCGGAACGTCCCGCCTCGGCCGCGGCCACCAGTCGCAACAGCCATCCGACCAGCGCGTCACGACGGGCCGTCAGGTCAGCCGCGAGGTGCTGCCCTTCTTCCTTTCGCATGGCCTCCAGCTGCACCAGAGCCGCGTCCACGGCCTCGTCGAGCAGACCGGCCACCGCCGCCGGCGTCTCGCCGGCCTCGGCCAGCCGGTCGCGCACGGAGAGCACCTGAGGGACGCGCAGCAGGTCGCCGGGGCTCATGGCCCCCTCGACGATGCCTTCCGCCCGCGCCTCGGCCATGGCCGCTGCCAGCGCCTGCGCCACGGGGAGGTTCAGGACCACATCAGGCACCGGAGCCTGGCGCCACTGCAGCGAGACCGCCAGCTCGACCCGGCCACGCACCAGCCGCCCCTGCACCTTCGACCGCAGCGCCGCCTCGCGGTCAGCCAGCGCGTGGGGCAGACGCAGCTGCAGGTCGAGAAACCGGTGGTTGACCGATTTCACGGTGACGCCGACGGTGGCCAGGTCGTTGTCCCGGGTCAGCGCGGCAAAGCCGGTCATGCTGCGAATCACAGGCGCTCCTCGTCCGCGGCCGGGGCGCCGGAGCTCCCCGCCACGGTTCCATCATCCACCAGTTCCAGCTGATGCAGCCGCGCATACGCCCCATCGGGCCGCGCCAGCAGGTCCTCGTGCCGGCCCACCTCGACGACGCGTCCGTGTTCCAGCACGATGATCTGGTCGGCACGTCGCACGGTCGACAGGCGATGGGCAATGACGAACGACGTGCGGTTGTGCAGCAGGGTCGACAGGGCCTCCTGCACGAGGCGCTCCGACTCGGAATCGAGCGCCGAGGTGGCTTCGTCCAGGATCAGCAGCGGCGAGTTCTTCAGCAGCGCCCGCGCAATGGCCAGACGCTGGCGCTGCCCGCCCGACAGGCGCTGGCCGCGCTCGCCGATCGTCGTCTGGTAGCCCTGCGGCAGTTGCACGATGAACTCATGCGCATGGGCGGCACGGGCGGCCGCCTCGATGTCGGCAGGGCTCGCGTCGGGCACACCGAACGCAATGTTGTGCGCCACAGTGTCGTCGAACAGCATCGTCTCCTGGGTGACGATGCCGATCTGCGCCCGCAGCGACGACAGGGTCACGCGGCGCAGGTCATGGCCGTCGATACTGATGGCCCCGCCGGTGACGTCGTAGAACCGCGGCAGCAGGTTCACCAGGGTCGACTTGCCCGCCCCGCTTCGCCCGACAATCGCCACCATCTGCCCGGCCTGGACCGTGAACGACACCCCGCGCAGCGCATGGCGCCCCTCGCCGTCGTCGTAGGCAAAGGCCACCTCGTCGAACACGATGCGGTCATGGAAACGCGGCAGCGGCGCGGCCCCCGCGTCTTCGGTGACTTCGGTGTGAATGTCGAGCAGTTCGAAGATGCGCTCGGCGGCGGCCATGGCCTGCTGCAGGTTCGCATTCACGCGGCTCAGCTTCTTGATGGGGCCGTACATCAGGAGCAGCGCGGCGACAAACAGCGTGAATTCCCCGGCCGTCAGCCGGCCGCTGGCAATCTCGCGCGTGCCGTAGGACAGAGCGCCGGCGATGGCGACGCCACCCAGGAATTCCATGAAGGGCGGCAGCACGGCCAGCACACGCGTGACCTTCATGTTCGACCGATACAGGCCCCGGGCCGCCACGTCGAAGCGCGCCGCCTCCCGGGCCTCGGCCCCGAAGGCCTTGACGATACGGTGGCCGCTGAAGGCCTCGGCGGCCACGTGCGACATGTACTCGAGCGCCTCCTGGCTCCAGCGGGTGACCGTACGCACGCGCTTGCCGAGACGGACCAGCGGATACACGATCAGCGGCGCGGCGGTCATGCACACAAGCGCCAGCTTGGCGTCGTAGTAGAACAGCAGGCCGGCGTAGCCCACCAGGGCGAGCGACTCGCGCGCCAGGTCGCCGACGGTCTCGGCCACGGCACGCTGCACCTGGCCCACGTCATTGCTGATGCGTGACAGCAGTTGTCCGGTGGTGCGCCCGGCGAAGAAGGCGGCCGACTGGTTCAGCAGGTGCCGGAAGAGGTCGCTGCGCAGCTGCAGCACGACCCGCTGCCCGATGTCGTCCATCAGGTAGCTGGAAAAGTAGGCGCCTACGCCCTTCGCCAGATAGGCCACCAGCAGCGTGACCACCACGAATCCGAGCCGTTCCTGCGCCGGCAGCACCTCGTCCACGATGGGCTTGATGAGCCAGGCCACCGCCGCTGAGGCGGCGCCGTAGAACACCATCGCGACGGCGGCCCCCGCAATGAGGCCGCGGTGCACCCGGGCGTAGGCCAGCAGGCGGAGGAACGCGGTCATGGGCGATCGGGTCGGTCGTCGTAGCCCCGGGGATGGGACCGGTGCCAGGCCCAGGCGTGCTGGACGATGGTCTCGAGGTCGGGATAGCGGGGCTGCCAGCCCAGCGCCTGCCGGATGCGATCACAGGCGGCGTACAGGGCCGAAGGGTCACCCTCGCGCCGCGGGCCCATCTGCCACTGGACGGGCTGGCCCACCACGCGCGAGACGGTATCGATGACCTGCCGGACAGAGTGGGGCTGTCCGGTGCCGACGTTGAAGATGCCCGACGCCCCGCCAGCCATCAGCACATCGAGGGCGCGCACGTGGGCATCGGCCAGGTCCGTCACATGGATGTAATCGCGCAGGCACGTGCCGTCGGGCGTCGGATAGTCGTCGCCGAACACCGTCAGGGGACGACCGCCAGTCGCCGCCTCGATGGCCCTGGGGATCAGGTGGATCTCCGGCAGGTGGTCCTCGCCGATCGAGCCATCGGGCTCGGCGCCGGCGGCGTTGAAATAGCGCAGCGCGACATAGCGCAGGCCGTCCGCGATGGCCAGGTGCGGCAGGGCCCGCTCGATGGCCAGCTTGGTCTCGCCGTAGGCGTTAATCGGGCGTGGCACCAGCGACTCGTCCATCGGCACGCGCTCGGGCTCGCCGTAGGTCGCGCAGGTCGACGAGAACACCAGTGTCTGCACCCCCGCCCGCTGCATCGCGGCCAGCACGGCCAGCGAGCCGGTGACGTTGTTATAGTAATAGCCGAGCGGGTCGCGCACGGAGGCCCCGACGTCGAGCCACGCCGCAAAGTGCATGACGGCCTCGACGCTGTGCGACCGCAGGGCCGCCTCGACGGCCGCAGTGTCGTGCATGCCCGCGCGCACCAGGGGCACATCTGACGGCACCGCCGCCGCGTGCCCGGCCGACAGATCGTCGAAGACCACCACCGCGTGCCCCGCGCGTCGCAAGGCCCGGACGGCGTGGCTGCCAATGTAGCCGGCGCCGCCGCACACGAGGACACGCGCCACGGTTACCTCCCGATCGAGTAGTAGGTGAAGCCCTGCGCCTGCATCTGGTCTTTCTCGTAGATGTTGCGGCCGTCGAACACCACCGGCGCCTTGAGCAGCTTGCGCATGCGGGCGAAGTCGGGCTCGCGGAACTCGTGCCACTCGGTCACGACCGCCAGGGCATCGGCGCCCTTGAGGGCGTCGTAGCTCTTCGTGGCGTAGGTAATGCGGTTGCCGAAGATGCCGCGGGCCACGTGCGTGGCCTCGGGGTCGAACGCCTGCACCTTGGCGCCCTTGGCCAGCAGGGCTTCGATGATCGGGATGGCCGGAGCCTCGCGCATGTCATCGGTCTTGGGCTTGAAGGCCAGCCCCCAGATCGCAATCGTCTTGCCCTTCAGCTTGCCGCCGAAGTGCCGCGAGATCTTGCTGACCAGCACACGCTTCTGCAGCTGGTTCACCGTTTCCACGGCCTTCAGAATCTTGAAGTCGTAGTCCTTGTCGGCCGAGAACCGGACCAGGGCGGTGACGTCCTTCGGGAAGCAGCTGCCACCGTAGCCCACGCCGGGGAACAGGAACGACGGCCCGATGCGCTTGTCCGCACCGACGGCCTGCCGCACCTGGTCGACGTCCGCCCCGAAGCGATCGCACACATTCGCAATCTCGTTCATGAACGAGATCTTCGTGGCCAGCAGCGCATTCGACGCGTACTTCGACAGCTCGGCGCTGGCGCAGTCCATCACCATGATGCGTGCGCCGGTGCGCGTGAACGGCTTGTGCAGCGCCACCATCAGGTCAGCCCCGCGCGAGTCGTCGGCACCGATGACCACGCGGTCCGGCTTCATGAAGTCCTCGACCGCCGCGCCCTGCTTCAGGAACTCGGGGTTGCTGACCACGCTGAAGGGGTGCGAGGTCTCGCGACGGATGATGTCGCGCACCTTGTCGGCCGTGCCGACCGGCACGGTGCTCTTGTTGACGATGACCCGGTAGCCATCCATCGCACGGGCCACGGCGCGGGCCACGGCGAGCACATGCTGCAGGTCGGCTGACCCATCCTCGCCCTGCGGCGTGCCGACGGCGATGAAGATAATTTGCGAGGCCTTGACCGCCCGGGACAGCACGGTGGTGAACGTCAGCCGGCCTTCGGCCTTGTTGCGACGCACCAGCTCCTCGAGTCCGGGCTCGAAGATGGGAATCTTGCCCCGGCGCAGCGCCTTGACCTTGGCTTCGTCCTTGTCGACGCAGATGACGTCATTCCCGGACTCGGCGAGGCAGGCCCCCACCACCAACCCCACGTATCCAGTTCCCACTACGGCAATCTTCATATGTCGGCCTCGGGCCCCCGTGATGCGTCGCGGACCATGCTGCAAAGCGTCGAGCGTATCACCCGCAGAAAAACAGTGTCAACATACTGACAGGCAAGGACTTGTCCCAGTTGTGATAACGTCCTGCCGCGTGCACGTGCTTGTCGACTACCGCCCGGCGCTGCGGCAGCCCACGGGCGTTGGCGCCTACGTGCACGAGCTGCTGCGGGCGCTGCTCGCCCCGGACGGACCGCTCACCGAACCTGGCGACCGCGTCTCGGCATTCACCTCGTCATGGAAGGATCGCCCGCTCCCGGCCGCGCGGGCTGAACTGGCCGGCGTGTCGTTCGTGGATCGCCGGCTGCCCGTGCGCCTGCTGACCTGGTCGTGGCATCGCCTGGCCTGGCCCACGGTGGAATGGCTCGCCGGCCCGGCCGACGTCGTCCACGCCTCCAGCCCGCTGGCCATTCCCACCCGCCGGGCGGCGCGCGTCATCACGATCCACGACCTGCACTTTCTCAGGCATCCCGAGCGGATGTCGGCCGAAATGCGGCGTGACTATCCGGCGCTGGTGCGCACCCATACCAGGGCGGCCCACGGCGTGGTGGTCTCGTCACGCTACACGGCCGCCGACGTGCAGCACACGCTGGGCGTGCCGGCCGAGCGCATCACGATCTGCCCGCCCGGCGTGCCCCGGTGGACCAGCGCCGTCCGCGCCCTCCGGACGCAGTCGGAACCGCGGCACTTTCTCGCCCTGGGCACCCTCGAGCCGCGGAAGAATCTGGGCGTGCTGCTCGAGGCCTATGCGCTCGTGCGGCGCTGCTGTCCCGAGGCCCCCCCGCTGGTGCTGGCCGGCCAGGCGACGCCGGCGGCACGGGCCTGGCTGCAGCGCGCCGACGCGCCTGACCTGTCGGGACACGTGACCTGCACCGGCTATGTGGATGATGCAACCCGTCAACAGCTGCTGGCCGCGGCGCATGCCCTGGTAATGCCGTCGCTCGACGAAGGCTTCGGCCTGCCGGCACTCGAGGCGATGGCGTCCGGCGTGCCGGTGATTGTGTCGAGTGGCGGGGCCCTGCCAGAGGTCGTCGGCGACGCCGCACGGCCGATCGACCCGACCGACGTGGAGGGCTTTGCCGACGCCCTGTGCGCCGTGCTGCAGCCGTCGGAGGCTGAGGCGGCGGCGGCGCGCGGCCTCACGAGGGCCGAGGCGTTCGACTGGTCGCGCAGCGCCCGGCACATGTGGGCCGGCTATCGGGCCGCGCTGGAGCGTGCACGATGATCATCGCCGTCGATGCGCGCGAGCTGTGCGGCCACCAGACCGGCGTCGGCCGCTACCTCGGGGCCCTCCTGCAGCAATGGGGCGCCACCCCGGCGGCGGCCCGGCACGACTGGCGGCTGTATGCACATGCCACACCGACCGTGCCCGAGCCGTTCCGCACTGCCGTGCGTGTCCTGCCCGGCGCGGGCGGCACGCAGTGGGAGCAGTGGACGCTCGCGCGCGCGCTGACGGTCGACCGGCCCGATGTGCTGTTCAGTCCGGGCTACACGACGCCGTGCCTCGTGCGATCGCCGCGCGTGGTCACCATCCACGACATGTCTTTCAGCGCGCACCCCGAGTGGTTCACGTGGCGGGAAGGCGGTCGGCGCCGGCTGCTGACACGGTGGAGCGCGCGCCACGCGGATCGCGTGCTGACCGTCTCGGAGTTCTCGCGCCGGGAGATCGTCGCGTGGACCGGCTGCGACCCGTCGCGCATTGTCGTGACGCCACTCGGCGGCCCCGGGCTGGCCGCCAGGCCAGCGGATGCGGGGGCCACGCCCGGCAAGGGGCCGGGGATTCTCTATGTCGGCTCCATCTTCGCGCGGCGCCACGTCGACGCGCTGATCACGGCGTTCCTGCGACACGTCGCTCCGCACCAGCCTGACGCCACGCTCGACATCATCGGTGACAACCGGTTGCCCCCCGGCGTGCCGCTCTGCCCGACACTGGACGTTGCCCCGGAGGCCCATCGCCGCCGCGTGCGCATCCGCGCGTTTGTGAACGATGCCACGCTGCAGCAGGCATATGCCTCTGCCAGTGTGTTCGCCTTCCTCTCTGACTACGAGGGCTTCGGACTCACGCCCCTCGAGGCGATGGGGCACGGCGCAGCGCCGGTCGTGCTCAACACCGAGATCAGCCGGGAAGTTTATGGGGCCGCTGCCCGGCGCATCACCCCGGGCCCGGCACTGGTCGAGGACCTGGGCGCCGCGCTCCTTGAGCTGCTGACGCACGAGGACGCGCGCCTGGCGCTCCTGCAGGAAGCGGGGCCGACGCTGGCCCGCTATGACTGGGTACGGACCGCGGCGAGCACCCTGCGTATTCTCGAGGAGGTGGCCCGTGTCGCCTGAGGCCGTCGCCGTCGTCATTGTGACCTACAACTCGCGCCGCGACATCGAGCGCTGCCTGCACTCGCTGATCGCCGGTGGAGGACTGCAGAGACCAGCCGAGGTGGTGGTCGTCGACAACGCATCCGCCGACGATACGGTGGCCTATGTGAGGGCGCAGTGGCCGTCGGTGCAGGTCATCGCGTCGCCCGAGAATCGCGGCTTCTCGGCGGCGAACAACCTGGGCATCCGGGCCACCCGTGCCCCGTTCGTGCTGCTGCTCAATCCCGACACCGAAGTGCCACCGGGCGCCATCGACCAGCTGCGGGCGCACCTGTCTGCCCTGCCGGGTGCCGGCATCATCGGGCCGCGGCTCGTCGACGCCCGGGGCACGCCCGAGCTGTCGTTCGGGCCAATGATGTCGCCATGGGGCGAGCTGCGCCAGAAAGTGCGGATGGCCGGAGCCCGCCGTGGATGGCGGATGGCGCAGCGCGCCATCGCCGAGCTCACCTCACGCCCCGGCGAACGCGACTGGGTCACCGGGGCCTGCCTGCTCATTCGACGCGACGTGCTCGAGGCCGTCGGCGGCCTCGACGAGCGCTTCTTCATGTACACCGAAGACGTCGACCTGTGTGCTCAGGTGCGGCGCCTCGGCTACACGGTCCAGTTCGAGCCGTCAGTGACGGTGCAGCACCTGCGCGGCCAGTCGGCCGCCACCAATCCGCACACCGAGCGGCTGCGGCGCGAGAGCCATCTGGCGTTCTACCGGAAGCACCTGCCGCGCTGGGTCGGCCCGCTGCAGTGGTATCTTCGCCTGACCGGCACCCGACTGCATGGCTAAGCGCATCGCCATCGACGCACGAAAGTTCCGCGACTTCGGCATCGGCACCTACATCCGCCAGATCGCGCTGCAGCTGCATGCCTCGCCGGGCGACCTCGACTACGTGCTGCTGTGCCGACCGGCCGACGCCGATGAACTGGCGGCGCTGCTGCCACGCTTCGATCGGGTGACCACCGAGGCCCTCCCCTACTCGATCGGCGAACAGTTCCGCATCCCATGGCGCCTGCTGCGAACCGGTGCCGACCTGCTGCACGAACCGCATTACGTGCTGCCGCCGCTCACGCGGTGCCGGTCTGTCGTGACCATCCACGACTGCATCCACCTGATGTTTCCGCAGTACCTGCCGAATTCGCTGGCCTACTACTACGCCCGTGGCGCCATGTTCGCCGCCACGCATCAGGCCGATCGGGTGCTCACCGTCTCGGAGGCGTCGAAGCGGGACATCCTGCGCTACTACGACATTCCGCCCGAGAAGGTGCAGGTGATCTACAACGCCATGGACGAGCGGTTCCTGACGCCGCCGGACGAGGCGACCACCGACCGGGTGCGGCAGCGGTATCAGCTCAACCATCCGTTTGTGCTGTATGTCGGCAACATCAAGCCGCACAAGAACATCGAGCGGCTCGTCGCCGCCTTCAGCCAGGCCCGCCCGCTCGGCCCCGACGGGCTCAAGCTGGTGATTGTCGGCGACGACCTCTCGAACTATCCGAAGCTGCGCCAGGTGGTGCACCGGCACCAGCTCGACAAGCACGTGCGCTTCCTCGGCTATCAGCCGCAGGAAACCCTGGCCTCGTTCTACCGGCTGGCCGGCGCATTTGTCTTTCCCTCGCTCTATGAGGGATTCGGGTTGCCGCCCCTCGAGGCCATGGCGTGCGGCACTCCCGTGGTGACATCCAATGTCTCGTCGCTGCCCGAGGTGGCCGGCGATGCGGCGCTGCTGGTCGATCCCACCGACACCGACGCCATTGCCCACGGCATCGTTCAGGCCCTGACAGACTCGACCGTCAGCGCACGGCTGCGCGAGGCCGGCCCGCGGCGCGCCCGCGAGTTTTCGTGGGCCCGGTCGGCCCGGCAAATCGCGGCTGTCTACCGAGAGGTGCTGGCGCGGTGAGGGTCGCGCTGATTCATGACTGGCTGACCGGCTACCGCGGCGGAGAGAAAGCGCTCGACGCGCTGTGCGAGGTATTTCCGTCCGCCGACCTGTTCACGCTGTTCCACGCGCCCGGATCGACGTCTCCGACCATCGAGCGGCGCCGCATCACCGCCTCGCCCCTGCAGCGCCTGCCGGCGGCGACGCGCCGCTACCGCGAATATCTGCCCCTGTTTCCCTGGGCGGTCGAACAGTTCAACCTCGACGCCTACGACCTGGTCGTCAGCACCAGCCACTGCGCGGCCAAATCAGTCGTGGTGCCGGGACGGACCCGCCACATCTGCTACTGCCTGACACCCATGCGCTATGCCTGGGACCAGTTCGAGGCCTATTTCGGGGCCGAGCGGGTGGGCCGGGTGCCCAGCCGACTGCTGCGGCCGGTGATGGCCTGGCTGGCACGCTGGGACCGTGACACCGCAGACCGCGTTCACCGCTATGTAGCGATTTCTCAATATGTTGCGCGGCGGATCCGGGCGTACTATAATCGCGAGTCAATCATTGTGTTTCCGCCCGTCGACACGGAGTTCTACACGCCGGCGGCGGTTCCTGTGTCCCCACACTTCCTCATCGTGTCCGCCCTGGTGCCCTACAAGCGAGTTGAACTGGCGATGCAGGCCGCGCATCAAGCGGGCGTGGCGCTGACTGTCGTGGGCGATGGCCCGGAGCGGCCCGCCCTCGAGTCGCTGGCCCGGGGTGCGGTGCAGCTGGCCGGGCGCCAGACGGACGAGGCCATTCGCGACCTCTACCGGCACAGCGCGGCAACGATTCTGCCCGGCGAGGAAGACTTCGGCATCGTGCCGGTCGAGGCCCAGGCCTGTGGCCGGCCGGTCGTGGCCCTGGCCCGCGGAGGTGCCCTCGACACGGTGGTGCCCGGGGTCACGGGTGTGCTGGTCGACGCGCCCGACGCCGGCGCCCTGGCTGACGGCTATCGCCGCATCCTGGCGCAGGCGTGGGATCCAACGGCCATCCGCGCGCATGCCGAACGGTTCTCACGCGCGGCCTTCCTCGACGGCATCCGGCGCACCACTGACGAGGTGATGGCGGCGCCCCCGGGGACGACATGGTAAGGCGCCACAACCGCCTGCTGGTGGCCCTGCATGTCCTCACCGATGCCGGGCTGGGCATGGTCGCGTTCCTGCTGGCCTACCTCCTGCGGTTTGACAGCGGCCTGATTCCCGTCACCCGCGGCTACCCGCCCCTGACGCAGTACCTCAACGTCCTGCCCTTCATCGCTGTCATTGTGCCGCTCGGCTTCCACCTGCAGGGACTCTACCGCCTGCGGCGCGGCCGCTCGCGCATTGACGATTTCTTCAACGTCCTGGTCGGCAGCATCTTCGCCACCGTGCTCGGCATCATGGGTACGCTCTATTTCCAGGCGTACTACGTGCCCGACGCGATGAAGGAGCGGGGCATCTACGAGGTGTCGCAGCTGGTGTGGGGCCTGTTCCTCGCCTGCAACATCGTGCTGGGCTACCTGTCGCGCAAGTTCATCCGCGAGGCGCTCGAACGCCGGTGGATGGCCGGCGTGGGGCTGCGCCGCGTGCTCATCGCCGGCACCGGCGAGCTCGGCCGCATGGTGGCAGACAAAATTCTTGAGCACCGGGAACTGGGCTACCAGGTCGTCGGCTTCGTCGATGACCGGGCCGGTGGCGACCGGCTGGGCTACCGGGGCCTGCCGCTGCTCGGCACACTGGCCGACGCCGCCACCTTGGTGACCCACGAGAAGATTGACCACCTCTACGTGGCGCTGCCGCTCGACGAGCACATGAAGCTGCTCGACCTGGTCGAATCGACCAGCCGGGAGGGCGTCGACGTGAAGGTCGTGCCCGACGTGCTGCAGTTCATGGCACTGCGCGCCCGGCTCGAGGACCTCGACGGCGTACCGGTCATCAATCTCAACGACGTGCCGCTGCACGGCCTCAATGCCTTCATCAAGCGCGCCATGGACATCACGCTCTCGTCCCTGGCCATCGCCGCCATGGCGCTGCCGGGCCTGCTGTTTGCATGGCTCATCAAGCGCAGCTCGCCGGGCCCGGTCTTCTTCAAGCAGGACCGCATGGGACTCGACGGCAAGCAGTTCTCGGTCTACAAGTTCCGCACCATGCCGCTCGACGCCGAGGCGCGCAGCGGACCGGTCTGGGCCGACGAGGACGATCCGCGCGCCACGCCCATCGGGGCGTGGCTCCGCCGCTACGACCTCGACGAGTGGCCGCAGTTCTGGAACGTGCTCAAGGGCGAAATGTCCATTGTCGGGCCCCGTCCCGAGCGCCCCTTCTTCGTCGAGCAGTTCAAGCACCGCATCCCGCAGTACATGCTGCGGCACAAGGTGAAGGCCGGCATCACCGGCTGGGCGCAGGTCAATGGATGGCGGGGCAACACCTCGCTCGAGAAGCGCATCGAATACGACCTCTATTACATCGAGAACTGGTCGGTGTCGCTCGACTTCAAGATCATCTGGATGACCGCGCTCAAGACGATCATCCCTCACCGCCATCTGCCGATCTGAGGCGCGTGGTGCATCTGCCTGGAGGCTTCCTGTGCGTGTAGTCATCACCGGCGCGGCCGGTTTCATCGGGTCGCATCTGTCTGAAGCCCTGCTCAACCGGGGCGCGTCGGTTGTCGGCATCGACAACCTGCTCACCGGCGACCTGGCCAACATCGCGCACCTGCGCGAGCGCGACTTCCAGTTCATCCGCCACGATGTCACCAACTACATCGACGTCGATGGCCCGGTCGACTACGTGCTGCACTGGGCCAGCCCGGCCAGCCCCATCGACTATCTCGAGCTGCCCATTCCCACGCTGAAGGTGGGCGCCCTCGGCACGCACAAGGCGCTCGGCCTGGCCAAGGCGAAGAAGGCCACGTTCCTCATCGCCTCCACGTCAGAGGTCTATGGTGACCCGCTCGAGCATCCCCAGAAGGAATCGTACTGGGGCAACGTCAACCCCATCGGCCCGCGGGGCGTCTACGACGAGGCCAAGCGGTTTGCCGAGGCCATGACGGTGGCCTATCGCCGCTATCACGGCGTCGATACCAAGATCGTGCGCATCTTCAACACCTACGGCCCCCGCATGCGCGTCAACGACGGCCGCGCCGTGCCGGCGTTCATGTCGCAGGCGCTGCGGAACGAGGACGTCACGGTCTTCGGCGATGGGTCCCAGACCCGCAGCTTCTGCTATGTCAGCGACTTGGTCGACGGCATCCTGCGCCTGATGGAGGCGCCGGTCAATGATCCGGTCAACATCGGAAATCCGCAGGAGCTGACGATCGAACAGATCGCCCGGCGCATCATCGAGATGACCGGCTCGCGCAGCCGCATCATCTACAAGCCGCTGCCCGAGGACGACCCGAAGGTGCGGCAGCCCGACATTACCCGCGCACGCACGCTGCTCGGCTGGGAACCGAAGGTGTCCCTCGAAGAGGGCCTCTCGAAGACCATCGACTACTTCCGCAGCAAGGTGGCCCCGGCGTCCTGATCACCGCGCGGGGCCGCAGGGTCCCGCGTGCGTCACTCCACGCGCGCATGCCTGGCCACTCGCGGCCAGGCGCGCCCCTCCCTCTCTCAGCGCCCGCCCCGGCCCACGCGCCACAGATAGTCAGCCGACGATGCCACCGTGAGGGCCATGGCGACCCAGACGCAGCCGTCGACCAGCAGCGACGGCTGCCGCTGCCAGTTGAAATACATCACGACCAGGCACGTCACAATGAACCACGCGGTCGCGGCCTTGCCCAGCCACGACGGCCTGAATTCGCGCGGGCCCGAAGACAGGCTCACGACCGCCACGGTCAGGATGATCCCGACGTCCCGGCTGATAACCGACAGGGTCAGCCAGACAGGAATGCGGTTGACCAGCCCGATGTCCGGCAGGGTGAGCAGCACGAACGTCGTCACCAGCAGCAGCTTGTCGGCCGCCGGGTCGAGCCACGCCCCAAGCGCGCTCTTCTGGTTGGCGAGCCGCGCAATCAGCCCGTCGAGCGCATCCGTCACACCGGCGACGAGAAACACGAACAGCGCCCACCCGAACTCGCCGTACAGCGTCAGCGTGACGTAGGCGGGAATGAGGAACATCCGCAGCAGCGTCAGCTGGTTGGCCAGCGTGAGCACGGGCGTGGCGCTCATGAGGTGCGGGCCGCGCCCCGGCGCCGCGCGCCTGCGCGCGGCCTGGTCAGCTGGGAGGCCAGGCGGCGTGGCACATCCACGTCAAGCTCGACCACGTCGCCCGCCGACGTCTGGCTGTGCACCGTCCCGTGCCGATAGGCCCACTGCAGCCGCGCGCGGTCCTCGTCCTGTGTCAGGTTCAGCGTCAGGTGCAACCGCTGCTGGTCGAGCGCGAGCCGTGCCGCCACGCTGGCCAGCAGGGCGCTGCACCCCGCACCGGTGGCCGCGGAAATCAACAGCGCCGACGGGTCGGCCTCCGTGAGGCGCCGGCATTCATCGGCCGACAGCCGATCGGTCTTGTTATAGACCTCGATGCGCGGCACATCGGTGGCCCCGACTTCCTCCAGCACGCGGGACACCGCTGCGGCATGGCGCTCATGCTCGGGATTCGAGGCATCGATCACGTGCAGCACCAGGTCGGCGTCGGCCGTCTCTTCGAGCGTCGCACGGAAGGCGGCCACGAGCGTGTGCGGCAGGCGGTCGATGAACCCCACCGTATCGCTCAACAGCAGCGCGCGCCGGTCAGGCAGCGTGACCTGGCGCACCAGCGGATCGAGCGTCACAAACAGCGCGTCTGACGCCTCGGCCCCTGCCTTGGTCAGCCGGTTGAACAGGGTCGTCTTGCCGGCATTGGTGTAGCCGACCAGGGCGACGGTGGGCACGTCGGTCTTGTGGCGGCGGTCGCGCAGCTGCGATCGCCGGCGGCGCACCGTGTCGAGCTGCTCTTCGAGTGCGTGGATGCGGTCGCGAATGCGTCGACGGTCGGCCTCGAGCTTCGTTTCGCCAGGGCCCCTCGTGCCGATGCCACCGCCGAGACGCGACAGCTGCCCGCCCATGCCGACCAGGCGCGGCAGCAAATACTTGAGCTGGGCCAGCTCGACCTGCAGCTTGCCCTCGCGTGTGCGGGCACGACGGGCGAAGATGTCGAGGATCAGCTGCGTCCGATCAATCACCTTGCGCTCGAGACGCGCGCCCAGCTCGCGCAGCTGCGCCGGCGACAGCTCGTTGTCGAAGATGATCAGATCGACGTCCGCCTCGTCTGCGGCCGCCTTCAGCAGGTCGACCTTGCCGCTGCCGAGGAACGTGGCCGGGTCAGGCCGGGGACGCTCCTGGAGCACGCGCACGACCACCGCGGCACCGGCTGCATCGGCCAGGCCTTCGAGTTCTTCGAGCGAGCGCTCGGCATCGACCCGGCGGGTGGTGCCCGTCATCAGGCCGACCAGCGCCGCACGTTCCGACGGGGCTGTCTTCATGGCGTCGATTCTACAGGATGGCCCTGCGCCGTTGCCCCAGGCGTAGAATGGCCGCATGGCCAAGGCGCCACCACGTCCACGCAAGCCCGCGCTGCCCAGGGCGCCGCTGCCGCGGCAGACCGGCGGTGCCCACGAAGACCGGCGCAAGCGTCCGATCAGGAAGCAGAAGCATCGGAAGCGGCCAGCGGCTGATGAGTAGCGGCTGGCCGCATCCATCGCCACGCGGCCGCCGCGAGTGCCACCAGCAGGACAATGTCGGCGTTGAAGACCAGCGCCAGGGCCGGGCCACTGATGAAGCCGGCCACAATGGGGCTGACCGCCAGCCCGCCCAGCCACGCAGTGGTCATCACGCCGAACCCCGTGGCGTGCGCATCTGGCGGCAACAGGCGTCCGCCCAGGGCATAGGCTGCGGTCATGCCCACGCCGATGGCCACGCCAGACACCCCCAGCGCGAGTCCGAACACCCACACCGACGGCACCGCCACGAGCAGCCCCAGACCAGCGGCCGTGACGAGCGCCATGGCCGCGACCAGGCCGTGCATGGGATACCGGTCGACCAGCGGGGTCGCGATGTGGTGTCCGTACGCGGCGCTGAATGCGGCGACCGCGAACAGCACGCCCGACACCCAGGCCACATCATCAGGCGGCAGCCCGAGCTTCTCGACGTAGAGCGGAAGGATCGGCGTGAAGCTGCGATCGACCAGCTGCAGTCCGAGAATGACGGCAAAGACCATGGGAAACCCGGGGGTGCGGGCCAGCTCGGCCAGCACCGATCGGAGCGGGCGCCCCGACTTCTGCGCACGGCGCGAGGACGGTTCCACATACAGGGTCGTGATGAGCACCACCGCCACCGCGTAGAAGCCCGACGCCACGAAGAAGGCCGTCCGCAGGCCCACCGTCGGAGCCAGCACCCCGCCGATCAGCGGACCGATGGCCGGGCCAAGCCGCTGGGCAATCTGCACCGTGCCGATGGCTTCGGCCATGCGCTCACGCGGCACCGACTCGGCGGCCATCGACACCGTCAGCGACCCGTAGCCGGCGAAGACACCGAGCAGGGCCCGCAGCGCCAGCAGCTGCCACGGTGCCGTCACCAGCCCCATGGCGGCCTTCACCAGCACGAAGGCTGAGAGCGACCGCAGCACCAGCACCTTGCTGCCGAAGCGGTCGCCGACACGCCCCCAGAGCGGGGCGCTGAACGCCGTGATGGCCGGGGTGGCCCCGAGCGTCAGACCGGTCCACAGCGCGATGTCAGACACATCCTGCACCCCGAGCTCGCGGATGTACAGGGGCAGGAACGGCATCGCAATGGTGAAGCCGGCGAAGCCGATGCCGTTGGCGGCAGCAGCCGTGTAGACATTGCGTCGGGAGGCGGCCGGGAGATCGTTCACAAGTGGCAGGAAGGGCGGGCCGGTACCAGCCGGCCCCGTGTGCAGCGGCGTCGCTTCGTCAGAACCGAATCTTCACGTCGGGCCCAGGATGCACCTGAATGCTGTCGACAAAGCGGATGCGATGCGGATGAGTCTGCATGATCAGCGAATGCGTGCGCACGCCGTCGCCGAAGAACCGGACGCCCTTCAGCAGCGTGCCGTCGGTCACCCCGGTGGCCGCGAAGATGATCTGCTGCCCGCTGGCCAGGTCGGCCGACGTGTAAATGCGGGTCGGATCTGCACCCATGGCGCGGCACCGTGCCTCGTCGTCTGGCGTTCGCACCACGAGGCGCGCGAAGATTTCGCCGTTCAGGCAGCGCATGGCCGCCGCGGTCAGCACGCCCTCGGGAGCGCCGCCCGTTCCCATCACCGCATGCACGCCGCTGCCGACCACGGCAGCGGCAATCCCTGCCGACAGGTCTCCGTCGCCGATGAGGCGGATGCGGGCACCGGCCGCACGAATCTGCCGGATGAGGTCTTCATGGCGGGGACGCTCGAGGACGACCACCGTCAGGTCTTCCACCGTGCGATCGAGGCAACGGGCAATCGCACGCAGGTTGTCGGCCACCGGCGCGTCGAGGTGCACGGCATGCTTCGAACTGGGGCCGACGACCAGCTTCTCCATGTAGAGGTCGGGGGCATGCAGCAGGCCGCCATGCTCTGATGCGGCCAGAACGGCGATGGCGTTCGGTGCGCCGGTCGCACACAGGTTGGTGCCCTCGAGAGGATCGACAGCGATGTCGACGCCCGGGAACCGCTGGCCGGGCTGGCGCTGCGCAAGACCGACCTTCTCGCCGATGAACAGCATCGGCGCTTCGTCGCGCTCGCCCTCGCCGATGACAATCGTGCCGTCGATGGGCACGGTGTCCATCTCCTTGCGCATCGCCTCGACGGCGACATGGTCGGACAGGGTGCGCTCTCCCTGGCCCATGGTGTGCGCGCAGGCGATGGCCGCCTGCTCGACCACGCGGAGGAACTCGAGGGACAGGTCGGAGTCGAGCGTGGGGGCAGACGTCGGTGTGCTCGCCATGTCAGTCATCCGTTGCTTCAGCAGCCGCCGCGCCGGAACGGCCGCCAAGTCGTGCGCGTCCGGTGCTGGCCAAAACGGTTCATGGTAACAGAAGTGCTACGATCAAACGCATCCGGGTTGCGGCATGCGCATCTATCTCGACCACAACGCCACCACCGCTCCCCGCCCCGAGGTCATCGACCTGGTAACCCGCGTGCTGCGAGACACGTGGGGCAACGCGTCCAGCGTCCACGCCTACGGCCAGCAGGCCAAGTCGGTGCTCGACGAGGCCCGCAGCCGCGTGGCCACGCTCATCGGCGCCGACCCGGCCGAGGTGGTGCTCTGCGGCAGCGGCACCGAGAGCGATAATCTGGCCATCCGGGGAGCCGCTGACGCGCAGGCTGATGCGGGACGCCGTCACCTGGTCACCACCGCCATCGAGCATGAAGCGGTGCGCGCCACGATGGCCGCGCTGGGCCGTCGCGGATTCCGCATCACCACTATCCCGGTTGACGCCTCCGGCATCGTGTCAGTGGACGCGGTGCGCGAGGCCGTGACGCCAGATACGGCCCTCGTCAGCGTCATGCACGCCAACAACGAAATCGGCACCCTGCAGCCCATTGCGGAGATTGCGGCCATCGCCAGGGCCAGCGGAGCGCTGATGCATACCGACGCCGTCCAGACCGCCGGCCGCATTCCGGTCGACGTCCGTGCGCTCGGCGTCGACCTGCTGACGCTGTCTGCGCACAAGTTCCACGGGCCAAAGGGCGCCGGAGCCCTCTTCATCCGGCGCGGGGTCAAGCTGGCCCCCACCCTGACCGGCGGACGCCAGGAGCGCGGTCGACGGTCCGGCACCGAGCCGGTCGCGATCTATGCAGGGATGGGGCTGGCGGCCGAGCTGGCCCAGGCCGCACTCGCCGACGAGCCCGGGCGCCTGGCCCCGCTTCGCGATCGGCTGGAAACCGCCCTGCTGGCCGGCATTCCCGACACGGTGCGCAACGGCGCGGCGTCGCCGCGTGTGCCCAACACCACCAACCTGAGCTTTGCGGGCGTGGAGTCGGAAAGCCTGCTGATCGGGCTCGACCTCGAGGGCGTGGCCGTCTCGTCAGGCTCGGCCTGCTCGTCAGGCACGCTCGAGCCGTCGCATGTGCTGCGGGCCATGGGATGCTCTCATGCGCGGGCGCTCGGTTCGGTGCGCTTCAGCCTCGGCGCCTCAACCACCGAGGACGCCATCGACCACGCCATCGACGCCGTGATCCGCGTCGTCACTCGCCTGCAGGGGCAGGCCCCCCGGGGAGGCCGCTAGCCATGCGCATCGTGGTAGCCATGTCGGGCGGTGTCGACTCGTCAGTCGCCGCCGCGCTGCTGGCCGAGCAGGGGCACGAGGTCATCGGCCTGTCGATGCAGCTCTATCCTCAGGGCGACGGTGCCGACGCCCAGAAGTACGGCGCTTGCTGCACACTCGATGACCTGCACGACGCGCGCCGCGTGGCCTCGCGCATCGGCTTCCCCCACTACATCATCAACTTCGAGTCGCGGTTTTCGGACACGGTCATCCGCAACTTCATCGACGAGTATGTCGCCGGCCGCACCCCGATTCCGTGCGCCCACTGCAACAGCGACGTCAAGTTTGCCGAACTGCTCGATCGGGCCCGCGGCCTCGGCGCTGCCGCCCTGGCCACCGGCCACTACGCCCGCATCCGGCAGGATGCCGACGGACGCTATCACCTGCATCGCGGCACCGACCACGCCAAGGACCAGTCCTACTTCCTCTTCTCGCTCGGCCAGGCGCAGCTGGCCGAGGCGCTCTTTCCGATCGGCGAACTCGACAAGGCGACGGTGCGCGAGCATGCGCGCCGTCTGGGCCTCCAGGTGGCCGACAAGGCCGACAGCCAGGAAATCTGCTTCGTGCCCGACGGCGACTACGCCGCCTTCGTCGAGCGCGAGGCCCCGTCGCGCATGCGGCCCGGTGCCATCGTGTCGCGAGACGGACGCGTGATGGGCATGCACGAAGGCGTGCACCGTTTCACCGTGGGCCAGCGGAAGGGACTGCGTCTCTCCTCGTCCGAGCCGCTGTATGTGCTGCAGATTGATGCGGCGGCGGCCACCGTCACGGTCGGTCCTCGCGAGGCGCTGGCGGCCACCCGGCTCTCGGCGTCCGGCGTGCAGTGGGTGTCCGGCGAAGGACCGGAGTGCTGGCGCCCAGCGGCGGCCCAGATCCGGCATCGGCACGCGGCCGCAGAGGGACGCGTGCGAATCACTGCCGAGGGCGAAGCCGAGTTCGAGTTCGCGTCGCCCCAGACGGCCGTCACCCCAGGACAGGCCGTGGTCTTCTACAACGGCGATGAAGTGCTCGGGGGCGGCTGGATTCAGTAGGAGCCGGACGCGCCTGCGGCGGCGCGCCCGGGACGGGTGTCAGTGTCCGGTGCCGGCCAGGAACCGCTCGGCGTCGATGGCGGCCATGCAGCCCGAGCCTGCAGCCGTCACGGCCTGCCGATACACGTGGTCCTGCACATCACCCGCGGCAAACACGCCGGCGACGCTCGTGCGCGAGCCGTGGTGCGTACGGATGTAGCCGTTGTCGAGCAGCTCGAGCTGCCCCTGCACCAGCCGCGTGTTCGGCGTGTGACCGATCGCAATGAAGATGCCGTCGATCGGCTCTTCCGTCGTGGCACCGGACACGGTGTCGCGCAGCACCATCGAGGTGACCTCGCCCTTCGCCACATCGTTGATGCCCACCACCTCGGCATTCCAGACGAACCGGATGTTCGGCAGTGCCTTCGCCTTATCCTGCATCACCTTCGAGCCGCGCAGCTCGGCACGCCGATGAACGAGCACGACCTCGCTGGCGAGCTTCGACAGGTAGATGGCTTCCTCGAGTGCGGTGTCGCCGCCCCCCACCACCGCCACGCGCCGCCCGCGGAAGAAGAAGCCGTCGCAGGTGGCGCACGTCGACACGCCGCGCCCGGACAGCTGCCGGTCGGTGCCGAGCTCGAGCCACTTGGCCGAGGCCCCCGTCGCGAGAATCAGCGCCTCGGCGGTGTAGGTGTCGTCGCCGACCCTGAGCCGGAAGGGCCGCTCCGACAGGTCGATCGACGCGACGTCGCCCTGCACGATTTCGGCGCCGAAGCGCAGGGCCTGGGCGCGCAGTTCGGCCATCAGGTCGGGCCCCATGATGCCGTCGCGGAAGCCGGGCCAGTTTTCCACCATGGTCGTCAGCATCAGCTGCCCGCCGGCCTCGACGCCCTCGATGACCAGGGGCGACAGGTTGGCCCGCGACGCGTAGAGCGCGGCGGTGAGCCCGGCCGGTCCTGATCCGATGATGATGACCTGTCGTGCGTGCGTCATGCCGTCCTCAGAGGTGCTTGTCGATGGTGCGCGACAGGTCGTTCTTGTCGACCAGCCCGACGATGGTGTCGACAACCTTGCCGTCCTTGAACAGCAACAGGGTGGGAATGCCGCGGATCATGAACTGCGCGGGGGTCTGCCCGTGCTTGTCGATGTCCATCTTGGCCACGGTCAGCCGGCCGGCATACTGGTCGGCAATCTGGTCGACGATGGGCGCCAGCCGGCGGCAGGGCGCGCACCACTCGGCCCAGAAATCGACCAGCACCAGGCCCTCGCGGGTATCGGCGGCAAACGTCGCGTCCGTGAAAGTCTTCACCTTGTCAGAAGCCATAACCGTCTCTGGAATCCTGCCCCTGTGCGGGGGAAAACGAGGGCAGACCGGCGAGGGATTTCACCGGGCTGCCAACACTCCTTTATACACCCGGACATACGCGCGGGCCGAACGGTCCCACGACAGGTCGAGGGCCATGCCGCGCTGCTGCAGCCGCCGCCACTCGTCGGGGAGGAGCCGATACACGGCCACGGCGTCGCGCAGGGCCGCCAGGAGCGCCTCCGGCGTGTAGGCGTCGAATACGAACCCGGTGCCGCCGGGCTGGCCCTCGCGCCAGGGCGTCACGCTGTCGGCCAGGCCCCCGACGTTCCGCACCACGGGCACGGTGCCATAGCGAAGGCTGTACATCTGGTTGAGCCCGCAGGGCTCGAAGCGTGACGGCATCAGGAACACGTCGCTGCCCGCCTCGATGAGATGCGCCAGGGCCTCGTCGTAGCCGAGCGTCACGCTGACGCGGTCGGGAGCCTCTGCGGCCAGCGACTGCCAGAATTGTTCATACCGGGGCTCGCCACTGCCGAGCACCGCCCACTGCGCGCCGAGTGCCAGCAGGTCGCCCCGCAGCTGGGCCAGCAGGTCGAAGCCCTTCTGCTCGACCATGCGCGACACGATGCCGATGATCGGCGTGGGGTCGGTCCCTGCGGGCGGCGGCAGGTGCAGGCACTCGCGCAGGGCGGCGGTGCAGGCCTGCTTGCCTGACAGATCGCGCGACGAGTAATGCGCCGGCAGGTGCGCATCGGTCTCGGGGCTCCATTCGTCGTAGTCGACGCCATTGAGGATGCCAGTCAGCCGGGTACTTCGGGCGCGCACGATGCCGTCGAAACCTTCGCCGGCCCCGGGCGTCTGGATTTCCCGGGCATACGTGGGGCTCACCGTGGTGATCGCGTCCGAGTAGAACAGGCCGGCCTTCAGGAAGCTGAGCTGGTCGTGAAACTCGAAACCCTCGGGATGGAAGTCGTGCCACGACAGCCCGAGGTCGGTCACCCAGTGCTTGTGGACCGTGCCCTGATAGGCGAGGTTGTGCACGGTGAACACCGTGGCGGCGTGCGGGATCGCCCTCGCGACGATCGGCAGCAGGCCGGCCTGCCAGTCGTGCCCGTGCAGCACGTCAATGGCTGGCGACTGCGCCGCGGCCCACTCGACCGCGACGGCCGACAGCAGGGCGAACCGCAACGGATTGTCGGGGTAGTCGACCCCGCCTTCGTGATAGAGCGACGGGCGGTCATAGAGGGCGGGACAGTCGACGAGCAGCACGCGGGCCCGGTCGCCCAGAGGCAGTTCGTGCAAGGCATAGTCGTGGCGATACCGACCACGCGTGACGGTGCCGCGGTGCACCACGCGACCGTCGCGGACGCCGCGATACCTCGGCGTGAAGACGGTCACGTCATGGCCGAGCCTGCCGAGTGCACGCGGCAGGGCGGCAGCGACGTCCGCCAGGCCGCCCGTCTTGGCATACGGAAACACCTCGGAGGCCACCATGACCACCCTGAGGTGGAGGGACGAGCCTGGGGCGAGAGACACGTGAACGGAATGAGATTGGCCGACCGGGATCGGACCGGGGCCCGACCCTCAGGGTTCGGGCTGGGGCTGCGGGGTGCCGGCGTTCAGCAGCGTGGAGGTCTTCGACGACAGCCAGTTGACGAGGTGCCGGGTTTCCCAGAACCGTCCGGCGTTCGACTTGGCACCGAGCACGACCACGGCCACCTGCTGACCCGTCTGGGGCAGCCGGAGGAGCGACGCCAGGCAGTAGCCCGAGCGGGAGATGAAGCCCGTCTTTCCCCCGAGCACATCGATGTCGCCGGTCTTGACCAGCTGGTTCGTGCTGCGGGCCGTGATGGTGCGGTTGCCCGACCGGGTCGTGTAGGACGTCTTGCGCATGACCCCGCCGATGCGTTCATCGGCAGACGCATACGAGATGAGCTGCGCCATGTCGAGGGCATTCGACACGTTGGCGGAAAGCAGGCCCGAGGGATCGGCGTAGTGCGTGGCCGCCAGGCCCAGCTCCTGGGCCTTGGCGTTCATGCGATCGACGAAACCTTGCGCGCCGTAGGGCGAGACCCGGGCCAGGGCCCGAGCGGCGGCGTTGTCGGAGCCGATGAGCAGCAGGTTCATCAGGTCGTCGACGGTCACCTTGTAGCCGCGCCGGAGATAGGTGGTCGAGGCGCGGGCCACGTCGCTGGCGGCCACGGTCACCTGGGTCTGGGGGTCCATTCCGCTGTCGAGCACCACCAGCGCCGTCATGACCTTGGTGATGCTGGCAATCGACCGCTCGCTATCGGCGTTCGACGACCACAGCACTTCGCGCGTCTCGGGGTTGTAGATGACGGCGGCTTCGGCACGCACATCGGGTACCTGCTGGCCGGTGGCGTCGGTCACAAAGCGCGGGGTCTGCACATCGCGCACCTCGCGTGCACGGGCAGCCGCCCGCGCACGGGCCAGGCGGGCACGGCGCGCGCTGGCCGACGAGGCCGAGTACGTCGCCGGGCGGGCGGCGGCCGTGGCCGGGGCCTTCGGGGCGGAGGCAGGCTTGCGTGCGGCCGTCGACCGGCGGGATGTCGATGACCTCGAGATCTTGGAGGTGCGGGTGGCAGACTTCGTCGCCGCGGCCGGAACGGCAGGGCGCTTCGCCTGAGACTGGCGGGCGGCACTCTCAGCGGTCAGCGGCGCCAGGGCCACGGCGAACGCCAGCAGCACGGCCACGCGGCCCCGCAGTGTCACGCGAATCTCTGATGCCATGCGTGCGATTCCTCCTGGCCCCCGGTCGTGGCAGTGATCGAGCCGGCAGACACCTGCGGCTTCTTCACCCGATTGCACACGGGAACCCGGGGATTGTAAACGCCCTCACCGACCCATGACAAGCCCCACGTCAAGGGGTTTGCTATGCTCAGACCCGATGCAGTCAGCGCTGGCAGCGCACGAATACGTCTCCCTGCGGCAGGCCATCGCCCGGCGGGGCCAGCTGAAGGCCACCGTGGCGCTCGTCGGCGTTCTGGGGTGGGCCGCCCTCTGGATGGCGGCCTTTGTCCTCATCACTGACGAACGGGCCACGGCCGTCCCGCTGGCCGTCCTGTGGGCCGCGTTCGAAATCATCCGGCCGCTGCACATCGGTGCCGAGCGTCTCGGCCGCTACCTGCAGGTCTTCTACGAACGCGCCGGCTCACTGCCCGCCTGGGAGCACACCGCCATGGCCCTCGGGGCGGCCGTCCCCGGCGCCGCGGGCCATCCGCTCTACATTCCGCTCTTCGTGGGCGCGACCCTGCTCAATGCCACGGCCCTCTGGGTCGACGGTCCGCTCACCTTCGCGGGCGCACTGATGCTCGGCCCGCACCTGGCCCTGCTCTGGTGGCTCTGGCGCGCCGACCGGGCCATGCGGGTGCAGCGCGTCGACGACCTCGCCCGTCTGCAGGCCCTGCGTCCCCCGCCCGTCGCCGCGGCCGATTAGGGCTGCGCGAGCGCCAGCGCGATCAGCAGCGCGCGCTGTGTCCCCTTCCACGAGTCGGTCGAGTCGAACGCCTCGCCCAGCGCATGCCCCTCCGTCCCCCGGCCGCCCCCGTCGATGGTGATGGCCGGAATGCCGAGGCTCATCGGATAGTTGGCGTCCGTCGACCCCTCATCCAGTGAGACGGGCAGCCCGAGGGCCCGGGTGGCCGACACCGCGGCCCGCACGATCGGGGCATCTCCGCGCGTCTGACCCGCTGGCCGGTTACCGACCAGATCCTTCTGCACCGTGATCATCCGCACGTTCCATCGCGCATCCTCATCGCGCGCCGCGTCGTCGATGGCCCGGTTGAAGCGGGCATCCACCGACTGCAGCGCCGCCGGATCGGATGACCGCATGTCGACCTCCATCCAGGCCTCGAAAGGAATGGAGTTGACCGACGTTCCCCCGCCGATGCGGCCCACGTTGAACGTGGTTTTCGGGTCGCGGGGCACGTCGAAGTTGGCAATGGCCTGCACCGCGCGCCCGAGGGCATGGATGGGATTGGCGATGCCGAAGGCCCCGAAGCTGTGCCCGCCCGGCCCCTTGAACGTGATCCGGTAGCGGAGGCTGCCCACCGCCACATGGGTGATACCCAGGCCAGTGCCGTCGACGGACACGAACCGGTCGATCTGGCCCTTCATCTCTTCATTGAACAGGTGCTTCACGCCCCGGAGGTCGCCGAGCCCTTCCTCCCCCACATTGCCGACGAAGGTAATGGTGCCGGGCGTCTTGAGGCCCTGCCTGACCATCGTCCGGGCCACGGCCAGCACGACGGCCAGCCCGCGGCAGTCGTCCCCGATGCCGGGACCGCGCAGCATCGCCCCGTCACGCCGCACGCGGACGTCGGTCCCCTCGGGGAACACGGTATCGAGATGGGCCGCGAACACCAGGTGCGGGCGCGCCTGCGCCCCGCGGAACTCGCCCAGCACGTTCCCCACCTTGTCGGTGCGGACATTGGTGAGGCCGGCCTCGCGGAACAGCTGGGCATACAGCACGCCGCGCCTGGTTTCCTTGAACGGCGGCGCCTCGACCTCGCAGATGCGGGCCTGGTCGGCCAGCGTCTGGGGTTCGTCGGCCTTGATCGCCTCGAGGGCCCGGGCGATGGCCGCCTCCTGGGCCAGGCGGGGCCCCAGGGCCGTTGCGTCGTTCTGGGCCCGGGCAGCGAGCGGAATCAGGGCCAGCAGACCGGCCCACAGCAGAGGGTGACGGAAGCGACTCATCCGCCCAGTATAGCCAGTCGCGCCGGGCGGCCTCCGGCGACGTCGGCCTGTGCTAGCATCCACTGTCCCGTTTTCTTTCGTGTCATGTGGCGAGGGTGCGTTACCCGTCCGCCGCGTATTGGCTTGAGTGTGGAGGAGTAAAGTCGAATGAGGCTGAACAAGGCGTTGCTGTTCTGCCTGTGCCTGACCCTTGCGTGGCTCAGCCCCGCCAGTGCACAGGAGTTCCGTGGCCGCATCAACGGCACGGTGACTGACAATACCGGAGCCGTGCTGCCGGGTGTGACTGTGACCGCCTCAGGGCCCGCCCTGATGCAGCCGCAGGTGCAGGTGACCGGCGCGGACGGCACCTACCGCTTCCTGGCGCTGCCTCCGGGCGTCTACGCCGTCGATTTCGAACTGGTGGGCTTCCAGACCATCAAGCGCGAAGGCGTCCGCGTCGTCATCAACCAGACGCTGTCGGTCGACCAGGCCATGAACGTGGCCACGCTGCAGGAAACCGTCACGGTGACCGGCGCCTCGCCCATCGTCGACACGTCGACGACCCAGGTCGGCACCAACTTCACCAAGGAGCTGCTGACGGAAATTCCGAATGCGCGCGACATCTGGGCCGCCATGTCTCAGGCCCCCGGCATTCAGATGACCAACTACGACGTGGGTGGCTCGAACACGGGCAACCAGTCGGGCTACCGCAGCTACGGCTTCGACACGCAGAACCAGACCCGCCTCGAGGGCATCGACACGACCGAAGGCACCGCGGCCAACGCTGGCTACTTCGACTTCGGCAGCTTCGAAGAGTTCCAGGTGGGCGGCGCGGGAGCCGACGCGTCGGCGTTTGCCGGGGGCGCGGTGCTGAGCATCAGCGTCAAGTCCGGGGGCGACCGCTTCCAGGGCAACTGGTACAGCGACTTCCTCAACGAGAACACCATTGCCAAGACGAACGTGCCGAGCTACCTCCGGACGGCAAACACGCCCAACGAGGAAGGGTACTTCACTCGTGTGCCCCTCTCCCGCGGGAACCCGGTGAAGAAGCAATACGACCTCAACCTGAACGTCGGTGGCCCGATCTGGCGGAAGAAGGCGTGGTTCTTCTACAGCTATCGCCTCAACGACCAGTATCAGTACATCCTGGGCCTCGGCGACCAGACGCAGCGCTCGAAGCTCTCGAACCTCTACACCGGCAAGGTGACCCTGCAGGCGAGCCAGAACAACCAGGTCATCCTGTTCATCAACAAGCGCCAGAAACTGCAGGACAAGCGCGGCGTCAGCGTCACCACGCCTCTGTCGGCCGCCTACTACCAGAGCTCGGAAAACTATCCGATGAAGGCGCAGTGGACGAGCGTCATCGGCAGCCGCGCGTTCCTCGACGTGATGGCGGCCCAGTGGCTCAACTTCTTCCCGCTCGAGCCCGTCCGTGACTACGGTCTGTACGACGGGCCCTGGGGGCCGGGGCGCATCGACACGGCGACCAACCAGCTGTTTGACGGCGGTGCCAACAACGGCTATCAGGACCAGAAGCGCTACAAGCCTCAGTTCTACACGACCCTGTCGTACTTCAAGGACGGCTGGGCGGGCAGCCACGACATGCGGTTCGGGATCGAGGCGAAGCAGGACAAGCGCGTGCTGCAGCGTCCCCAGCCGTTCGACATCTACTACCGTGATCTGGCCGGCGCCGTGAACCAGGTCGACATCTACAACTCGACGGTGACCGGCGACAACCGCGTCACCTACCAGTCGGCATGGCTCAACGATACGTGGACGGTCAACGATCGGCTGACGGTCAACATGGGCCTGCGCCTCGAGCGGTATCGCGACGGCTGGCCTGATCAGGAGATCAACGCCAATGGCATTCCTGCGCTGGCCAACTGGCCGGCGGACGTGAATCCGACGGAACGCGCGCGGTATCAGAGCTTCGTGGCCCCGCGGTCCGTGGCGGAGACCACCGTGGCCCAGCATCTGACGCTCGCGCCGCGCGTCGGCTTCGCCTACGACATCACGGGCGACAACCGCACGGTGGCCAAGGTCTACTTCGGTCAGTCGCGCTGGAACTCGGCCGACACCCTGGCGGACCTCGAAAACCCAGTGGGCCTCGCACAGCTTCGCTACGCCTTCCTGCCCTGCACTCCGACCCGGACCACGGGCTGTGATCTCAACGGCAACAAGCTGCTCGACAGCCCCCTGGAACTGGGTGCCTTCAACTCGACCCAGGGCGGTGGCGGCTTTGTGACCATCGACCGCAGCATCAAGCGTCCGACCAGCAACGAAGTGTCAGTCAATCTCGAGCGTGAAGTGGTCGAGGCCCTGTCGGCCCGCGCCAGCTACGTCTACAAGAACATGCGCAACGTGTGGGGCGAGTACGACCCGGTTCGTGGACCGCTCTACAACGTGCCGATCACCATCATCGACCCGGGGCCGGATAACAACCCGGCCACCACCGCCGACAACCAGACCTTCCAGACGTTTGACCGTCCGGCCAGTGCCGCGCAGCAGCGCGTGTTCACCAATCCGGATGGGCTCAACGCTGACTTCCACACGGTGGAGTTTGCGCTGAACCGCCGCTTTGCCGGCCGCTGGATGCTGCTGAGCTCGGTGGGCTACACGTGGTCGTCGATGCTGCACGACGTCAGCGGCTACGGTCGCCTGAGCAACAACCAGAACTTCCTGCCGGTGCGGAAGCTGTTCGGCGACAACGGGATCGAAACGTCGACCACGTGGAACTACAAGTTCGTCGGCCGTTACGTGATGCCCTACCAGATCGGGCTGTCGGGCTCGTGGAAGGTGCAGAGCGGTGAGAACTATGGCCGCACCCACACCTTCAGCTTCCCCGGCGACGGCGCGCGCACCTTCCGCGTCGAACCGATCGCCACCCGTCGCTACCCGACCGTGTCGATTCTCGACTTCCGCGCCGACAAGTCGTTCTCGTTCGGCAAAATCGGCAAACTGACGGCGCAGGTGGACGTGTTCAACGCCCTCAACTCCGGCGTGCCGACCTCGCTCCGCACCACATCGGCCAACTTCAACGAAGTCATCAGCATTCTGGCCCCGCGCGTCGTGCGCTTCGGCCTGCGCTACGACTTCTAGGCAGCCTCCGGCCGGCGCGGTTCGCCCGCGCTGACGGTCACCTCAAGGGGGCCGGTCCTTCGGGACCGCCCCCTTTTTTTCTGCTGATGTCACGGAATGTCCGCGCCCGTGCTGAATCATGTCGCCCTTAACAAATGGTACGGATCAACTGGGTGCATCGTGCTGGGGTATTCGCAGGCTTCCTGCTCGTGGCCGTCGCGTTCTCGTGGCCGCTTCCCCTCTACCTGACGACGCACCTGACGGGCGACCCCGGCGGGGACACGGGCGTCTACGTCTGGAACCAGTGGACGTTCCAGCAGGAGGTCATGCAGGGGGGCAATCCCCTCAAGACACAGCGCATCTTCTCGCTGTCACAGCCGGCTGATCTCTCCCAGCACAACTACACCGCGTTCCTGAACCTGCTGGCGCTACCCCTCATTCCCGGGCTCGGCGTCGTTGGCGCCTTCAATGTCGTCATGCTGCTGACCAGCGTGATCAATGCCCTGTGCGGCTACCTGCTTGCCCGTCTGGCCTTCCCGACCACGCGGCTCGAGGCGTTTGCGGGCGGCGCAGCATTTGCCTGGGCGCCGGCCCTGGTGGCGCGCCGGACGGGACACTTCAGTCTGGCGGCAGCGGCACCGCTGGCCATGTTTGTCTGGTGCCTCATCAAGGCCGACCGCACGCGACAGCATCGGTATGCGGTGGGCGCCGGCCTGTCCATGGCGTGGGCCGCCTTCTGCGATCCCTACTTTGCCGTCTTCTGCCTGCTGATCACGGCCATCTACGTGTGCGGCCAGGCGATCTATCTGCAGCAGCGGGAACAGCCCTCCGCATGGCGCTGGTTCCTGAATGTGGCCATCCTCGCGGTCGCCGGCCTGGTCACCGGAGTGGCCCTCGGGGGCGGCGGACGCATCGCGCTGTTCGGCACGGCCATCAGCCTGCGGGGGCTGTACACGCCCGTACTGCTGCTGACCCTGCTGGTGCTGATTCGCCTCGGCCTGTCGGTTCGGTGGCGGGTGCACCTGCGGCCCCACACCGCCTGGCTGGTGCGCTTCGGGGTCGTGGCCTTCGCCGCCAGTGTCGGGCCGCTCTCTCCAGTCCTCTACGGGCTCGGGCAGCGCATCGCCGACGGCCGCTTCGTCTCGCCCCCGATTCTGTGGCGCAGCAGCCCCCGCGGTGTCGACCTGCTGGCACTGCTGCACCCCAATCCCAACCATCCCCTGTCGAAGTGGCTGTTCGGGGACATGCAGGCCCAGTCGGCCACGTCGTTTGTGGAGTACACCGCGGCCATGAGCCTGGTCGCGCTCGGCGTGGTGGCGGTGGCGGTTTGGCGGGCACAGTTCAGGCCCAAGGCGTCGTGGTGGTGGGTCACGGCGGGGTTTGCCGCCCTGGCCCTCGGCCCCTTCATCATTGTCGGCGGGTTCAACACCCATGTGCCCGGGCCCTGGGCCCTGCTGCGCTACCTGCCGGCCATCAGTGTGGTGAGGACGCCGACTCGCTTTGGCATCGTGGCGGCCCTGGGCCTCGCCATGCTGCTGGCCGGGGCTCTGGTCGCTATTGGTCAGCGGTGGCCGGAGCGCCGCCGGCGCGTCTCGGCCCTAGTACTGGTACTGCTGCTCGCCGAGTTACTGCCGGCGCCCCGTCCGCTCTATTCCGCCCAGTATCCCGCGCTGCTCGACGTCATCGCCGAGGACCCGCGGCCGGTGCGGGTGCTGAACCTGCCGTTTGGCGTGCGCGACGGGGCGCAGTCGGCCGGCAACTTCAGCGCCCGCTCACAATTCAATCAGACTCGACACGGCAAGGCCCTCATCGGGGGCTATCTGTCGCGGGTGTCGCAACGCCGGATTGCCCAGATGCGTGACCGGTATCCGGTGGTCGACGCCCTCATGCGCCTCTCGGAAGGGCAGGCACTGTCAGCCGAGGCCGAGACCCGGGTGCTGGCCGAGGGCGAAGCCTTCATGAGGGACGCAAGCATCGGCTACGTGCTGGTCGACCGGTCCGCCACACCCGATCGCCTTGCGACCCTGGCCGCGACGGCGTTCGCGCTCGAGCATGTCGCCAGTGAAGGGGTGTTTTCCCTGTATCGCCCGGGCTCGCATCTGCCATCGGCCACCGTTCCCCGGTAAGATGGGCACCGGCTCCGGAGCCTCGAATGGCTGCTCGCACATCACTCGTTCCTTCCCGCTGGTCTGTCTGGCTGGCCTTCGCCCTGTCAGGCGCGGCGGCCCTGCTGTACGAGGTCGTCTGGACACGACTGCTCGCGCTCGACATGGGTCATGGCCTCGCCGCCGCCAGCACCGTGCTGGCCGCCTTCATGGGTGGCCTTGCCGTAGGCTCGGCCGCCGGCGGGCGGATTGGCCAGCAGATGTCGCCAGCTGCGGCCCTGCGCACGTATGCCCTGCTCGAAGCGGGCATCGGCCTTTTTGCCCTCGGTATCCCGCTGCTGCTGGCAGGGGCGCGCCCCGTGCTGGGCGCGCTCTATGCGGACGGCGACGGAGGATTGGCCTACGGCACCGTGCGCATGCTGGCCAGTCTGGCGCTGCTGGGCGTACCCGCAGCCGCCATGGGGGCGACGTTTCCTCTCGCCTCACGCTGGGTCGCGCGAACGCCGCACACCCTGGCCGGTGACGCGTCCCGGCTCTATACGGCGAATACCCTCGGCGCCACGATCGGCGCCGTCGCGGCCGGGTTTGTCCTGCTGCCCGGGCTCGGCCTGTTTGGCACCACCGCCGTCGGCGTCGGCCTCAACGCGCTCGCCGCCGGCATCGCGTGGCTGGTGGCCCGCGAGCGCGGGGCTGAGGCTGACGCTCCCGATGCACAGGCCACCGCCGTGAGGCCGGGCCGCGCCCAGGCAGCCCCGGCGTTTCCGACAGACGGACACCTGGCCACGGCGGCCGCTGTGCTGGGGCTGACCGGCTGGGCCTCTCTGACACTGCAGGTCGTCTGGACGCGGCTGCTGGCCTCTATGCTGGGCCCCACCACCTACGCCTTCAGCGCTGTCGTGGCCCTGTTCGTGGCAGGCATCGCGATTGGCAGCGCCATCGCAACGCGCCTGGCGCGAACGCCCGCACAGGCGCGCGGCGCGCTGGCCCTGGTCATTGGCCTCTCGGCGCTGGCCGTGCTGGCCTCCGCCGCCTCGGTCGACTGGGCCGTGCTGAGGGTGGCGCAGCTCGTCGCCACGCCGGACATCACCTTCCCGACCGTGGTCTGGCAGCAGTGGCTGGTGACTGCCGCGCTGCTGCTGCCGGTGGCCATCACGTTCGGGGCCGCCTTCCCCCTGGCCCTGGCCCTGGCCGCACGCACGCGCGAGACGATGGTGGAAGATCTGGGCTGGGTGTACGCCACCAACACGGTTGGCGCCATCGCCGGGGCCCTGGGGGCCGGCTTCCTGCTGATTCCCGTGGCCGGGCTCTTCGACAGCCTCCGGCTGGTCGCGGCCCTCCTGGCCCTGACGGCCGCAGCGATGGCCCTCACCGAGGCCGCCCGGTTCCCGATCCGTTGGGGCGGGGCTGCGATGGCGCTGGTCGCGCTAGTGGGCGCCGCATGGCTTCCATCGTGGGATCCCTCCCTGTTGTCGAGTGGCGCCTACAAGTACGCCCCCGTGGCCCAGGGCCCCGACCTGCGCACCGCGCTGACGGCCGGCCGCCTCACCTACTACCGGGAAGGCGCGTCCGGCACTGTATCGGTGAGGGCCCTGACCGGCACCCGGTCCATGGCCATCGACGGCAAGGTCGATGCCTCGAGCGCCGCCGACATGCTCACGCAGCGACTGCTGGCGCATGTGCCGCTGCTGCTGCACACGAAGCCCTCGTCGGTGGCCATTCTCGGGCTCGGCAGTGGCGTCACCCTCGGGTCAGCCCTGACCCACAGCATCGATCGCGCCGTAGTCCTCGAAATCTCGCCCGAAGTGGTCGAGGCCTCGCGCCAGTTCGACGCCGAGAACCACCGGGCTCTCGACGATCCGCGCACCCGCCTCATCGTCGGAGACGGCCGCACCCACCTGTCGCTGACGCGTGAGCAGTACGACGTCATCGTGTCCGAGCCATCGAATCCGTGGATGGCCGGCATTGCCTCGCTCTTCACCCGTGAATTCTTCGCCACGGCGCGCGCGCGCCTGACGCCGGGTGGGGTGTTCTGCCAGTGGGCCCACACCTACGACATGAGCGACGGTGACCTGCGCTCGATCGTGGCCACCTTCCTGGCCGAGTTTCCCGAGGGCACCGCCTGGCTCGTCGGCGACGGCGACGTGCTGCTCATCGGCAGCACGGGGCCGCTCGGGCCGCAGCTGGACCACGTCGCATCGCGCTGGACCCGCGCAGGCGTGGCCGACGACCTGCAGGGCGTCGGGGTTCGGGGCCCGCTGGGTATCCTGTCGCTCTTTGTGGCCGAAGGACCCGCGCTCGGGGAATGGTCGGCCGGTGCGCCCCTGCAGACCGACCAGCGGGCACGCCTCGAATTCTCGGGCCCGCAGAGCATCTTTGGCGCGACTCGCCCCGACAATGCCGCGACCCTGCGCACCCTGGCCCGCTCAACACCCCGCCCAGCCTCTCTCGGGGCACTCGAGGCACAGGCCAACGGTGCCGAGTGGCGCGATGTGGCCCAGATGCTCCTGGGTGCCGATGCTTTCAGGCCGGCATTCGACCAGTTCTCGCGTGCCCTCGAGCGGGCGCCGACTGATGCGACCGCCCTCGAGGGCCTCATCCGCAGTGCCGTTGGCAGCAACCGGCTGGACGAGGCTGGGCGACGCCTGAGCCAGCTGGCCAGCCAGCCCGGCAACCTGGCCGCCCGCCTGGCGCTCTCGCGCCTGGCCGCCTCGCAGGGGCAGTGGAACGATGCGGCCCGCCTGGCCTTCAGCGCCGTGCAGGAACAGCCGGCGAATGCGGACGCGCTCGTGCAGTTTGCCTCGATTCTCGCCGACACCGGAGACGCTGAGCGCCTGGCCCCGGTGGTCGCCCGCCTCAGGGCCGAAGCCCCATCTCTGGCTGACACTCGTTACTACGCCGCCATGCTGGCCTATCTGCAGCAGCGTCCCGACATCGCGGCCCGCGAGGCATCAGCTGCCCTCGCCGCCGATCCGCGTCACGCCCGTGCCGCCAACATCCTCGGGGCGTCGCTCGCCTCGCTGCGGCAGCGCGACCAGGCCCGGGCCGCGTTTGTGCGTGCGCTCGTGCTTGATCCGCGAGCCCCGGCCACCTATGCCAACCTCGCCACCCTCGAACAGGAGGTCGGCAACCGCGACGAGGCCCAGCGGTTGTTTGTCGAGGCCCTCACCATCGACCCGGCCAACGAGGGCGCACGCCAGGGACTGGCGGCGCTGCTGTCGACACACCCGTGAGGCACGGCCGGCCGAGGCGCACCCCCTCCGCCGAGGCTGGACGAAGTTACACACTTCGCCGTCGCACCGTGTAATTTCCGACCCCTCAAGGTTTTACTGGCGGCGCCGATTTCCCTCTGGGGAAGGATGTCGCCACAGGCTGTTCCTGCGGCATGGTCCTTGCTTCGCCGAAGGTCGAGGGATTGCCATGAGCGTCGTCCGGTTGCTGGGATTCGGCTCGCTGCCATGTGGTTGTGTCGTCGGGCGCTACCGCGAGGTGACTACAGCCCGTGAGGTCATTTACGTCGAAGAGAAGGGCCATGGCTGCGGCAGCGCCGCCCATCGTCGCAACCAGCCGGTGAAGGCCGACCGCGAGCGCTTTGCCCGCGTCGAGCTCGAGCGGCACGCCTCCTGATTGCCCCGGGCTTCGGCCTACAATGACAGGCGCGTCATGCCGCGCCTGCCCCGCCCCTTTGCCACCCTCCGACCGGGGCCCCACGCACTGACCTTCCACCACGGCAATGCCCTCGACGTGCTGGCCGCCCTCGACACGGCGAGCGTCTCGGTCGTCGTCACCTCCCCGCCCTACAACCTGGGCATCCGCTACCGCAGCTTTTCCGATGATCAGCCGCGAGCCGACTATCTTGACTGGACAGGCCGATGGGTGGCCGAGGTGGCGCGCGTGCTCTCACCCGAGGGCTCGCTGTTCCTGAACATCGGCGGCAAGCCGTCCGACCCGTGGATACCCTTCGAGGTGGCCCAGGCGGTGCGGGCGCACCTGCCGCTGCAGAACGTGATCCACTGGGTCAAATCGATCGCCATCGATCACGAGACGGCCGGGCGCGGCGCCGGCCTCACGCGCGACCTGGCCGTCGGCCACTACAAGCCCATCAACAGCCCCCGATTCATCAACGACTGCCATGAATACGTCTTTCACTTCTCGCCGGCGGGGCAGACGCCCCTCGATCGGCTGGCGATTGGCGTGCCGTACCAGGACAAGTCGAATGTGGCCCGCTGGGCGGGCACGGGACGCGACCTGCGGTGCCGCGGCAACACCTGGTTCATCCCGTACGACACCATCCAGAGCCGCGACCGCGAGCGCCCCCATCCGGCCACCTTCCCGGTGAGGCTGCCCGAGCAGTGCCTGCGTCTGCACGGCCTCGACCGCATCCGGCTGGTGGTGGATCCCTTCCTCGGGCTGGGCAGCTCGGCCGTCGCGGCCGCACGGCTCGGCGTGCCGTTTGTGGGATGCGAACTCGACGCGACCTATCTGGCGGATGCCGTGGCCCGTGTGCGTGGAGCCTGCGCGGACGACACTGATTCCATCTCATTTTCCTGACGCATCTATTGCATCCATCTCTGCTGCGGATATAAGCTCTCAGACCTCAGGGAGCGTGCCGTGGATTTGCGTCAGCTGGAAGTCATCAAGGCTATTGCCGAAACCGGGTCGTTCACGGCAGCGGGCCACAAGCTGCAGGTCTCGCAGTCGGCGATCAGCCGCCAGATCATCCTCCTCGAAGAGGAACTGAAGGAGCCGGTGTTCCTGCGCATCGGCCGCCGCATCCGCATCACGCCGGCGGGGGAGGCGCTGCTGCAGCTCAGCCACCGGGTGTTTCAGGACCTCAACGACACCATCGCGTCCATCACCGACAGCCAGGAGTCGCTGCGCGGCACCATCCGCGTGCTGGGCGGCATGACGGTGTGCCTCTATGTCTTCCCGGCGCTGCTGACCGAGCTCAAGCGGCAGCATCCCAACGTCGACCTCAAGGTCGTGTCTGCCAGCACCGACAGCTGCGTGCAGCGGCTGCGCGCCGGCACCGGCGACCTGGCGCTGCTGACGCTGCCCATCGATCACCCCGACATGGTGACCGTGCCGGTGCTGCAGGAAGAACTGCTGCTGGTGACGCCCGCCAGGCACCCGCTGGCCCGGAAGCGCAAGGTGCTGCCGTCCGATCTGGTGCGCCAGCCGTTTGTGCTGTTCGAGGCGGGGTCGAATACCCGCCGTGCCATCGAGGAGTTCTTCGTCTCGGCACGCATCGAGCCCGATGTGGTGATGGAGACCGAGAACGTCGAAATCATCAAGGCGATGGTGCGCAACGGCGTGGGGATCAGCATCATCCCCTACCAGGCCGTGGCTCGCGAGGTGTCAAGCGGCCAGTTGCACTGCGCCCGCATCGAGGGTCGGTCGCTGATGCGAGACACCGGGTGGGTTTACCCGCGCATGAGCCGCACGCCGCGCGCGGTGCAGGAAACCATCCGCGCCTTCGAGCGCGTGAAGCCCAAGCTGCGCCTGACCCCGTGACGGGCCAGGGCGCAGGGGCGGGACGGACGGCGGTGCCGGGCTACTTCTGGGTCGGGCCCGATGCGCCCTGCCGCAGCGAGTAGGAGGTGCGCGAGATGACGGCGGTCGATGGCCGGGTCACCTTCACCTCGACGCGGCGCGTGCGCTTCAGCGGGTCGGGGTTGGTCGAATAGTACCCGAGCACGTAGTAGTCGCTGGTCTCCGCATCGATGCGCTTCAGGGCCTTCGTGAAATCGTTCTGGTTCACGACGGCGATACCCCCGGTCTCATCGGCCAGGACACGGAGGCTGTCCTGCGTCTTCCGCACGTAGGTGTTGAATTCGACGGCGCTCATCTGCTCGTCCATTTCCTGCCCGGCCACGAGGCCGCGCGGATCGATGGTGTAGAGCGTGGCATTGGCGCGGTTGGCGGTGCGGGTGACTTCGGCCAGTTCCCGCGCCAGATCGGCATCGGCAAACTGCTGGCCGTTGTTGAACGTCCGGTTCAGTTCCTGGCCTTCCTCACGCGTCTGGCCCATGCGCCCGCCGAACACCGGGTCTTCCCCGAGGCGCGATTCGGCAAACGGGTTGAAGTCGTAGCCATTACTCACCCAGACCACGGCTTTCCGCCGGTTGGTGATCTTCTCGAGCTGCCGCAGCATGTCGAACGCTGTCGAGAAGGCCACATGCGCCCGGTAGCGCACTTCGCTGGGGCCCTGGGCGCTTTCCGCCCCCTGGATGATGTCGGCCGACCGCAGGCCATTGCCCGTGATCTTCTTGATCGATTCCTCGAGCACCTTGCGGTCGTAGGTCGGGTCGATGGCCAGCGACGAGGGGCCGGTCGACACGATCGAGAACATGTCGCCTTCATGAACCAGGTCGCGCAGCATGCGCTTGAACAAATCGCGAATGCGGCCCGTGTTCCTGAAGTCGAGGTGCAGGTCGTCGACGATGATGAGGAAGATGCGTCCGGTGGTGTCGTTGCGCGGGCGGGCGGGCGGGAGAATCACGCCTTCCTCGGTCGGCGGCGGCGGCGGTTCCAGCAGGTTGTGCACGCGGCCGCCATGCACCATCGTGAACGAGGTGATGGTCTGCGGCACGCCGTCTTCGAAGATTTGGAACTCATCCTTGGTCAGGTCGGCCACGAACTGGTCCTGCGCATTGCGCACGATCGCATCCATGGTGACCAGGTCGATGTTGACGCGGAAGGTGGGCTGTCCCTCCTGCGTGGATGCCTGCGGCGCAGGGGCCTGCATCGCGGGGGCCTGGGGGGCAGGGGCCTGAGCGGCCAGCACCGCGCCCGACAGCAGCAGCCCGGCCATCACTCCCAACCGGCGTCCTCTGGTGGTCATAGCGCGATTATACGACCGGACGTGCTGTGGGAAGATCGGGGGCCGCGGATGATCATCCCTCCCCTTGCCCTCCGCCTCCTGAAGCCGCTGGTGGTCGTCGCCGGTGCCGTCGTGCTGGCCCTCACGGCCCGGCTGGCGCCCGAGCTGCTCCCGCAGTTCACGGCCTGGGTCGCCTCGCTGGGCATCTGGGGCCCCCTGGTCTTCGTCGCCGGATACAGCCTTGCACCAGTGGTCCTCGCCCCCGCGTTCCTGCTGACGATTGCCGCAGGTGCCCTGTTCGGGTTCTGGGCCGGAGTGGCCTACGTGATGATCGGCGGAACCATCGGCGCCACCTTCGCCTTCCTGATTTCGCGGTATGCGGCGCGCCACCTCGTCGAGTCGCTGCTGGCCAGCAACCCCAGGCTCCTGGCCATTGACCGGGCCGTGGAACAGCAGGGGTTCCGGCTCGTGGCCCTGCTCCGAATGTCCCCGGCCGTGCCCTACGTGCTGCTCAACTATGCTCTGGGCCTCAGCCGGGTGCGTCTGGTCGACTACATGGCCGGCAGCATTGGCATGCTGCCGGTCGTCGCGATGTATGTCTACAGCGGCAAGGTGGCGGGCGACCTGGCCGCGCTGGCCTCGGGGGCCGCGGCCCCCAGGGGAATGGCCTACTACATCCTGCTGAGCCTCGGCCTGGGCTCAACGGTGCTGGTCACGCTCCGTGTGACTCGCCTGGCGCGCCGTGCGGTCGACGCCGCGGTCGAGGAGGCCTCCGGTGCGGGCCCTGCGGTCACAGGGCCCGGGCACGACGCACCGCCCCGTTAACGGCCCGTCAGACGGCGCCGCAGCTCATCGAACCGCTGGTCTGCGTACTGAACCCCGTCGAGGATGTCGTGCGGACTCAGCCAGGCATCCGGGTCGAGCGCGTCGGCGCGCGCGAGCCATTCGGAACGGGCCTGGTCATCGAACGACTGCTCGCGGATGCGCGCCAGCAGCTCAGCGTGGCGCGCACGCAGGCGCGTGGCAATCTCGCGGCCCACCAGTTCCTCGAGTAGCCCATGCACGGAGGTTGGCAGAGGGGCCTCACCGTCACCCGCCTCGTCAGGGGCCTCCGTCAACTCGATGTCAGGCAGGACGTCGGGCCACGCCTGACTGGCCTCGTCCCCTTCCATCTCGGAGTGCGACGCACCGGAGGCGTCCATCGCGGTGCCGGCCACCGGCGCCGTCGCCGGGCGAGGCACGGACGACACTGCCGCGGGCCGGGCGGTCGCCCTCGCCCGACCGCGCTCTCGCCACTCGTCCCGCCGGTCTCCCCGGCGCTCCCGGCGCGCATCGCGCCCCTGGGGTGCCACTTCGTCCTCCGGGGGCATGGCATCGCGCAGGGCGAGGATGGCAGGCCAGTCAAAGTCGATCAGCGGGTGCTGGTCTTCGATCTGCCGGATGGCTTCCTCGTCCAGGGCCGGCCGGCCAATCGCCACGTCTGGCGCGGTGCGATACCAGTAAAGGATGCGCGGTCGCTCGCCCGGGGCATCCGCATGCAGCAGGTAGATGTGTTCAAACCCGCGACGGTCGCGGGTGAGTTTCAGGAAAGGCACAATCTCTGTATGGTGCCAGAGAACGCTGCACGGCGCCTACCGGCGGCGTGCGGCCTTTCCGGCCTTGGTGCGCTTGGCGGCGGCGCGGCGATTCGCCGGGGCCTTCGCCGATGTGGACTTGCCGCCGGTGCCCGCCGCCTTCTTCGCAGGCGCCGAGGCCTTTGTGGCCGCACTCCCCTTCCGGGCGCCCGCGACCTTCTTCGCGGCGACTGCTGGCCTGGCCGGCGCGGTCACCTTCTTGCCGCCAGCGGTCGGCTTGGCGGCCGGCGCCTTGGTAGCGGCCTTCGAGGTGGAAGCGCTGCCCTTGCCCGATGCCTTCGTCGCGGGTTTCGCCGGGGCCTTCGGGGCCGCCTTTGGAGAGGGCTTGCCGACAGATTTGGCGGACGCCAACTTGCCAGTGGGGGCCACCGACGTGCCGGCCCCCTTCGCAGCGGCAGGCTTGGGCGACACCGCCGCGGTTGTACGGGACGTCGCGTCCGCAGACGCTCTGGCTGCCGCCGGGGCCTTGGAGGCAGGGGCCGGCGTCGACCCAGCGGCCGGCTTCGCCTTGGGTCGGGCAGACACCTTCGGCGGGACCACCACCGGAGGATTCGGGTGCTTGAAGACCTGGACAAACCGCAACTGGTCCATGCCGGGCAGGTAGGTCCAGATTTCCGAGACCACCCACTGCTGCTCGTCGATGATGCGCCGTGCCGTCTCGAGCATCGGCGTCGGCACATACAGGATGAACGGCACCGGCACCTGGCTGAAGACGCCCCATTCGGCTCGCGCCTCGAGCAGGTGCACCGACTCGCCCGTCTCGACCTCGACCGTGGCCTCGAGGTGGTGCGTCGGGTCCTGGCTGTAGAGCAGCAGGTCGGGATACACGGGCAACTCGCCCACCATCACCGATCCCTGCTGGTCAGGACCGGGATTGATGACCACCTCGTGCTTGCGCCGATACCGGGCCTGCAGGAGACGGATGATGCGGTCGTGTTCGTGCTGTTCGCGATAGGGTCGGGTGAAAATGGGGCTCAAGGGGCCTCCAGAGGCTCCGTTAAACCGCGCTACTATAGCACGTGGTGTCAAGCAGATCTGTACATATCATCGGGGCCCCGCTCGACCTGGGGGGCAACCGGCGCGGCACTGACATGGGCCCCTCGGCGTTCCGCATCGCCGGTCTGGCCGACCAGCTGGCCGCGCTCGGACACTCGGTCACCGACCTCGGCAATGTCGATGCCCCTCTCCCCGAGGTCCATGGCCCCGGGGACCCGCGCCGCCGCTATGTCCACGACATCGCCCGGGTCTGCCAGGGTCTGTTCCAGCGGTCGCTGGCGTCGCTGAATGCCGGTGCCCTGCCGCTGGTCCTCGGGGGCGACCACAGCCTCGGCGCCGGGTCGGTGGCGGCCTCGGCCGCCTTCCTCCGGCAGCAGGGCCAGCCCCTGGGCCTGCTCTGGATCGACACGCACGGGGACATGAACACCCCGGACACCAGCGAGTCGGGCAACGTCCACGGCATGCCGCTGGCCGCCCTGCTCGGCGGCGAGCCTCACGAACTGCGGTCATTCAGTGGCGCCGACATTCCGGCCGTGCGCCCCGAGCACACCGTGCTCGTGGGCATCCGCAATCTCGACCCCCGGGAAAAAGAGCTGGTCCGTGCATCGCGCGTCCACGTGTTCACCATGAAGGACATCGACCGGCTCGGGATCGCGCAGGTCATGGAGCAGGCGCTGTCGCTGGCCAGCCACGGCACCGGCGGCATCCACGTGTCCTTCGACATGGATGTCTGCGACCCGGCCATCGCGCCCGGGGTCGGTACGCCGGTGAAGGGGGGCCTCGACTACCGCGAGGCGCATGTCGTGATGGAGATGGTGGCCGAGTCAGGCCGACTGCTGGCCCTCGATCTGGTGGAGGTCAATCCCACCCTCGACATCCGGAACACCACGGCCGAGCTGGGCGTCGAGCTGGCGCTGTCCGCGCTGGGGAAGCAGATTCTCTAGGGCCGACCCCACTCCCCCGACGAACGGGGCGGGAATGCATCTGCCCCGGCACGCAGGCCTGGCCTGGAGGGAACTGGAGGGAAATGGTGGGCCGCGCTGGGATCGAACCAGCGACCCTCTGGTTAAAAGCCAGGTGCTCTACCACTGAGCTAGCGGCCCGCCGCTCCTATTCTACCCGCTCCTGCCGCAGCAGCCGGCGCGTGGCTGCGTGCATCGGTGCCGACAGCACCACCTGCGGGTCACCCGACTCCACCACCACGCCGTCTGCCAGCACCAGCAGCCGGGTCGCCACGGTCCGTACAAACTCGTCGTCATGCGACGTGAGCACCAGCGTGCGTCCCGACTGGGCCAGGCGACGCAGCAGGTCGGCGAGGTCGGCGCGCCGGGCCGGATCCAGCGAGGCCGTCGGTTCGTCCAGTAGCAGCACCGGAGGGTCGACCGCCAGCGCGCGGGCGATGGCCACGCGCTGCGCCTCACCACCCGACAGGTGACGCGGCAGTGCCTCAGCGCGATGGCCCACCCCGAGGTCGTCCAGCAGGCGACGCGCCCGGGCCTCGGCCTCGCCCCGGGGCACGCGGTGCACATGCACCAGGGCCAGGCACACGTTCTCGAGGGCACTGAGGTGCTCGAACAGGAAATGGAACTGGAAGACCAGGCCGGCCGGCGGGGCCACCACCTCGCCGGCGTCAGGTGCCTCGAGGCCGGCCAGCAGGCGAAGGACGGTGGTCTTCCCTGACCCGGAGAGCCCCATCAGCGCAACGATGTCACCGGCCTGGGCCGTGAGGTGCACGCCCTTCAGCACCGGACGTGCCCCGCGTCGGAGGTGCACGTGCGACACCGACACCACCGGACTCATGCGCCCTCCAGCTTCCAGCGCGTCTCGAGGCGGCGCGCCAGGTGCGACAGCGGCAGCGACATCAGCAGATACAGCGCGCCGCAGGCGAGCCCGGGCACCAGCCAGCTGCCGATGTTGGTCGCCATGATCTGGGTCTGCTTGGTCAGCTCGACCACGGTGAGCACCGACACGAGCGACGAGTCCTTGAGCAGGGCTACGAAGTCATTCGTCATCGGCGCCAGCGCGAGCCGCAGGGCCTGCGGCCCGCGAATCAGGCGGAGGGTCTGCCAGCGGCTGAACCCGAGCATGCGCGCGGCTTCGAGCTGTCCCTGAGGAATGGCCTCGAGGGCGCTCCGGTAGATTTCGCTTTCGTAGGCCGCATAGTTGAGGGCCAGCCCGAGCAGCGCGGCGAGGAACGCCGGCAGCCTGATCACCTCGGCCAGTCCGTAGTAAATCAGGAACAGCTGCAGCAGCACCGGCGTGCCGCGCACCACCTCGACATACGCCAGCAGCAGCGCCCGGGTCGTGCGGCCGCCATAGACCCGGCCGGTGGCGATCAGCACGCCGAGGACCACGGCCACCAGCATAGCCGCACACGACAGCACCAGCGTCACGCCAGCCGCCCGCACCAGCTGCGGCGCAAATCGGCGCAGCCCATCGCGGCCCGCCGTGGGCCCCGATTCGCCGGACGCGGCCGTGCCCCCTCCCACCGCCGCGGAACCTTCAGTCAGCACGCGCACGTGCAGCGGCGACTGGTCCTCGTTCCAGACCTCCCACGTCCGGAAGATCTGCTCGAGCCGGCCATCGGCCATCGCGGCCATCAGGATGCGGTTCACGTCGGCCAGCAGCGCCGCCTGCCCGGGAGGCACGACCACGACGTAGTGCCCGACGGCGAGGGCCTCTGGCTGGATGACCAGCCCGCTCGTGCGGCGCACTGCACGCTCGGCGAGGATGTGGTCCAGCAGCACCGCATCGACGCGGCCGAGGGCCAGGTCTCCATACGGATGCACGTCATCGTCGTAGGAGACCGCCGTCAGGCCCTCTGTCGCCTCGGCGCGGCGCAGTAGGTCGTAGGCCAGCGTTCCGCCCAGCGTGGCCACGCGCGCGCCACGCAGGGACGCCAGTGACTGGAAGCGCTCGCGGTCGGCGATGCGCACGGTGAGCACCTCGCGGAACTGGAAGTACGGCACGCTAACACCCAGCACCTGTCGGCGCGCAGCGCTGTCTTCAATACCGCCCAGCCCGATGTCGAAGTCGCCGCGCATGGCCGACTGGTCGAGCGAGGTGAAGGCCACCTGCACAAACTGGGGACGCCGGCCCAGCTCACGCGCAATCAGGCCGGCGATTTCCACATCGAAGCCGACCATCTGCGACGGATTGCGAGGGTTGGCCTCGACCAGCGGCGCCCCGCCCTCCGCATCAGCCCCCCACCGCAGCGGCGGCTGCGCCAGGGCCAGCTCTGCGGTACACAGCAGCGCGACGAGCGGACCAACCCAGCGCCGGGCCATCAGTCGAGGGCGTCGCGATCGCGGACGCCCAGCAGATACAGAATCCCGTCGAGCCCGAGCGTGGAAATCGCCTGCCGGGCACTGGCTCGCACCACCGGCTTGGCGCGAAACGCGATGCCCAGGCCGGCCAGCCGCAGCATCGGCAGATCGTTTGCCCCATCGCCAACCGCGATCACCTGTTCCATGCTGAGCTGCTCGGCACGGGCAATGGCCTGCAGGTGCTCGGCCTTCCGGGCCCCGTCGACGATGTCGCCGCGCACCTGACCGGTGACAAGGCCCTCGGCCACGTCGAGCTCGTTGGCATGCAGGTAGTCGATGCCGAGGCGGCGCTGCAGCGCCTCGCCCATGAACGTGAACCCGCCCGACAGAATCGCCGTCTTGTAGCCGAGCCGGCGCAGCGTGGCCACCAGGCGCTCTGCGCCATCCATCAGCGGCACCTCGTCGACGATCTGCTGCAGTTGCGACACCGGCAGCCCCTTCAGCAGCCCGACCCTGTGGCGGAAGCTCTGCTGGAAGTCGAGTTCGCCCCGCATGGCCGCCTCGGTGATGGCCGCCACCTGCGCCCCGACACCGGCCAGCCGCGCCAGTTCGTCGATGACCTCGGTGCGAATCAGCGTGGAATCCATGTCGAAGGCCACCAGCCGGCGGTTGCGGCGGTAGACGTTGTCGTGCTGGAACGCCACGTCGATGTCCCACTCGCGGGTGAGCGCCATCAGATCAGCCCGCAGCGCATCTTCGCTGGCCAGGTCGCCGCTGACGGCCAGCTCGACACAGGTGCGCGCCTGCCGATCGCCCTCGAGCCGCACGCGGCCCGACAGCCGATCGATGCGGTCGATGTTGAGCCCGGCCCGCGACAGCAGGCCGCTGGCCGCGGCCAGTGGCGCGGCCTCGAGGGTGGGCCCCAGCAGGCTGACCAGGAATCGCTGCTTGGTCTGCGCGCGCACCCATGCGTCGTATTCATCGGCGGTGATTGCGCGGAAGTGAATGCGCACGCCGAGGGCGTGCGCCTTCAGCAGCAGCTCGGTCATCAGCGACGAACTCTTCATCGCGTCGGTCAGCTCGACCAGCATCCCCAGCGCCAGCGCATCGTGGATGACGGCCTGGCCGATGTCGAGGATGCGCGCGCCGGAGCGGCCCAGGATTTCCGTGAGCGCGTGGGTCACGCCCGGGGCATCATGCCCGGTGATGTCGATGTGCAGGACTCTGGTGTGGGCGAGCGAGGGCATCAGGACGGGAAAATTATCGCTCAGAACCGCAGGCGCCTCAGCGCTCGTCGCCGATGACGCGTGCGCCAGTGAGGAAACGACGGTAGTTGGTGTAGTCGATGGACGTGCGCAGCCGTGGCTGCCCCGAACCTCGCGTGATCCGCAGGGCGGTCGAGCTCACCGGCAACAGCAGCGTTTCCTCGGGTTCGCTGAAGCGCACGGGCTTGAAGCGGATGGAAATGTCGTGGCGCTCAAGCGTCCATCGCAGGTCGCCTCCGTTCCGCGATGCCGCCCGGCGGGGCATCGGAATGTCGACCAGTCCGATCAGGGCCTGATCGAGCCGCAGCACCCGGAAGGTCTCGGGATCAATCCAGATGCGCCCGCGCGTGCCCCCCTCGACGTTGAAGCTGATGCAGTCGTCCTTCCCGGGAATCTCCTCGACCGAGACGGACAGCGGGGTCGTCACGCGATACTGCACGACATGCGCCCAGCGGCCGTCGACGCGTTCGGGCTTGTCCGGAGTGAAGACATAGTCGCGCTGCTGGTCGGGCAGCAGCATCGACAGCGGCTGAGTCTCTGACTCGTTCTGCTCGGGATCGGTGCAGTCGTTGTGATCGTTGCGGCGTGGCGGGTGGCCATTGACCTTCAGCACCGTCCGCAGCGTGCGCGCCTCGACGGGGCGCCGCTCAAGATCGTCGGGGTCCCACGACAGGCGCAGTTCCGACTCGACCGTGCGACCGAAGCTTCCCGAGGAGAGCCCCATGTCCAGCGGTTGCAGGCGTACTGTTTCGAGGCACACGAGGCTCTGTGCCCGCGCAAAGAACTGCCGGACCTGCTCGCCCACGCGCGCCAGCACCTCACCCAGCACCTCCTGGGAGAGAGGCGCAGGTTTCGAGGGCTGGGCGGCAGCCATCGTCGGCCCGACCAGCAACAGGCCGGTGATCCCCACGAGGGCCGGCAGGCGACGCACGACGGACCCCGGCATGGGGCGGATTATATGCAGGTCCCCGGGGGCATGCTACACTTTGGTGTTTCCACCCTCTGCGTCCCCGTCGTCCAGAGGCCTAGGACGTGGCCCTTTCAAGGCTAAAACACGGGTTCGAATCCCGTCGGGGACGCCACTCTCTTCCAGATGTCGCTGCTGCACCGTCCGCTGCTTGGCGCCTACGCCCTGGCCCCTGACGACCGCCGGGCCGAGGACGCCTTCTACGCCGGGCTTCGTGACCTGCCCCTGCTGGGTGGGCTCGAACTGCCCTTCACGGGCACCCTGCACCGCGACGACGAGCCCTGGCTGCTGCGCCAGCTGGCGCCGCGCTGGCACTACGTCGTCACCCTCCTGCCGGGGACGATGCAGCAGGTCGCGGCCCGGCCCGGATGGGGCCTGGCCTCAACGGACGAGCCGGGACGACAGGCGGCGCTCGCGTTTGTCAGGCGTGCCGCCGACGCTGTTGCCCGCCTCAATGACCACCTCGGCCGGCAGGCCGTGCTGGCCGTCGAGGTGCATTCGGCCCCCGCTGCCCAGCCCTCCACGCCCACGGCCGTGCAGGCCTTCACCGACTCGTTGCGGCAGGTGCAGGCATTCCCCTGGGGTGGCGCCGAGCTGCTGGTGGAACACTGCGATGCCTTCCAGCCGGGGCATCCCCATCACAAGGGGTTCCTTCCCCTCCGGGACGAACTGGCCGCGGTCGCTGCGGTCGAGGCCAGCGGCGGCGCGCCCGTGGGACTGGTCATCAACTGGGCGCGCTCGGTGCTTGAAACCCATCGGGTCGAGACAGCCACAGCGCACCTGCTCGAGGCGCGGCGGCATGGTCGCCTTCGGGGCATCTGCTTTTCCGGCTGCTCAGGAGAGGCCACGCCCTACGGGCCGTGGCACGACTCTCACATGCCGCATGCCTCGTCGCCCGGGACGCCGCATGGTGCGCCCGGTTCACTGCTGACGCCTGCGCATATCGAGGCCGCTGGCATGGCATGTCACGACGCACCGCTGCTGTTCACGGCCGCCAAGATTGGCATCCGCCCGGCCGATGCCGGCGTCGAGGCGCGACTGGCGACTGCGTCTGAATTGCTGCAGCTGATTGCCGGGGCGTGGGGCGCGCCTGCTACTGACGGGCGTCCATCCCGTCAAACTGCCTGAGGGGATTCCGTAACCAGCCAATCGACCGGTCGGGCAGTTCGACGCGCACCCACCAGGTGTAGTCGAGCGGCGCCTGTCCGAGCGGGAGCACGTACGATACGGCCAGGTCGAGCGACCCTCGGCGCACCTCGCCCTTGTGCACCACGACCAGAGCCCCTTCCCCCCCAGGGTAGAGCACCAGCACCTGATCGCCCTGATTCATGCCCAGGGTGCGGTCATCGGGCCCAAGGGCCGTGATGGTCGCCGCGCGCGGCAGGGCACGCACCTCGCTGGCCAGTGCCAGCACCGACTGGCCGGAGGTCAGCGGTGCCCGTGTGACGCTGCTGTCGGGATGGTCGTAAACCGGCACGGTCTCGCGGGCGGTCCAGCGGCCGAGCCGACATCCCTCGAAGGGACAGGCGCCGGAATGCAGGACCTGCTCAGGCGGCGCTGAGGGACGCGGCAGGGTGTCGCTTCCATAGGGACCGTCTGCCGATGGCCTAGGGGCCGGCGACGAACAGCCCGCGCCGGCGACCAGGGCGGTGCCGATGACCCACATCAGCACCTGATGCCGTGTCATGAGCCGTCTCCGGAAGGGGTAGCCGCGCTCCACGCGTCAGCGCGGCGCGTCGTTCTTCATCTCGACGACAATGACTTCCATCGGCTCCTTGCCGTAGTTCATGTCGCCGTGCTGGGTGCCGGGGGCATCGGGGCCGAGCCAGTACGCCTTGCCCGTCTCCCACGTCATCTTCTCCATCGTCTTGCCCTGGGCATCGACGACATCGAGCGTGCCGCCCTTGAGAGCGACGATGGTGCGACCGTGGTCATGGCGGTGGAGGGCCAGCGGCTGGTTCGGATAGATGATCGATTTCCAGACCTTGACGTTGGCATTGTCGAACTGCGGTTCACGCCGGGTGCCGGTCGCCTGCTGCTGGTAGACCGCATCGACGGCGGCGGTGGCGAGGCAGACGGTGGCGAGGACAGCGAAGGCGAGGCGGGACGGGATCATCTGGGGAACCTCCGTAGAAACGCAAACCGGGTCGCCCTCTTTGGCGGAGGACGACCCGGCATGCGGTGACCTGGGGAACCTAGGCCGCGGCCGACTTGGCCGGCTGCGACAGGACCTTGCCGAAGACCTCGACGGCCTTTTTCATCTCGTCCATGGTGCCGACCGAGATGCGGGCGTGGGTCTTCTCGTAGGGCGGGAAGTCGCGCGCGACGAGCACGCCTTCCTTGAGGCACGCCTCGCGGAACTCGCGAGCCGGCCGCTTGATGTTGACAAACATGAAGTTGGTCTGCGAATCGGTTGGCGTGTAGCCGCGATCGGCGAACCACTTCTGCGTGAAATCGCGGGCCGCCTTGTTGCGGGCCTGCTCGTCCTTCACCCACTGGTCGGGCACCTGCAGGGCGGCCTTGACGCCCATGAGGCCCATGATGGAGACGTTGTTGGTGCCGTCCCAGGCCTTGAGCTTGGCGATGGTGTCGGCGTGGGCGATGGCAAAGCCCATGCGCAAACCGGCCATGCCGAGGCACTTCGAGAAGGTGCGGGCCACGATGACGCGGGGGTTCTGCACCGCCAGCGGAATCATGGTCTCGTAGCCGGGCATGGTGGCGTACTCGAAGTACGCCTCGTCGACCAGCACCGTGGTGGTGGGCGACTGCTTCATCAGCGTCTCGAGATAGGTGCGCGTGTCGCTGGCGGTCACGGCCGTCCCAACGGGGTTGTTGGGATTGCAGAAGAACACCAGACCGGCCCCCTTCGAGGCCTGCTGCATGGCATCGAGATCCATGCGCAGGTCGGCGGTGAGCTTGACGCCGGTGATCGGGTTGCCCATGAGGCGCGCGTAGTCGGCGCATTCCTCGTAGGCCGGGATCGTCGCCGTCAGGCCTGCGGTCTTCGACGTGAAGACATGCGTCGAGGTGCGGAGCAGCTGCGTCGAGCCCGAGCCCAGCAGCACATTCTCCGGCTTGACGCCGTGCTTCTTCGCCAGCAGGGCGGTGATTTCATCGACCGCCGCGTAGTTGTAGCGGCCACCCTCGGCGAACGAGCCGCGGACGCCCGCGAGCACATCGGGGTGGCAACCAAGCGGGTTCTCGTTGCTGGAAAGAATGATGGGAGACGGCGCCCCCTGGGCCAATACCGCCTCGGATCCGAACAGCGAGCCTTCACGGCCACGCGCCCCGATCCACATTCCCGCCGCACCGACGCCCAGCGTCTGCACAAACGAACGTCGCGAGAGCGACATAGTGGACTCCTCCTTGACTCTGGACATCGGATTACTGCTGCTTGTCCTTGCTGGACGTTGTCGTGGTCGACCCCAGAACCTTCTTGAACACCTCGACGGCCTTCTTCATCTCGTCCATGGTGCCGAGCGAGATGCGGACGTGGGTCTTCTCGTAGGGCGGGAAGTCGCGACCGACCAGCACGCCCTGGGCGCGGCACGCATCGCGGAAGCCCGCGGCGGGACGCTTGATGTCCAGGAACAGGAAGTTGGTCTGCGAATCGGTGCCCGAAATGCCCATGTCGGCGAAGGCCTTCATGGTGAAGTTCCGGACGTCGGTGTTCCGCTTGCGCTCGGCGGCGATGTGCGCATCGTTGGCGTAGCCGACAATGGCGCCCCCGAGCGTCAGGGTACCGAGCCCGTACGGCATCTTGAAGGCGGCAATCGACTTGACCGTCGGGGCGTGCCCGATGGCGTAGCCGGCGCGCAGGCCAGCCATCCCGTAGGCCTTCGAGAAGGTGCGGGTCACAAACACGTTCGGCGTGGCCAGCGCGACGTCAATCATCGAGCCGTAGGACGGGTCGGTGACGTAGTCGTGGTAGGCCTCGTCGATGAGGATCACGGTCTCGGGCGAGGCCGCGCGAATGGCCTTGACCATGTCGACGACCGCCGACTTGCCGTGCACCGTCGCCGTCGGGTTGTTGGGGTTGCAGAAGAACACCAGGCCGGCGCCCTTCGACGCCTCGACCATCTTCGCGATGTCGATGCGCAGCTTCCCGTCGAGGGCGGCCTCGCGGACGGGGATGCCCATCTTCTTCGCCATGTCGCGGGGCGTCTCGTAGGACGGCCACGCGGTGACCAGCGGCTTGCTGGCCGAGGTGAAGGCGCGCACCGAGTGCAGCAGGAGTTCGCCTGAGCCGGGCGCGAGCAGGACGTTTTCGTTCTTCGCCGCGTTCTTCTGCGCGATGGCGCTGATGAGGGCACCCTCGGTCTGCTTGGCGTTGAACGGATAGCGGTGGGCTTCGGGGAACTTGCCCACAATGGCGTCGAGCACGTGCTGACCGGGCCCGAGGGGGTTTTCATTGCTGGCGATGCGGATCGGACGGGCCCCAGCGGCCATGCCCTGCTCGCCAAACTCTGTCAGACCGGCTTCACGGCCGCGCGCGGCAATCCACTCGGCGGGAGAGGACGCTTCGACGGGCGAGAGACGCTGAAAGAGTCGCCGACGGCTCAGCGACATACACTTGCCTCCTTGGTGTCCTGCGGCGGAGATTGCCGACAGGAATCTCGTATTGGCGGCATCTTACACGCAATGCCGGTCAGGTGCCAGCGGCCTGTGACGGGTCAGCCGGTCCCCCGGTCAGGTAGCCCCCGGCCCGCCGGAGCGCCGGGGGAGCCCCGACAAAATAGAGCAGGTCGCCCCCCACGAACAGCCACTCGACCGGGGGCGGAGTGGCCATCTCGTCACCCCGCTTCACCGCCACCACCGTCACGCCCACCGCGGCCCGCAGGTCGAGGGCCGCCAGAGACTGCCCCACCGCCCAGTCCCCCGGCTGCAGCAGGTGCGTGCGGACGGGCGTGTCGCCAAACGCCTCAATGACGGACCGGGCCACCGGTCCCACCGGCAGGGCCGTTCTCGCACTGGGGGCGTCGGTGGCTTCGCGGGCGGCATCGACGAGGGCCTCCACCTGCTGGCCCGGGACATCGAGCTGCACCAGCAGCTGGGACACGACCTCGATCGAGGCCTCCAGTTCCTCAGCCACTGCCAGCGTGGCGCCCGTGCGGCGCATCCGCTCGGCCTCGGTCCGGAAGCGCGTGCGCACGAACATCGGCACGTCGCGCCGCAGCGCCCGCACACTGCGGATGGCCCGCTCGGTGGCCCCGGGGTCGGACAGCACCGCCACGACCGCGGCAGCCCGCTCGACGCCCGCGGCGCGCAGCGGCTCCTCGGCCGTGGCGTCCCCGTAGAGAATCGTATGGCCAGCGGTAAGCGCGCTGCGCACGGACGAGCCGTCGAGATCGAGCGCCACGTGGGTCCGGCCGATGGCCGACAGGGCCTGCGACACCAGCCGGCCACCCTCGCCGAAGCCGAGGATGATGACGTGGTCCCGCCAGCGGTGCTCCTCGCCGCCGGTGCCGGCCGTCTCGCCTGCCGATGCACGGGTGAGGCGCGCCGCCAGCCGGGGCGCCGCGCCCACGATGGCGGGGGCCAGTGCCATTGTCACCACGCTGGCGCCGAGAAGAATCGACCACTGCTGACCGCCGATAGCCCCGTGCGTCACGGCCTCGGCGCCGAGCACAAACGAGAACTCGCCCACCTGCGCCAGGACGAAGGCCGCCGTCACCCCGACCCGGGGTGAGAGGCCCGCCAGCCGGAAGGCCAGCGCCGCCCCGGCCGCCTTCAGCAGCACCATCCCTGCGGCCACCAGCAGCACGAGGGGCAGCACGGGCAGCAGATCCGCCGGACGCACCAGCAGGCCCACCGACACGAAGAACAGGCTCGTCAGCAGGTCGCGCAACGGCCGCACTTCCGCATGAATCTGGTGGCTGTATTCGCTCTCGTCGAGCACCAGGCCGGCAAGGAAGGCACCGACCGTCATTGAGAGCCCCAGCACCGAGGCCACCCAGGCCGCGCCCAGGCTGGCGACGAGCACCGTCAGGCTGAAGGCCTCACGGCCGGCCAGCGTGGCCCATCGGAAGAGCACGGGCAGCGCCAGGCGGGTCACCAGCGCCAGCCCGATGCCAATGACGGCGATCTGCATGAGCGCACGGCCCAGGCTCGCGCCGTTCGACCCGAACAGCACCGGAGCCAGGACGAGCGCCACCAGCGCCAGCACGTCCTGCAGCAGCAGTATTCCGAGGGCGAGGCTGCCGTGCGGCGCGTGCAGCTCGTTTCGCCGCGTGAGCTCGCGCACCACGATCGACGTGCTGGAAATCGCCACGAAGAAGGTGGCAAACAGCAGTGTCTCGGCGCGAGGCCCCAGCATCCACCAGGCAAACGGTGCCACGGCCAGCATCGTACCGGCCATCTGGGCCCCGCCGCCGACGACCGCATTGCGCCAGAGCCGCCGAATCTCGTGGACCGACAGGTCCAGCCCCACCATGAACAGCAGCAGCGCAATCCCGACTTCCGACAGCGTCCGCACCGATTCATCCGACGACACCAGGCCCAGGCCCCCGGGGCCAGCGATGACCCCGGTCACAATGAGGCTGATGATGCCCGGCAGGCGCAGGCGGCTGCCCAGCAGCAGGAACACCAGCGCCAGCCCGTAGAGGACGACGACATCCTGGATGATTGACTGACCGTGCATCGTGCCCTCCACTGTAGCCGACGCAGGGCTGCGATACGATGCGATGTGCCGCCCGTCATCGACCTTGTGCTGCTCAGTGCGGCCGCCACGCTGGCCGGCGCCGTGAACGTCGTCGCCGGGGGCGGCTCGTTCATCACCCTCTCCCTGCTGCTGCTGTCCGGGATGCCCGCCCCGGTGGCCAACGCCACCAACCGAGTGGGTGTGCTGGCCCAGAGCGTGTCCGGCGTCTGGGGATTTCATCGCCACGGGGCCCTCGACTGGCGCTGGGCCCTGCGGGCCAGCCTGCCGGCGCTCGCGGGCGCCGCGGTGGGGGCCTGGTGTGCCCTCGTGGTGCCCCCGGCAGCCTTCTCGCGCCTGCTCGCCACCGCCATGCTGGTCATGACCGGCTGGTCACTCTGGCGGCAGCGCCAGCCGGCCGCCAGGGCCGTGCCCGGGCAGCGCTGGTCGCCGCTCGCCACCACACTTGCCCTCTTCGGCATCGGCCTCTACGGCGGCTTCATCCAGGCCGGCATCGGGTTCCTGCTGCTGGCCTTCACCTCCGCGGCCGGGTTCGACCTGGTCCGCGGCAACGCGATCAAGCTGCTGCACGTGCTGCTGATGACCGTCGTGGCGCTGGCCATCTTCGGGTCGGCGGGAACGGTCGACTGGGTGACCGGTCTGGCCCTCGGGGCCGGCAACTTCGTGGGCGGCCTGCTCGGCGTGCGCGCGGCCGTCGGGCTGGGGCACCACCGGATTCAGCAGGTGGTGACGGTCGCGATGGTGCTCTTCGCCGTGCTGCTCTGGTTCAGCTGAGCCTGGGGCGTCACACGGCTCTGCTAGGCTACGGAGGTGGCGACGACGCGAACGCGGACAACGGCTGGCCGGCGCCGGCGCACCGCCGGCGACCTCCGGCACCCCTCGCTCTACATCAACCGCGAGCTAAGCTGGCTGGCCTTCAACCGGCGCGTGCTGGCGCAGGCGAGCGACGCCAGCCATCCCCTGCTGGAACGCGTGAAGTTTCTCGCCATTGCCGGCACCAACCTCGACGAATTCTTCATGGTGCGCGTGGCCACCATTCTCAAGAAGTCACGCGCCGGCATCGAGGACACCTCCGTCGATGGCCTGTCCAACGCGGAGGAACTGGCCCTGATCCGCCGGCACGCGCTGGCACACGCCAATGACCAGGCCGCCTGCTGGGACGACCACCTGCGCCCCCTGCTCGCGAAGGCCGGCATCCACCTGCTCGATCCCGAACAGTTCACGCCGGCCATCGATGCCTGGCTGCGCCGCCACTTCAAGGCGCAGATTTTTCCGGTGCTGACGCCGCTGGCCTTCGATCCGGGCCATCCATTTCCGTACATCTCGAACCTCAGCATGAACCTGGCGGTACGGGTGAGGCACGGCGGCCGCACCAAGTTTGCCCGCGTCAAAGTGCCGGGCATGCTGCCGCGGTTCATCGCCCTGCCGGACGAACTGGCGCCGGCCCCGGGCACCTCGTTCGTCTTCCTCGAGGACGTCATCCGCCGGAATCTCGACGCGCTCTTCCCGGGGACGCAGATTGAGGGCGCCCACCTGTTCCGCATCATCCGCGACACCGACATGGTGATTCAGGAGGATGAGGCCGACGATCTGCTGGAAACCGTCGACCGCGGGCTCAAGCAGCTGCGGTACGGCGCGCTCTCGCTGCTGCAGGTCGAGTCGGACATGCCGCGGCGCATCCTGAACATCCTCATCGACAACTTCGAGATTCACGAGGATGTCGTCGTCCGGACGTCCAGCCGCCTCGGGTTCGGCGACTGGCACCAGCTGGCCCGGCTGCCGCGTCCCGCCCTCAAGTATCCCGGCTTCACGCCCGCGACGCGCTGGGCCCCGGATGATGCCGATCAGGTGTTCGCGCAGATTGCCGACGAAGACGTGCTGGTGCACCATCCCTTCGACTCGTTCACCTCGGTCGAGACGTTCCTGCGTGCCGCGGTGGCCGACCCTGCCGTGGTGGCCATCAAGATGACGCTCTACCGCATCGGGCCGAACTCGCCGCTCATCGAGATGCTGATCGAGGCCGCCGAGCAGGGCAAGCAGGTGGCGGTGCTGGTCGAGCTGAAGGCGCGGTTCGACGAGCGCAACAACATCGCCTGGGCGCACCGGCTCGAGTCGGCCGGCATTCACGTGGTGTACGGCCTCGTGAACCTCAAGGTGCACTGCAAGCTCTGTCTGGTGGTGCGGCAGGAGGGCGACGGCATCCGCCGTTACGCGCACGTCGCCACCGGCAACTACAACCGCAGCACGTCGCAGTTCTACACGGACATCGGCCTCTTCACGGCCGACACCCGGGTGCTCGACGACGTCAGTGAAGTGTTCAACGCGCTGACCGGCTACTCGAGCCGGCACATCTTCACGTCGCTGCTGGTGGCTCCCGAGGGGCTGCGGCGCGGATTCCGCGAGCTCATCACCCGCGAAATCGCGCACGCCCAGGCGGGCCGGCCGTCGGGCATCGCCATCAAGAACAACGCCGTCGCCGATCCTGGGATGATTCGCCTGCTCTACCAGGCCTCGCAGGCCGGCGTGCCCATCCGGCTGTTGGTGCGCGGGGTGTGCTGCCTGCGGCCGGGCATCCCGGGAGTGAGCGACCGCATCGAGGTGCGATCGATTGTGGGCCGCTTCCTCGAGCACTCGCGCCTCTACCTGTTCGAGAACGGCGGCCAGCCCGAGGTCTACCTCGGCAGCGCCGACCTCATGGAGCGGAACCTCGACCGGCGCGTCGAGGTGCTGTGCCCGGTGACCGATCCGCACTGGAACGCACACCTGCGCACCGTGGTGTTCGAGACGCTGTGGCGGGACACGGTACGCGCCTGGCAGCTGCATGCCGACGGCACCTACACGCGCGTGCCGCGCCCGGCCGGCGGCAGCGCCCTCGATGCCCAGGCGGCGCTGCTGGGCGATTACACCGTGCGATCACTCGAACCCCCGGAGCCCCCTGTCGCAGCCGGTGGACACTGACCGGGTGCGGGGCCGCGGTCAGGAGAACCAGCGGCCCGCGATGGTGTCGCGGCGGATGATGGTCTCGGCGCGATCGGAGCCTGTGGAAATGACGGCCATCGGCACGCCGGTCACCTCTTCCAGGCGCGCGATGTAGCGGCGCGCCTCGACCGGCAGATCCTCGAACCGCGTCACTCCGCGCGTGGGCGCCGACCATCCGGGCCACGATTCATAGATCGGCGTGCACGCCGCCAGCGTGCGGGCATCGGCCGGCAGCGCATCGATCGTGCGGCCGTCGACGCGGTAGCCGGTGCAGATGTCCACCGAGGGCAGCCCGTCGAGCACGTCCATCTTGGTGAGGGCCAGCGCGTTGATGCCGTTGACACGCACGGCGTAGCGCACGGCCACCGCATCGAACCATCCGCAGCGCCGGGGCCGCCCCGTCGATGCGCCGTACTCCTGGCCTGTCTCGCGCAGCCGCTCGCCCACGGCGCCATGCAGCTCGGTCGGCAGGGGTCCTTCGCCGACGCGGGTGAGATAGGCCTTGGCCACGCCGAGCACGCCGTGAATGGCCTGCGGTGGCAGGCCGAGGCCGGTGCAGGCGCCGCCGATGGAGGCGTTCGATGAGGTGACGTACGGATAGGTGCCGTGGTCGATGTCGAGCATCGTCCCCTGCGCGCCCTCGATGAGCACGCGGTCGCCGCGGCGCACGGCCTCGTCGAGCAGCAGCGACACGTCAGCAGTCCAGCGCCGCATCCGGTCGCCGTGGGCGAGCAGCTGATCGTAGACGGCCTGCCATTCCATGCGCGTATCGCGGATGATCTGGTTGCGCGCATGCACGTTCTCGCGCACCGCCTCGGCCAGCTCCGGCGTGTCGACCAGGTCGCACACGCGGATGCCGCGCCGGCCGATCTTGTCTTCGTAGGCAGGTCCGATGCCGCGCGACGTGGTACCGATCTTGCGCTCGCCGCGCCGGGCCTCGCTGAGCACGTCGAGCTCGCGGTGGTAGGGCAGGATGATGTGCGCCTTGTCGCTGATGACCAGCCGGTCGCCGACCTCGATGCCGAGCGACGCCAGTTCGTCAATCTCACGGAAGAGGGCCTCGGGGTCGATGACCACTCCGTTGCCGATGAGGCAGCGCACGCCGGCGTGCAGGATGCCCGACGGAATGAGGTGGAGGACGAACTTGCGCCCCCCGACGTACACCGTGTGACCGGCGTTGTGGCCACCCTGATAGCGGGCGACCAAACGGAAATGCGGCGTCAGCAGGTCGACAATCTTGCCCTTACCTTCGTCGCCCCACTGCGCGCCCAGCACCGCGATATTCATCACTCTACTGTATCCTACGCGGCATGATTCTCCTCGACGGCTCCTCGCTCACGCTGGCCGATCTGGTGGCCGTGGCCGATGGTGCATCCCCGGTCGCACTGGCTCCGTCGGCGCGTGCCCGGGTGGCCCGGTCGCGCGCGGTGGTGGACCGCCTCGCCGATGGCGCCGCCGCGGTCTACGGCGTCAACACCGGCTTCGGCAACTTCGCGGAGACCCGCATCTCGCGCAACGACCTGGCGCGCCTCCAGACCAACCTCATCCGCAGCCATGCCACCGGCGTCGATGCGCCGCTGCCGCCCCGCGCGGTGCGCGCGATGATGGCACTGCGGGCCAACGTGCTCGCCAAGGGATTCTCGGGCATCCGTCCCGCCACGCTCGAGGCCCTGCTGGCGCTGCTGCAGCACGGCATTCATCCGTATGTGCCGAGCCGGGGATCGGTCGGGGCCAGCGGCGACCTGGCGCCGCTCGCGCACCTGGCCCTGGTGCTGATTGGCGAGGGTGAGACCTGGGACGGCCAGCACCGCGGCGACGGCGCGGCTGCATTGCGGGCGGCACACCTGATGCCTGTCGACCTCGGGCCCAAGGAGGGCCTGGCGCTCATCAACGGCACGCAGGCCTCGACCGCCGTGCTGGCCCTGGCACTCGATGGTGCATGGCAGCTGGCGCGCGCGGCCGACATCATCGCCGCCCTCAGCATCGACGCGCTGCTCGGCTCGGTGCGCCCCTTCGATGCGCGCATCCACGCGGCGCGGCCGTTTGCCGGCCAACAGGCCGCCGCCGACAATGTGCGACGGCTGCTCGCCGACAGCCCGCTGAACGCGTCGCACGCCCACTGCGGACGCGTGCAGGATGCCTACTCGGAGCGCTGCGTGCCGCAGGTGCACGGCGCCGCCCGCGAGGCGATGCAGTGGGTGCAGCACGTCGTGGCGACGGAAATGAACGCCGCCACCGACAATCCGATGGTCTTCGCCGACGAGGACGAGATGATCTCGGGCGGCAATTTCCACGGCGCACCGGTGGCCCTGGCGGCCGACACGCTGGCGCTGGCCCTCACGCAGCTGGCCACCATCAGCGAACGGCGCACGGAGCGCCTGCTCAATCCCACGCTGTCGGGACTCCCCGCCTTCCTGACGCGCGAGGGCGGCCTGCACTCGGGCTACATGATGGTGCAGGTCACGGCCGCTGCACTCACGTCTGAACTCAAGTCGCTGTGCCACGCCGCGTCGGCCGACACGATTCCCACCTCGGCCAGCAAGGAAGATCACGTCAGCATGAGCATGGGGGCCGCCCTCAAGGCCGAGCGCGCGCTTGAGCTGGCCCGCACCGTGCTCGCCATCGAACTGCTGTGCGCCTGTCAGGCGATCGATCTGCGGGCGCCGCTCGTCAGCAGCGCCATGCTCATGGCCGCGCACGCGGCGGTGCGGGCACACGTTCCCACGCTGACCGACGACAGGCCCCCGGCCCCAGATATTGTGGTCGTCGCGCGCACGATCACATCGGGCGCACTGGAGCGCAGTGTGGGGATGGCTGTCAACTGATCGCGCGAACATTTTCAGTTTGACAAGGTCGGAGCCCCTGCATAGTTTCGTAGTCGAGTTCACCATGCCAACCCCCACACGGACGATACGGGCACCACGCGGTCAGACCCTCACCTGCAAGGGCTGGCCACAGGAAGCCGCCCTGCGCATGCTGATGAACAACCTCGACCCCGAGGTGGCCGAGCGTCCGGAGGCGCTGGTGGTGTACGGCGGCACCGGCCGCGCCGCGCGGTCGTGGGAGGCGTTTGACGCCATCGTCGAGTCGCTGCAGTCACTCGAACACGACGAGACGCTGGTGGTGCAGTCGGGAAAGCCCGTGGCGGTGTTCCGCACCTCCACCCATGCACCCCGCGTCATCATCGCCAACGCCAACCTGGTGCCCAAGTGGGCCACATGGGACACGTTCCGTGATCTCGAGGCACGCGGGCTCACCATGTACGGGCAGATGACGGCCGGCAGCTGGATTTACATCGGCACGCAGGGCATCCTGCAGGGCACCTACGAAACGCTCGCCGAGCTGGCTCGCCGGCACTTCGGCGGCTCGCTGGCCGGCCGTCTGACGGTCACCGCCGGCCTCGGCGGCATGGGCGGGGCCCAGCCCCTGGCCATCACCATGAACGACGGCGTGGCCCTGGTCGTGGAAGTCGATCCGATCCGCATCGAGCGTCGCCTGCAGAGCCGGTATTTGGATGAAGCCTGCACCTCGCTCGATGATGCGCTCGCGCGCGTGGCGGCGTATCAGGCCGCACGCACGCCGCGGTCGGTGGGCCTGCTGGCCAACGCCGCCGATGTGCTGCCGGCCCTGGTCGCGCGCGGCATCGTGCCGGATGTGGTGACCGATCAGACCTCGGCCCACGACCCGCTGGTGGGCTATGTGCCCAATGGCCTCACGCTCGACGAGGCCGCGGCGCTGCGGCAGCGCGACCCGGCCGACTACGAGCGGCGCAGCATCGCGGCGATGGGCGCGCACGTGGCGGCGATGCGCGCGCTGCAGGACCGCGGCAGCATCGTGTTCGATTACGGCAACAACATCCGCGCCCAGGCGGTGAAGGCCGGGGTCACCGATGCCTTCCGGATTCCGGGATTTGTGCCCGAATACATCCGGCCGCTCTTCTGCGAAGGCAAGGGCCCGTTCCGCTGGGCGGCGCTGTCCGGCGACCCCAATGACATCCGCGTCACCGATCAGGCGGCGCTCGAGATGTTTGCCGACAACGAGCCGCTCTGCCGCTGGATTCGCATGGCCGGCGAGCGCGTGGCGTTCCAGGGCCTGCCTTCGCGCATTTTCTGGCTGGGCTACGGCGAACGCGCGCGCTTCGGCCTGAAGATCAACGAACTGGTCCGTACTGGCCAGGTGTCGGCCCCGATTGTGATCGGCCGCGACCATCTCGACACCGGCTCGGTGGCCTCGCCGAACCGCGAGACCGAGGGCATGCGCGACGGCAGCGACGCCATCGCCGACTGGCCCATCCTCAACGCGCTGCTCAACGCATCGGCTGGTGCCACCTGGGTCTCGGTGCACCACGGCGGCGGCGTGGGCATCGGCTACTCGATGCATGCCGGCATGGTGATTGTGGCGGACGGCTCGGCCGAGGCCGACGAGAAGCTCGAGCGCGTGCTCACGTGCGACCCCGGCATGGGCGTGGTCCGCCATGCCGATGCCGGCTATCCCGAGGCCATCGCCACCGCCCGTGCGCGCGGAATGCACCTGCCCATGGTCACGCGCTGATGACCATGATGACGCCGTACACCGGCCTCGAGCGGCGCGTCCTCGATGTGCTCGAGCAGCAGCCCGCACGCATCGTGTGCGTGGTCGGCGGATGTGGCACTGGCCGCTCCACCCTGCTGCACGCCGTGGCCGATCGGCTCGGTCGCGACACGTGCCAGTTCATTGACGTCGAGCGTGCGGCCAGCACCCCTGAACGCTTCCTCCGCGCCGTCGTGCAGGCTTCGCCATTCCTCGCCGCGTCGGCCCCGCATCCGCCCACGTCGGCACGCGAGGCCTTCGACCGCCTGCTCAGGTTCTTCTCGATGGCCACTGGCGACCGGCCCCGCACGTTCCTGCTGGACGAGATCCTGGCCATCCGCACGTTCGAGAGCTTCCCCGGCCTGCGGCATGCACAGCGCGAACTGCTCGCGACTCTGATGGCGTCGCCCCATCGCTTCGTGCTCACGAGCCGCTTCGTCCGTCGCACCCAGCACCTGCTGCGCGACGCGGCATCACGCGTCGACCTCATCGCGCTGCCCTCACTGACGGCCGACGAGGTGACGGCAATGCTGCCGCCGGCCCCCGAGCGCGATGACGAGCGCGAGTACCTGGGACAGACCGTGCATGCGCTGACCGACGGCCGCGCCGCGTATGTGCATGCGATGGCCACCGCGTCCGCGCGGATGGGCACGCGCGGCGGCGATCCGATCAGCGCACTCACGGCGCTGCTGACGAGCGACGGTGAACTGGCCGCCTGGTGCGCCCAGCGCTACGAGTGGCGGCTGCAGCAGGCGCGCGGCTACGGGGCGCTCAAGGCCATCCTCGAAATCCTGGCCGAGGCCGAACCGCTCAACCTGACGGAAATCGCACAGCAGATGCAGCGCACCCCCGGCTCGACGAAAGACTACCTGTCGTGGCTCGAGGACGTCGATCTGGTGGTGTCTCGGCAGAAGCGCTACAGCTTCGCTGATCCGATGCTGCGGCTCTGGGTCCGGCTGTACTGCCGGCCCGAGCCTCCGAGCGTCGACGCCGTCGCCCGCGAGGTGCACACCTTTGCGGCCAGCCGGCTACCCGGCGCAGCGCCACGGCTGGGCGGCAGGTCGCTGGCCGATCGGCGCGCCGTCGGCATCATCGAAATCGACTAGGGCCGATCGGTCTCCCCTGCCAGGACGGCCAGCGCCTGCGCGGCGGCCTGCTGCTCGGCGTCCTTCTTCGTCAGGCCCTCGCCCTGGGCGAGCAGCCGCTCACCGACGCGTACCTCGACCGTAAACACCTTCCGGTGGTCGGGGCCTGCCGTGGCCACCACCTGATAGGCCGGCAGGGCCTGACTGCCGCGCTGCAGCACCTCCTGCAGGCGTGACTTGAAGTCGGTGCCCCGGAATCCCCGCTGTGCGGCCGCGTCGATCTGCGGCGCGAGGGCCTCGAGCACAAACTGGCGCGCCGGTGCCAAGCCGCCATCCAGATACATGGCCGCGATCAGCGCTTCACACGCATCGGCCAGCAGCGCCGGCTTCAGCCGCCCGCCGGTCTTCTCCTCGCCGCGCCCCAGCCGCAGGTGCAAGCCGAGCGACACCCGTTCGGCCATGGTCGTCAATGTGGCCGTCGAGACCAGTGCGGCCTTCAGCTGCGATTTCTGCCCCTCGGTGGTGTCGGGCAGGCGCTCGCACAGCGCCTCGGCGACCAGCAGCCCGAGCACCGCGTCGCCCAGGAACTCGAGCGATTCGTTGTGCCGCTGCCCGCCGGTCATGTCTTCGTGCGCACGCGACTTGTGCGTCAGGGCCTGCTCGAGCAGCGCGCGCTGGCGGAACTGGTAGCCGACCTGCGCCTCGAGGCCGGCCAGGTCCGGCTGCGTGTCGTCGCCACCGTCGGCAGCACCGGCCGATGCCGACGGCTCGAGCACGCGCCGCGCCATCTCGGCGTCTGCCTCGCGCACCGACAGGCAGGTTTCCCCGAGCGGAGACGACGTGAAGGGAAAGACACCGGCAGGCGGCCCGGCCGTGCGCCACGTCTCGATGCCGTGGCTCTGCAGCAGCCCCTGCACGACATCGGCTTCCACCTCGGACGGCGTGCGGAACACCACCGACAGCCCTCCTGTCACGTCAGCCTCAGCAGAATCATGGTCATATCGTCGTGCGGATCGGCCTGTCCGGTAAAGGCGTCGAGGTCGCGTTCGATGGCCGCACGCAGCTCGGGCAGGGACGCCTGCGCATGCTGCCTGACCTGGGCGGCCAGGCGCGCCTCGCCATAGCACTCGTGCGCGACGGTCATCGCCTCGGTGATGCCGTCGGTGAACCAGACGAGCAGGTCGCCGGCGCCAAGCGTCACCGTCCGCTGCTCGAGCACGCTGTCGAACATCTCGCCATCGTCGAGGGTCAGCCCCACCACCATGCCGTCGGGAGCGAGCGTTTCCACATCATCGGCGCCCCGCGCCAGCCGCATGAGCGGGGCGTGACCCGCCCGGGCAAACGTCAGCTCGCGACGCTCGAGGTCAATCACACCGTAGGTCATGGTGATGAACGACCGCGGGTCGATGTTGCGCGACACCACCCGGTTCACGGCCCGAAGGAACTCGCGGGGCTCGTGGTGCAGGTGCGACAGCGACTGCACAATCACCTTGAGCTGCGCCATGTAGAGGCCGGCGGCCAGGCCCTTGCCAGCCACGTCGGCAATGAGCACGCCGAGCATGGTGTCGGTGATCGGAAGAAAGTCGTAGTAATCGCCCGCCACCTCGCGGGCCGGCGTGCAGAACGCCACCACGTCCACGCCGGGCAGGTGCGCCGGCGCCTCGGGCAGCAGCTGCTGCTGAATCGCCCGGGCCGCCCGCATTTCCTGGTCGAGCCGTTCCTTCTGGGCGACTTCCCCGAGCAGCGCGCGCACCTCGCCGGTCATGGCGTTGAACGACGCCGAGAGGTCACCCAGCTGGTCACGGGCCCGCACGGGAATGACGTGCGTGAAGTCACGGGCGCGCAGGCGGGCGGTGCCGTCGGCCAGATCGTCCACCGCATCGGTGATCTGCCGTGCCAGGGAAAACCCCGAGTAGAGTGCAAACACCTGGACGATGAGGAGGCTGCCCCCGACGAGCAGCACCGCCGCCAGCAGGGCGCCCCCCACCGTGAGCCCGCGGAAGCCGGTGGGCGCATCGGTCACCTGACGATACACGGGCTGCAGCCCCGTGGTGATGTTCATCGACATCGCCGCGATGTCACCGGTCGACCACTCGACCGCGTCGAGAAACGCCAGCCATGACGAGGTGAAGAGGCCCTCGGGCGATCCGGCATCCGGCGTCTCTGCCTCGAGCGGCCCAACCCGCTGTCCGGCCAGCGACGGACGCCACTGCGGATCGTTACTGCCGACTTCGCCGATGCGGAGTCCGGTCAGCGTCGCCATGGCGTCCCGCACCTCCTGCGATACCGGCAGGTCGACGACCACGGCCCACTGCGGCCGCTGGGCCGGCTCGATCACCACCGCCCGCATCACGGCCGTGGTGCCAAGGGCCCCATCGGCCTGCGGGGCACGGTAACCCACCAGGCCCGCAAATCCCTGGCAGCCGATCCACGACGGCAGCGACCGCGGCGGCTCGAGGTGCGCCCACGGCCCGGCACGACGACGACCCACCCGCACCGACAGGCGGCCCTGCTCGACCGGGCACTCGAGCCCCGCCACCGGCACCACGACCATCGACGCCCACCGGTATCTCGTGTCGATCGACGTAGTGGTGTTCGAGTCGAGCACAACGCCCCGGGAAGGCGCCCGCGTGAGGGCGGCCACCTCGGCCCGCGCCAGCGTCTGCGTTTCGACCTGCAGCGTCACCATGTGCTGCCGCACGAGGAATGAACTGAGGCTCAGCAGCAGCAGCTGCGCCAGCAGCAGCGCAAAGGCGGCGGCCAGCAGCACGGGCACGACGCCCGCAAACACATACGAGAGCACCAGCTTGTGGCGCACCCGCCACTCGAACCGCCGACGGGCGCGGCGCACGGCACCCGCCAGGAGCCATCCGGCGGCCGCCAGCCATGCCAGGCTGCCCAGGGTGCCCAGCGCCTGCTGCCAGGCACTGGGCGTCCGGCCGGCCAGCAGCGCCCCCCACTCTGCGAGCTTGGCCAGCAGTCCTCCCGCCACCAGCCTCACCATCCAGGCGCGCGACGGCCAGCCCGGTTCGGGGGCAGCCGGTGAGGCACGGAGGCGATCAGGCTCTGCGGGGGAAGGGGCAGCCATGCGGCATGCGGGCGCCAGAATTGCGCACGCAAATCATATCAGAGTATCGTGACCTCTCCGGAGCACGTCCCCCCTATGAAACTCGACGCACACGCCCGCTTCAGCACCCGCTGCATCCACGCCGGCCAGGAACCCGACCCGGCCACCGGCGCCATCATGACGCCCATCTACCAGACCTCCACGTATGTGCAGGAGGGCCTGGGGCAACACAAGGGCTACGAATACGGGCGCACGCAGAACCCCACGCGCATGGCCCTCGAGCGCAATGTCGCGGCCATCGAAAGCGGCGTCGCCGGCTTTGCCTTCGCCTCGGGGCTGGCCGCGATTGATGCCGTGCTGACCCGCCTCGAGTCGGGCGACCATGTGGTGGTCAGCGACAATACCTACGGCGGAACGTTCCGTCTCTTCGAGCGTGTGCGGCGCAAGTTCGGGCTCGACTTTTCCTACGTCGACACGGCCCATCTCGATCGCATCGCGCCGGCCCTGACGCCGAAGACCCGCTACCTGTTCCTCGAAACGCCGACCAACCCCATGCTGCAGATCACCGACATCGCCGCGGCGTGCGACATCGCGCACCGCCACGGCGTGCGCGTGGTGGTCGACAACACCTTCGCCAGTCCCTACATCCAGCGCCCGCTCGAGCTCGGCGCGGACATCGTGCTGCACAGCACCACCAAATTCCTCAACGGGCACAGCGACAGCGTCGGCGGCGTTGTCGTCGTGCGGCATGACGATGATGTGGAGTGGATGCGGTTTGTGCAGAACGCCGCCGGTGCGATTCTGGGGCCCATGGACTCGTTCCTGGTGATGCGTGGCACCAAGACGCTCGACGTGCGCATGGAGCGGACCAACGCGAACACAATGGTCATTGCCCAGTATCTCGACGCTCATCCGAAGGTCGTGCGCACCATCTACCCCGGCCTGCCTTCACACCCGCACCACGCGCTGGCAACCCGGCAGATGCGCGGATACGGCGGGCTGATTTCCTTCGACCTGGGTTCGATGGACGCGGCGCGCGACTTCCTCGGACGTGTGCGGCTGATGGCGCTGGCCGAGAGCCTTGGCGGCGTCGAAACGCTCATCTCGCATCCCGCCGTGATGACCCACGCCTCGGTGCCGGTCGAACGACGCCAGGCCCTGGGCATCGCCGACGGACTCGTGCGCGTGTCGGTCGGCATCGAAGATGTGGCCGACCTGCGTGACGACCTGGCGCAGGCCCTGGCCTGACCTCAGGCGCCCCGCGTTTCGTCCCGCAACCAGCTGAGGTAGGCGGCACTGCCTCCTGCGGCCTCGACCGTCAGGAACTCAGGCACCTCGTAGGGGTGCAGCGCCGTCCACCGCGCCTCAAGCAGCGCGATCCGGTCACTCGTGGTCTTCATGACCACGCCGCACTCGCGGGCGCGCTCGATCTGCCCCTGCCATCGGTAGTGCGACACCGACGGCGCCCCGACTGACACGCAGGCCACCAGTTGCTCGGCCAGCAGCCGGTGCACCACCTCATCGGGCGGTGGCCCCTCGGGCCACGTGGACCACACCAGCACCGGGCATGCCTCATCGACCATGCCGGCATTGTGCCTGAGCCTCAGTCGCCCGTAAACCCGTAAAACCGTAAAAACGTCGATATTTTTTTACGTATCACCATAAAACTGTTTACACGGCATCATGGGTCCGTGTATAACCTTTTTGCCGTTGCCCCGTCTTTATTCCTTGCCGTATGCGTGCGTCGACATCTAGACTCGTAGCCGTCGTGGCGGCAAAGCGGACCCACAGCGAGACGGTCAAGACCACCGTGGAACTCCCCGGTGATCTCTGGCGCGCTGCCAAAATCCGCGCAATGGACGAGCGCAGCGACCTCAGAAGCGTGCTGGTGCGCGCCCTCGAGCAGTACCTCGATGAGTCGTCCACTCCCGTGACGGCTCCCGCCTCGCGGGAGGGACGGTGACGCCAGGTAGCACCGAGATTCCCCGTTCCCAGCCCCTGCCGACGCGCATTTCCCCCGAACGCATCCGCCGCGTCATTCGTGCGGGCCTGCTCGGTGCGGCCCTGCTGGTCACCATCGATGCCGTCGTCGGCGAAGAGGGCATGATGGCGCTCATCGACGCGCGCCGGACCGACGCCGCGCTGCGCCGCGCCCTCGACGATGCCCGTGCGCGCAATGCCGAGTTGCGTGTGCACATCGGCAAGCTCCGCGAGCAGCGCTCGGCCATCGAGGCGGTCGCACGGCAGGATCTCGGGCTGGTCAAGCCGGGCGAGACGCTCTTCATCATCAGGAACACCCCCGTCAGCCGTTAGCTCCGCCACGCGCGCCCTGCTAGGATGGGACATTCACCTGTCACATCACTTCAGGAGGTCAGATGGCGCGGACAGCAACAGCAGAGTGGAAGGGCGATCTCAAGGCAGGCAGCGGGCAGGCCGCCTTCGGCAGCGGAGCCTACGCAGGGGCGTTCACGTTCTCGACGCGGTTTGAGGACAAGCCGGGGGCGAACCCGGAAGAGATGATCGGCGCGGCCCAGGCGGCCTGCTTCTCGATGGCGCTGGCCAATGCGCTGGCGGGTGCCGGCTTTGTGGCCAACAGCGTCCACACCACCGCCACGGTGCACAACGGGCAGGACGACAAGGGCTTCCTGATCTCGCGCATCGACCTGGTCTGCGAGGCCGACGTGCCCGGCGCAGACGACGCCACCTTCCAGGCCCTCGCCCAGAAGATGTTTGACGGCTGCATCATTTCGCGGGCCCTGGCGGCCACCTCGCGCACGCTGAAGGCCACGCTCAAGGCCTAGCCTGGCCCCCGGGGCCTCGGTCCCCGGGGTGCGGACATGTCAGGGGTGCTTGATGAAGGTCCCCTGACGAATCTCAGAAAACGCCTGGCGCAGTTCCTCGTCCGTGTTCATGACGATGGGGCCGTGCCAGGCGACGGGTTCCTGGATGGGACGTCCCGACACCAGCAGGAAACGCAGGCCTTCGTCACCGGCCTCCACCACCACTTCATCGCCGCGATCGAACACCACCAGCGACCGGTTGCCCACGTCGGTGTAGACCGGATCCTCTCCCTGCCCGACCAGTTCAGTGGCCACCAGGCGCGGCGCCGAGGCGCCGCGGAAGACGCCACTGCCCGCGAAGATGTAGGCGAAGGCGTTGGCCTCAACCGGCACGGGCAGCGTGCGCCGTCGGCGGGGCGGCACCGAGACGTCGAGGTAGCGCGGATCGGCGGCGATGCCGTCGACCGGGCCACGGCGCCCCCAGAACTCGCCGCAAATGACCCGCACCACCGTCCCGTCATCGTCGGCAATCGACGGGATGTCGCGGGCGGAGACGTCCTGGTAGCGGGGCGTGGTCATCTTGAATGCGCGCGGCAGGTTGGCCCACAGCTGAAAGCCGTGCATGCGCCCCTGAGCGTCGCCGTGCGGCATTTCCTGGTGGATGATGCCGCTGCCGGCCGTCATCCACTGGACATCGCCCGCGCCGAGTGCGCCGCGGTTTCCCAGGCTGTCGGCGTGGTCGACCGTGCCGGCCAGCACGTAGGTAATCGTTTCGATGCCGCGATGCGGATGCCAGGGGAAACCGGCGGCAAAGTCGGCCGGCCGATCGTTCCGGAAGTCATCGAACAGCAGGAACGGGTCGAAGTCGCTGGTGGTGCCGAATCCGAAGGCGCGGTGCAGGTGCACCCCGGCTCCTTCGAGGGTGGGCTGAGCCTGACGGGTATAGCGAACAGGGCGCATCGACATGATGATTCCAGCATACGACGGTCCGCGGCCCCCTGAGGCAGCAGGCCGTTTCGGGCCTCGCCCGCCCCAGCCCCCGCCCGTCTGCCCGACAGGACACGTCCGGGACGTTGCCGGACGGCAGCCACCCGCGTCATGCGTCAGCCTCAGGGCACCGGGGCGCGTCGGGGCAGCGCCGCCCCCGCGTACATGTCGGTTCCTCTCACGGCTCGAACTGACCCGTCCGGGCTCACGCCGGTCGGCCCACGCGCGGCGCGGTTCGTCATGCCGGTCCATAGGTCCCCACATCCCCCCGCTTGCGCCACGCGGTCGGGCGTCGTACGCTTGGCGCATGGTCAAGCTGACACGCGTTTCCCTGATTCTGGTGCTGGCGGCGCTGGTGGCGTCGGTCTCCCTGCACGCCGATGTGCGCACGCAGGAGCGCACCCTCGTCAAGTTTGAAGGAGCCCTGGGCCGCATCGCCGGCATGTTCGGTGGTCGGGCCGCGCGCGAGGGCATTGTCACGACCGTGGCGCTGAAGGGCGACCGGCTCATGACGTCGAACGAGATGACCGGCGAGATCATCGACCTGGCCGAGGAAAAGATCTACCAGCTCGACATGCGCCGCAAGAGCTACACCGTGCTGACCTTCGCCGAGTATCGCCGCCGCATGGAAGAGGCCATGGCCAAGGCCAAAGAAGACACGAAGGCCGACGCTCCCGACGAGCAGGGATCAGGCAAGGAGTATGAGGTCGATTTCACCGTCAGGCAGACGGGCCAGTCGAAGACATTCGCCGGCGTGAACACCCAGGAATCCGTGGCCACCGTGGCCGTGCGCGAGAAGGGCAAGCGCCTCGAGGACGGCGGGTTTGTCCTCGACGTGGCGCTCTGGATGACCACCGAGGCCGAAGCCCTCGGCGAACTGACGGCCTTCCGCCAGCGCTATGCCCAGAAGCTGCTCGGCATCGACCCGGCTCAGGCCCAGGCCGACATGCGCCAGGCGATGGCGATGTATCCGCAGATGCAGAAGGCCCTGGAGCGCTATCGCGCCGAGGCGTCGAAGCTGAAGGGCACGCCGCTCAGCACCGTGATGACCTTCCAGGTGGTGGGCAACCCGCAGGGCGCTGACACCGCCGAGAAGACTGACGCCCCACCGACCAGCGTCGGCGGTCTGCTGGGGGGCCTGGGCCGACGCATCGGGCGTGGCAAGACCGCCGAACCGACGGCGGCGGGCACACCGGGCCGGTCGACAGTAATGACCTCGACCACCGAAACGCTGCAGCTGGGCACCAGCGTGGCCGCGGGCGACGTGGCGCTGCCAGCCGGGTTCAAGGAATCGAAGTAGCGGACTGAGAACGGGCGCAGCAGGCACGGTTACCCGAAACATGAACGGCCGCCTGGAAGGGCGGCCGTTTCACATTGAGAGGTTGGTTGCGGGGGCAGGATTTGAACCTGCGACCTTTGGGTTATGAGCCCAACGAGCTACCGGACTGCTCCACCCCGCGTCACCTGAGATCCTAAGGATAGCACACGCCCTGCGACGCGACCCCATCATTTCTGCGCGGCGCGGGCCATCCGGTGCCACACCCGCGCGCCCAGCAGCACGCCGACGATGGCGATGTAGATGAACGGGTTGGTCGTGTCGAGCTTCACCTTCCAGAGGTAGTGCAGCACGGCCCCGATGCCGGTGATGTACACGAGCTGGTGCAGGCGGTTCCAGCGGTGGCCGCCCAGGCGGCGAATCCAGCCGTGCGTCGAGGTCAGGGCCAGCGGCACCATCAGGATGAAGGCGGTGAAGCCCGCCGTGATGTAGGGACGCTTCACCACATCGTCCCAGACCCCCGCCAGTTCGAGCGAGTGGTCGAGGATGAAGTACGTCAGGAAGTGGAGCGTGCCGTAGAAGAAGGCGAACAGCCCGAGCATGCGCCGGAAGAGCGCGACCGGGTTCCAGCCCGTCAGCCAGCGGACGGGTGTGACCGCCAGGGTGAGGACGATGAAGCGCAGCGTCCAGATGCCGGTGTCGTTCGTGACCGTTTCGACCGGGTTGACGCCGAGTTCACCCTGAAACCCGCAGACCACCAGCCAGATCGCCGGGCCGAGACTGGCGAGAAAGACGGAGGGTTTGAGGGCCCGCCGCACCCAGACGGTCGATGCCACGGTCAGTAGAGCTTGCGCGGATCCATGCCGGTGTAGAGCGACGCCACCTGATCGGCGTAGCCGTTGAACGGCAGGGTCTTGCGCTTGAAGAATTCACCGATGCGCCGCTCGCTGGCCTGCGACCACCGGGGATGGTCGACGGCCGGGTTCACGTTCGCATAGAAGCCGTACTCGTCGGCCCGCACGCGCTGCCAGGTGTTGAGCGGCTGCGTCTCCTCGAAGCTGACGCGCACGATCGACTTGATGCCCTTGAAGCCGTACTTCCATGGCACCACGAGGCGAATCGGGGCACCGTTCTGGTTCGGCAGCACCTCGCCGTACAGGCCGACGACCATGAGCGACAGCGGGTGGAGGGCCTCGTCCATGCGCAGACCCTCGACATAGGGCCAGGGCAGCGCCGGCTCGGTCTGGCCGGGCATCTGCTTGGTGTCGACGAGCGTCGTGAACTTCACGAACTTGGCGCGCGACGTGGGCTGGAAGCGCTTGACAAAGTCGGCCAGCGGGAACCCCACCCACGGAATGACCATCGACCACGCCTCGACGCAGCGCATGCGGTAGATGCGCTCTTCGAGGGGGAACCACTTCATGATGTCTTCCATGGTGTAGGTGCCGGGCTTGCCGCACTGCCCGTCGACGATGACCGACCAGGGGCTGGGCCGGAGCGTACTCGAATAGCGGGCCGGGTCGGCCTTGTCGAGGCCGAACTCGTAGAAGTTGTTGTAGGTGGTGACGTCCTTGTACGAGTTCATCTTCTCGTCGGTGCTGAACGGACTCTTGCCCAGGTTCTCGAGCTTCCGGGCCGACGGGTTCTGGGCGTGCAGGCTGGTGGACGTGCCCTCGAAGACCGGCACCCCGCCGACCGTCGCCATGGCGACCGCCGTGGAGCCGGCCACCTGCAGGAACTCGCGCCGGCGCACGTAGAGCGACTGGGGAGTGACGTCTGATTCGCGCAGGTCGACAGGCTTCTTGATCAGCATGGATTCCTCACCGTCATGGTATACCCGGCGCGGCCGCGGCGGGGACGCGGCCACCGGGCGTCCGGGGTCTATACTGGGCGCCACATGCACACCAGGCGTGGGGCGTCGGCGTCTCTGGTCCTGCTTGTCTTGACGCTGCTGGGGGCGGACACGTCCCCGGTGACGGCACAGGTGCGCCTGGCCGACGAGTCAGACCGGGCGGCGTTCCGGCAGTGGTTCACGCTGCTGGCCGACGTCCAGTTCGAGCAGCCGCAGGCCGAGGTCGTCGACTGCGCGGCCCTGGTGCGGCTGGCCTTCCGCGAGGCACTGCGGGCGCACACACCCGCCTGGCATCAGCGCGTGCGCCTGCCGTTTGTGCCGCAGTTTCCCGACGTGCGCTCCGCGCCGAAAGCCGCTGACGGAGCCTGGCCACTCTTCCGGGTGGCGGCCTCAACGACTGCTCCCTACGGAGAGTTTGCGGACGCACGCACCCTGATCCGGTGGAATGCCGTTCCACTCGGGCGCGAGGCCCGCGCCGCCCGGCCCGGCGACCTGCTCTACTTCATCCAGCCCGGGCAGTCGCAGCCCGACCACCTCATGGTGTTTGTCGGCCGCTCGCGGTTCGATGCCGAGGGCGGCGACTGGGTCGTCTACCACACGGGTCCCGACGGCGATGCCCCCGGTGAGGTGCGCAAGGTTCGCCTCTCGGTGCTGCAGGCGCACCCGTCACCCCGCTGGCGACCGCTGGCGACCAATCCCGCGTTTATCGGCGCCTTCCGCCTGGCCATCCTCGACACGCCATGATCCGACGCCTCATTCCCCTGCTCCTGCTGCTGGCCGTCGCCCGTCCGGCCACCGCTCAGTTGTCCGCGCCGGCCGAGGAGGCAGGGCCGGCATTCTCGCTGTCGACCAGCGAGACCTTCACGACGCGAGACGCCCCGCACTTCTTCCTGACCTTCCGGCGGGTGGCACAGCTCGATGTCCGGGTCTATCGCGTGCGCGATCCGTTCCGCTTCTTTGCCGGGCTGGCCGATCCGCACCAGTTCGGCACCGATGCCCCTCTCGAGGCCCCCCAGGAACGGTCGTGGATTGAGCGACTGACCGACTGGAAGCGCCGGCAGCGTTCACGCATCCGCACCGTGCTGCGCGCCCAGGTCTCGCAGCGCTATCGGGCATCGCGCCGCGTGGCCGACGACCGTGCGAACGCCGCACAGCGGGTGCAGCTCGATGTCTCGACGTTCGCGCAGGTGCCCCTGCTCAACCCCGACCAGCTGGTGACCTCGTGGCGCGAGCTGCTGCCCAATCACCGCGACACCGAGTTCCGTCGCATCCCGCTGCCTGTAGACGCGCCCGGGCTGTATCTGGTCGAGGCCACGCATGACCGTCTGCGGGCCTACACGGTGGTCGTGGTCTCGGACGTCGGTCTTGTTACGAAGACGTCGCCCGGAGAGCTGCTGCTGTTTGCGGCCGACCGGTTCACAGGCGAGCCGAAGGCCGGCTGCGAGGTGCAGGCCATGGTGCGCCGCGAGGCCGTCGCGTCGGGCAACACAGATCCGGACGGCACGTGGCGGACGACGCTGCCCGGGGACATCGAACAGCTGCTCGGCCTGGCACGCTGCGGCGAGGCCATTGCCGTCACCGACCCCGGCGCCTATGCCCTGCGCGCCCCGGCGCGCGAGCTCGTCGGCTACCTATACACCGACAAATCGATCTACCGCCCGGGCCAGACGCTGCACATGAAGGGCGTCCTCCGGTGGCGCGAGCAGGATGCCCTGCGTCCGTTCGATGCCCCCTCGGTCGAGCTGGTGGCCAGCGATCCCAACGACAAGGTCATCGTCCGGCGGCAGCTGGCCGTGGATGAGTTCGGTGCCGTGGCGCTGTCGTTCCCCGTGCCTGCCTCGGGGGCCCTGGGCAGCTACACACTGCGCGTGCAGAGCGGCGAGCATCAGGCGCTGAGCGCGTTCGAGGTGCAGGAGTATCGCAAGCCCGAGTTCGAGGTCACGGTGCGTCCGGTCACCCGCATGATCCTCCAGGGCCAGACGGCGCGCGTCACGGTGCAGGCCCGCTACTACTTCGGCCAGCCGGTGGCCAACGGGCGGGTGCAGTGGGTGATGAGCCAGCAGCCGTACTTCTCGGCACTGCGCTGGGACGAGGGTGCCGAGGAGGGCGGCGGCTACTGGTATGGCGGCGACCAGACGGCGCAGGGCGAGGCGCGGCTCGACGCGTCGGGGCGCGCGGAGCTCGAGATTCCCGTGCCGCCCGGCGAGTCGGCGCGGGACATCACCGCACGCATCGAGGCGAGGGTCACCGACGCCAGCGCGCGCGAGGTGTCGGGCAGCACGCAAGTCATTGCCACCTGGGGCCGGTTCCTGGTCGCAGGGCGCACCGAGCGTTCCATCTACAAGCCCGGCGACCGTATCGACCTGCAGTTGCGCGCGGTCGACTACACCGGTCAGCCGCAGGCGCGCGTATTGATGAACATCGAGCTCGACCAGCTGACCTATCCCGAGGCCGGGTACGGCGAGCCCACCGCAACCCGCGCAGGCGCCACCGCAGCGACCACCGGCGACGATGGCCGCGCGTCAGCGACGGTGACGCTGCCATCGGACCGCACCGGCAGCTTCCGCATCACGATCGCCGCCGACTCTGACGGCCGGCGCGTCACCGACCAGCTGTGGTTGTTCGTTCCGGGGCCGCAGTCCGGGTTCACCGACGAGGCGCGTGATCGGTTCGTCGAGCTCATCGCCGACCGGAAGGCCTACGCCCCGGGTGACACGGCCCGGCTGATGCTGCGCGGCGAGTCGGTCACCGGTCCCGTGCTGGCCACCAAGGAGGGCCAGCATGTCTCGTGGCATCAGGTGCTGCGACTCACGGCCTCCGATGCCATCGAGATTCCCGTGGCCGAGGGCGATGTGGGCGATGTCTACGTCAATCTCGTCTACATGCGCGACGGCCGACTCTACCGGGCCGAGCGCCGCCTGAGTGTTCCGGCTGCGGCGCAGACGCTGCAGGTGGCCATCACGGCAGAGCAGGCCGTGTCGCGCCCGCAGGAACCCGGGCGCTTCACGGTGCAGGTCACTGACCACACCGGTGCCCCCGTGCGCGCGCAGGTGAGCCTGGCCGTCATCGACGAAGCGGTGTACGGGGTGCGCGCCGACACCACGCCCGACTCCGTGCGGTACTTCTACCGGCGCGACTACAGCCGTGTGAGCACGTCGTTCTCTCGGGAATACTTCTTCACCGGGTTCTCGGGGGTCGACCGTCTGCAGCTGACCCGGCGAAGACGAGGGCCGATGACGCTGGCTGACTTCAAGGGCGATCAGCCCGCACAACCGGCGGTGCGCAAGGAATTTCCCGACGCCATCTACTGGGTGCCCGACATCGTCACCGACGCCGAAGGACGGGCGCAGGTGGCGGTGCGCTACCCGGATGCGCTCACCACCTGGCGCCTGACCGCGCGTGCCGTAACCACTGACACGCGCGTCGGCAGCGGCCTCGCGCGCACGACCGTCACCAAGGACCTCATCGTCCGCGTCGTCCCTCCGCGGTTCCTGACCGAGGGTGACGCCGTGGTGCTGCCGACCATCGTGCACAACTACCGCCCCGAAAGCCGCACGGCCTCGGTCGCGCTGACGGCCACAGGGCTCGACGCCACCTCCGCTCGCAGCCGGGTGTCCGACCTCTCGCTGGCCAGTGGCGGCGAGGCACGAACCGACTTTGCCTTCGCGGCCCGCACGCCCGGAACCGCGACGCTGACGGCCGAGGCACAGACCGCGTCGGACCGTGACGCGGTCGAGGTCTCACTGCCGGTGCAACCCTTCGGCGTGCGGCGCAGTGCCACGGCCGCCGGCTCAGTGGCGGGTGGCGGCGAGGCCACGGCCGATCTGATCGTGCCTGCCACGGCGAATGCCTCGGGACGGCGCGTCTCGGTCTCGGTGGCGCCCTCGCTGGCAGGGTCGATGCTGGGTGCGCTCGACTTCCTCACGGGCTACCCGTATGGCTGCACCGAGCAGACGGTGTCGAGCTTCATTCCCAACGTGCTGGTGACGCGGGCCCTGACGGAACTGAAGCTGGCGCCGACCGAACGGCTCGGGGCCCTCGACCGCCAGATCTCGTCGGGCCTGCGCCGGCTCGGTGACATGCAGCACGACGATGGCGGGTGGGGCTGGTGGAAGAGCGACGGCAACCACCCGTTCATGTCGGCCTATGCCCTCTGGGCGATGGATGAGGCACGACGCACCGGGGCCCGGGTCGACATCTACCGCCTCGACAGCGGGGCCCGGGCGCTGGCGCGGATGTATGCCGTCAATCCGCGGGCACTGCCTGACCTCAAGGTGTACATGGCCTATGTGCTGAAGCGGGCCATGCCCGACACGGGCGAAATCATGTCGTGGGCCGAGTCTGGCGCCATCACCTACTCGCAGGCCGCAGCCCTTGAAGAGGCCTGGACGGCACGCGACCGCATGAGTGCGCTGGGCCGGGCGCAGCTGCTGGCGCTGCTCGACGAGCACGGGGATGGGCGCGCGGCGCAGGCGGCGCAGGAGTTGCTGGCACGGGTGCAGTCGAAGGGCGACCTCAGCTGGTGGGTCGCTGACGCTGACGCGCTGCTCTTCGACGCCGTCGACAGCAGCGTGGAAGCCACAGCGTTTGCCGTGCAGGCCCTGGCGCGGCGCAGCGAGACCCATGCGGTGCTCGAGCGGGCCGTGCGCTGGCTCCTTCTCAACCGGCAGGGCGGACACTGGGGCACGACCAAGCGCACGGCGATGGCGCTCTACGGCCTGCTGGCCTTCATGCAGGCCCGCGGGGAGCGGGCCACGGCCGCGGCGGGCGTCGATGTGTTCGTGAACGGGACGCTGGCGGGTCGCCACACGTTCTCGGCCGCGGACATGGTCGCGGCCGATCCGATCCGCTTCGAGGCCGATGCCCAGGCGGGCACCAACGCGGTTCGGCTGGTGACGCGGGACGGGGGTGTCGTCTACTGGTCAGCGGCCGCCACCTACTTCGATGCCACTGCGGCCGAGGGTCGCCAGGGCAGTCGACAGTTGGCCGTCACGCGGGCCTACACGCGCCTCGTGCCGGTCACCGTCGACTCGCGCATCGTCTATCGCGAGCAGCCCTTCACCGGCACCGCCACTCCCGGCGATGTGCTGCTGGTGCGGCTCACGGTGGCCGGCTCCCGCGACTGGCGCTATCTGTCGGTGGAGGATCCGCTGCCTGCCGGCTTCGAGTCGGTGCAGGACCGCTCGGCATATCCCCTCGAGAAGCCCGACAGCATCGCCTGGTGGTGGGGGTCGCAGGTCGAGTACCGCGACAACCGCACCGTCTTTTTCCAGGAAGACTTCTCGCTCGGCCGGTATGAATATGTCTACCTGGTGAAGGTCACCACCGAAGGCACCTTCCGGGTGGCTCCCACGCAGGTCACGCCCATGTATATTCCGCAGGTCTCAGCCTCGTCGGCGCCCCTGACGCTCACGGTCACCCCCGGAGGCTCGCGATGATGCGCGCGCTGGCGACATCGACGCTGTGGCTGCTGGGGGGCAGCGCCGCCGCTGGGGCCCTGTTCTGGTGGCTGCTGAACACGTCTGAGGCCACGGTGTTCACCCTCGCCCTGTCGGGCGTGCTGGCCCTCGCGACCTTTACCGCGGCTGCCTGGTCGCTGACGCGGGCGGTGCGGGTCTGGCAGCAGGTTGACGGTATCCCGCACCGGGGCGGGGACACCTGGTGGGGAATCTGGCTGGTGCTGCTGGTGATTGGGCACCTGCTGTGGCTGGGGATGCATCAGGGACTCGACTGGGTGAGCGACCACGAGGGTGAACTGTCGGCCTGGGCCATCGCGCAGTTCGGCGTGAGCGACATCACGGCGCTGCTGTCCGGCGTCCAGACGGTCGGAGCGTGGCTGTCGACGGTGGTCGTCGCATTCGCCATGCTGTGCTGCGGCGCGGCGGCGCTGTCTGCCGACAGGCCGGCAGGCTGGCTGCTGCAGGCCCTGCGGCATGCGCTGCAGCCCCTGCGCCTGCTGGTGATGAGCGCGATGGTCATCGTCACGGCGGTGGCCCCGCAGCACTACCTGCTCTATGCGATGCCCCAGGGCCTGCCCGCCACCTGGGTCCAGCCGGGGCTGGCCGTGGCCAAGCTGGCGTCCCTGGCCGTGCTGGCCGCGGCCGGAGGGGCACTTGTGGTGAGGCTGGCCGTCGTCCGTCGGAGCCTCGCGCCTGCCTCCTGACGTCGCCGGACATCTCCGATTGCAACCTCCCTGACGTTGTGGCTAGAATGCGCCCATTCCGGCTACGGTTCAGGCTGGGGGCCCCATGTCAGGGGCACACGTTCCGAGGAGGTAGAGCATGGGTCGCAGGATGCCGTGGGGGCTGGCAGGGGTCGTCGGCGTGCTGTTGAGCGCAACGACGGTGTCTGCGCAGACCGCGCCGACGTCGCCAACGTTCTCGAAGGATATCGCACCGATTTTCCAGTCGAAGTGCCAGTCGTGCCATCAGCCGGAATCCATCGCGCCGATGTCACTGATTTCCTACAAGGAGGCCCGGCCGTGGGCCCGCTCGATCAAGAGTCGGGTTGCCCGTCGGCAGATGCCGCCCTGGCACATCGACCCGTCGGTCGGCGTGCAGAAGTTCAAGAACGACATGTCGCTGTCGCAGACCCAGATCGACACGATTGTGGCGTGGGTTGACGCCGGCGCGCCCGAGGGCAATCCGAAAGACCTCCCGCCCGCCAAGCCCCTGGTCACCAACAACGAGTGGCAGGGCGTGATGGACGGCTACGGCCAGCCTGACCTCGTCATCCGTTCGCCTGAATTCAAGATGCCCGCCGTGGGTCAGGACGTCTGGTATCGCCCCATGAGCGACATTCCGATCACCGAGCCGCGCTGGGTGCGGATGGTCGAGATTCGCCCGACCAACATCAAGTCGCGCAAGACGCTGCACCACTCGATTGCCTACCTCGTGCTGAACGGCGACGCCGATGCGGTCAATACCGGCACGGCCACCTACGGCCTGTCGCAGGCAGCCTCGCGCGCTGACCTGCTCAACCGTCGTCCCCAGTTGATGGAATGGGCCATCGGCAAGGGGTATGACAAGTTTGCCGACGGCACTGGCAAGCTGATCGTGCCGGGCGAGAAGATTTCCTGGGACCAGCACCTGCACGCGACCGGCGAGGAGATTCCCACCGGCTCAGAGATTGCTCTCTGGTTCTTCCCGAAGGGCCAGGAACCCAAGAAGCGCAGCTACCTCATCGGCTTCACCGGGCTGCGTGAACGCGAGTTCCTCGATATTCCGCCCAACTCGATTGCGTATACCGAGGGCTTCACGGTCCTGAAGGAAAACACGATGATCACCAACTTCCAGCCGCACTTCCATCTGCGCGGCAAGGCCATGAAGGTTGAAGCCATCAGGCCGGATGGTGGCCGCGAAGTGGTCAGCTACGTGGGTAACTTCAACTTCAACTGGATGACCAACTACATCTACGACGATGACGCCGCGCCGATCTATCCCAAGGGCACGGTGATCCAGGTCAGTGCGTGGTACGACAACACGGCCGCCAACAAGGACAACCCCGATCCCGAGCAGTGGGTGGGCTACGGCGACCGCACCGTCGACGAGATGGCGCACGCGTGGATGAACGTCGTGTACTACACCGACGAGGAAATGAAGCAGATTCTCGAGGCACGCAAGGCCAAGGCCGCGCGCACCTCCGAACGCCAGTAGCACGGAGGCCACGTTCCGATGTCCGCTGTCCGACTGCTCGCGTCGCTGGCCTGCGGCGCCACATTGCTCACAGTGGGGGGATGGGTGTCTGCACAGCAGGCACCCGTCATTCCCTACGAACCTCCCCGCCAGTTCGGCACCAGCATTACCGGGGCCTTCGAAGGATGGTTCTACGGCGCCGATGGTGCCCCGAACTTCCTGGTCGGCTACTTCAACCGCAATCTGAAGCAATCGGAAGATGTGCCGATCGGGCCGAACAATCGCATCGAGCCCGGCGGGCCCGATCTGGGTCAGCCGACGCACTTCATGCCGCGTCGACGGACCGGCGTGTTCGTGGTGCCGGTGCCCAAGTCGTTCACGCCGGCCCAGAAGCTGACGTGGACCATCACGGTCAACGGGCAGACCACGCAGATTCCCCTGCGCCTGCACACCGACTACAACGTCAATCCCTTCGGAGACGTGGCGGTCGGCAACGAACCGCCCTCGCTGCGCATCCTGTCCGAATCGACCAAGCCGCTGAAGGGGCCCGTGGCCCTGCTGAGCGGCGCGCCGTCACTCACGGCGACCGTCGGCACGCCCCTGCCGCTCTCGGCCTGGGTTGAAGACGATGGCAAGTTCGCCAGCGCGACGATGGCGCCGGTGACCGACGACCGCTCGCCGGTCGAGCTGCACTGGATGAAGTATCGCGGCCCCGGTGCCGTGACATTCGATGCGGCGGCCACGAAGCTCGAGGCCCTCAAGGGTGGCAAGCAGGACCAGCCCTATGCGGGCAAGGGCACGACCAGCGTCAAGTTCAGCGCGCCTGGCGAATACGCGCTGATGCTGCTGGCCACCGACTACTCGGGCGAAGGCGGCAACGGCGAAGTCTGCTGCTGGACCAACGCCTACGTGAAGGTCAGCGTCAAGTAGCCGACATGGGCCGCGCATACACGTAGCGGCCCGCACGGTCCAGCGCGACCGGCACTCCGAACAACGCGCCCAGATGCTCTGCCGTGAGCATCTGGGCCGGGGTTCCATCCCCCACCACCCGCCCCTCCTTCAGCAGAATCACGCGCCCAATCTCGGGGACGATTTCCTCGGTGTGATGCGTCACCAGAAGCAGCGTCGTGTCGTCGGCGAGGGCCTGCCGCACCAGCTGCATGAACTCGAAGCGGGCGGCCACGTCGAGGCCCGACGTGGGTTCGTCGAGCACGAGGACACGCGGGTCCGTCACGATCACGCGGGCCAGCATGACGCGCCTGACTTCCCCGCCCGACATCTGGTGCAGGTGACGGTCAGCGAGGTGCGCGGCACCCGTGCGCGCCAGCGCCCACCCCGTGCGTTCGGTCATGGCTGGCGTGACCTGCCCGTAACGCAGGATGCCGTGCGACCCGAAGAACGCCGACAGCACGGCCGCGCGCCCCGTCATGCGGCCCTCGCTGTTGCCGGCGACAAACTGCTGATGCAGCGACGCCGATACGATGCCGAGCCGTCCCCTGAGGCTGGCCACGTCCCAGCGGGCCTCGCCGAAGACGCGCACCGGCGGAAGGCCGTCGGCATGCGGCACGGCGCGCTCATGGTGCGTCAGCAGCGAGACCAGCATCGACTTGCCGGCCCCGTTCGGACCGAGCAGCGCGGTGTGCTCTCCCTGCCCCAGGGTCAGCGACAGGCGATCGAGCACGGGGCGGCCATCCTTGATGACCGTGGCGTCATGCAGTTCCAGCAGAGGCTCAGGCACGGACGCGATCATGGCACGAGCCGAGGCCGGCCGCACCGCGTCTGGAGGCGGCGGGCCTGCATCATCGTCTGCCAGACCACGCCGCCCGGCAGCGCGTCGGCGCCCCACCGGCTCACCATGGCGCCAGCCTCAGCGCTGCGCACGTGCGATCACGCGACTTCAGGGCCTGCCACGCCGTGCCCCGAGCCAGTGCGTCGGCCACGCAGCGTTCGGCGCGGGCGTAGGCCTCGCGCTGCGCGGGTGGGGGCACGCTACTTCAGGGCCTGCCACGCCGTGCCCCTGGCCAGTGCGTCGGCCACGCAACGTTCGGCGCGGGCGTAGGCCTCGCGCTGCGCACCGGCAGACACCGCCTGGCTGATCTCACGGTCGGTGGGGCACGGAGGACGTGCCGAGCGAGCCGCCGTGGCCCCCGGTGGCGGGCCGGCACGAGCGGTCGCCGCTGCGCCCGACATCGGTGCAGAGCCCTCGGCGGTGCTGAAGTGAATGGCCAGCCCTTCGCGCACCCACAGGGGACGCCCGGACAGCCTGTCATCGAGAAGGGCGTGTGCCACCTCGTGGCGAATGGTCCGCACGGCATCACCACGCGGCCGGAGCAGGCGCGGAGGCAGGAGCGCGATATCCTGTCCGCGGGTCGCGCCCCCGACCCACCAGGGCTGCCCGGTGGCGCGCCCGAAGGCCTCGACAGACGGATACACGGTGACCGTCAGGACGGCCGGCGCAGGGATGCCTGCGGCGCGGGCCATCTCGTCGCGCGCCTTCCTGAGCAGCGCCATCAGCCAGTCACGCTCGCCCTCGTCCTCGACAGGCAGCGACAGCCGGATGTCCGATGCGGCATCACCCTTCGGGGCCGTGACGGGGGCCTGTCTGAGGGCCTGCGAAGGCGGCGCGGGTGCAGGCACTGCCAGGCCGGGGTCCCCTGTCGCTGCGGGTACCGTGACCGTTGCGGCCCGCGGCGTTCCAATCGTCAGGGACGGGAAGTAGAACCTGAGGAGGTCGGCCGCCGTCGCCCCGGTCTGTGCCCGGTTCCCGGCACCAATGACGCACAGCCCCACGCCATGGCCAAAGCCCCGACCGGTGAACCGGAAGGTCGTCCCCGACCGCTGGAACTCGAAGGCCGTGCTCTTCAGCGACTGCCAGCCGGCCATGCGCCCCAGGGCCAGGCGGAAGTCGTTGCCGGAAATCTCCGCGGGCACGAACCCCTCGGCCCTGAGACGCGCGACGCGCCCCGAAGCCGTGCGCTCGACAATCGTCAGTTCACGCAGGCGCCCCTGCCGACGGGTAGCCCGCAGTGCGCGCTCGATATCGGCCATGCGCACATCGCTCGTCCACGGCACTTCGTCGGCATGTGCATCGTCCTCGTGCGGATGATCGTGGTCGGGCGCCCCCGGCCAGACGAGGGAAGCCCGCTCGGGTGCGCCCCCGCACGACGCCGAGTAAAACACCTGCGCCGCGCGTCCGCGATCGAGCAGCACCTGACCGGATGTCGCCAGGGCCGCCTCCCTGGTGACGGGCGTTGAGGCGCGTACGACCTGGCAGTGCGTGGTGTCGCAGAGGTCAAAGCCCTCCGCACGGTGACGTCCACGATTGGCTTCGGCAAACGTGCGTGCCGTAATGGCCAGCGCCTCCTGCGCACCTCGAGCAGCGCGGGGCTGTCCCTCGCCGGCGAGCACCTGCGCGACGTAGTCGTCCATCGACAGCTGCTCGACCCGCGTGCGGCCATCGGGCAGGGTGCGTCCGAGGGCGAGTCGCGTGACCGGGGGCGCCGCGCCCGCCCGCGTGGTTGCCGTCCCTGCGGGCTGGCGCTGGGCAGCGGAGCCTGGAACTGCGGATGCTGCAGGCACTGCCGGCCGCAGGCGTGCCCGCTCTTCGAGCCAGCCGGCAGCCGTCTCCGCAACGTCGATGCCGGCGCCGCCCGGGGCCAGGGCCACCAGCGCGTGTGTCGGCGCAGAGGCGGGCCACAGCGCGACGACGAGGCCTGCCACGCCTCCACCGGGCATCGGCGCCGTGCCGGTCTTCGCCCACGCCGTCAGGCGATGCTCCCCAAACGCCGCCGCCGTCCCATACGTGGCCGCTCCGGCCAGGCCGTCGCGCACTGCCGCGCGCGTGTCATCGCGCAGGGGCACCGGCGGCTGGCGGCCGACGCCGGCCAGCCGTGCCAGCCCCTGCGCCAGCGTACGGGGAGTCACTCGGGGCCCGTCGAGCCCCACGAGGGCTGCCGCCAGGGGCGTGCCGGACGGCAGCGGTGGAAGTCCGGCTGCCACGCGGACGCGGTTCACGTCGGCGCGGGGGAGCCGACGGGCCAGCGAGACGAAGAAGTCATTGCACGAATGCGCCAGCGCCTCGACCGGCGTCATGGCGCGCTTGAGCTCGGGGTGCGCGCATGTGTAGCGCACGCCTTCGACGGTCACCACACGGCGGCAGACCGTCCCGGTGGAGGCACTCACCAGCCGCCGCTCGAGTGCGGCCGCCAGGGTGAACGCCTTCATCACGGACCCCGGCAGCGTGGGTGTATCGAGCAGATCGGCGCGCTGCTCGACCGGAGGCTGTGCGGGGTCGAACGCCAGGAATCCGAGTGCGACGCGCCGGTCGAGACCGGATGGAGGGACCTGCGCCCTCGCGGGCCACAGGACGGCCGGCAGCAGCAGGCTGCCAAGCACCGCGAGAGCCGCGCGCCTGCGCCACCCGCAGGAGCGGGGCGTCAGAGCCGCGTCTTGCAGTTGGGCCGACACCGGCACGCGATGGTCTTGTCCCCTTCGGTGTTGTAGTCGTAGGTCAGTTCTTCGCCCGGCTCTATCGTGCGGGCTGCCCGCACCCAGATGGTGCGACCGATGACCTGCACATAGCAGTTGTGCACACATGAGTGGTTGATGAATCGCGCCACGTTGCCGCCGGCGTTGGCGTCGCGGCTCCACTTCCGGTTGACACGAAACACCCAGATGCAGCCCTTGCTCAGGTACCGATCCTCGCGGACGCCGCTCTCCTTCTGCGTGATGAGCTGCCCGGCGTAGTTGATGATGCGCGTGTTCTTGGGGATGCGCTCCATCGCGAACACGCCCCAGCCGTGCAGCTTCGACCGCCGCCGCTGAATCTTCGGCAGCGGCTTGCGCAGCTCGATCGGCGGATCATCAACCTTCGGCCCCCGAATCGCCGTCGGGAAGGCGTTGGGCACCAGCACCTGTGACGAAGTGCGTGACGTGGAACGAGAGCGGGTGGACGGGCGTGAAACGGCGGCGGGCATGCGATCGGCGTTCAGTGTAACATCGCGCAGTCGGTGAGCAGATTGCCGGCGAGGAGGCACGAGTGAAAGGTACGCTCTTCATGATGATGATGGCGATCGGACTGAGCGGAGGACTGGCATCGGCACAGGGCCGCCAGATTACCGTTCCGGGCGGCGGCACCCTGCCGTTCAGCCTGGCGGTGAAGGCCGATGGACTGATTTACGTCGCAGGCACGCTCGCCGACAAGGGCGACATCAAGGTGCAGACGCAGGCCGTGCTCGACCAGATCGGACAGATCCTGGTGAAGTCAGGCTCGTCGCTCTCGAACGTGGTCTCGGCGACGGTCTACCTGACAGACGGTGCCCATGCCGCAGGCATGACCGAGGTCTGGCGGACCGTGTGGCCCAAGGACGCCCCGACGCGCACCACCGTCGTGACCAAGCTGGTCAACGCGGCGGCCCTGATTGAGATTTCCGTCGTGGCCGTACCGAACGGCGGCGAGCGCGTGGTAATCACGCCGCAGGGCTGGTCGACGGCCAATCCCTACAGCTATGCTATCCGCTCAGGCAACATGCTCTTCATGTCGGGCATCGTTGCGCGGGACACCGCGACGAACCAGCCGATTGAGGGCGACACGGCCACGCAGACCCGCGCGGTGATGTCGACGGCCGGGGCGCTGCTGAAGGCCGCCGGCTTCGGGTTCGAGCATGTCGTCTCGACCCGCGTCTATCTGACCGATGGCGCGACCTTCCAGGACATGAACCGGAACTATGTCCCGAACTTCCCGAAGGATCCGCCTGCCCGTGTCACCGTGGTGGCCGGGCTGCCGGGCCCGACGTATCGGGTGGAAATGACGATGACGGCCGTGCGCGGCGAACGCCAGGCGTTCACGACACCGGCGGCCGATGGAACACCCGGCAAGCCCAGCCCGACGCTGAGCAGCGCCATCAAGGTGGGCAACCGCCTGTATCTGTCGGGCCTCCTCGGGAACACGCCCCAGAATCAGGGGGACATGGGTGCCCAGACACGCGAAGTGCTGGCGCGCATCGGCCGCACGCTGACCGCCGCCGGGTTCTCGTGGACCGATGTGGTCGACGGCACCGTCTATGTCACCGACGTGGCCCGGTTCGCGCAAATGAACGAGGCCTACCGGACGATCTTCACGAAGGACTTTCCGACGCGAGCCACCGTCGGCACCGATCTGGTGGTCGCCGATGGACTGCTCGAGATCATGTTCGTGGCGGTGAAGTAAGGCGCACGACCGACGGGGCCTCGCACCGTTCGACAGACCACGGCCCGGGAACGCACCTGCGTGCGCCCCGGGCCGTTTCCCTGTACGGCGGGCGCCGACACGGCGTGGAGGGACGGGCCTCCCGCCATCAGTGCGCCGGGCGAGGGCACGTGCCCCGCACGGCGGTTGTTCCGACGGACGGGGTCCTGCAATTCACTGGAAGTTGCGCGCCGTGATCTCGACCGGCACGGCCTGACTGTCGAGTGACACCAGCCGCTCGGCCCGCACGGAGGTGACGCCTTCCTGCTGCTGCAGAACACCTTCGACCAGCAGGCACGAGGCCGTCATGGCCACCTGCTGCGTGGTGTCGTAGAGATCGGGCCGGATGATCACGTTGGCGAGTCCGGTTTCGTCTTCGAGCGTCAGGAACACGAATCCTTTCGCCGTCACCGGCCGCTGGCGCGTAATGACCATGCCGGCCGTGCGCACACGGCGTCCCGACCGCGCCTGCGGCAGGTCGGTGGCCCGCATCACCCCGCGCATGGCCAGCACGTCGCGGTGCCAGCGCATGGGATGCGCTCCCAGCGTCAGCCCGGTGCCGTCGTAATCGGCCACCAGCCGATCGAGGTCGGTCATAGGGGCCAGCGGCGCCGGCTCGTGCGCAGGGCCAGTCTCGTCGGCGTCCGCAAACAGTGCGCCTGCAGGACGCACGGCCTGCGCGGCCTGCCAGAGGGCTGATCGCCGATCGCCCCCGAGACTGTTGAGGGCGCCGATGGCCGCCAGGGCATCGACCTCGTCACGTCGAAGCCCGGCCACACGCACCAGTTCATCCATCGACCGGAATCGACGCGGTCCCACCGCAGGCATCGTCCATTGATGCGAGCAGACGTTGCAGAATCCCCCCTCAATCATCGACGCATCGTCACATCCGCACTTGGGACAGACGGCAGGCGCGTCGAGTGCGGCACGGCGCGGTGCAGATGGTGCTGCCACGCGCGCGATGGCCTGCCCCGCGTCGGCGCGCAACCCCTGCACGTAGGAGAGTCCCATGCGGATGGTGCCATCCGGCTCGACGTGGCACGGCCACTGCGACACCTGCACATCGATTGGCGCAAACCGGACCCCGCGCCGCTGCGCGTCCTTGACCAGCGTGGCCGGCTGATAGAACCCCATGGGCTGGTTGTTGAGCAGCGCCGTGTAGAACGCCGCCGGATAGTGCGCCTTGAGATAGGCACTGGCATAGACCAGCAGGGCGAAACTGGCCGCATGCGATTCAGGAAAGCCGTACAGCGCAAACGACGTGATGGACAGCACGATGCGATCGGCCACCTCGCCGGTGATGCCGTGGCGTGCCATGCCCTCGCGCAGCAGCCGCTCCATCTGCTGCATGCGCTGTTCGGACCGCTTGAAGCCCATCGCCCGGCGCAGTTCTTCCGCCTGCCCTCCGGTGAACCCGGCCACCGCCATGGCCATGCGCAGCAGCTGTTCCTGGAAGAGCGGCACACCCAGCGTGCGCCTGAGAATCGGCTCGAGCAGGGGGTGGTCGTAGGTCACCGGCTCGCGCCCCGCCCTGCGGTTGAGATAGGGATGCACCATCTGGCCGACGATGGGACCGGGGCGAATGAGGGCGATTTCCACCACGAGGTCGTAGAAGGTGGCCGGCTTGAGGCGCGGCAGTGTGGCCATCTGTGCGCGGGATTCCACCTGGAAGATGCCCACGGTATCGGCGGCCTGCAGCATGGCGTAGACCGCCGGATCATTGGGCGGCAGGTGCGCGATGTCGATGCGCGGGGGCTGGTGTCCTGGTCCGTTGATGAGCCGGATGGCCTCCTGCAGTGCCGCCATCATGCCCAGGCCCAGCAGGTCGACCTTGATGATGCCCATGTCGGCGCAGTCTTCCTTGTCCCACTGCACCACGACACGTCCGGGCATGCTGGCCGGCTCGATAGGCACCACCGACGACAGGGCCCCCTGGCTGATGACCATGCCCCCCGAGTGCTGCCCCAGATGCCGCGGCAGGTCGTGCATCTGCGGCCATAGCCCCGACAGCTGGCGCAGGCGGGCATCGTCGGGCAGATGGAACTGCTCGGCCAGGTGGCGGGCACGCTCATCGGCAGGCACGCCGGGATCGGCATGGGCCAGCGCGGCCGAGAGGCGATCGATGTCGGCGGCCGGCATGCCCAGCACCTTGCCCACCTCGCGCGCGGCACTGCGCCCCCGATAGGTGATGACGTTGGCCGTCATGGCGGCCCCGTGCGGTCCGTATTTGTCGTACACGTACTGAATGACCCGCTCGCGCTGCGGCCCGCTCGGCAGGTCGAGATCGATGTCGGGCCACTCGCCGCGCTCTTCCGAGAGAAACCGCTCGAACAGCAGTTCCATGCCGACCGGATCGACCGCCGTGATGCCGAGGCTGTAGCAGACAGCACTGTTGGCCGCAGATCCACGCCCCTGCACCAGGATGTCGTGCTGCCGACAGAAATTCACAATGTCCCAGACGATGAGGAAGTAGCCGGCGAGGTTGAGAGTGTCGATGAGACGGAGCTCGCGGGCAATCTGCGCACGCGCTTTGTCGTGATAGGGCTGATAGCGATGCCGGGCACCGACCTCGACCATGCGGCAGAGGAACCCGTGCTCGGTTTCACCGTGCGGCACGGGGTAGCGGGGAAACCGGTACCCCAGATCGTGCATGGAAAACTGCAGCCGCTCGGCCAGATCGAGGCTGGCCTGAATGGCCTCGGGGCGATCGGCAAACAGCCGCGCCATCTGCGCGGGTGCCTTGAGGAGGCGTTCGGTATTGGGAGCCAGGCGACGCCCGGCCGCCTCGAGGGTGGTGTGCGCCCGGATGCAGGTGAGCACGTCGTAGAGCGGGCGCTCGGCCGCGGTGGCGTACCGCACGCCGCCGGTGGCCACCAGCGGCACGCGGAATGCCGCGGCCAGTGACACCAGCATGGCGTTGGCATCTTCCTGGTCGCGCTGGAGATGCCGCTGCAGTTCGACATAGAGCTGCATGCGGCCAAAGGTGCCGATGAGGCGATCGAGCAGGCCACCCACACCGTCGCGGCCGGCCTGTAGCAGCTGATCGCCGACAAGGGCCACCAGGCCGCCCACCTGTCCGTCGAGATCGGCGAGCGTGAGAGCGCCCCCGCCCTTCGAGGCACGCAGCTTCATGCGCGAGATGAGCTGGCACAGATGGCGCCAGCCCGTGGCCGACTCGACCAGCACCGGCAGCACCCAGTGATGCCCGGCGGCCGCCTGCATGGTGAGTTCGGCCCCGATGATGGGGCGCAGGCCAGCCGCCCTGGCGGCCTTGTGGAAGCGCGGAGCGCCGTAGACCCCGTTGCGATCGAGCAGCGCCAGCGCGGGATAGCCGAGGGCGGCGGCGCGGGCGACGAGTGCCTCGGGCGAGGATGCGGCCTGCAGGAACGAAAAGGCCGAGGCCGTGCGGAGTTCGACGTACATGTGACGCGCCCGTGTGACTCAGTCGAACAGGCCGTCGAGGGCCCACTGTCCGACGGCACGCTCGACGTGCAGGCGATAGAGCGTGCCATCGGCCAGCGCAATGTCCCACTCGTCGCGATCCCACGGCACCTGCCCGTCGCTCACGGCCGGGGCCTGCCACCAGGCGCCGGACGTGCGCCACGGCCCCGAGGCCTGCACGATGGCGCCGCCGGCAATGCCCGGACGGTCGCAGATGAGATGCACGGGACGCCCCTCGTGCACCCGCACGCGCACCGGCACCGGCAGCCGGAAGCGACGGAAGCCGATGGGCAGGTCGGGGACAGGAGGCGAGGACGCCCGTGGCGTGGCCTGTGCGGACACCGGCACGGCCACGGCGTGGACCGGTGATGATGTGACGACGGCATCGCCGTACGCCGCAGGTGCCTCGGTGAAGAGGCCTGCGGGGGCAGGGATCACGGCACGTGCTGGCCGCCCGGGCTGCGCCGCAGACATGCCGGTGCAGGTGCCCGGGGAGGTGATGCCGCTGGTGGAGGCGGAAGGTCTGCCGGGGGTGGGCCCTGCGGACAGGGGCTCGAGGCGTGCGGCGACGTTCTGCCCGCTGCTCATCCGGGCGGGGCCGACGGGCAGGGGCTCGAGGGCGAAGGGCTGCATGCGGAAGGCGCCGGGGGCCCAGGTGTCGGCCAGCGCGGGAGTGCCGACGCGGCCCTCGCCCATCACGGCCGTCAGCCGGGCAATGAGGGTGGCGACCTGCTCGGGCGCCGGATGCGCCGGTTCGAACAGCGTGTGCTGCAGCACGCGGGCCGGCGTGGGATCGAGTCGCACGTGCACGCGGTCGATGGCCGCGGCGGGTGGATACGACTCGAGGTCGAGCAGAACGAGCGTGCGCAGCGTCTTCGCGTCGCGCAGCGGCGCCGGCAGCGGCAGCGCGCGGACATGCACGGCGCGGGTCGTCAGGTGCAGGGTGGTGCGCACACACACCGCGCCCCGATCCGCGCGCTCGAGCTCGAGGGCGAGCGGGTCGAGGAGCCGCGCCAGCACAAACGCGAGCGGCTCGCGCCCCTCGATGGGCCACTCGAGCTCGAGGGCGCGCTCGAAGACCGGCGCCGCCACACGCGGCACCAGCGGCGCCTCGTCGAGGCCGCGCGCCAGCCGCTGCCACGCCACCCCGGCGTCGCCCAGCCGTGCCCGCACCTGCGCGGGCGGCAGGGCCGCCAGCGCCCCCAGCGTCGTCACCCCCCAGCGCTGCAGCGCTGGCAGGACGCCGCCCCCGGCACGCCCCGCACGGCCCCGCGACGCCCCGTCCCCGGTCGTCGACAGCCCCTCGGCAGGCCCCCCGGCCCCAGCCCTCCGGGAGTGCGCGGTCGATGACTCGCGGCCCAGGCCATCACCTGCGCGCTCCGCCCCGGCCACGTCCCCCGCCCGTCCCCCGGCGTATCCCCCTGCCCGTGCCCCTGATTCGGGCCCCCTGCCCTCGCTCGCCCCCCGCGCCTCGAAGACAGCCTGCAACACTTCGACCGACACCGGTGACAGCCGCACGCCAAGTGCCTCGACCGTGCCGGCCACCTGCAGGCCAGGCGACGCCGCCGCCAGCACCAGGGCTCCCGACACGGTGGGCGCCACCGCGACCGACCGGGCCTCAGGCACCGCACGCGCCAGGGCCTCGCCCACCTCGGCCGCGCCGCCAAACAGGCGCGTCATGCCCGACACATCGAGCACCACAAAGGGAGGCAACGCCTGAACGCGCGGCGAAAACGCGTCGGCCGCCACACACACCGGCTCGACCGCCGAGTGCCCGCCCGCATGCACCACTGCCACCATGGCCCTATCCGAACAGCACCGGCGACACCAGCGTCGTCTTCCGGGTGGTGCGTCCCCGAAGCGCCACCTGCACGCCCTGCAGGCGCCGTGCACGATCGTGCCCGCCACGCCACTGCACATGCGAGGCCCCGGCCGTGGCCCGGGATTCGTCTCCCCTCACCCCCGAGAACCCTCGCGCCGCCTCGACCACCGCAGGCCCCACCGTGATGGCCAGCCCCCCGGCACTGCGCCCCATCGGCTGCACCCCCAGCAGCAGCACCGCCACCTGGCTGCCTTCGATGCTGTGCTGCAACCGCAGCCATGTCGACCGCGGAATGCGGCGCAGCGCCAGCGGCGGCACGTCGAGCAGGTCGAGCACCACCAGCGTGCACACCCCCGACTGCGCCGCCAGTTGCACCGCCTTGAGCGCCCGATCGAGGCTGCGTTCGAACAGTGTGCCCGGTCCCTGCACCGCCCGCTGTCCGGGCACCCAGTCGGGGTCGAGGGCCCCGGCCATACGCGACACCGGCTGCCCGCGCACCCACAGCACACGCGACAGGTCGACCCCGGCCTCACCCGCCAGCGTCGGATCGAACCGGTCGAACGTATCAATCAGCGCCACACGCTCGCCCCGGGCCGTGGCCGCCGCCAGGGCCGCCCACGCCAGCCCCGTACGCCCGGACGACACGGGCCCCACCACCTCGGACACCTGCCCGCGCGGCACCCCGCCCACCCCGGCATCGAGCCAGGGCAGTTGCCAGTCGGCACAGCTCGCCGCCGCCGCCGGTTTCACCGACGTCAGCGTGCGATCGAGCCGCCGCTGCTGCAGCACCGACAGCACGGCCGACGCCCGCGCCGACACCGAACCGCCCCCTCCGGCCACAGGGGCCGACACCTGCGCAGGCACCGTCATCGTCTCGGACACACTCTGGGACACGGCCATACAGACTCCAGAAATTCGCTTTTGCTTCGCCTTCACGGCCATCATAGCGAACAAAAACCGAATGTCAAGCGCACCATCACGCCCCGGCCACTGCGTTAACATGAGCAGCCTTGCGCGCGCTTCTGCTCGACGCCATCCGCCGCATTTCCGCGGCCCTGACCTACCGTGACTTCCGTCTGCTCTGGATGGGGGCCCTCACGTCAAGCATCGGCACCTGGATGCAGAAGGTCGCCCAGGCCTGGCTCATCGTCACCCTGACGGAGGAGCAGTCTGCCTTCTACCTCGGCCTCGACAGCTTCCTGGGCGAACTGCCCATCCTGCTGCTCACCATCGTCGGGGGCGTGGTCGCCGACCGCCATGACCGCCGGCGCCTGATGCTGCTGTCGCAGATCGTCCAGATGAGCGTGGCCTTCACCCTGGCCACGCTGGTCGTCACCGATGCCATCCGCATCTGGCACATCCTCGCGCTGTCCTGCGTCACCGGCTGCGCCCAGGCCTTCGGGGGACCGGCCTACCAGGCCCTGGTGCCCACGCTGGTGCAGAAGGAGCACCTGCCGAACGCCGTGGCCCTCAACTCGATCCAGTTCAACCTGGCCCGCATCATCGGCCCCATCGTCGCCGGGGCCGCGCTCGCCTCGTTCGGCATGGTGATGTGCTTCGGCCTCAACGGCATTTCGTTCCTGTTCGTGATGGCTGCCATCCTGTCGCTGCGCAACGTGCACGTGCCACCCGCCTCGTCGATTTCGATGGTGGCGCAGATGAAAGACGGCCTGCGCCATGTGGCCGGGTCGCGCGATCTGCAGCGCATCACGCTGCTCGGGTTCCTCGCGGCCTTCCTCGGCATTCCCCTGCTGACCTTCCTGCCCGTCATGGCCAAGGATGTCTTCCACCAGGACGTGGCGCTCTACACGAAGATGATGACCACCTCGGGCGTCGGGGCCGTCTGCGGGGCCCTGTTCGTGGCCTGGCTCGGCAAGCACCGCCACATGGGCCGCCTCATGCTGAGCCTGCTGTGCGCCTTCGGGCTGGCCATGGCGGCCTTTGCGCTCTCGCCGCGCGTCGAGGTGAGCACGGCGATCCTGTTCTTCACCGGCGCACTGCTGGTGATGTGCTTCTCGCTCAACAACTCGCTGGTGCAGCTGATGGCCCCGCCCGAGCTGCGGGGGCGGGTCGTCAGCATCTACATGGTGGCCTTCCGCGGAGGGTCGCCGCTCGGCGGGCTCGCCAGCGGCTGGATGATCACGCAGGTCGGATCGGCACCGACCATGCTGGCCATCAACGGACTCGTGCTGGCGGCGATTGCCGCCTACGTGCTGGTGTTCAGGTCACACGGCCCCGTCGAGCACTGAGTCCCGGCTCTGGCCGGTGGCACTGCGGGGGTCGGCCGTCAGCGTGCGATGCGCACCGGCAGCCGCACCGCCACCTTCGCCGGTGCAAAGCACACCCGGTCATCACACGCCTGATATTCGAGCTGGCCAGTCACCGTGGCGGTGCCCGATGCCAGCGCACGCCGCGCCTCGGGGGTGTCGAGCACGCGCAGCGCCCGCGTCAGGCGGAAGGGCTGCGAGTACACCTCGACCGTCTCATTGAGCGGTGCAAAGTGATACTTCTCTGATGGCGGATACTTCGTGGGGTCGAGCCGCAGCCACGGCTGCGCATCGAGCGTGAGGGCGATGACCTGATAGTCGTGCTTGCCCGGGGCATACACATGGATGCTGCGGCGCGGCGTGATGTCGAGCGCCACGGTCAGCGTCGCGCCCGGGGCCGCCTCTTCGGGGCTGATCCGCGACTCGACCGTCAGGTGGCCGGTGGTCGAGCGGGCCGACGGGCCGAAGGGATTGGGCGCCGGAGCCTGTGCCAGCAGCGTCGTGCCCACGAGTCCGGCCAGCAGGGTGCCCAGCAGCATGCGTCGCATGCCTCACAGCGTATGCGGGTCGCGTTCACGAATCAACCATCGCCGTCACGCTACAATCAAGCCGGTTCATGTCCACCGCTCCTCCGCTGCGCGCGCTCATTGTCGAGGATGATGCCGACATCGGCCAGCTGGTGGCGCGCTACCTGCAGAAGGCCGGCTTTGTGGCCACGGTGCTCACCTCCGGACGCGACGTGATGGCCCAGGCCCGGCGCGAACCGCCCGACGTGCTGCTGCTCGACGTGATGCTGCCCGGCATGAACGGCCTCGAGCTGTGCCGTGCCCTGCGCGCCGACACGGCCACGGCCCTGGTGCCCATCATCCTGCTGACGGCCCGCGACGGCGAGGAGGAGCGCATCGCCGGGCTGGAGACCGGGGCTGACGACTACATCACCAAGCCCTTCAGCCCCAAGGAAGTGGTGGCCCGTGTCCGTGCGCTGCTGCGGCGCACCCACCGCACCGCTCCTGCGGCCCCGTCCCTCACCTACGGCCCGCTCACCGTCGATATCGAGCGCCACGTGGTACGCCACGGCGGCGACGAGGTGCGCGTCACGGCCAAGGAATTCCTGCTGCTGCAGTACCTGATGGAACATCGCGGGCGCGTACTGTCGCGCGATCTGCTGCTGACCGATGTGTGGGGCTATGCCTACACCGGCGGCACGCGCACCGTCGACGTGCACATCCGCCGCCTGCGCGAGAAGCTGCCCGTGCTGGTCGACGCCATCGTCACCATCAAGCAGTTCGGCTACAAGCTGCTCGACCCGCCGCCGGCGGGGTGAGGCCCATGATGCTGCCCCTGCTGATCGCCGCCCTGTTCGGTTGCGCACTCGGTGCCCTGATCACGCATCAGGCGTGGCGCCGGCGCGCCCGCGCGCGCCGGCAGCGCGTCGAGGTCATCAGGCAGACCGCCCGACGATACGCCCTCGGCGATCGCAGCCGTGAGGCCCCCGACTATGGTGATGACGACCTTGGTGACACGGCCCGAGCCTTTGACCAGGCGATTCGCGAGCTTGGCCAGCAGATCGATCAGCTCAGCCGCGACCGCGCCCGCACGGAAACCGTGCTGGCCTCGATGGCCGAGGGGGTACTGGTCGTCGACAGTCAGGGCCGCCTCCAGCTGGTCAATGACGCCGCCCGTCAGCTGCTGAAACTGGACCGCAGCGCCCTGGGGCATCCCTATATCGAGACACTCCGCCATCCGGCGATCGTCGAGCAACTGACCGGCGGCCTCGAGGGCGCCCCGGCCTCGACGCTCGAACTCACGCTGCCGCTCGATCCACCGCGCACACTCATGGCGCGCGTGGCGCCCTTCGACAGCGGGGGCCGCGGTGCCGTGCTGGTGCTGCAGGATGTAACCGCCTTCCGGCACGCCGATCAGATGCGGCGCGATTTCGTCGCGAATGTGTCGCACGAGCTGCGCACCCCCCTGACGGCAGTGAAGGGCTATGCCGAAGCACTGCTGGACGATCCGGATGACGAGGCGATGCGCGAGCGGTTCCTCGAGATCATCCACACCCAGGCGTCACGGATGGAACGGCTCGTCAAAGACCTGCTGCGCCTGGCCCGCCTCGACGCCGGGCAGGAGCAGGCCGATGCCTCCCCCTGCGAGCTCGAGCCGCTGCTGGCGGGCGTCATCAGCGACATGGCCCAGCTGTCGACCGCGAAGCGGCAGCAGGTGCGCCTGATGGTTGACCCGGCCGTGGCCCGACTCAGCACCGACGTCGCCAAGCTGCATGACGTCGTGCGGAACCTCGTCGAGAATGCCGTCAACTACACGCCGGACGAGGGGACGATCACGATCGAGGCTGGTCCCGCCGATGCGGGCGTGGCCATCATCGTCTCGGACACCGGGCCCGGCGTACCGGCCAGCGACCTGACGCGCGTCTTCGAGCGGTTCTATCGGGTGGACAAGTCGCGTGCGAGGCCCGGAGGCACGGGCCTTGGTCTGGCGATTGTGAAGCACCTGGTGCAGGTGCTCGGCGGCACCATCACGGTGGCCAACCGCCCCGAGGGCGGGGCGGTGTTCACGCTGACACTGCCGCAGACGCCGCCGGGCAACTGAGGCGGCGCACCTCTACCGGCCTAGGGCATGCCGATGGCGTCGAGGACATAGAACGACAGCGCGGCAATGACGGCCGAGGCCGGAATGGTCAGGACCCATGCCCACACGATGCGGCGCGCCACGCCCCAGCGCACGGCCGACAGTCGCCGCGTCGAGCCCACGCCGATGATGGCGCCGGTGATGGTGTGCGTGGTGCTGACCGGCACGCCAAGCGCCGTGGCCGTGAAGAGCGACACGGCTCCCGCGGTTTCCGCGGCAAACCCGCCCACTGGCTGCAGCCGCGTAATCTTCGACCCCATCGTATGGATGATGCGCCAGCCACCAGACAGCGTCCCCGCAGCGATGGCCGTGTAGGCGGCCACTTCGACCCACAGGGGAATCTCGAACTCCTTGAGGTACCCACCAGTCACCAGCACACCGGCAATGATGCCCATGGTCTTCTGGGCATCATTGGCCCCATGGCCGAGGCTGTAGAGCGCCGCCGACACCAGCTGCAGGCGCCGGAACCAGCGATCGACACGCGACGGGGCGGCGCCCCGGCAGATCCACAGGATGGCCACCATGAAGGCAAAGCCCAGCACGAAGCCGATGCCGGGGGCGAGCAGGATGAAGATCAGTGTCTTGGTCCACCCGGCCGGAACGAGAACCGCCACGCCGGCCTTGGCAATCGCCGCGCCCGCGTAGCCACCGACCAGGGCGTGCGACGAACTGGTCGGCAACCCGTAGTACCACGTGATGAGATCCCACACGATGGCCCCGATCAGCCCGGCCAGAATGACGCTGGTCGTCACGGCCGACAGGTCGATCATCCCTGACCCGACCGTCTTGGCCACGGCCGTGCCCACCACCAGGGCGGCGGCAAAGTTGAAGAATGCCGCCCAGATGACGGCCTTCCCCGGCGACAGCACCCGCGTCGATACGACCGTGGCGATCGAGTTGGCCGCGTCGTGAAAACCGTTGATGTAGTCGAAAACGAGCGCGACCCCGATGACGAGGACCACCAGCGCGAGGTTGGTATCCACCGGTGGCTACCCGTGCTTGACCACGACGCTTTCGAGGACGTTCGCCACGTCCTCGCAGCGATCGGTGGCTTCCTCGAGCAGGTCGAGCACTTCCTTCCACTTCATGACGGTCAGCGCGTCACGTTCTTCCTCGAACAGGCGGCGCAGGGCCTCGTCCCAGACCTCGTCGGCCGAGTTCTCAAGCCGGTTGATCTCGACGGCGCGCTCATGGACCCCGTTCTTCTTCTCGAGGGCCTCGACCGCGACCTTGACCTGCATCGTCGCCTGCCAGATCAGCGAGGCCAGCTCGCGCACGCCGTAGCGGAGCGAGGTCATGCGATACCGGCGCAGCACCGCGGCTGCCGCGTCCACGGCATCCATCACATCGTCGAGCGACTTGGCCAGCGCGTGGATGTCCTCGCGGTCGATGGGGGTGACGAAGGTGGAGTTCAGCCGCTGGATGATGTCGTGGCAGAGGGCATCACACTCGTGCTCGACCTGCTTGATCTGCGGCGCCATGTCCCAGTTCGGCGGATCCGTGGCCACCATGCGCTCGAGGAGCGTGGCACCCGACACGATTCGATCGGCCATGGTGGCAAAGTCGTCGTAGAACTTCTCTTCTTTGGGAATGAGTCTGAACTTCACAGGTCGCATTCTCCCACGCGTGTGTTTCAGGGGCGTAACATCTTGCGGGCCCGGGGACTAGTCATCGACCACGAAGCTGAAGACCTTCCATTGGCCGTGGATCTCGAGAAACGAACCGGACAGTCGAAGCGGCTCTCCGCTGCCCGATGGAGAGGAGACCGTGACGGTCGCTTCGCGATGGACCGTGGCCTGTCCATACGGGGACACCGTCGAAAACCGCACCGCCTCGGCCGCCATGTCCCGCCCTCCATACCGGGCGAATAGCTGCCCGAGACTGGCCTCGCTCTTCTGATGAAGATCGCCCCAGACATACGAGAACGGCAGGTTTCGTTCCGGCCTGGCCGCTGGCAGGTGAGGCCAGACCCACTGGCGGAATTCGGCCTCGGTCATGGTCATGCGGCCCAGGGCGGCACGGTCGCTGGTGCGATACGCCGTGACCAGCGCCTCTGCTAGGGCCTGGGCCGACGGGGAGGCGCCAGACAGTGAAGGCGGTGAGGGACGACATGCGAGGGACAGCCCCAGCAGCAGGAGCAGCGGGGCGAGCGCGTGACGGCCCGCCCGGTGAGTCACGGGGGACCACCGTCGGTGGTCCCCCGTGACGAGGTCGGCAGTGCGGAGCAACGGCGACGACACCAGGCCCGTGCTCAGCTCTGCGGGAAGGCGGTCCAGCCGTCCATCCAGTTGGGCTGCGGGGCCGGCGGCACCGCGCCAATGAAGGTCACCGCGTCGAAGAAACCGTCATTGGGCGGCTGAATCGGTGCCAGTTGGCCGCCGGCCAGCGTTGCGGCCGAGACTGGCTGGAAGTTCGGGGCGTTGTGATTGAAGCACTCCGCGGAGAGGCCGCCATCCACGTTGATCCGCACCGACGGGAAACGACCGCTCTGCACGAAAGGCACGACGCTCGAGTGCAGCGGCGTGGGGACGTTCCAGATGACGCCGGCGCCAATCTGCGTAGTGCCGTTGTTCACCTGTTCGAGGGTCGACGTGCCGTCAATCTGCAGGCCGGTCGTCTTGTAGCCGGTCACCAGGAAATTCCGGAAGGTGACGGCCGTCCCCCGGCGGAACAGGATGGCACGCGTGCTTTCCGGCCCCTGCAGTCGGTCACCGCAGAAGGTGGCGTTGTAAATCTGCGGGTTGGCACGCGGCAGCAGGTTGTTGTTGAACTCGTTGTTATCGGCTTCGATGCCGTTGTCCGAGTCGTCGCCACGCTGATGCACGGCGACATACTGCAGGCGGCCGGTCCACCCGAACGTCCAGTCAATCGAGTCGTCACCAGTATTGGACGCCACCAGATACTTGCCGTCCACCGTTCCGCCAAACCACTCGAACGCATCGTCGCGGTTCATGTGCACCTGAATGTATTCAAACGTGCTGGCGCGACCAACGCCCTGGAATGCGATGCCATTCAGTTCGTTGTCGGGGCTGAACTCCGTGCCGGCGAACTCGAGCCGCACATAGCGCATGATGCCGCTGTTATCGTTGGGGTCGGTGCCGCCGTAGATGCCGGTGTTGGCTTCCCCCTGGCCCTCGCCGCCCTCGAGGTTCACGGGGGCGCGGCCGTTGATGATGATGCCCCCCCAGTCGCCGCGGGCGCGGGTGCCCGGCGCCTGGTCGCTGGTGAAGACGATGGGCTGCTCGGCCGTGCCGAGTGCCTCGATGCGTCCCCCGCGCAGAATGATGAGCGTGCCGACGCTGCCCGACTCGCCCACCACACGGGTGCCGGCCTGAATCCGCAGCGTGGCACCTTCGGTGACAAACACCGCGCCCCGCAGCACATAGTAGAAGTTGTTTGTCCACTGCTCGGTGCCGGTCACCTCGCCGGTGACCACCACCACTGGCTTGTCAATGCCGGGCACGTTCACCGGCGGCGCCTGATCGGTGCGGACCGGTTCTGCTGCGGCCACCAGCATCACGGCGCAGGCGGCGGCCGCAGTCATTGCCTTCAGAATTCCGTTGGTCATCATGGTCTGTTTCCCTTGTCGCGAGCGGACGCTAGAACACATCCAGGCCGAATGAGATGCCGAACGTGCGCCCCAGCTGGAAGCGGCGCTGGCTCTCGGGCCCCTGCGTGAACTGCCAGGTGGGGTTGTTCAGGTTCTCGGCGCTGATGCGCATGTTGACCCGACCGCCCAGACGCTGGGTGGCCACCAGGTCGACCGTGACCCGCCCGTTCTCGATGACGTCCGGCGCCTGGTTCGCACCCACATCCGAAATACGATCACCGAAGTAATTGATCAGGGCACGGGCCGAGAAGCCACGGAACACCCACTCACCGGTCACATTCAGCAGTGAGGGCGACTGACCGGCGAGCGGTCGCTCGAGCGAGGTCTGCACCGTCCGCTGCTCTGGGCGCAGCCGAATCGTGGAGTTGACCCACGTATAGTTGGCGTTGACATAGAAGCCCTTGCCCAGCTCGTGCGCGGCTTCGAGCTCCACGCCGAAGTTGCGGGCACTGTCGGCGTTCTGGAAGGTCACAATCGGGTTCGCCGCAGCAATGACGACGCGCTCAATCGGGCTGTCGAAGTACTTGTAGAAGCTGGAGACCGCCAGGACGCTGCGGCGACCCGGGAACCATTCCCAGCGCAAGTCGGCGTTCTGGATCAGCGCCCGTTCGAGATCCTTGTTCCCCTGGGTGGCGCGGTTGCCCACGACATCGGTGAACTCGAAGGCGGCCAGCTCGCGGAACTCGGGACGGTTGACCGTCGTGCTGTAGCTCGCCCGGATGTTCTGGTTGATGCCGACCGACCGCACCAGGTTCACCGAGGGAAAGAAATCGGTGTTGCGGTTCTCGGCCTTCAGGGTGCGGACAAACAGCCCGAACGGATCGAAGGTGGTGACCTCCTGGTTGAAGTCTTCCACCCGAAGACCGGCGATGAGGCGCGTGCTCGCTGACCATGCCACGTCGACCATGCCGTAGCCGGCCACCACCGTCTGCGCTCCGGCATAGGCATCGACCGGGCGGGTTTCCTCGTTGAAGCGGAAGCGCGTCCCGATGTTCTCGCGCGTGAACAGCTCCTCGGGCGTCAGGGCCAGGTTGACACCAATCTGTCCACCGGAGGTGGCCACGTTCGGAATGAATCGGAAGCGGCGCGACCGGAAATCTCGGCTGCGGTCGATGTAGTTGGCGCCCATCTTGAATTGCGTCGGGCGCGATCCGCCCGTGCGGAACGCGCTCCAGTTGACCGCCAGATCGAGGGTCTGGTCGTCAAGATCGTTGAACATCCGGAAGCCGCTCTGTGACTCGTCGGCCAGCAGGAAGGACGAGGTGGGCTGTCCCGCAGCATTCATGTTGGCCTGATAGAGCGTTTCGCGCAGGTCCGGCTCGTGGCGCTGTGCGTTGGCCACGCTGGCGCGCCAGTCGATGCGGCTATTCCCGAGCCCCTGGAAGAAGTGTTCACCGGTCAACTGATTCGACAGCAGCCCTTCTTCGATGAACTGCACGCGATAGTTGCGGTAGTAGAAGAGGTTCTCGGTGTTGGGCCCCTCGAACACGCGTCCCTCGTCGCGACCGCTGTGACTGTAGAAGTTCTGCAGCGACAGCCGGTGGTTCGTGGTGAACTGATAGGCCAGATTGGCCACTGCGCCCAGCTGCGCGCGCTGCGTGCCGTACTGCATGTCGTAGTCACTGACGGCTTCGAGGGCATTACCCTCCTCGATGCGGTAGAAGGCGCGCTGCTCGCGCACGAACGTCTCTCGGTAGCTGTGCGACGCGCTGGCCACCACGCCCAGCTTGCCGAAGCGGTTGCCGAACACGGCCCCGAAGTTCTGCCCCGGGGCGCCATCGGCGGTCGCCGGTCGCCAGACGTTCTCGAGGGCGCGCCCGAAATTGGTAATCTCCTCGGGGCCATAGCCCACGGTGGGCGTGTAGATACCGCGGCGCACGATTTTGTTGGCCGGGAAGATGGACGGCAGCGCACGTCCGCCATTGTCGTAGCCCCACCAGTCACGCATGCCGAGCGGACTCAGCGGAATGCTCTTGCCGGTCGAGATGGTGTTGGCTGATGCACCATACGACAGTGAGATCACCGGACGACTGGGAAACTTGATGGGCGAGATCTGCACGAGCCCCCCGGCAAACTCGGCCGACCGATCCGGCGAATACGACTTGGCCACCTGCACGCTGTCGAGCAGGCCAGCCGGGAACATGTCGAGCGGCACCACCTTCTTGTCCGGCTCGGTCGTCGGCAGCGTGGCGCCGGCCAGCGTCGTGTTGCTGTAGCGCTCGCCGAGGCCGCGCACGTAGACATACTGATTGTCGACGACCGACAGGCCCGTCACGCGAGACATGGCCGACGCCGCATCCGAGTCGGCATTCTGCTTCATGTCCTGCGACCCGAGGTTATCCTCGATGACGACCGCGTTGCGCCGCTCGAGAATCTGTGCCTCGGTACTCGAGGTGACCACATCCACCGTGCTGGCGACGCCCTGCACCACGACGGTTTCCGCGAAGGCGGACATCTGCAGGCCGACATTGACGTCGGGAATGCGTGCGCCGGCCGTCACCGTCACGGCCACCTTGCGCTCCTGGTAGCCATCAAGCACCACGCGCAGCTGGTAGGTGCCCGGCGGCAGGTCGAGCACATACCGGCCGTCGACGTCGGTGTAGACCGTGTCACTCCGGCCCTCGACCTCGACCGGCACGCCTGGCAGCGTGATGCCGTTGCGGTCGTCCTTGACCACGCCCGTGACGCGCACGGTCCGGGCGGCGGACTGCTCCGCCAGGGTCAACGCCCGGGCGTCTCCGGCCGGGGCGGTCAGCAGCAGGATCGAGCACAGGCCCGAACCAAGAACACGGCTCATCATGGAAAGCCTCGTCACGAATGAATAGGGATGGTTGGTTGCCACTCTCTGGACAGGCTAGCGGCCGGGCGTGAAGCGTCGATGACGGCCGGGTAACGGTCGTGTAAAGTTGCAGGCAGGCGAGGTAGCCGGTGTCATCGCCGCCGCCGGCCGATATACACGGGATTGCTGAACGCGGTCGGGACGGTGCCCTGCCGAACCGTCAGTGCCACCCAGTCGCCATCGACCACCGTCAGGGCCTGCGGCAGTCGCACTGCCGGGCCCTGAATGCTTCGCGTTGCGACGACCTCGCCGTTCCGGATCCACTCCACCCGCTGGCCGTCGGCGCCGGCCACGTCAGCCTCGAACCGCAGCCCGTTCAGGGCCGACGCTGGTACCTCATCGCCCATCTGCCAGGTGGTGACTCCATCCGTGGCCCGGAGGTCGAGCGTGGGCCCGCCGGGCCCGTCGACCCGCACATAGACCCGCCCCGACTTGAGACCGGCCACGAGGGCCCCTTCCGAGAGCGACTCGGCCCAGACGACCGTGGTCGGTTGCCCCAGCGCGTAGTCGGCGGTCTCTTCCGGCGTGTGTTCGTCGCTGCCCCCCACGGCGGTCAGGCGATGCCCGCGATTGAGCCACCGGGCCCAGATCGCCCATCCCGACTGGGGACCGCTGTGCGTCATGCCATTGACGATCTCGACGCCGTCCACCGCCTCCAGCATCGCCTCGTCATCGACGTTCCATCCGCAGCCCATGCAGGTCTCGTCGTCGGGACGGCCGGGATGGTTAATGGAAACGAAGGCGCCGCTCCCCCGGATGGGTGCCACGACTTCGACTGGAGACGCCTGCGGCGAAGACAGACGGAAGTCGCTGAACGCCCGCTCCCCCACCGTGTTGGCATGGCCGCGATACGTGGTCACTTCGCGTCCAGGCAGCAGCAGCATGGGCGCATAGAAGGGCTGCAGGCGTGCCACATCAAGCCAGTGGGCGGCGGTGTTGTGATCAGACAGCGTGACGAAGTCGAGCCCCGCCTGCCTGGCGGCCTCGAACACCACATGCACGGGGCCGCCGATGGCCTGCGGCGTGCCGAGGCGAATCCGGCCATCCGAGTGGCCCGAGTGTGCGTGCAGGTCGCCGGCATACCAGGCCGGCCCGCTCCGCACGACGGGGCCCCACTCGCGCGCCCGATCGCTCAGGATCACCGATACACGGAATGCGTCGCGGCGGCCATCACGGATGTTGGGCACCCCGAGAATCACGGCCCAGCGTCCTGCCGAAATTGGCCCCGGCAGATATCCGGCGCTGGCTTCCAGGGCCGAGATGTGCAGCCGCTCGTGGCGTCCGCCGCTCCAGCCGCGCAGCCCCTCCGGGCTGCGGAGACCCACGTCGAAGACGGTACGGGCGTCGCTGCCCTCGGCCTCGAGCTGCAGCTCGATGCGCGCAGTACCTGCCGGCACATCGAACGGCAGTTCACGCAGGGTTTCGTAGTCGGCCCGGGTCACCTCGCCCTGGAGCGTGACGGTGACCGGGAAGGTGACAGCGGTCCGGACGGGCGGCGTCGGCCTGCATCCCGACGCCGCAACCAGCAGCCCCCACAGCAGACACCCCGGCCAGCCGGTCCGGCTGATCGGGGCGTCGATGGCACGCACTCGTGAGATCGTCACTGCCTAGAAGAACAGGCGCAGCGAGAACTGCATCACGCGGGGATCACCCGCCAGGGAGGTGATCGAACCGGCCGTGACACCGGTGATGTTGCTGTCGGGGTTGCCGAGATTCGCCCGGTTGAGCACGTTGAACACGTCCCACCGCAGGGCTGCTGCGAATCGCTGGGTGAAGGTGAGTCGGCGCTGCAGTGCGAAATCGAGCGTGGCGTAGCCTGGTCCCCGCAGTGAGTTCCGCGTGTTGTTGCCGAACACGCCAGGATTCACACGCTGGAACGCCGCCACGTTGTACCAGCTGTCCACGGTGCGCTGCCCTTCGGGGGTCCCCACCAGATTCGGCATCCAGGTCGCGCCTTCCAGGCCTCCCTGGGTCACCGTGAAGGGACGTCCCGAGCGTGCGGTGTAGATGCCGCTCAGCGACCATCCCCCGAGCAGCGCATTGCCCGCGCGGCCGAGGTTCACCGGCCGGTCAGCGCCCACTGGCGACTCTGCGACAAACGTCCCCACGAAGCGATGCCGCACGTCGAAGTCCGCAGGGCCCTCCCAGGCATCGATGTTGTTCGTGTCCTGCTGTCGGCCCGACGTGGCGGCCAGATGCTCGGGGGCCTGGTCACGCGCCTCGGACAGCGTGTAGGCCAGGCGCCAGCTGTAGCCGTCGGCCATGCGCTTCTCGGCGGCGAGGTCCACGCCGTAGTAGCGCGAGGTCCCGATCGGGTCACGCCACTGAATGTGTGCGAACGCCGGGTAGGGACGCGCACCGTTACCGTTGGCCGGCTGGTTGAGGTTGCGCAGCACCGCAATGTTGCGGCCGAAGTTGCCGATCCCATCCGCCGACACCACCAGGTTGCGGCGCAGTTGCCGTTCGACTCCCACGGCCACCTGCTGGAACGTGGCATTGGTGCCCACCGGATTCGCTGCGCGCACCAGCAGGCGGCTCAGCACGATGTTGCCCGGATCGAGGTAGTTGGCCGGGAAGCCGTCACGCAGGAAGAACACCGGGGCCGTCGTCGAGGACGTCAGCTGGTTGTTGTTGATGAGTCCCGGGGGATTCAGGGCCAGCTGATCTTCCGACCCGATGCGATCGAGCGCATTGAAGAACATGCCGTAGCCGCCCCGTACTACCGTGCGTGCAGTGACCTGATACACCACACCCACGCGCGGGCCGAAGTTGTTGCGATCGGGCGCCACCAGGGCGCGGTCTTCCAGCGAGCCGGCCTTGGCGTAGACCAGGGTGCCCGTGGCCGGGTTGAAGTTGGCCATCAGGTTGTCGCGCTCGTACGACGGTGACATGAAGTCGTATCGCAGGCCCAGATTCAGGGTCAGCGCAGGCGTAACGCGCCAGTCGTCCTGGATGAAGAGGCCATACGCATAGCGGCGCTGGTTGACGATGTGCACGTTCGACAGTTCGGCCTGCCGCACATAACCGAGCATGAAGTCCGCCAGGGCATTGCCCGTGAACTGCCCGTTGAAGCCCAGGTTCCCGCGGGTCGACGGAATGTCGACGTATTCATTGTTCATGGGGGCCATGATGTCGGCCCCGACCTTGAACTGGTGATTACCGCGCAGGACCGACAGGGTGTTCAGGAACTGCATCTGCGTCGTGAACTGGTACTTGGGCATGAAGTTCGGCGAGCCCAGTCGCACGTGACCCGAGATGTCGACGCCCATGATGCCGCCGCTCACCGTCGGATTGGCCGGCACGCCCTTGAAGCCGATCTGGGCGATGCCGTCCTGGCCGAACGGGTCCTGCTGGCCATCGGAGATGCCGCGTGCATACGACACGCGCAGTTCATTGACCACGGCAGAGCCCAGCACCCTGGTCCATCCGCCGACCGCGGCATGCGACGTGAGGAAGTTGCGGCCCCAGGCCGAGGTCGACGTCCCGTCGACAATGCCGCCGAGGAACCCGGGCACGAACCGGGTGCGGTCGGTGTAGATGTAGCGGACAAACAGGCTGTCACTGGTGCCGGGCTTCACATCGACGCGTCCCAGATAGCGCTCGCCGTTGTCCTCGACGTTCGGCTGGCGCACGAAGTTGTTGGTGCCGGTGGTGTTCGGCAGGGGCACCAGGTTCATCACGGCCCGTGCGACCGGATCGAGGCGGCTGGCGGGAATGGTGTTATCCGGAAACGGCTGGCCGGTCAGCGGATCACGAATCGCCGAGGTGAAGATGCCGTTGCGTTCATTCGGCGTGGCCACACGCCCTGCGCGCAGCACGCCCTGGCTGATGCGGGTGGCTTCGAAATCACCGAAGAAGAAGGCGCGGTTCCGGACGAGGGGACCGCCCGCGTTGAAGCCAATCTGGTTCTGGTCATTCGACGGCTTGGTCAGGTTCGCCCGCTTCGCGAAGAATGTCCGCTCATCGAACCGCTCGTCACGGTAGTAGTCGTATGCGGTGCCGCGGATGTCATTGGTGCCTGACTTGGTGGTCACCACGATAGCGCCCCCCGGTGCACGGCCATATTCCGCGGCGAAGGGACTGGTGACCACCTTGAACTCGCCAATGGCGTCGATGGAGGGACGCGAGACCTGCGTGCTCAGCTCCTGCACGTTGGTGGAGATGGAGTTGTTGTCAACACCGTCCAGCAGGAAGTTGTTCTGCAGGGACCGGTTGCCGTGGATGCTGACGCCGCCCGTGCGGCCGGCATTGGTCGTGCCAGTCTGCTCGGTGTACCGATCGCCCTGCACGCCGGGAATCGTGAACAGCAGGTCATCCCAGTTGCGGATGGCCAGTGGCAGGTTGGCAATTTCGTTCCGGCTGACCACGGTGCCGACCACCGCGCTCTGCGTATCGAGCAGCGGCGTCACGCCTTCCACCTTGACCGTTTCGCCCACGCCTCCGACGGCGAGCGAGACGTCGAGACTGGCTCGCTGGCCGACCGACAGTTCGATGGTCTGGGACAGTGTCTGGAAGCCGTTGGCCCCGACCTCGACCAGGTATGTGCCCGGCGCCAGGTTCAGAACTCGATACACCCCGTCGGTCGTGGTGGACACCCGCTCGGTCACCCCCGTCGACAGATGAGTGAGTGAGACCGTGGCCTGCCCCACGCGGGCCGACGAGGGGTCGGTCACGGTGCCGGTGATGGTGGCGCGGTCAACCTGAGCCGTGGCTGGCAGCACCAGCACACTGCAGAGCAGCAACAGAGCATGAAAGAGGCGGCTGAACATGGAGATCACCGTAGCGGCCCTGCGCAACAGCGGCGCAAAAGGTCTGCAACATCGGCGTGACTGCTGGAATTTTGCACGGGCGTTACGGCGGCGTGGTTTACTGCGGCGCATGGATCGCCCGCGTCACCTGATCTTCCCCAGCTGCCTTGGCGCGGCCCTGATGCTGGTGGTGACAGGTTGGGCGCTCGCCGGTCGCACACACGCACAACCGGCCCCCGCCGTCATGGTGCCGGGCAGCCGGGTGCATCTGCACGCCCACAACTGCTACCCGGAACGCGGGCAATGGACCGACCGGCTGGCGCGCGCGCGCAGGGCCGGTGCGCCGTTCCTGGCCATCGAACAGGACCTGGCCTGGGTGGCACCGACGGCCACGTCGCCGGGGCGTTCCGTGGTGCTCCACGACCGCCCGCCTGTCGGCGACGAGCCGACGCTCGAGGCCCACTTCTTCGATGCCGTGCGTGCCCAGATGGAACAGGCCCTCTCCGTGCCCCGGCCAGAGACCTGGCCCGTGCTGGTGCTGCACCTCGACTTCAAGACCAACGAACCCGAACACCATCGGGCGGTGTGGGCGCTACTCGAGCGTCATCGGCGCTGGCTCACGACAGCGCCAAAGCGCCCGCACGGACAACCGCCCTCGGGGTTGGTGCCAGGGCCGCTGCTGGTACTGACCGAGAACGGGACTGATCAGGAACGGACGTTCTTTGACGCCGTTCCCGAGGGGGCCCCGCTGCTGGTCTTCGGCACGGTGCCCGGCGCCGCGGTGACGCTGCCCGGGGAACCTGAGGCCCGCGCCCGTGCCTATGCGGCGCTGGCCCCGGAACGCGCCATGCCCGAGGCCGCGAGCAGTTACCGCCGCTGGGTGAACTTCCCCTGGGCCATTGTTGAAGCGGGTGGACAGGTGCAGGCTGGTGCGTGGGATGCGGCTGATGCGCAACGCCTGACGGCCCTCGTGTCGAGAGCCCATGCCCTCGGTCTGTGGATGCGGGTCTACACACTGAACGGCCATGCCGGTCCGGGCGATGGCTGGACGCCGAGCTACAACTTCGGCTCTCCCGATGCCGTCGCGCTCCGGTGGCAGGCGGCGCGTCGCGCCGGCGTTGATTTCATTGCGACTGACCAATACGAAGCCTTCGCCGCCGACGCCCGGCGGCACCCCTGACGTTCCGGAGCAAGGTGCCATGACCGACCGTACGACCCGCCGACGTTTCCTTCAGCAGGCCACGCTGGCCTCGCTCTCAGCATTCGCCCCGCTCGAGGCCCTCGCGTGGCAGGTGGCCTCCACGGGCCAGCTGCCGCAAGCCGAAGGATACGGGCCACTCTTCCCGGTGGCGGACGACACCACCGGCCTGCCCCTGCTGCAACTGCCGAGGGGCTTCCGCTATCGCAGCCTCGCCTGGACGGGCGATCGGCTCAGCGACGGCGGCATCATGCCTGGGGCGCCCGACGGCATGGCCGCCTTCGCCGGCCGCGATGGGCACGTGCATCTCGTCCGCAACCATGAGCTTGACCCCGGCCCCGCCTTCGGCCGAGCCCACCACTACGATGCGCGTGGAGGTGGCGGCACCACGACGCTCGTGCTGGACAGCGTCTCCGGCGCCCTGCGCTCGTCCCACGTGAGCCTGTCGGGGACCCTGCGCAACTGCGCCGGCGGGCCGACCCCGTGGAACAGCTGGTTGACCTGTGAGGAAACCGTACTGGGGCCCGACAGCCCCGGCGCGCGCCTTGACCGTCCCCACGGCTTCGTCTTCGACGTGCCGGCCGAGGGAACGCCCACTGGCGAACCGCTGGAAGCGATGGGGCGCTTCTCGCATGAGGCGGTGGCCGTCGACCCGCGCACTGGCGTTGTCTACGAGACCGAAGATGCCGACCGGGCGGGGCTCTACCGGTTCACGCCGACCGTACCTGGACAGCTCGCCAGGGGCGGGCGCCTCGAGATGCTCGCCGTCGACGGTCGCCCGCAGCATGACCTGCGCGGACATCAGCCGCCCGGTACCGTGGTGCCGATCCGCTGGGTGCCCATCGCCGAGCCGACGCGGGCGCACGCCCCCGACGGTCCCCGACGGGGCGACGGGGTGTTCATGCAGGGCTGGCACCAGGGCGGCGCCATGTTCGCCCGTTTGGAAGGTGCCTCCTATCGCGACGGTCGGATCCTCGTCACCAGCACCAGTGGCGGCGCCGTGAAGATGGGCCAGGTCTGGGAACTGGACATCGAGCGCCAGCAACTGCGCCTGGTCTTCGAGTCGCCGTCGGCCGACGTGATGAACATGCCGGACAACCTGACCGTCAGTCCGCGGGGTGGCGTGGCGTTGTGCGAGGACGGGACTGCCAATCCCTGTGTGCACGGCCTCACGCGCGAGGGCCGCGTGTTCCGCTTCGCCCGCAACAACGTCAGGCTCAACGGCGAACGCGGAGACCTGCGTGGCGACTTCACGGGCGGCGAGTTTGCGGGGGCCGCATACAGCCCGGATGGCCGCTGGCTGTTTGTCAATGTTCAGCGACCCGGTATCACGCTGGCCATCACCGGTCCCTGGGGCGACGGACTGCTCTGACCGGGGATACGGCGTGCGCCAGCCACAGACCCCGGCGGCGCGGCCGCGCACTATAATCCGCGCGCATGGCTGAAGCCCGGGTCCCGACGGCGCGCGCGCAACTGCGCGGCTGGCTCATACTGGCGGCGCTCTATGCGCTGGTGGTGTTCGTCATTCCGCGTCCCGAGACGGTGACGCCCGAAGGCTGGCGGCTGGCGGCCATCTTCCTCTGCGTCATTGCGGGAATGATCGTCGAGCCGCTGCCCGCCTCGGCCCTCGTGCTGCTGGGCCTCACGGCCATGACCGCCAACGGCACGCCCATCAAGCAGGCCCTCGGCGGCTATGCCGAGCCGTCCGTGTGGCTCGTCATCCTCGCCATGCTCATCGCCCGGACGATGCTCGACACCGGGCTGGCGCGGCGCATTGCGCTGCTCTTTATCCGCGCCTTCGGCAGCAGCTCACTCGGCGTGTCCTATGCGCTGCTCGCGACCGACGTCACGCTGGCCTCGGGCGTGCCATCGATTACGGCGCGCACGGCAGGCATGATCACGCCGATCGCCGTCCGCATCGCCGACCTCTTCGACTCGTCTCCCGGTCCGACCGCCAACCGGCTCGGTGCCTACCTTGTCGCCGGCATCTACCAGGGCTCGGGCGTCGCGTGCGCCATGTTCTTCACGGGCCAGGCCAGCAACATCCTCGGCGCCAACCTCGCCCGCACGCTGGTGCAGGTCGAGGTCACCTGGTCCAGCTGGTTCGTGGCGGCTCTCGTGCCCGGGCTCGCCTCGGCTCTCGTGCTGCCCTGGGTCGTGCAGCGCGTGATGCAGCCCACGGTGCGCCGCACGCCCGAGGCACCGGCCTTCGCTGCCGCCGAACTGGCCCGCATGGGCCCGATGTCACCCGCTGAACGCATCACCCTGGCGGTCTTCGCCGGCGTGGGCCTGCTCTGGATGACGTCGGCCTGGCACCGGCTCGACGTGACCGTCGTCGCCCTCTCCGGGTTCGGCGTCCTGCTCGTCACCGGCACGCTGCCGTGGGACACCGCCATGCGCGAGAAGTCGGCCTGGGATGTCTTCGTCTGGTACGGCGGCCTGCTGCGGATGGGCGAACTGCTCAACGGCACCGGGGTCACCACCGCGTTTGCCACCTCGGTGGGTGCGCTGTTCGCAGGCATTCCCTGGATCGTCGTCCTGCTGGCCGTGCTGGTCGTCTACTTCTACACGCACTATGCCTTCGCCAGCATCACGGCACACATGCTTGCGCTCTTCCCTCCCTTCGTCGTGCTGCTCGTCGGCCTCGGCGTCCCGCCGCCGCTGGCCGTCTACAGCCTGCTCTGCCTGGCCAATCTGCCCGCCGGGCTGACGCACTACGGCACCACCCCGGCGCCGATCCTCTTCGGGCTCGGCTACGTCCCGCTCCGAGACTGGTGGCGCGTCGGGTTCATCGTCTCGCTCGCCAACATGGCCCTCTGGCTCACCGTCGGCTTCGGGTGGTGGAAGCTCATCGGCCTCTGGTGAGGCCGCATCCGCAGGGCCGCCGCGACCCGTCTGCTGGTATCCTGACCCCGTGATGCGCAATGTCCTGGCCCTCATCCTCGGCGGCGGTCAAGGCAGCCGCCTGCATCCACTGACCGAACTGCGGTCGAAGCCGGCCGTGCCCATCGGCGGCAAGTACCGCCTGGTCGACGTGCCCATCAGCAACTGCCTGCACGCCGATCTGCGCCGGATTTTCGTCCTGACGCAGTTCAACTCGGCCTCGCTCAACCGGCACGTCAGCCGCACCTATCGGATGGATCACTTCTCACGCGGCTTCGTCGAAATTCTGGCGGCCGAGCAAACGCCGGAGTCGACCGCCTGGTTCCAGGGCACCGCCGACGCCGTGCGCAAGGCGCAGCGCCACTTCATCCAGCACGAGGCCGAGCATTACCTGATCCTCGCCGGTGACCATCTCTACCGCATGAACTACGCCGAGCTGCTCGATGCGCATCTCGAGCAGCAGGCCGATGTCACGATCGCTGCCCTGCCGGTCGATGCCGGCGAGGCCACCGGCATGGGCATCTTCACGTTCGACGGCCGCGGACGCATCGCCGGCTTCGAGGAGAAGCCCTCTGCCGATCGCCTGGCCGCCATGGCTCCGCAGCTCGGACGCGGCACCGGCTTTACGCAGGCCGATCCCGCACGGCCGTTCATCGCGTCGATGGGCATCTACCTGTTCTCGCGCGACGTGCTCCTCGAACTGCTGGAGACCGAGACCGGCCATGACTTCGGGCGCGAGCTGATTCCTGCCGCACTGCAGCGCTATCGCGTCCGCGCCTTCCCACACCGCGGCTACTGGGCCGATGTCGGCACCATCCAGAGCTTCTACGATGCCAACGTGATGCTGACGCGGCCACATGCGCCCTTCAGCTTCTACGACCCCGTCTATCCGATCTACACGCACACCCGGTTCCTGCCGCCGTCGAAGCTTGTAGGCTCGCAGGTCACCAACGGGCTGATTGCCGAGGGCTGTTACCTCGAGCACGCCGTCGTCAACGATTCGGTGGTGGGCATCCGCTCGCGCATCGGCGCCGGCACCCGCATCAGCCGATCGGTGCTGCTCGGCGCCGACTACTACCAGCCCGAGATCGAGCGCACGCACGCCGGGCAGACCGTGCCCCTCGGCATTGGCTGCCGCGTCACGCTCGACCGCGTCATCGTCGACAAGAACGCCCACATCGGTGACGATGTGCAGCTCGTCAATGCGGCGAATGTGGATCAGGCCGACGGCGACGGCTATTGCATCCGCAACGGTATCATCGTGGTCCCGAAGGGGAGCGTGATTCCCCCGGGCACCCGGGTGTGAGGACGCAGACGTAACCCACAATTAACCGGTTCGTCACGGGAAGGAAACCTCCGGCCGCTAGTCTGGTTCAGGTATGTGCCCCGCCGCGACCCGTCCCCGGGTGCTGGTTGTCGAAGACGAACAGGAGATTGCCGGACTGATCAGGCATGCCCTCGAACGGGGAGGGATTGCCACGGTCGAGGTCGCCACCAGCGGCGATCAGGCCCTGAAGCTGGCGGGGGAGCAGCCCCCGGATGTGATCATTCTCGACCTTAACCTGCCCGTGCTCGGTGGCCTGGAAGTCTGTCGACTGCTCAAGGCGCGTTCGGCCACAGCTCAGGTGCCCATCATCATGCTGACGGCCATGGCCAGCGAGTCTGACCGGGTGACGGGTCTCGATGCCGGCGCCGACGACTACATCACCAAGCCGTTCAGCCTGCGTGAACTGGCGGCCCGCGTGCGCGCGGCCCTGCGGCGGGGCAAGTCGGCCGAAGCGCCGACGGCGCAGGTGTATCGGGGACGGCACCTCGTCGCCGACTTCGACGCCGTGTCGATTACCGTAGATGGCGCGCCAGTGCGCCTGACTCGTCGCGAATTTGAACTGCTGAAGTATCTCGTCGAGAACCGGAACCGGGTGCTCTCGCGCGACCGGCTGCTCGAGCGGGTGTGGGGCTACGACCAGGTCATCGAAACCCGGTCGGTCGATGTGCATGTCGGCCGTCTGCGGGCCAAGCTCGGGCCCGCCGGGCAGCAGATCGAGACGGTCGTGGGACTCGGCTACCGATTCCTTGCCTGATCAGCACCCGCCGGCACGCAGACGCGGAGCGCACCGGGTGTCAGCGTGACGTCAACCACTCCGTCGGCCATCAGGGGCTCGCCGTCCACGTGCGCGGCCATCGGTCCGTCATGCGTGATTCGGATCGTCCGCCCCTGGCGCATGTGCAGGCAGGGCCCCGGCGCCAGGCGACCGCGGAAGAGCCTCGGCAGGTCGCGCACCACCTGCCACAGCGGCGGTGTCTCCACCACCACCACGTCAAGCAGGCCGTCATCCAGCCTGGCCCGGGGCGCCACGATGGCCTCGTGCCCGTACTGGCGGGAATTGGCGAGCGCAATCACCCACGCCCGCATCGCCAGTACCTCTCCGTCCACCGAGACGGTATAGCGGCGGGGACGATACCGCGGCCCGAGCGTGGCCACCAGCCAGACGTAGCCCAGCAGGCCCCGGCGAGCCCCGGGCTTCGCGATGCCGTGCGCCACCTCGGCATCGAAGCCCACGCCGGCGACGTTCACGAACCAGCGGCCATTGAGCCTCGCCACATCGATCACGCGTGTCACCGGCCCGGCCGCCATCTGCAGCGCCGATTCGGCGTCGGCGGGCACCCCCAGTTCGCGCGCCAGGCCGTTGCCCGACCCCGCACGGACGATGGCCAGGGTGGTCTGTGAGCCGACCAGCGCCGATGCCACGGCATTCACCGTGCCGTCTCCTCCCCATGCCACGACCCGGTCGACGCCAGCCGCTACCGCCTCCTGCGTCCAGCGGCGGGCATCGTCAGGCCCGGTCGTCACGCGCACATCAGGCTCGTGGCCCGACGCCTGCAGGACGCGCGTCGCCAGTGCCACGCGCGCCGGCACGGGCTGGCGCCGGCTGGCGCCGGAGAACGGGTTGATGACGACGAGCACGCGCATGGCGGGGTCAGTATACTGACGGCTGACCCGCACGCCCTGCCATGCGACTGGCCGCCATCGACATCGGAACCAATTCGGTGCACATGATCGTGGTGCAGGTGCGCGGCGACCAGTCGTTCGAGATCATCGACCGCGAGAAGGAGATGGTGCGGCTCGGCAGCGGCGGCCTCGACGGCGGCGAACTGGCGCGTGCCCCGCAGACGGCAGCCCTGCAGGCGCTGTCGAAGTTCGAGCGCCTGGCTCGCTCGCATCAGGTGGACCAGCTCCTGGCCGTTGCCACAAGCGCCACGCGGGAAGCCCAAAATGGCGGTGCATTCCTGTCGGCGATCGAAACACATACCGGCATCAGACCCCGACTCATCTCGGGCACGGAGGAAGCGCGGCTGATTCACCGGGCCGTCGTCTACGGCGTCGACACCACCGCGCCCGTCGTGGCGATCGACATCGGCGGCGGCAGTGTCGAGATCACGCTTGGCAGCGGTCCAGAGGCGCGGCTCGCACGATCGTTCAAGCTGGGCGTCATCCGTCTCACCGAGCGCTTCGTGCTCTCGGATCCCCTCTCGCGCAGGGATGAGCGCCGGCTGGTCGACTTCATCCGCCAGGACGTCGACGAATACCTCGCACTGATCGGGGGCGCCGGCGGGGGACGCGTGGTCGGCACGTCGGGGACCATCCTGTCGATCGGCCAGCTGGCCGCAACGCTCGAGTACGGGACGCCGCCCGACGAACTGCGCAACCTGCGGGTGTCCGCGCGGGCAATCCGCCAGGTGAGGAAGCTGGTCACATCCCTCGACCTCGATGCCCGCCTGCAGATTCCCGGACTCGACCCGAAACGTGTCGACCTGGTGGTGGCCGGAGCCATCCTGCTCGACACCCTGATGGACCGGCTGGGGGCCCATGAACTGACGCTGTGCGACCTCGCCCTGCGCGAGGGCGTCGTCCTCGACTACATCCGGAAGCATGCCAGTGACATCGCCCGCGCCGATCAGTATCCGGATGTCCGGAGACGGTCGGTCATGGAGCTGGCCGAGCGTTGCCAGTGGGAAGATGCCCACGCGCGGCAGGTCACACGACTGGCACTGGCCATGTTCGACGACACCCGGCGGCTGCACGGCTACAGCGATACCGAGCGTGAGTGGCTGGAGTATGCAGCCCTGCTGCATGACATCGGCAATCACATCAGCTTCGAACGCCATCACCGCCATTCCCATTACCTGATCAAGCACGGAGACCTGCGCGGATTCGAGCCCCGTGAGATCGACCTGATGGCCCTCATCGCCCGCTACCATCGGCGCGCCGCACCCAAGCGCGATCACGAGGGCTTCGCTGCACTCGACACCGCCGACCGCCGCCGTGTCCGCATCCTGGCAGCCTTCCTGCGCCTCGCCGAGACGCTCGACCGGTCCCGCCACGGTGTCGTGCAGCAGCTCACCCTGCGCGACCGGGGGGCTGACATCAGGCTGCACCTGACGGTGAATGGCGACGCCGAGCTTGAGGCGTGGGCGACCCGGCGGCAGCTGCCGGTGCTTGAAGAGGCCCTCGGCAAGCCGGTCGTACTCGCCAAGATCCAGCAGGATCAGGCCGGCCCTGCGGCGACCCGCACGCGGACCGCGCGTGTGCCGGCCCGGCGCCACCTGCGCGCCGATTTAACACGCCGGTAACGGACGGGGTGTCCGGAACCGGAGTAGTCTCTGGACATGCTGCCCGTCCAGGCGCTGTCACTGCCCGGCCTGATCGTCGTCGCCGTTCTGGCGCTCGCGATGGCTGCGGCCCTGGCGGTCGGCGGAGCCCTGGTGCTGCCCCAGCTACCGCCAGCTGTCGCAGCAGGCCTCCGGCAGACGGTGCGCCTGCTGGCCGGGATTCCCATGGTCGCGCTGCTGCTGGCGCTTGTGACCATGGCCCCTGCTCCCGCAACGTGGTCGTCCTCGTGGTTCGCGCCGCTGCTGCTGGCCCTGGTACTGACGCCGAGGCTCTCGGTCCATAGCGACCGCATCCTGCGTGGGATCACCCCGCCCCTGCGGGATGCGGCGGCCGCGCTCGGGGCCAGTCCGCTGTCCATCACGCTCACCCTGGTGCTGCCCGCGGCCTTTCCCGCGCTCGCCGGCGCGGCCCTGGCCGCCGGCGCCCAGGCACTCGGGGCCTTGCTGACCGTCGCGCTGCTCCAGGCGGCCACAGCCGCATCGCCGGGCGGCTGGGCCGACAGCCCGCCGTCGCCGGACGCCGGGCTCGGGCCGCTGGTGCTGGGGGCGGCCGCCGCGACCCTGCTCTCAAGCACCCTGGTCGGGATTTACGTCGAAGACTTCGCCGGGGGCACCCGGTGGCCCCGGCGCATGGATGGCGTCATCACCTGGCTCTCGGCGCTGCCTCCCCTCGTCTATGCCACGCTGCTGCTCGTGGTGATGGCCGCCGCCCGACAGAGTCCCCCCGGCGCCGCCGAGGCCGCGCTGTTGTTCGCGTTGCTGCTGGGCCCCCATGCGGCACTGTCCGTCCGCTCTGCGCTGGCGTCGGTGCCCGTGGCCCTCCGGGAGGCATCGTGGGCGCTCGGGGCCAGCCGCCGGCAGACGCTGCGGCAGCTCGTGCTGCCCGCCGCCGCGAGACCGATGCTCAGGCGGTTGAGCGGAGCCGTCGCGAAGACGACCGCCGACTGGGGGCCGCTCGTGCTGATCGGCGTGGCGGCCACCGATCCCGCCGCCATGCCGTCGTGGTCGCGGGGCATGCAGGCCCGCTGGGATCTCACCCCGGCGACTTCCTCGGTGGGTGACCTGATGCGCCTGCCTGCCGGGTTCGCCGACGTCCCTCCCGCGATCTGGCTGCTGGTCGGCCTGACCCTGGCTGGCGTCTGGCTGCTGCAGACCCGGTCCTCGCTGCGGGAGTTCCGCTCGTGGTGATGCAGACGCTCCGCCTCTCCGTCCATGTGGGTGGCGTCCGGGCGCTCGATGGCGTGTCGCTCGACATTCCCGCGGGCACCGTGACGGCGATCATCGGCCCCACCGGCTGCGGCAAGACCACTCTGCTGCGAACGCTGAACCGTATGGTGGCCCTGCTGCCGGCCGTGCGGATCGAGGGCGATGTCCGGCTGCACGGCGCGTCTATCTTCTCCCCGGACGTCCGCACCACCGAGCTGCGACGGCGGGTCGGCCTGGTCGGGGCCGACACGGCGCTACTGCCAGGCAGCGTGCTCGACAACATGACCTACGGCCTGCAGGTCAGCGGCCAGTGCCGCGGCAGGCACGAGCAGACGGGCCGGGCCGAGCAGGCGCTGCGCGAAGTACACCTCTGGGACGAGGTGAAGGATCAGCTCGACGGGCCTGCACGGGCGCTCTCGGCCAGTCAGCAACGGCGGCTGACCCTCGCCCGCGCCCTGGCGCTCGGACCGGAAGTGCTGCTCCTGGATGACCCGTCCGCCGGGCTTGATCCGGTCGCCACGCAGCGCATCGAGTCGCTGATCTACGCCTGGCGGCAGCGGCTAACGGTGGTGCTCGTCACGCACAGCCTCCGACAGGCGGCGCGCGTCTCCGATCAGACCGCCTTCCTGTGGCTGGGGCGGCTGGTGGAATGCAGCCCGACCGCGCGCCTGTTCACCACCCCCGCTGAGCGGCTGACCGAAGACTACGTCACCGGCCGCTGCAGCTGACCCTGACGCACCACGCCATGGAACGACTGCTGCGGCACTTCGAAGAGGAACGCGACGCCCTGACCCGGCGCCTGCTCGCCATGGGCGGACTGGCCGAGGAACAGCTGCGCCAGGCGGTGACCGGCGTCATCGACCGCCAGGGCACGGTGCTGGACACCGTGCTGCAGCAGGATGGCCCGATCAACGACCTGCAGCGCGACATCGACGCCCACAGCCTCACCATCCTGGCGCTGCAGCAGCCGGTGGCCGTCGACCTGCGGGCAGTCGTCGGCATCATCAAGGTCAACAGTGACCTGGAGCGCGTGGGTGATCTGGCCATCAACATCGCGCAAGGCGGGCTCGAGGTGGTGAGCCATCCGCCCCTGCCGCAGGCTCCCCTGGTCGAGCGGATGGGCCGCCATGCGGCGACCATGCTGCGCGATGCCCTCGATGCCTGCGTGCGCCGTGACGCGGCGCGGGCCGCCTCGGTGCTGGCCGCCGACGAGGACCTCGACCGGCTCAACGCCCAGCTGTTTCAGGACCTGCAGGCCGAGATGGCCCGCACCCCCGAGCGCATCGGCCCCGCCCTCGCCCTGCTGCTGATCGGCCGGCACCTGGAACGGGTGGGCGACCATGCCACCAACATCGCCGAGGCGGTGGTGTTCATGGTGTCGGCCAGGGACGTGCGCCATCAGCCGCCAGCCGGACACTGACGGCCGGCCCGGCACTACCGCACCCCTCACCGGTCTGCCGTGATGGACACCATGCGTTCTACGCATAGGTTCCACCGCCGTTCTGGTGTCTCCAGCATGGGGCCCCTGGACTACAATAAAGTGGATTTACGCCATGGCTGACACGCTCACAATCACCGACAACCGCACGGGCAAGACGTACGAGCTTCCCATCTCCGATGGTGCGATCAAGGCCACTGATCTCAAGAAGATCAAGACCGAGGCACCCGACGACACCGGTCTGCTGACCTACGACCCGGCGTTCATGAACACCGCGTCGTGCCGCAGCCGCATCACCTTCATCGACGGCGACATCGGCGTGCTCGAGTATCGGGGCTATCCCATCGAGCAGCTGGCCGAGCACAGCACCTATCTCGAGACGTCCTACCTGCTGCTGAACGGCGAGCTGCCGACGCCGGCCCAGCTGAAGGCCTGGGAGCACCAGGTGACCATGCACACGATGGTGCATGAGAACATCAAGAAGTTCATCGAGGGCTTCAACTACGACGCGCATCCGATGGGCGTGTTCGTGAGCACGGTGGCGGCGATGTCGACCTTCTACAAGGACGGCAAGGCGATCAACGACACCGCGCGGCGCAAGCTGCAGATGCTGCGGCTCATCGCCAAGACGCCCACGATTGCGGCCTACGCCTACCGGCACAGCATCGGGCGCCCCTACATCCAGCCCGACAACGACCTCAGCTTCACTGGCAACTTCCTGAACATGCTGTTCAAGATGGCCGAGTTGAAGTACACGCCGAACCCCGTGCTCGAGCGCGCGCTCGACGTGCTCTTCATCCTGCACGCCGACCACGAGCAGAACTGCTCGACCAGCACCATGCGCGGCATCGGCAGCTCGCATGCCGACCCGTACTCGGCGCTGGCCGGCGCGGCCGCCGCCCTCTATGGCCCGCTGCACGGCGGCGCCAACGAAGCGGTGCTTCGCATGCTGCAGGAAATCGGCAGCGTCTCGGCGATTCCCGACTTCATCCGCCGCGTGAAGGGCGGCGAGGGCCGCCTGATGGGCTTCGGCCACCGGGTCTACAAGTCGTACGACCCCCGGGCCAAGATCATCAAGAAGACGGCCTACGAGGTCTTCGAGGTCACGGGCAAGAACCCGCTGCTCGACATCGCGCTCGAGCTCGAGCGCATCGCGCTCGAGGACGAGTACTTCGTGCAGCGCAAGCTCTACCCGAACGTCGACTTCTACTCGGGACTCATCTACGAAGCCATGGGCTTCCCGGTCGACATGTTCGCCGTGCTGTTCGCCATCGCCCGCACGACCGGCTGGGTGGCGCAGTGGGAAGAAATGCTGCTCGACAGCGACCAGAAGATCTTCCGTCCCCGGCAGATCTATACGGGCGCCCGCACGCGGGACTACGTCCCGATGTCGGCGCGCTAGCGCCACGGACACCTCCGATGACCGCGATCAGGCGCCTGCCCTTCGCTGCATCGGTTGCACTGCTGCTGGCGGGCGGGGCCATCGCACTGGCCCCGCTCGCGGCCACCGCCCAGCGGCCGGCACCCGCCGCCTCCCCGTCCCCGGCCTTCGACAGCGCCCGCGCCATGACGCTGGTACGCGAGCAGGTGGCCTTCGGGCCGCGTCCCGCCGGGTCGGCAGCCAACGCCCGTACCCGCGCCCACATCATCGCCGCGCTCCGCCAGCATGGCTACAGTCCCTCAGAGCAGTCGTTCGAGGCACAGACCCCGGTCGGTCGCGTGCGCATGACCAACGTCTTGGCCACCCTGCCGGGCCAGCGCGCCGAGCGCTTCCTGCTCGCCAGCCACTTCGACACCAAGCCGGTACAGGAATTCCGTTTCGTCGGCGCCAACGACGGCGGCTCGTCCACCGGGGCCCTGCTCGAACTGGCCCGCGTGCTCAAGGCACGGCCACCACTGCCGCTGACCACCGAGTTTGTGTTCTTCGACGGCGAGGAAGCCTGGGGCGAGTGGGTGGCCCCCAACCACACCTACGGCAGCCGCCACTACGTCGCGGCCGCCCGCCAGGCCGGCACGCTGGACACCATCCGTGGACTCGTGCTGCTCGACATGATCGGCGACCGGTCGCTCAACGTCCGTCGCGACACCAACTCGACGCGGTGGATGACCGACATTGTGTGGTCGACCGCGCGGAGGCTCGGCCACGCGGCGCACTTCCTCGACGAGCCATTCCCGGTGGAAGACGACCACATGCCGTTTGTCGAGGCGGGCGTGCCATCGCTCGACATCATCGACCTCGACTATCCCGCCTGGCACACGGCCGCTGACACGCTCGACCAGGTCAGCCCCCGAAGCCTGCAGATTGTCGGGGATGTCGTGCTGGCCGCGCTACCGGACCTGCACACCCGCGCGTCAAACGCGCGTCGCTGACGCCATCGCAGGGCCGGCGACGGCCGACCGTTCGTGCCGAGCGGGTCCGCTATCCGCGCTGCAGCCACCACCAGACGGCCGCAGCCACACCGATCAGCAGCACCAGCACGACCAGCCGGGGCTGCCACCCTGCGGAGGGACGACGGGAGACGGGCGGGGCCACGCGAGGGTCAGCGGTCGCCCGCCCGCAGCGATAGCAAATGAGGGCCTTCTCCGCAATCTCGGTGCCGCACGTCCGACAAGTCATGACACGATCTTAACCACAGACCATGATTCCCCTGAAGGACATCATCCCGACGCGCACGACGCCCTACGTCACCTACCTGCTGCTGGGGCTGAACATGGGAGTCTTCGGGTATGAGCTGACGCTGCCGTCCGGGGAACTCGAGCGTTTCATTCAGACCTGGGGCATCACGCCGGCCTCGCCCGCTCCCCTGACCCTGGTCACGTCGATGTTCGTCCATGCCGGCCTCGGGCACGCCGCTGGCAACATGCTGTATCTGTGGATTTTCGGCGACAACGTGGAAGACCGGCTGGGCCGTGCCCGGTTCGTGCTGTTCTATCTCGTCACGGGCCTGATCGCCGCGCTGGCCGAAGTGGGACTGAATCCCGACTCGACGGTGCCCATGGTGGGCGCCAGCGGTGCGGTCGCCGGGGTCATGGGCGGCTACCTCGTCCTGTATCCGCGCTCGCGCGTGCTCACGCTGCTGCCCTTCCCCTTCCTGATTACTGAAGTGCCGGCCGTCTTCTTTCTCGGCCTGTGGTTCCTGCTGCAGTTCCTGAGCGGCCTGGGCTCCCTCGCCACAACGGCCGATCTGCCTGGCGGCATTGCCTTCTGGGCGCACGTCATGGGGTTTGTCGCCGGGGTGCTGCTGGTCAAGCCGCTGCAGCGACGCGAACGTGCGCACGTGGAGTGGTGGGGCGCCTAGCCGCGCTTGCGCAGTTCGAGCGACACGCGCGCCAGATCAACCATCAGGGCTTCGTAGGCAGACTGCCACTCGGCCGCCGGCATGCTGTCCTTGCGCAGCTTGAGCGCCTCGGCCTCCGCCTCGAGCGTGCGCTGCCGCTGCAGCAGGGCCTTCACCTCCGGGTCGGCAGACGCCGCCTGCGGCTCTGCATCGATGTGCCACGTGCGGGCCAGTGCGCCATCGCTCCCTTCGGTGCCCTGCTCGATGCCCCGGCCATCGCCCGAATCATCCAGCAGCGCCCGCTCCGTCGTCAGCAGGCCCTGCTGTTCATAGTGCTGCGCGACGGCGAGGCTGGTAGATTCAAACACCTCGAGCAGCGAGGTGCGCCCGTTCTTGTCGAGGTCTGTCGACGCCTCGTTCATGGCCTTCACGAAGTACTGCGGGAAGACCGTCGCATACTTCTGTGCCGCCGAATTGGTGGCCGTGACGACGATGCGCCCGCGGGCCTTGAGGGCCTCGAGGAAGGGGAAGCTCGACTCGGTGGTGTTGACGACGGCGACCCGCCCCGCAATGCCGGCCAGCGCCTGCTGCCATTCCGCCGCCGTCAGGTCGGGCCCGACGAGATTGAACTTGGCGACGTCGCCATCAAACGTGCCGTGCCCGAAGAGGACAATCAGCAGGAAGTCATCGAGAGCCGCCTCGCTGCGCAGCCTGGCCAAGGCGCTCTTCACGTTGGCCGCCGTCGCCCTGGTCCCGGCTGAGACAGACTCGTCGACGAGCACCTGCACCTGTGCCGCATCGAACCGGTGCCGCGAGACGAGCGCATCGCGCAGTGTGGTCCGCCACTGGGCCATGTCGGCGGCATACTTCTCGCCGCCGGACGCCCCCGACACAATCAGCGCGCGCCGTGTCTCCGCCCAGGCATGCGCCGGCAGGAGCAGCGCCCACACTGCGACGATCAGGGCCCATCGGTGGCGTGTGTTCATAGCATTCCCCATCGGCGACGCAGCGTCCACTCGGTCGCCAGCAGCGCGATGATACCTGTGAGCGTCCAGGCGTTGTGCCACAGGTCGACCTGTTCATATCGGGCGGGCGCGGCCGGAATCGCGCGCAGGCGTTCGACGAGCATCGGCACCGACGCTTCCGTGAACGCCTCGCCTCCTCCCGCCGCTGCCAGCCGGCGCAGGACCGGCAGGTTCACCTCAGGCCTCGTGAACTCCTCGCCCATCGTCGGGCTGAGCACGTGCAGGACGCTCGTGCCCCGCACCACGCCCCGATGCACCGCCTCGGCCGTCAGGGTCCACACGCCGGCATCGACGGTCGGCACCACGGCGGCATAGCGGCCGGCGGCCGCGTCGGCCAGCACAGGCAGTAGTGATCGCGTGCGCCCGTCGGGCGCCTGCACCGTCAGGGTCAGCTCGGCATCGGCCACCGGCAGGAACCGCGGGTCACGCACGTCGATCGTCACCGGCGTCTGTCTCTCGCCCGCCGCGGCGGCCCCCGCCCGCATCGTGACGGCACTGGGCGCGGGTGCGGCCAGCCATCGCACGATCTGGCGCCACACCGAGGCATATGCGGTGTCGGACGAGGGACGCATCATGCGCCACCGCCAGGCCGCCTCGCCGCCGAACACAAGTGACCGCCCCTGTCCGAAGCGCTGGACGGCGATCAGGGGACTGGCCTGTCCGCCGGGATTGGCGGACACCGCCAGTACCTGTGCACCGGGACGGGGTGCGCCCATTGGTGACACCGAGGCCAGCGGGGGCAGTGCGCGCCAGAGGCCGCTGCTGGCATCGGCCTCGATGGACAGCCGGGTCGCCGGATGCGTCGCCCCGTCGCGCGTGACCGCCGGAGCATTGGCCGGCAGGTTCCGTGCGGCGGCATCAGCGGCCGCGTCCTGCCAGCGCCGCACGGAAGGATCCACCGGCAGCACGTCGGCGATCGGCGTGCCCGCCATGCCCTCGCGCTCGAAGCTGCGCGCGCCCATCACCAGCAGGCCCCCGCCGCGCTCGGCCACAAACTGTCGCACCAGCTCGAGCTGTGCGCGCGTGAAGAACTCGGCCTCGACGTTGCTGAGCACCAGCGCGTCATACTGGAACAGCGTTTCGCGGCTCGACGGAAACCCCTGCGCAAGCACAGCGGCCCGATCTTCGGTGGCCTGCACCGAGAAAGTGTCGCGCCCCTGGTCGTCCCGCCCCTTGCGCACGAGGGCATCGACCGACAGCGCCGCATCGGTAGCCAGTGCGCGCTTCAGGAACGTGTGCTCGAACCCGGGCGCACCTTCCATGAGCAGCACCCGCCGCTGCCCCATCTGCGGAGGCACCAGCACCTGACGCCGGTTGTTGGCAGGCACGGCGTCGGCCACGGTCTCCTGCACCTCGGCCGTGTACACGGTGGGTTGCTCAGGCGGCGGTGTCACGACAAATCGGAAGGGAATGGTACTGGCCTCGTCATCAGCGACGACAGTGGCGACGTCGATCGGTCGGCCGTTTTCACTGAGGCGCACGGTCACCGGCTGGCCACGGCTGCCCCGGGCCGAGACGATGGCGAGCAGATCGATGGCCGACCCCGGCAGGGTTGCGGTGCCCGCGTCCAGCCGGACCACATCGAGGTCGCGCACGGGCTGGGCACCACCCACAGCCACGGTGAAGAGGGGCAGGCCCTCGCGTCGCTCCGGCGGCAGCCCCCCGGGATCGGTGGTCACGCCGTCTGAGAGCAGGATCAGGGCCGCCGCGTCACGCGCGACGGCACGACCGGCCACCTCGTCGATGGCGACGGCCAGATCGCTGCGCGCGCCCTCGACCTGCAGGGCGTTGAGATCGGTGGCCGCCGTGCCCGCATGCATCGGCCACACTTCGAGACGCAGTCGTGACCCGCTCACGCCCGATTCGATCGCCTGCACCACCGCGCGTGCCGCCTCGAGCCGAGTCTGGCCGTTGACGGCATCAGGAATGCCCATGCTGCCCGACACATCGACCACCACCGGCACGAGCCGGGTAGACTGCTCGGTCGCGGGTAACTGGCGTACGGGCCGCAGCAGGGCCACCACGAGCGCGCCAAGCACCAGCAGCCGCAAGAGAACCAGTGTCGCCCGCTGTGCGTCGGTGAGCGGCGGCACAGCGCGGCGATAGGTCGCCAGCGCGGCAAGCACCACGCCCAGCGCGGCAGCGGCCAGAGCCCACCAGGGCCAGACAACGGCAAAGGTCATGCGGGCCGAATCCTGGCGATCACCGGGGCGGACGCCTCGGCGCCGGCAGCGACTGGAAATACTGGTCGACCAGCGGCCGGTACTCGTCGGTCACCTGCGACGCGCCGCCGACGGGCAGTCGATCCTTCAGCATCCGCGCACGCAGTGCATCGGTCAGCCGCCGCTCGGTCTGGTCGACGGCCGCCAGCAGTTGCTTTTTGAGCGATTCCCAGGCCGACACATCCTGCTTGAAGGCTTCCGTGCCCGGCGAGGAGAGGCTGGGACTCCAGTCCTCTGGTGTCGTGGGCATCTGTCGAAGCTCGGGATTGGACTGCCGCAGGCCGTCGGCCAGCGACCGTGCCTCGCCCATGCGCCCCTGGGCGTCCCGCGTGAGTTGCTCGATGCGCCGCTGGCGTTCGGGGTCAGTCCCCGCGGTGTCGGCCTCGCGCGCTAGTTCGTCGAGCGCCCGCTGTGCCTCGGCCATCTGCGTGCGCAGGTCGCCGGTGCGCTGGAGGGTGTCGGACAGGCGCTCGCCGTCGCGGTCACTGACACCGGCCGCCTCGCCCAGCTGGCCAGCGATGCGATCGAGCGCTCGCGCCAGTTCCCTGGCCTGAGCAGCGGCGTCCGTTGGCGCCGTCCCGGTCTCACCGCCCATACGCTCGGCCCATCCGCGCATCTGGGCATCGAGCTGACTGCGGTCCAGCGTGCGAGCCGCCTCCATCGCCGCCTGCTGCTGCTCGCGCGTCGTCGGGTCGGATTCCCGATCCGGGGTCATGCCGCGCGCCAGCTGCCGTGCGGCCTCACGCAACTGCGCGGCACGTTCAGCCAGCCGATTCTGATCGGCCGCCAGCCGTCGGACCTCGTCAGTGGCCGCGCCGGCTCCCGACGCGCCTGCACGTGGAGACCTGGTGCCTGCCCGCTGCTCGGCCTCGGTGGCGAGGCGGCGTTCGGCCTCGGCCAGCTGGCGTGCCTCGAACTGCAGATCGCCGAGCGCCCGCTGCCGGGCCTCGGGCTGTGCCCGTTCCATCTGGCGCGAGAGACTGCGCAGGCTCTCGGCCGCGCGTCCACTGCGTGCACTGGCCTGCGACGGATCCTGCCGCTGCAGATCACCGGTGGCTGACCGCATCTGCTCGGCCGCCTGCTGCAGGGCCCGCGACTCGTCCGCCCCACCCGATGAGGGCGTCTGCTGGTTTCTCAGGTCGCGGGCGAGCGACGAGGCCTGCTCAGTCAGCTGCTGCTGCTCCCGCGTCAGGCGTTCCAGCTGGCGGCGGGCCTCCTCGGCCTCGAGGCGCTCGCGATTGCGGGCCAGCTCTTCCTGCTGGCGCTGCAGCGTCTCCTGGCGACGGGCGAGTTCGCGGATGCGCGCCAGCGGATCCGCTTCGGGTGGCGTTTCCTCCCGCGTCTCGGTGGTGGTCGGGGTCTCGTAGCTGGTCTGCTGCTGCTGCCTGAGCTGCTGATCGAACAGCGTGGACATATCCGGCGACTGCCGATTCCCCGAGCGACCATTGCCCTGCTGCCGTGCAATCTGCCGCTCCTTCACATCGGCGTCGGCCTTCAGCAGCTGCTCGAGCGCCGCCATCTCACGAGGCAGGGCCTGGACGGGACGTGCAGCCTCGAGCGCATCGGCGGCCTCACCCATGGCCTCGGCTGCCGCCTGCATCGGCGAGGGCGCCCCGCCGGCACCCGGAGGCGCCTGGCGGCGACGGCGTGACGGATCGGCCATGGCCTGGGCGACGTTCCCCGCCTCTTCGAGGGCACGGTCGCGCAGCATGCGCTGCGCCTGCGCCAGCTCCGCCAGATCGCGTCGCGCCGCCGCAGCCCCGGCCCGCTGCGCCCGCGCGTCGAGCTTCCAGGTGGCGGCAATGATTTCCTTCTGCGCGTCGACAAGCGCCTGTACTTCCGGCGCGGCCATCTGTCCGCTGGCGGCCTGCGTCTGTGCCGCGCGGAAGGTCTCCTCGTACGGCTTCACCTCGAGGAAATAGATGTCGCTGCGCACCTCGGTCGACGGGCGGCCACGGCCCATATCACGCGCGCGGGCGTGATAGCTGACCATCTCGCCGGGCTTGACGCCGAGGTCTTCCATCGCGACGACATACCGCCCGGTCACCTGCGGCGACTGGCTGGTGCACACCGGCACCACCGTCTCAGACCTGCCCTGGCGCTGGACCACAATCTCGAGCGAGGCCAGCGCGAAGTCGTCATCGGCCACCGCCTCGATGGTGACTTCTTCGAGCGGGGTCACCTGGCGGTCGCCGCCCGGTCGCGCGATGCGCACATCGGGCGGTCGGTCATTGAGCCTGCGGATGAAATATTCGAGGCCTGCTGCGCTCTCGAGCCCATCGGTATCGCGCGCGGAAATGCGATAGGTGGTGTCCTGATCAATCGCCAGGGTCGCGCGCAGACCCTGTGGCGTGCGTTCAGCGACCAGGCGCTGACCGGTGCCCAGCTCGAGCGCCCCGCTGTCGAGCGGCTTGTCGAAGATGAGATCGACCGTGACGGTCGTACCCCGCGGCCCGAAGATGTCGCCGCTGTCGGTCTCGGTGCGGCCAGGCTGGCGCATCGCCTCCGGATACGCATAGGTGAGATCGATGCGGGTCAGGGCGGCCGGGTCGATGGCCTCGAGCCGGAAGGCCTCGCTTGACGCCGGACCAGCGGTCACGCGATACGTGAGCGACTCGTCGAGGGCCGCGACGTTCCACACGAAGCGCCCATCGGCGCCACGCTCCATGTCGTCGACGCGCGGGCCTGATGCGCCGTCCCACACGAGCGCCGGCGCAAGACCTTCCGCCCCAGTTACACGCGCGGCGATCTGCACGGCCGAGCCTCGCGGCACGCGACGGCTGCCGGGCTCGACGGCGATCTCAATGCGAGCCGGGAACAGGTAGGCGCCTGCCACCTGCGATGCACGCCATACCGTCGGGCTCACGCCCGCACTGGTCGCCGTCAGCAGCAGGGCGGCGGCCACGAGCCCGCGTAGTGCCCGGTCTGCACGCGCCGTCGGCACGACGTCGGCCACCGCCACACCGGCCGTGGCGCGCTCGGCCTCGCGGCGGAGGGCGGCGATGGTCGGAGTCGTCTGGGCCCCATGATCGACGAGCGTGACCAGCAGATCGTCGATGCCCCCCACCTGCTCTTCGATCAGGCGGGCGACCGCGCGGGCACCGGGTGGAGCCGGCACTGACTGCGCCGTCGCACGCAAGACCACCGCCACGGTCAGCAGCATCACCGCAACCGCCACCACGAGTACCGCACCCTCGTGGGCCATCAAGACGGTGGCCAGCCATCCGAGGCCCAGCGCACCGGCGGCCACCGACAGCCCCACGGCCCAGGTGCGGCGTCGGCCAATCAGCGACAGCCGCTCGCGCACCTGCTCCAGCAGTGTCCCGACGGCGTGGTCTCGCGCGTCCATATGCCGTATCGTACGCGAATCAGCGGGCGCGTCGCCCGACCCAGCCTTCGGTCACCAGGGCCGTCAGCATCAGCAGCAGGCCCGCCTGCCACCACTGCTGCTCGGCCTCGAGGCGCCGGGCGCTGACCTCGGGCGGAGGCGCCTGCGGCCGCGGCCCCCGCGGAATGGCCGCCAGCAGGGCCTCAGCCGACAGGGGCCACGGATTGCCCTCACCGGACGCCGTGCGCTCCCCGTCCACACCCATCCCCTGCCCGAGCAGATAGGCCACGGTGTCAGCCATGAACGGCACGAAGGCGGGAGCCAGCGGAAAGCGGTTCCACTGCTGGTCGAAATCCGAGGCCCACAGCAGGACGCGGGCCCCCGGGGCCTCCGACTCAAGCAGCACCGGCACCCCGTCACTCACCCGGGCCAGCACGCGCCATCCATCGAGGCCCGAGACCCGGGCCGAGCGCGCGACCGGAATGTCGCCGAACGTGGCGTCGGACGGCCTGGTCCCACGGAACACCGGATGGCGCACATCGTCAATCACAAGCGGCAGACCCAGGTCGGCCCGATCCACGTCGCCGGGATGCAGCGCCAACGGGCGCCCCAGCCACTCGCGCAGACTTTCCCGGTCGATCTGCGGGCCGAGCGTGACAAGCAGCGGCCGACCGGCATCGACATGCGCCTTCACGCGGGCACGCCCCTGGCGCGTGAGCGTTCGCGACCCGAGCACGACCAGCAGTTCAGACTGGGCGGCCCCGGTCTGGGGCGCCGCCGAATACGCGAGGCCGTCGATCACCGACACCTGCAGCGGCCGACGTGTCGCGACGGCCTCGAGGGCCCGCTCGACATACAGCCCGTCGGTTCCACCCGGGGTGGCCACCAGCACGGTCACCTGTGCCACATCGCGTCGTGCCGACGACCAGGCCATGCGGTTGTCCGAGGGCATTCCCTCGTCATCGTCGATGGCCACCATCGCCTCGGCAGGCAGGGATGGCAGCGGCAGTGACACGGCTACGGCACTCTGCGGCGCCACGGTCACGGCTTGTGTCGCCAGCACGGTCCCCGGCGGCCCCTGCACGGTGACCGTGGTCTGCTGCTGCGCCACGCCGAAGTTCCGAAGCGACACGGACAGTGAGACTGGCTGTCCGGCAACGGCAGACGTGGACGATGCCGAGACCCCAGCGATGGCGAGGTTGCCACGCGCCCCTTCGATGGCCCGCACGTCGATGGCCACCGACTCGGGCACCACGCCGGCGAGTTGCCGTTCCCATCCGGATTGCTGCAGGTCTGACACCAGCACCAGTCGTCCGTCACGCGAACCGATGAGCTCGGCGGCCTGCCGCAGTGCGGCATGGAGGGCCGTCGTGCCGTCGCCGGGCTGCATGGCCGACACGGCGCGCCGCACAGCCGCGAGGTCTGTGGTCGGCGCGACGTCCACGGTCGCCTTCGCATCGAACCGCACCAGGGCCACCGCCTCGCCCTCCGACATGGCGTCGAGTACCGCCAGGGCTTCCTGCTGGGCCCGCGGCCAGACGCCCGGAGCCGCCATGCTGGCCGAGGCATCGACGGCAATCACCGTCACCGGCCGCATGTCAGACGTCTCGCCTGCTGCCAGGTATGGCCGCGCAAAGGCGGACGCCAGCAGCAACAGAGCCGCCACGCGAAGGGCCAGCAACAGCCAGTCACGCAGCCGACGCCGCTGCTGCGTCTCGACCGGCACCGCCTGCAGCCACGCAATCGACGAAAACTCGATCACTTCCTCCGTGCGCCGACGGTAGAGGTGCAGTGCCAGCGGCACCGCAGTGGCCAGAGCACCGAGCAGATACAGCGGCGCGAGGAACGACAGCGCACCCATCTAGCGAAGCCGCCTTCGTGTCTGCAGGTAGCGCAACAGTGCCGTGTCGAGCGGGTCAGTCGTGGTCAGCAGGCAGTAGTCAATGCCGTGCCGCCCGAGGGCATGGCGATACTGGGCCACCTGCTCGCGCATGCGCGCCACGTAGCGCTCGCGCATCTCGCCAGGCACCAGCGCGACTTCCGACCCCGTCTCCATGTCGCGAAACCGTGCGGCTCGCTCGAACGGAAATTCACGCTCCTGGGGATCGAGCACCTGGAACACCACCACATCGGTGCCCTTGTGCCGGAAGTGCGACAGTCCATCGACAACGGCTTCCGGTTCGTCGAGCAGGTCGGAGATGACGACCACGAGCCCGCGCCGATCGATCGCCTCGACCAGATCGCTGAACGGCGTGGCCAGCCGTGTCTCTGCCCCGGGCACCAGCCGTTCGAGGGCCAGCAGCAGCGCCCGCAGGTGCCCCGACCGCACGCCCGGAGGCAGGCGGAAGCGGATGCGATCGTCGACGGTCACGAGGCCCACCGCATCGTGCTGCCGGTGCATCAGGTAGGCCAGCGTCGCCGCCACATACGATCCATACTCGAGCTTTGACACCGGCCCCGATGCAAAACTCATCGACCGGCTGACGTCGAGCACGAGATGGCACTCGAGATTGGTGTCGTGCTCGAACTTCCTCACGACATGCCGGTCGCTGCGGGCGAACACCTTCCAGTCGAGCGTCGCCAGATCATCCCCGGGCAGATAGGGCCGATACTCGGCAAACTCGACGCTGTAGCCCCTGAAGGGACTGCGGTGCAGTCCACTCAGGAAGCCCTCGACGATGGTGCGGGCCTTGATGTCGATGGTGCCCAGCCGGGCGACCACCGACGGATCGAGAAACCGCGACGGTGCCGCCATGCGCCTAAAGTCCGCTGGTCGGTACCGGCACGGCGGCCACCAGCCGCTCGATGAGGCGGTCGGGCGTCATGCCCTCGGCCTCGGCGTAGAAGTTCGGCACGACGCGGTGCCTGAGAATGGGTGCCGCCAGGGCCTGCACGTCCTTCACGCTCACGTGCAGACGGCCATTCACGAGCGCGCGCGCCTTGGCGCCGAGCACCAGGGCGTGCGACGCGCGAAGGCCCGCCCCCCACTTCACATACTGATCGACAAAGTCGAGGCGCGCTCCACGGCCCGGCCGCGTGCTGTCGACCAGCCGCACGGCGTATCGAGCAACGTCCTCGGCCACCAGGACCGATCGCACCGCCTCCTGAATGCGCAGGATGTCGTTGCCGTCGAGCACGCGTTGCGGCTCGGCACCGGCCCGGCCCGTCGTCCCCGTGACCACGCGCACCTCGTCGTCTTCCGAGAGGTAGGTCATGACCACGTTGAAAAGGAACCGGTCGAGCTGCGCCTCGGGCAGCGGATAGGTGCCCTCGAGCTCGATCGGGTTCTGCGTGGCCAGCACGAAGAACGGCCGCTCGAGTTCGTAGGTGCGCCCCGCCGCGGTGACGTGATACTCCTGCATCGCCTCGAGCAGCGCTGCCTGCGTCTTCGGCGGTGTGCGGTTGATTTCGTCGGCCAGGATGATCTGCGCAAAGATTGGCCCGTGCACGAAGCGCAGCGCGCGCCGGCCCCCCTCGTCGTCGAGCACCTCGGTGCCGGTGATGTCGGCGGGCATCAGGTCGGGCGTGAACTGGATGCGCTTGAACCGCAGGTGCAGAATCTGGGCGAGCGTCTTGACGAGCAGCGTCTTCGCCAGCCCGGGCACGCCGGTGATGAGGCAGTGCCCGCCGCAGAAGAGCGACATCAGCACCTGATCGACCACCTCGTCCTGACCGACGATCACCTTGCGCAATTCAGTCAGCACCTGCTCGCGCTGCTGCGCCACCTGCCGCGCCAGCGCGGGCATGTCGTGCATCGGTTCGTTCATGTCGTCGGTCGTCCTCGCGTCGTCAGTGCGTGAGTGAATACACCACCTCGTTGATCAGCATCTGATAGGCCAGTGCTGTCCAGCGGAGGTAGCCCGGATACTCTTCGGCGTTCGACCACTCGACGCCGTCGCCCATGTCGGTATTCCAGTTGAACAGCACCATGGGCCGACCATCATCGTCGAGAATGGCGCGCAGGTGCGCCTGGAACCCGCCCTTCTCCCAGGTGCGCCCGCTGAAGAACGAGCCAAGGCCGGGAATCTGCGGATAGCGGTCGAGCTGGTAGAACGACGAAAAGATGGGATGCGGCGGCGTCAGCTCGACGATCTCGCGGTCGGGAAACACCCGCGCCATCTGCTGCACCGTCAGCTCCCATTCATACGGACCATGAAAGTCGTCGAACGTGAGCGTGCCGCCCCGCAGGAGGAACTCGCGGAGAATCGGAATCTCGTTCGGCTGCAGGTCGAGGTTGCTGGGCTCCACCAGGTAGAGCCAGGGGAACTGCCACAGCCGTTCGTCGGTCAACTCGATGACCACGGGCTCGCCCACATGGATCGCCGTCACGGACCGGATGCGCCTCGACAGGTTCTGCTCGGCAGCGGGCGCGTCAATCGCCCAGGGGTCGTCCCAGAAGCTCATGCGGGGACGGCCGGCACCGAGACGTTCATAGGACGCGGTGTACTTGACGCGTGCGAAGGACCACTGCAGGCCAGCCAGGCGGTCTCCCGGCATGGCGGGAATCTGCGCCTCCACCGCCACGGCGGCCATCCACATCGCCACCGCCAGGCCACACACCAGCGGCAACCGCACCCAGCCCATCAGGCGTCGCCGCGCCATCACCGTCCCCCGCTCAAGGCCAGCAGCAGCTCCTGCGCACGCGGGTAGGTGGGGGCAATCTCAAGCGCGGCCAGCACCTGACGGCGCGCCTCGTCCTTCTGTCCAACGGCAAGGAGGGCCTCGGCGAGATCCGCATGGGCCCCCGCACGATCAACGGGACGCGCCGCGAGGGCGACGCGGAAGGCGCGCACGGCATCGGCGTGGCGACGATCGGCCATGGCGAGCTGCCCGAGGGTCGTATGCGACGGTGCGTCAAACGGATCGACGGCGACCGCACGGCGCAGGGCACGCTCGAGCACGGCCGGCTGCGTCTTCCGGTCGGCCAGCGTGGCCAGGGTGCGTGCCGCAGTGAGCGCCGCAGGGTCGAGCGCGCCCAGCCGATCAAGGGCATCAATCGCCTTGGCAGGCTGCTTGAGCCCCTGCGCCACATCGGCCACGGCGCGCAGGGGATTTTCGTCGCCCGGGGCATTCGGCACGAGGGCCGCCGCCTTCTCGAAGGCCGCCAGCGCCCGCGCCGGCTGCGAGGCACGGAGCGCCTCGCCGAGCGCCATCTGCACGGGGAACGACTCGGGATGCTGGCGTGCCAGCGCCTCGAGCGCCTCAGGTGTCGTGACCTTCTCGAGATCCGCGGGAGCCTTCAGCACCTGGCGCAGCCCCCCGTAGCGCGCCTCGAGGAACTGGGTGAAGCTCGCCTGCAGGTTGTCGAGCGGCACGCCCAGCGTCTGCGTGACGGCCGCCTCCGTGTCGACACCGGTGGCGTAGATCTGCACCAGCGCCCGCAGCCGCGGCTGCCCGAACCGCTCGACGATGTGCTCGACGATGAGCGACGACTGGAAGTAGGCCAGCGAGATGGTCTCGGGGCTGGTGAATCCGCTGTTGAGGTCTTTCAGGGGGAAGACCTTGCCGGCCTCGAGGGCGCGCGCGAAGGTGACATCCATCTCGCGACCCCAGTCGCGCCCGGCGCGGGTTTCCTCGAAGGTCGACACCCCTTCGGTCAGCCAGCGCGGGACGCGCTGGCCCGACAGCTGCAGCGTGATGACGTGGGCCATCTCGTGCCACAGCGTGGCGCCCCAGTTGAACTCGCCGGGGGGACGCGCCTTCGGGGAATCGAGCGTGACGACCTTCCCGAAGCAGGCGCCCAGTGCGCCGAGCAGGCCCGGCAGCCCCAGATTACGCACCGCAAAGTCATCATGCCGGGGGAACATCTCGATCAGGATCGGGCCGGTCGGCGTGAATTCCCAGGTGCGGCTGAGTGTCTCGAAGGCCTCGCGCGCCAGCGCCGGGACATAGTGCGACATCACCGGCGCTTCATCTTCATGCAGCCTGATGACGAGCGGCCCCTCGCTGATGCGCCCGAATTTCTCGAGCGCATCGAGTACGCCCAGCAGGTTGAACGTCACGACGTCGTAAGGGTCCTGCCGGAACGCCATCTCGAGCATGCGCCGCGCACCGGCCTCGTCGCCGATGCGCATGAGGTGTGCCCCGAGGTCGGCATAGGCCCGCCAGTGCTCGCGGTCGAGTTGCAGTGCGCGGCGGACATGCGTCGCCGCTTCCTCGAAGCGGTAATAACCCGCCGTCACCTCTCCGAGGGTGCGGTGAAACTCGCCGTCGGCCGGATGGATGGCGCGGACGCGCGCCTCGATGCGCGCCAGATCGTCACTGCGCCCTTCCACGTAGGCCAGGCCGCCCTCGAGGGCCAGCGCTTCGCGGCTCTGCGGATTGACGGCCAGGGCCTTGGCGATCCACTCGCGAGCCTCGGCCTTGCGATCCTGCTGAATCGCCGCCGCGGCCAGCGCCACTAGCGCCTCGGTGTGTCTCGGGTTGTCGGCCAGCACCTGGTCGATGAATCGGCGAGCCTCCGGAGGATTCTCGTCCGCCAGCGCACGCGCCATGCCCATCCGCGCGCCCTGGTCCGCGGGATCGACCTTGAGGGCCGCCTGGAACGACTGCGTCGCTTCGGCCTTGTTGAACTTTTCGAGGAACAGATCACCCCACGCCGTGTTGATGGCCGGGTCGTCCGGCGTCAGGCGGTTGGCATCACGGAAGAGGGTGTTGGCGTCTTCAAAGCGACCGAGGGCCCGGGCGGCCCGGGCGGCGCGCGCCAGGTCACTGGCGGTCACCGCATCCTGCGCCCCGAGCAGCACCTGCTCGAGCGTGCGGCGCCCCTGCGGCCGCTGCCCGCGATACAGCTGCAGCAGGCCGAGGTCGAGCGCGGCCTCGCCCGCTCGGGCTCGTTCAGCGGCAGGGACCAGCAGGGTCTGCGCCCGGTCGTACTCGCCGATGGCCCGGGCGGCGCGGGCACGGAGCACGAGGAGGGATTCGTCAGTGACCCCGTCCGCTGTCAGCCGCTCGACGTCGTCGTAGCGGCCCGCCTTCAGCGCCGCCTCGGCGGCGGGGCGCGATCGCGCCGGAGATGCCTGAGGCGGTGACTGGGCGGCGACGCCCGGTGACCACGCGCCTGCCTGCAGCAGCAGGAGGCACAGCCCCCCGACCCGAAGCGCAGCGTGACGTCGCATGATGGCCCTGTCGCGAGTATACGCCGACCCCGATGGCGCGCGGCCCGAGGCCCCGCCGCGAGTCCCTAGCAGGACACGCAGCGGTTGTTGTTGCGGGCGCCCAGGCTCTCGAGCAGCTTGATGGTTTCCGGGTAGGGCTGGGTGCGCTGCACCGGCCCATTGGCCATGTCGAGCGTCGTCAGTCCTGCGCGGTTGACGCGGGTCACATCGGCCCCCTTCGAGACGAGGTACTGGATCATCTCGTTGTCGCCGCGCGACGCCGCATGATGCACCGCCGTGTTGCCATCGTCGTCCATGGCGTTGACGTCAAGGCCCAGGTCCTCGATGAGGTACTTCACCGCCGCCAGCATGCCCGTGGGCGCCAGGCGGTGCGCGTTGCCGGCAAAGCCCTCGCCGTAGCCCACGCCCGATGCCGCGTGCAGCGCGCCGATGCCGGGGCCGCCGCTGGGCAGCGGGGGCAGGCCCGAGGGACCGGCCTGCGCCTGCGTGCCGCCCTGCATGCCACGGTTGTTGGTCGCCGGCTTGACGGTGGTGATGTTCGGGTCGGCACCGCGGGCCACCAGCAGCTTCATCGCCCGGATGTCGGACGCATACGCGGCCTTCCAGAAGGGCGTGGCACCGATTTCATCGGTCCGCAGCAGGTCGAAGTTGTACTGGGTGTACCAGACCTTCTTGCGCAGGCGCGCGTTCGGGTCGGCTCCCTTGTCGAGCAGGGTGGTCATCAGCTGCAGGTAGTCGGTCTTCTGCTGCAGCTGCGCGCGCGGCTGGGGGTAGAACGATTTGGGCGCCCACTCGATGTTGAGCGTGGCGTAGAGTGGCGCGGCGCCGTTCTCGGCCGCGGCGTTCGGGTCGGCTCCCTGCGCCAGCAGGTACATGGCCAGATCGTAGTGCCCGTTGATGATCGCCATCAGCAGGGGCGTCGTGCCGTCGTTGGCAGACCGGCTGTTGACGCTGACGCCACCGGCGAGCAGCGCGGCCACCGAGGCCTGGCTGCCCTGGCGCGCCGCAAAGTGAATGGCGCCGAAGCCGCCCTGCTTGCCGATGAGCTCGTTGTAGCGGAAGTTGCGGGTGACGCCGGGAATCTCGTCTGCCGGCACGGTCTTCGGCGGGGCGTTCAGCGAAGGCGCCTGGCCACCGCTGCGCTGCGTCGATACCCGGATTTCGTCCTGCAGGGCCTCCTCGGCGGAAATGAGGGGCGCGACGTCGGTGACCTTCGAGGTCGCGTGAACATCGGCGCCCACTTCGACCAGTACCTTGACCACGTCGGCGCGGTCGAAGGCGGCGGCGAACATGAGCGGCGTCTGCTCATTGGCCTTCTCGCGGGCATTGATGGCCGCCTTGTTCGCCAGCAGCACCTTCACGGCGGAGACGTGGCCCGAGGCGGCCGCCATCATGAGCGGCGTGGCGCCGGTCTGGGTGGCCGCGTTGGTGTCGCCGCCGCCCTTCACCAGGGCCTCGATGACGTCACTGTGCCCCCGCTGCCCCGCCAGGTGCAGCGGCGTGTAGCCGCCAAGCCGGGTGGTGGCGCGGACATTGGCACCGGCCGCCAGCAGGACCGAGGCCATCTCGGCATCCCCGCGCATGGCCGCGTGGTGCAGGGCGGTCGTGCCGTCCCCGGCCGCCGCATTGACGTCGGCGCCGTCCTTCAGCAGGCGCCGCACCGTCGCCAGGTCCCCCTTCTGCGCGGCCTCGGCCACCGGCGCCGGCGGAGCCGCCGCCAGGCCCACGGCGAGCGTCAGGGCCACTCCGGTGGCCGTCAGCATCTGCAGTACTCGAGGTGCACGCATCATGGCTAGGCTCCCGCGGCGGTGGTGGTCGCCGGTGCATTGAGGTCGAACGCGCCGGTGCTGTCACCGAACGACGGCACGTCCACGCCGAGCGTATGCAGGACCGACAGCATCGGATTGGCCATCGGGGTGCCATCGGCCGCCGGCAGGTGCACCCCGCCCTTGATCGCGCCCCCCCCGTGCCCCAGCAGGATCAGCGGGCACCGCTTATGGTTATGGACGTTCGAGTTGCCCATCGGCGACCCGTACATCACGATCGACTGGTCGAGCAGCGAGCGGTCACCCTCGCGTGCCGCCTTCAGCTTGTCGAGGAAGTACGGCAGCAGGCCCACGTGGTAAGTGTTGATCTTCGCGTATTCCAGAATGCGGTCGTCGCGGTCGCCGTGGTGCGAGGCAATGTGGAACCCCGTCGTCACGCCCGTTTCTGGATACACGCGGTTGGACACGTCGCGGCTGAGCTTGAACGCGAACACCCGCGTCAGGTCGGCGGTGAAGGCCAGGGCCTGCAGGTCGAACATCAGCTTGACGTGATCGGTATACGAGTCGGGCACACCGGCTGGGGCGCCGGGCAGATCGCGCGGCTCGCCGCTGGCATTGCTGGCCTCGACCTTCTGGATGCGGCGCTCGATCTCGCGCACATCCTCGAGATAGTCGGACAGGCGCGCCTGATCGGCGGCGCCCAGCGTCTTCCGCAGGTCGCTGACCGACTGCGTCACCCAGTCGAGGATGCTCCGATCGCGCCGGCGCCGGCGGGCCCGGGCCTCAGGCGTCGAACCCACGCCGAACAGCTGGTCGAACACCGCCCGCGGATCGCGAATCATCGGCAGCGGGTCGTTCGGCGTCGCCCAGCTGATCGAGTCGGTGTAGGCGCACGAGTAGCCGTAGAAGCAGCCGCCGGCCTGATCGACGTTCTCGATGCACAGCTGCATCGACGGAATGGGCGTTTCGCCGCCCACCTGGTTGGCGAAAATCTGGTCGATTGACACGCCCGCGCGCACGTCCGACCCCTGCGTCTGGTGCGGATGCGACTGCGTCAGGAACACCGCGGCCGAGCGGAAGTGGTCGCCACCAATCTCCGGCGGCGTGAACGCCTCGGCATTGCGGACGTCCGTGCGGCTGACAATCGTCAGGTGCTCGCGATACGCCTCGAGGGGCGCGAGGCTCGACTTGCCGAACGTGTAGTTGCGGCCGGTCTCTGCAGGGGCCCAGAGGTGGTTCTTCTCACCGAAGGCCGTGGAACCGGCCGACCCGTGCACCATCTCGATGGCCACGAAGCGCTTCTTCCCGACAACCTGCTGCGCGTCGGCCGCCCGCGGCGGAATCATCGCCTCCAGCAGCGGCAGCGAGACGCTCACGCCCAGCCCTTTCAGCACGGTGCGCCGGTTCAACGTCTGGCGGGTCAGATATGACATCGTTCGAGCTCCTGTCTCTCTGCGGTCGATTGTGCGGGCGTCAGTGTGCCGGGGCCAGGGTCGTCTCGGTCGACAGGGGCACTTCGGCCCCCAGCCGGAAGGCAGGGCTCTTGGCCACTTCCTTGATGAGCGCGCTCAGCCGGTAGTTCTGCCGACCGGCCTCGCGCACGATGCGCCGAATCATCGGCATGTCCTGCGGTTCGATACGCCGTCCGAGGGCATAGGTCATCAGGCTCTCCGTGAAGCTCAGCACAAACACGTCCTGATGCTTGAGCAGCGCACGGCGCAGGCCGGCCGGCCCGTCCATCGGCGTGCCGTCGTAGAGCTCACCCGACGGGTCCACCGCCGAGCCGTTGTCCTTGATGCGCCACTTGCCGGTCACGTCGAAGTTTTCGAGGGCCAGCCCGAGCGGGTCGATCACGCGGTGGCACGAGCGGCAGGCCGGATTCTTCCGGTGCTCCTCCATCCGTTCGCGCGTCGTCAGCAGGCGCGTCGCCCCGGCCGCGCCCGTCTCCTCGAGCGTCGGCACGTTGGGCGGCGGCGCCGGCGGCGGCGACCCGAGGATCACTTCCATCACCCACTTGCCGCGCATGACCGGCGAGGTGCGGTCAGCCACCGAGGTCAGCATGAGCACGCTGCCCTTGCCCAGCAGGCCCCGACGTTCATCACTCACGGTCACCCGCTGATACTCGGGACCGATGATGTTGGGAATGCCGTAATGGCGCGCCAGGCGGCCATTGACGAACGTGTGGTCGGCCGTCAGCAGGTCAGTGACCGTACCGTCCTCGCGCACGATGCTGTCGAAGAACAGCTCGGCTTCGCGCACCATCGCCCGGCCCAGTGAGCGGTCGAAGTAGGGATAGAGGATGGCGTCGGGAAGAATCTGCTCGACGTCCGCCAGGCGCAGCCACTGACCGGCGAAGCGCGTCGCCAGGGCCTCGGACCGCGGATCGGCCAGCATGCGGGTCACCTGCCGCTCGATGGCGCCCGGCGTCGACAGCTGGCCGGTGGCCGCCGCCTTCATCAGCGCCTCGTCCGGACCGCTGCCCCACAGGAAGAACGACAGGCGCGAGGCCAGCGCATGATCGTCCAGCCGCCAGGGCTGCCCCTTGACGACGGTCGCCGGGATCGGTTCGAGCCGGAAGAGGAACTGCGGACTTGCCAGGATGGCTTCGAGCGCCGTGGCGATGCCCGCCTCGAAGTCGCCGTCGGCCCGGCCGCTGCGGTAGAACCCCATGAGCCGATCGAAGTCGCCAGTCGTGCCCGGACGCCGGAACGCCTCCGCGGCCAGGTCGCGTACGATCCTGGAGGCGCACGTCGTCTCTTCGGATGGCGCCGTCGGACGGCACGTAAATACCTTCCGCCGGCTCGGCGTGTCGGGCACGCCGGTCCCCTTCGATGCCCCGACACTGGCCATGTCCTTGGGGTGCGGCAGCGTGGTGCGC
>CAZXTM010000004.1:54990-164093 GCA_964643765.1 uncultured Bifidobacteriaceae bacterium | reverse complement strand
TCCCGGGCCTGTTCGTGCTGGGCGAGGCCAACTTCTCGGACCACGGGGCCAACCGCCTGGGCGCCAGCGCCCTGATGCAGGGCCTGTGCGACGGCTACTTCGTCGCGCCCTACACGGTGGCCAACTACCTCGGCGGCGCGTCGCTGCCGGCGGTGTCGACCGACCACGACAGCTTCAAGGAGGCGGCGGCCACGGCCCAGGCCCGCATCGACAAGGTGCTGGCGGTGAAGGGCTCGAAGAGCATCCGCGAGTATCACCGCGCCATCGGCGCGCTCTGCTGGGACCATGTGGGCATGGCCCGCAACGAGCAGGGCCTCACGGGGGCCATCCAGAGCATCCGGAGCCTGCGCGACGAGTTCTGGCAGAACGTGTCGGTGCCCGGCGAGAAGAGCAACCTCAACCCGGCGCTCGACTACGCCGGCCGCGTGGCCGACTATCTCGAGTTTGCCGAGGTGCTGGCGCTCGATGCCCTCGAACGCCATGAATCGTGCGGCGGGCACTTCCGCGAGGAATACCAGACCCCCGACGGCGAGGCGCTCCGCCGCGACGACGAGTATTCATATGTGTCGGCGTGGGAATTCACCGGGGTCGGCCAGACGCCGACGCTGCATAAAGAGGCGCTGACGTTTGACGAGGTGCATCCCTCGCAGCGGAGCTACAAGTAACCGGGGGCCCTGCCCCACTGAGGACATCAGATCGCCATGGCCATGACCATTACCCTGAATGTGTGGCGCCAGGCGGGCCCCTCGGCCCCCGGCCGCTTCGAGACCTACACCTCTGACAAGGTGCACCCGGACATGTCGTTCCTCGAGATGCTGGATGTGGTCAACGACGACCTCATCCGCGCCGGGAAAGACCCGATCGCGTTCGACTCGGACTGCCGCGAGGGCATCTGCGGCAGCTGCGGCCTCGTCATCGACGGCATCCCGCACGGGCCCGATCCCGGGGCCACCACGTGCCAGGTGCACATGCGCCGCTTCAAGCACGGTGACACCATCACCATCGAACCGTGGCGGGCGAAGGCGTTCCCGGTCCTCAAGGACCTGGTCGTCGACCGGACGGCGTTTGACCGCATCATCGCGGCCGGCGGCTACGTGTCGATGAACGTGGGCGGGGCACCGGATGGCAACAGCGTGCCCGTGCCGAAGGACCTCGCCGACCTAGCGATGGACAACGCGCAGTGCATCGGCTGCGGGGCGTGCGTGGCTGCGTGCAAGAACGCGGCGGCGCACCTGTTCACCTCGGCCAAGATCACCCACCTGGGCGTGCTGCCGCAGGGCGAGCCCGAACGCTACCGCCGCGCGGCCGCGATGGTGGCCCAGATGGACGCCGAGGGGTTCGGCAGCTGCTCGAACGAAGGCGAATGCGAGGCGGTCTGCCCGAAGCAGATCTCCATTGCGAGCATTGCGCGCATGAACGGCGACTTCATGCGGGCGGCCACGACGAAGTAAGCGCCGTCGCGCCTCTCCCTGACACGGCACAGCGGCCGGATCTCCTGATGGAGGTCCGGCCGCTGGCGTGTCTGCCGCCTGCAGGCGCCGTCTGCGCCCTACACCCCGATCACATCCACCAGTTCCTTCACCGCGCCCGCCGACTTGTGCAGCGCCGCGCGCTCGGCTTCGGTCAGCGTCACTTCGATGATCTGCTCCACGCCACGGGCGCCCACCTTCACCGGCACACCCACGAACAGGTTGTTGATGCCGTACTCACCCTGCAGGTACACCGAGCACGGCATGATCCGCTGCTGGTCCTTCAGGATGGCCTCGACCATGTCCGCCGCCGACACCCCGGGCGCATACCACGCGCTCGTGCCTACCAGCTTGGTAATCTCGGCACCGCCGTTGGCCGTCCGGTCGCAGATCGCCTGGAGGCGATCGGCCGGAATCAGCTCCGGCAGCGGGATGCCCGCCACCGTCGACAGTCGCGGCAGCGGCACCATCGTGTCGCCGTGCCCGCCCAGCACGAAGCACGTCACGTCGGCCACCGACACCTTCAGCTCTTCAGCGACGAACGTCCGCATGCGTGCCGAATCAAGCACGCCAGCCATGCCCAGCACGCGCTCCCGGGGGAACCCGCTCAGCCGAAACACCGCCTGCGACATCGCATCCAGCGGATTGGCCACCGGCACGATGATGCAGTTCGGCGAGTGCTTCACAATCTCCGCGGTGACGTCCTGCATGATCTTATAGTTCACGTTCAGCAGGTCGTCGCGGCTCATGCCCGGCTTGCGCGGCATCCCCGACGTGATCACCACCACGTCGGAATTCGCCGTCTCGGCAAATCCCTCGACCCCGACGCCGGTCACCCGCGACGCCGACCCACCAATCGCACACGACTGGTAGATGTCCAGGGCCACGCCGGCCGCCTTGCTGGCCGCAATGTCCACAATCACCACATCGGCCAGTTCCTTTTGCGACACTGCCCGCGCCACCGTCGCTCCGACGTTGCCCGCGCCTCCGACTACCGTGACCTTCCGATTCATGTAGGTACTCCTGAACGTTGCCACCCGTTTTAGGTCAGATTGCCCCGCGATGCGCACCGCTTCCACAACTTCTGTGGAAAACCATGTGGAAAACGAGATGAATCCATGCGGTAACGTGCGCAATCCCGAAGATTTTCACGAAGTGCACCACTGGTGTTGCACTTCCCGCAAACGTCTCTTCCGCCCGCCTGCGCAAACTGTCATTATAGCGACCTCATCAGTTTTTCCGGAGGTGCCATTCCGTGCGTATTGTTGTAGCTGACGACCTGCCTGCTTCTGCCCTCGACGTCCTGCGCGCCGAAGGCTGGTCGATTGATGCCCAGTCAGGCCGCTCGGCCGACCGATTGAAGACCGACCTCGCCGACGCCGACGCACTGGTCGTCCGCAGTGCCACCAAGGTCACGGCCGACATCATCGCCGCCGCCCCCCGCCTCCGCGCCATTGCACGGGCCGGCACTGGGGTCGACAACGTCGACGTCCCCGCCGCCACGGCTCGCCAGATCGTCGTCATGAATGCGCCGGGAGCCAACAGCATTTCGGTCGCCGAGCTGGCGATGGCCCAGATCCTCGCGCTCGCCAGGAAGCTGCCGGCCGCCGATGCCTCGATGAAGCAGGGCGTGTGGGACAAGAAGAGCTTCATGGGCCAGGAAATCCGCGGCAAGATTCTCGGGCTCGCCGGCCTCGGCCGCATCGGGCGCGCCGTAGCGCGTCGTGCCCAGGCCTTCGACATGGTCGTCATCGCTCATGACCCAGCCGTGTCGGCGGCCGATGCCTCGGCCCTGGGCATCGAGCTGGTCTCCTTCGACGACCTGTGTGCGCGTGCCGACTATCTGTCGCTGCACATGCCCTCGAACGACAAGACCCGCCGCATCTTCAACGCCGCACAGCTCGCCAAATGCCGGAAGGGGCTCCGCCTCGTCAATACCGCCCGCGGTGACTTGATCGACGAGCCGGCGCTGGCCGAAGCCATCCAGAGCGGCCACATCGCCGGGGCCGCGCTCGATGTGTACGAGAGCGAACCCACGAAGGACCACACCCTGCAGAAGCTCCCGCAGGTAGTGGCGAGCCCGCACATCGCGGCGTCGACGAAGGAAGGCCAGGAACTGGTGGGAATTGAAACCGCCGAAGCGCTGCGCGACTTCCTGAAGACCGGCGAGATTCGCAACGCCGTCAATCGCTGAGGTCCAGGCATGGCTCCGGGGACTGTCCGCAGGCTGGTGCCTCGGTCCCCCGGGCCATCAGCGCCCGGGCCGCTGGGGCCAAGCGCCGTTCCCTCGGTGCGGTGTGACATGCTAGACTTCCCCGTGCCGGTCAGTTCCTTTCCCTCACTGACTGAATCTTCCGTGCTCGCCGTCATTCCGGCGCGCTTCCAATCGTCTCGCTTCCCCGGAAAACCGCTCGCGGACCTCTGCGGGCGGCCCATGATTGCCCACGTCTACGAACGCGCCCGGCTCGCCCGCCTGGTCGACGCGGTGGTCGTGGCGACCGATGACGAGCGCATCGCCGCCGCCGTGCGCGCCTCGGGAGGCGACGCCGTCCTCACCTCGCCCGGGCATCTCACCGGCACCGACCGGCTCGCGGAAGTCGCTGCCGCGCTGCCGTGCCGCATCGTGGTCAACGTGCAGGGCGACGAACCGCTCATCGACCCGGCCGTCATCGACGCCGTCCTCGCACCGATGCTCGCCCCCGGGGCCCCGGCCATGGCCACCGCCTGCCGGCCGGTGCGCGACCGCGCCGAATTCCTGTCGCCCCATGCCGTCAAGGTGGTCACCAGCACCGCTGGCAATGCGCTCTACTTTTCCAGGGCGCCCATTCCGGCAGCCCGGGACGCCGCCGGCGGCGTCCCGGACGAGGCCCGCATCCATGTGGGGCTCTACGCCTACCGGCGCGACGTGCTCCTCCGGCTGGCGGCCACGCCGCCGGCTCCGCTTGAACGGGTCGAGCACCTCGAGCAGCTGCGCGCGCTCGATGCCGGCGACGGCATCCGCGTCGTGGAAACCGAGTACTATTCCATTGGCGTCGACACGCCCGACGACCTCGAGCGCGTCCGCCGCCTGTTGATGTCACACTAGCGCCAGAGTCGAGCCATGCAGACAGCCCATCCCATCAAATACATCTTCGTCACCGGCGGCGTGGTGTCGTCGCTCGGCAAGGGGCTTGCCGCCGCGTCCATCGGGGCCATCCTCGAAGGGCATGGCTATCGCGTCGCCCTCCAGAAATTCGACCCCTACATCAACGTCGACCCCGGGACCATGAGCCCGTACCAGCACGGCGAAGTCTACGTCACCGACGATGGGGCGGAGACCGATCTCGACCTCGGCCACTACGAGCGCTTCACGCGCATGACGGCGACGCGCAACAGCAACTGGACCACCGGCAAGATCTACATGTCGGTACTCACCAAGGAACGGCGGGGCGACTACCTCGGCCGCACCGTCCAGGTGATCCCGCACATCACCAACGAGATCAAGGACTGCATCCGCGCCGCCGGACGCGATGTCGACGTGGTGCTGGTGGAAATCGGCGGCACCGTGGGCGACATCGAAAGCCTGCCGTTCCTCGAGGCCATCCGACAGTTCCGCCAGGATGTCGGCCGCGAGAACACGGTCTACATGCACCTCACGCTGGTGCCCTACATCGGCGCCGCCGGTGAGCTCAAGACCAAGCCCACGCAGCACAGCGTCCGCGACCTCCGGTCAATCGGCATCCAGCCCGACATGCTGCTCTGCCGCACCGACCGTCCCCTGCCCCGCGATCTCAAGCAGAAGATCGGCCTCTTCTGTGACGTCGCCGAGGAGGCCGTCATCACGGCCCGCGACGTCGACACTATCTACGAAGTGCCCCTCTCGCTGCGCGACGAGGGCCTCGACCGCGTGCTGCTGCGCCTGCTGCATCTGCCCGACTCGACCGCCGACATGCGTCCCTGGGAGGAACTGCTCGGGCGCATCAAGGAGCCCGACCACGAACTCACCGTCCACGTCGTCGGCAAATACACCGGCTACGAGGATTCCTACAAGTCGCTGAATGAGGCGCTCTACCACGGCGGGTTCGCGCATCGCACCCGCATCACCATCCAGTGGGTCGAGTCAGAGGCGCTCGAGTCGGAGGGCGGCGCCCACCTGCTCGACGGCGCAGACGCCATCCTCGTGCCCGGCGGCTTCGGGTCGCGCGGCACCCGCGGGATGATGAAGGCCGCCGAGGTCGCCCGCACCCGCAGGATTCCCTTCTTCGGCATCTGCTACGGCTTCCAGTGGGCCACCGTCGAATACGCCCGTCATGTGTGCGGGCTCGATGGCGCCGACTCGACCGAAGTGGACGAATCGGCCCCGCACAAGGTCATCTACAAGCTCCGCGATCTGCTCGGCGTCGACGAACTCGGCGGCACGATGCGCCTCGGCCAGTACGCCTGCGCCCTGGCCGAAGGCTCGCGCGCCCGGGCCATCTACGGCACCCCGCTCGTCCACGAGCGCCATCGGCACCGGTTCGAGTTCAATACGCTCTACGAGCAGCCACTCGCCGACCACGGCATGCGCATTTCGGGCCGCTCGCCCGACGGCAAGTTCGTCGAGATTGCCGAGGTGCCCGACCACCCCTGGTTCGTCGCTGTGCAGTTCCACCCCGAGTTCAAGTCGCGCCCCCTGACGCCGCATCCGCTGTTTGCGGCCTTCGTGAAGGCCGGCCTCGATCAGAAAGCCGGCGTTCTGGGCCAGGCGCCGCTGGGCACGCATGCCTGACGCCGTGGTCTCCCCCGTCCAGGCCGGGTCGGTCACGTTCGGCCCCGGGCATCCGCTCGGATTCATGCTCGGCCCCTGCGTGATCGAGAGCGCCACGCACGCCGTCGACCTGGCACTCGAGATCGCGGCGATCGCGCGTCGCCTCGACGCGCCGGTGATCTTCAAGGCGTCCTTCGACAAGGCCAACCGCACCTCCATCCGCTCGTACCGGGGGCCCGGCATCGACGAGGGCCTGCGCGTGCTCGCCGATGTCAAGGCACGCACCGGCCTGCCCATCGTCACCGACATCCACGAACCCGCCCAGGCGGCCCGCGCCGCCGACGTGGTGGACGTGCTGCAGATTCCAGCCTTCCTGTGCCGTCAGACCGACCTGCTGGTGGCCGCCGCGGCCACCGGACGCGTCGTGAACGTGAAGAAGGGGCAGTTCCTCGCACCGAAGGACATGCGCCATGTGGTACAGAAGCTGGCCGAGGCGTCAGCCGCGGGCATCCTTCTCACCGAGCGCGGCACCAGCTTCGGGTACAACAACCTGGTCGTCGATATGCGCGCCCTGCCCATGCTCCGCGAGTGGGGCTGTCCCGTGGTGTTCGACGTCACGCACAGCCTGCAGCTGCCCGGGGCAGGCGACGGCGTCACGGCGGGCCTGGCCGAATACATCCAGCCGCTCGCCCAGGCGGGCGTGGCCGCCGGCGTCGACGGCATCTTCATGGAAGTGCACGAGGAGCCCGCACGTGCGCGCAGCGACGCAGCCAATGCCCTGCGACTCGACCGGCTCGAACCGCTACTGCGCCGCCTGATCGCGCTGCATGCGCTGGTGCACCATGGCTGACCTCGATCTGGCGCGCAAGGTCCTGCAGACCGAGGCGGCCGCCATCCTCGCGCTGGTCGGACGCATCGACGGAGCGTTTGCCGACGCGGTCGAGCGCATCCGGCAGTGCCGCGGACGCATCATCCTGACGGGCATGGGCAAGAGCGGCATCGTCTGCCGGAAGATTGCCGCCACACTGTCGAGCACCGGCACCCCCGCCTTCTTCATGCACCCGGCTGAGGCCATCCACGGCGACCTCGGCGTGCTGCAGGGCGATGATGTGGTGCTGGCCATGTCATACAGCGGCGAGACCGAGGAGCTGACGCGCGTACTCGAGACCATCAAACGCCTCGGCGCCACACTCATCGCGCTCACGGGCGACACGCACTCCACCCTGGCCCGCGCCGCCGACGTGCTGCTCGACTGCAGCGTGTCAGAGGAAGCGTGCCCGATGAACCTCGTGCCCACGGCCTCGACGACCGCAGCCCTTGCCATGGGCGATGCCCTGGCCATGGCCGTGCTGGTCGAGAAGGGTTTCCGTCCAGAGGACTTTGCCACCCTGCACCCGGGCGGCAAGCTGGGCCAGCGGCTCCGGCGGGCCGAGCAGCTGATGCACGCCGGCGACGATGTGCCCGTCGTCACGCTTGAGACGCCGATGCGCGACGTCATCTACACGATGTCGAGCAAGGGCCTGGGCATGACCGCGGTCGTCGACCACGAGCGACATCTGGCGGGCATCATCACCGATGGAGATCTCCGACGGCAGATGGCCACCACGCCCGACATCCTGGCGCAGCGGGCCGGAGAACTCATGACGCGCCACCCCGTCACCGTGTCCCGGCAGACGCTGGCGGCCGAGGTGCTGGCCCTGCTCGAGCGCCGCAAGATCACCTCGGTGGTGGTGGTGGATGGCGACCAGCGCGTCGAGGGGATCGTGCATCTGCATGACCTGTGGCGCACCGGCATGGTCTGACGCATGACCCTCTCGACGTCCCTGCCACTCATCGTCGGCCTGCTGGCGCTGCTGATGGGTCTGGCCATCGGCAAGGCCTGGGAACGCTACAAGCTGCGCGACGGCCGGTGGATTGACCGCCGCCGGGCCCGCGACTCGCAGCACTACGTGCTGGGCCTCAACTTCCTGGTCTCGAACCAGATTGACCTCGCCATCGAGGAGCTGACGCATGCCGCTCGCGTCCACGCCGACGCCCTCGAGATCCACATGATTCTGGGCAACGTCTACCGCGAGCGCGGGCAGGTGTCGCGCGCGATTCAGGTGCACCAGGCGCTGCTGCAGCGGCCCAAGCTGACGCGCATCGAGCACAGCTACGTGCTGCTGTGCCTCGGGCTCGATTACAAGCGCGGCGGCTTTGTCGACCGCGCGCTCGAGGCATTCACCGAGGTGCTGCGGCTTACCCCCGACAACCCCTACGCGCTGGTCTACCTCCAGAAGCTGCACGAAGAGCAGCACCAATGGGCCGAGGCCCATCGCATCCGCACCCAGCTGATGTCCCTCGACGGCCCCGATACGCAGCCGCGCAACCAGGCCATCCTGAGCTTCCTCGAGTACGAACTCGGCACGACGGCGCTGGCCGAGGGCCAGGGCGACCGGGCCCGCCGCCACTTCGAGTCCGCCATCGCCCTGTCGCCGGCCACCACCCCGGCGTACCTGCAGCTGGGCGACGTGGCCCTCGCCGCGGGCGATGCGGCCGGGGCACTGTCGACCTGGATGCAACTGGTCACGCACTCGCCTGAGCGTGCGCACCTCGCCTTCGAGCGGTTCGAGCGCCTGGCCGAACAGCGCGGGGCACTGCCCGAGTTCCAGGAGCGCTGCCGGCGCTTCATCGAACAGCACCCGCAGGACTGGCGCATCCGCGTCACCTTCGGCGCCCACCTCGTCAGACACGGCAAGGCCCGAGAGGCCATGCCACTGCTGCTCGCCGCGCTCGAGCAGAATCCTCACGGCCTCACCGTGCACCAGGCGGTCTGGTCGGCGCTGCTGGCGCTCGACCTCGACCGCGCCCTCGTGCAGCAGTACATCGATGCGGCGCGCACGGCGGTCTTCTTCCTCGACCCCCACGTGTGCCTCAAGTGCCATTACCGCAGCACCGAGCTGCTGTGGCAGTGCCCGCACTGCCACGAGTGGAACAGCTTCGTCGAGGAGCGCATTGCGGCCGCGCGGCATCCCGCCGCCGACCTCTAGGCGCGCCTTGTCGCGCATCGCGCTTCGGCACTATACTGGCGTGGTTCAGATGTCTCACGGGCGACTCCTTCTGCTGGCTGCTTGGTGCATCTCGGTCGCCGTCACCAGCGCCGCCTGCAACCGGAACGATTCGTCAGCCAACCCGGCCACGTCCATCACCTCCCCGTCGCTCAACCCGGCCGATCCAACCACCACCGAGACGTTCACCGGCACGCTGCGGCCCAACACGTCTGTCTTCTACTCCTTCACGGTCGCCACCTACGGCACGGTCAACATCACGCTCGATGACGTGTCCGGTGTACAGGTCGCTGAGGACGTGCCGTTCGAGTTCGAAATCGGCCCGGGCGTGCCCCTCGGCACCGGATGCTCGCCCAACTCGGTCCTGGTCATCGCCCCTGGCGAAGGCCCGCACTCGTCCGGCACCTTCGATGCCGGCATCTGGTGCGTCCGCCTGCGCGAACTCGGCAACCTGCCGGCGCCAGCGCGGTTCCGCATGACAATCGCCCACCCATGAGCCGCCGCCTCCTCCTGCTGTCGCTGGTGCTGTTCCTCGGGGCCTGCAACCAGTCCCCGCTAGACACGGGTGCCTCGCCGTCGACGGTCGAACAGGCCACGCTGCAGACCGAGTTCTACGCCGACACCCTCCAGCCCGGCGACCTCCGCTTCTACTCGTTCTCCGTGCCGCGCGACAGCACGACTTCGGCGACTCTGGGCAGCATCCTGAGGCTTGATGGCCGCGTCGACGCCACCCAGCGCATCGGCCTTGGGTTCGGCTATCCGTCCGGCACCACGTGCGCCGTGACGCAGTCAGTCACGACGACCTCGGGACTCACCGCTCAGCTGAAGGGCTGGCTGACCAAGGGCGTCCACTGCGTCGCCATCTATGACCCCGGGGGCATGACCGTGCCCCTCAACTTCGCCGTGCGCTTCGAGCACTTCTTCTGACATGCGACGCACGCTCTCAGCAATCACTGCCCTGCTCGCCACGTTGGTCGTGTCGTGCAACAACAACGACACCACGCAGACGGTGACGGCTCCCTCGCCGGTCGCCTCCTCATCGGTCTTCTCCGGAAGCATCGTCACCGGCGGGACGGCGACGCGCTCGTTCGACGCCGCTGTGGCAGGCACCGCGACCGCCACGTTTGATTTCCTCGATCAGAGTGGCGTGGCGCTGCAACTGGGCATGGGCATTCCACGCCTCAGCGGCTCGGGATGCTTCCTCAGCCGCGCCGTCACCGTGACGCCGGGGCCCGGCAGTTCACTGTCGGTGCCGGTCGACCCGGGCACCTTCTGCGTGCAGCTCGCTGACACCGCAGGGCAGGTCGCCAGGGTGGCAGCCTTCCGCGTTACGATTTCGGCTCCGTAACGCCCAGCTGCGTCACCAGCCGGTCGACCTGCGTGTCGGTGTCGGCCAGCGTGCCCTCCGTAGAAATCACATAGTCTGCCCGCGCCCGCTTGTCGCCGATCGGCCATTGCGCGGCCATGCGACGCGCCACCTCGTCCGACGCCACCCCGTCACGGGCCATCACCCGGGCGAGTTGTGCGTCCGGTGTGCATGCCGCGACGATCACGCCGTCAAAGTCGCGGTCGCGTCCGGATTCATAGAGCAGTGGAATCTCGGCCACCGCCCACGGCGTGGTGGTCGGCAGCGCGTCGAAGAAGGCGTCTGTCAGGCGCCACACGATGGGATGCACCAGCGCTTCAAGGTCGCGCCTGGCCTCGGCGTCGCGGAACACAATGGCGGCCAGCCCGGCCCGGTCGAGTGAACCATCGGACCGCAGTAGATGCGGCCCGAAGCGCGCGACGACGGCCGCCAGCCCGGGTGAACCTGGTGCCACCGCCTCCCGCGCCAGTACATCGGCATCAACGACGGGAATGCCGTGGGCGCGCAGCCGCGCCGCCACATGGCTCTTGCCGGTGCCGATGCCACCCGTCAGCGCCAGCCGCTGCATCAGCGCTGCATGCCAAGCCGCCACTCGGCAGCCGTGACCGTGTTGGCCAGCACCATCGCAATCGTGAGCGGCCCCACGCCACCGGGCACCGGCGTGAGGGCGCCGGCCACCTCTGCCACGTCCGGATGCACGTCGCCCATCAGGACATGGCCCTTGGCGTCGAACTGCACACGCTTCGGCGAGCCTGGGGCCAGGAGCGCGTGGGCCAGGGCCGACGTCTCGAGACGGTTGATGCCGACGTCGATCACCGTGGCGCCGGGCTTGATGAAATCGGGCGTCACAAAGCCGGGCCGCCCGATCGCGGCGACCAGCACATCGGCTGTGCGGCAGATGGCTGGCAGGTCCACCGTGCGCGAGTGGCAGATGGTCACCGTGGCGTCACGGTGCAGCAGCAGCATGGCCATTGGCTTGCCGACGATGTCGCTGCGGCCAATGACGACCGCATGGCGACCGCGCAGCGGAATGTCCTCGCGGTCGAGGAGCGTCGCACACCCGAGGGGCGTGCACGCCACCAGTGCCGGCCGCTTCTGCACGAGGCGACCCACGTTCACCGGATGAAAACCATCGACGTCCTTGGCCGGGTCCACCGCATCAAAGACGCGCGACTCGGCGTCGACTCCCATGGCCGCCGGCAGGGGCGACTGCACAAGGATGCCGTCGACCGAGTCATCGGCGTTGAGCTGCCGCACGAGCGCCAGCGCCTCGTCCACCGTCGCGGTATCTGGCAGGCGATGCAGCACGGCGTGGCAGCCGTGCGCGGTGGCCGTCGCGATCTTGTTCCGGACGTAGATTTCCGAGGGAGGATGGGTGCCGGCCAGCACGACGGCCAGCCCGGGGGGACGCCCCGCGTGGCGGGTGATGGCCGCCACACGGGGTTCCAGTTCGCGGCGCAGGCGTTCAGCCCACGCGGTACCATCGAGGCGACGTGCTGGCATGCAGGTCCTACCACTCGCCCGAGGCGCGCATCACTCCGACGCGCGCCGGACAGACCACCAAACAACCGGTCAGGAATCGCAGGCCGGATTCGAGACGGAGACACACCGGACCGCGCACCCACATCAGCACCGGCAGGCGCAGCAGCACAGCGAGGCCCGAACCGATGCCCGGGTGTCGCACCACCTGTCCGAGCGGCACGCGAAACGGACGAACCGCGTCGGGCCGTGTCTGGCGCAACCGCAGCGCCTCGGCCCAGGCCAACACACAGCCACATACGGAGTCGATGATGGCCCTGCCCTCGAGCAGGGTCAGGTCCCACGCCGTCAGGCTGCGCGTGAGGTCCTCGCTGCCAGGTTGAACATCGTCGACCAGTCGTGCGATGGACTTCGTCTTGACCAGATGTGAATCCATGCGACGTCCGGACGCAGATTGTACCGCAGGTGACCGGCGTCTCAGCCCCGTGCCCGGCGTAGCGCCCTCAGCGTGAGGCATCCAGCAGACCCGCAGCCGCCGTCCCGGGATTGCCGTCGCCCATCAATGCCCCAATGGCGCACACGGCCGTCACACCGCAGGCCCGCACTGAGGCGGCCGTCTCGGCCGTGATGCCGCCGATGGCAACGACCGGCAGCGCGTGGGGACGCGCCAGCGCACAGACGTCTGCGACCACACCCGTGCCGAGCGCCTTGTAGTCAGACACCTTGCTGCCCGTCTGGAAGACGGGGCCAATCGCCAGGTAACTGATGGGAGACGTCAGCGCGGCCTGCGCCTGCGCGCGCGAATGGGTCGACAGGCCGATGATGGCATCCGGGCCGAGCAGGGCCCGGGCCGCCTCGGGCGGCAGGTCATCCTGCCCCACGTGCACGCCGTCGGCCCTCACCACCTTCGCCACATCCGCGCGGTCGTTGATGATGATTCGCGCACGGCCCCGCGACAGCGTCACGGCAAGCGCCGAGAGATCCACCAGTTCGCGGGTCGACAACGCCTTGCCGCGCACCTGCAGCAGGGAGATCCCGGCTCCGAGCCAGGCCTCCAGCACGTCACGCGCAGCGAGGCGGCGCTGTCGGCAGCCGTCGGCATCCAGGATCGCGTAGACCGTCGGCCAGACGAAAGGGACCGGCACTTACGCCGACTGCTCGGCCGCCACCGGCTTCTTCACCGGCATGAACCGTTCCATGAAGTGCGTGCTGAGCCGGCCGGCCACGAAGTCAGGGTCGTTGAGGATCTTGAGGTGCAGCGGAATCGAGGTGCGGATGCCCTCGACCACCGACATCTCCAGCGTCCGCTTCATTCGTGCAATCGCCTCGGCCCGGTCGCGGCCATGGACGATGATCTTGGCGATCATCGAGTCGTAGTGCGGCGGGATGGTGGCTTCCGAGTGGCACGCCGTGTCGACGCGAACGCCGGGCCCGCCGGGAATGCTGAACGCATGAATCTTGCCGGGCGACGGCACGAACGTCACCGGGTCTTCGGCATTGACGCGGCACTCGATCGAGTGTCCCGTCCAGGTCACGTCGCTCTGCCGGAACGACAGCCGCTCACCGGCAGCAACGCGAATCTGTTCCTTGACCAGGTCGATGCCCGTCACCCACTCGGTCACCGGGTGCTCGACCTGGATGCGGGTGTTCACTTCCATGAAGTAGAACTGCCCCTTCTCGTCCATCAGGAACTCGAACGTGCCGGCGTTGGTGTACTGCACGGCCCGCGCCGCGTCGACGACGACGGCGCCCATCTTTCGGCGCACCTTGTCCGACACGGCCACCGAGGGTGACTCTTCGATGAGCTTCTGGTGGCGCCGCTGAATCGAACACTCGCGCTCGCCGAGGTGCACCACGTTGCCGTGGTGGTCGCCCATGATCTGGTATTCGATGTGCCGGGGGGAATCGAGGTACTTCTCGATATAGACATCGCCCCGTCCGAACGCCGCCTCGGCCTCGCGCTGGGCCGTGCGGAAGCTGTGCCCGAGATCACCGGGTTCCCTGACGATGCGCATCCCGCGCCCGCCGCCGCCGGCAACCGCCTTGATGATGACCGGGTAGCCAATCTCCCGGGCGACCTTCAGCGCCGCCTCTTCGCTGTCCACCGGTCCCTCGCTGCCGGGCAGCATCGGCACGCCGGCCTTCTTCATGGCACGCCGGGCCTTGGCCTTGTCGCCGAGCAACCGGATGACGTTCGGGTCGGGCCCGATGAAGCGGATGTGGCAGGCTTCGCACACCTCGGCGAGGTAGGCGCTTTCCGACAGGAAGCCGTAGCCGGGGTGGATGGCATCCGCCCCCGTCACCTCCGCGGCACTGATGATGGCCGGCACGTTCAGGTAGCTGTCGGCGCTCTTCGCCGGACCGATGCAGATGTCTTCATCGGCAAATCGCACGTGCAGCGAGTTTTCGTCAGCTTCCGAGTACACCGCCACGGTCTTGATGCCCAGTTCGCGGCAGGCAAAGATGACGCGGAGGGCAATCTCTCCGCGGTTGGCGACGAGGATTTTCTTGAACATAGGGCGAGCGGCTACGACTTGAGGCGCACCGCGAACAGCCGCTCGCCATACTGGACGGCCTGGCCGTTCTGCACGTAGACGCTGACGATTTCCCCCTCGTACTCCGAGTCGATCTCGTTCATCAGCTTCATCGCTTCGATGATGCAGAGCACCTGGCCCTTGCGGACCATGTCCCCGGTGTCGACAAACGGCTTGGCCCCCGGCTCGGCGGCCCGGTAGAACGTGCCCACGATGGGCGAGGTGATGATGGCCAGGTCCTCGCCGGCCGGCGCGACCGCCGCCGCGGAGGGGGCCGCAGGCGCCGCGGCAACGACGGGGGCGGCCGCCACGGCGACCGCCGGAGCGGCCATCACGGTCTGCACCACGGTGCCGCTCTTGATCCGGAGCTTCACATCGGCGCGCTCCAGTTCGAATTCGCTCAGGTCGCGCTCGCGAATGAAGTCGACCAGCTGCTTGATTTCGTCGAGTGTCATCGGTTGTGTTTACCCTTCGACCATCGGTTCAGTCAGCCATTCCGGTCCTGATGGCGTCATGACCACGTCATCCTCAATTCGGACACCGCCCCACCCGGGGATGTAGACCCCGGGTTCGAGCGTGAATACCATCCCTGCCTCGAGCGGAGCACCGGCAGCCCCGCCCCGTCGCGGCCCCAGCCTAGGGGCCTCATGCACCTCCAGCCCGAGGCCGTGCCCCAGGCCGTGGCTGAAAAACTCGGCAACCCCGGCCTCGGCCAGAACGCGCCGCGCCTCGGCATCAACCGCATCGGCCGCCACGCCGGGCTGCAGCGCCGAAAACGCCGCCTGCTGCGCCTTCAGCACCGCGGTCCAGACCTCCCGCTGCCGCGGGGTGGTCTCACCGAGCTGGAGCGTGCGCGTCATGTCCACCGCGTAACCGCGGTACATCCCGCCGAAGTCGACCACCACGAGGTCTCCCTCGGCCAGCGTCCGGTCGCCCGCCCGATGATGCGGACGTGCCCCGTTGGGGCCGGACGCCACAATCGTATCAAAGGCCGGCTTGTCGAAGCCCTGACGCCGCAGTTCCGCCTCGACCAGGGCCGCCACATCGCGCTCGCTGCGTCCGGCCAGGGGCGCGGTGAGTATACCTCTGGCGATGGTCGACAGCCGCCGGCCCGCTTCCCTGATCGTGGCCAGTTCCCAGGCATCCTTCCGCTCTCGCAGTGCCTCCACCGGCGCAGCGAGGGCCACCCACCGCAGCGCACTGGACGGGCCGCCGGTCCGCGTGCGCAGGTCATCGAACTGCGCGACCGTCAGCGCCGCAGGCTCGTATCCGACCGTCAGTGCGCCGAGCGACTGCAGCCGGGCGGCGACGGTCGCCTCGAGGCCCGTGCCGGCCGGGGCCACGTGCCCGCACACGCCGAGTCCGGCCCGGTCAAGGGCGTGCACTTCCTCGGCATACCGGCTGTCGCTCAGCAGGTGAAGCGCGTCGGCCTCGACGATGACGACGCCGGCACTGCCGTCGAACCCCGTCAGATAGGTCACGTTGCTCCGGCTGGTGATGAGCGCGGCCTGGACCCCGGCCTCCGTCAGCCGAGCCTGCAGCCGCTGATGCCGGACCCGCATCAGATCGACGGGAACGGTCATGCCCGATCCCCTGTCAGATGTGACAACCACCGTTCAAGCTCGGCCAGGGCGGCCTGATCACTGGCCGACAGGGCCACGACCGCCTCGCGGGCCCGCAGGCGCGCTTCAAGGTCGCCGAACATGTCATCGGTCCAGAGCGTCCAGGAGCCGCTGTCGGGCGTCGCCTCCGCGAACGTCCCCGCAGGCGTCGCGTCCACGAAGCTCGATGCGGCGGCCGGCGCATTGGCCTGCGGGGGGACCGGTGGGGAGATCGGAGGGCCGGCCAGCAGTTCCTGCAGGCCACGGCGCGCCTCCGGCCGGGATGGGTCGAGCGCGACCACTTTCCAGAGCGCCTGCATCGCCTCCTCGAGCCGCTGCAGGCGGTGCAGCACCCGGGCCCTCATCAGCAGGCATCCCGCATCGTCCGGGTGGGCGAGGAGCCCCTCGTCGCACGCAGCGAGCGCCGCCTCGGGGTCCCCCTGGGCCAGCAGCTGCTCGGCCCGGTTCACCCACCGCCGGCCGGGCTGGTCGGGGGCCACTCGGCCAATGTCGAGGATTGCCATCGGTTCGGAAGGTCCACCGACAGGCTACCACCTCTGCCCCGGTCCGTCCCCGTGTCCCCCCCGCGTGATGCGGGGTGTAATGAAAATCAGCAGTTCCCGCTGGTCATCGCTGCGGTCATCGCGCCGGAACAGCCGGCCCAGCAGCGGCACCCGGTGCAGGCCCGGCGTGCGCCCGGTCGACTGCTGGACCCGCTGCGTCGCAATGCCTCCGATCACCGTGGTCTCGCCGTCCGCCACAAGCACCGTCGTCACGGCCCTCTGGGTGTCGATGGGCGGGATGCCGTTGACCGACCGGCTGTAGTCGGGGGCGGCGTTTTCGAGGACGACCCGCATGATGATCGTACCGGCCGAAGTGATCTGCGGGCGCACGCGCAGCGTCAGCGCAGCGTCCTTGAAGGTGACGGCGATCGAATTGTTGGCCTGGGTCTGGACGGGAATCTGCACGCCCTGGGTGATTTCCGCTTCCACATTGTTCTGGGTCGAGACACGCGGGGTTGAAAGCACCCGGCCCTCGCCCCGGCGCTCCATCGCTGAAATCGCCAGGTCAAGGCCTGTGAGTCCCGGCACCGCTCCAAGGCGGACTCCGAGCCCGCTTGTGGCGGCGCCGGCCGGCAGCGAAACCGCCGGAGGCGGCGCGTCGGAATCGCCGCTGGCCTCCAGGCGTCCCGACACCCCGGGGCCCACTGTTCCCTCGCCGGCCGACCGGCCAACCCCCCACGCCACGCCAAGGGCACGAGCCACGTCGCGCGAGGTCTGCAGGATGCGCGCCTCGATCTCGACCTGCGCCTGGGGCACGTCAAGCGTTGTGACCAGCGCCTCGGCCTGCGTCAGGTGAGCCGGCACGTCCCGGACGATGAGGGTGTTGGTGCGCGCATCGACCTGCACCTCGCCGCGCGGCGAGAGCGCCCCCTTCACCAGAATCGGCATGACGTCGGCGGCCCGCGCGTAGCTGAGCGTCCGCGTGAGCAGGACGCGCTCGCCGCTGGCCGTGAGCAGTTCGGCGTCACGCCCCCGATCGGCAGCCTCGGCGAGCAGCCGCTGCTGGCTGGCGACCCGCACCACCAGCCCGTCGGGCGTGGCGCGGAGCCTGGCGCTCGTCAGCACCACGTCGAAGGCCTGCTGCCACGGCACGTCCGTCAGACGCACGTCGATCTGGCCGCTGACGTCCGGATCGATGACAAGGTTGAGTCCCGCCACCTCGCCAAGCAGGCGCAGCACCGCCCGCACATCGGCCTTCTGGAAGTCGATCGACAGGGTCTGCCCCGGCGCCTCAACCGGCATCAGGACCACAACCGCCATGGCCAGCCAGACCACCAGCGCCCGCAGCGCACTCCGTGTCTGCAGGGCGCTCACGGCCGTGCCCCGGGTGTGGGTTGCGCCGCCCTCGCCGATAGGGTGCGTGTCGGTTCCGAGCCTGTGTCTTCCGGTGCTCCGGGAGATACAGCGACGACTCGCACGCCTTCCCAGGTCACTGACGCCACCCTGCCAGTGCCCTCGAGCTCGTGCCCGATCTCGACCACACGAATGTCGCCGCGACGGTGCCGCATGGCCGCGCGCCATCCGGCGGCATCACGCACAATCCCGTGGACCTCCCACTCGGCCGCAGCATCCGTCGGCCGGTCGCCCCTGCCGGGGGCATCAGCCCCGTGCTGACGGCGTTCCCCTGAAGGCAGGCCGGACGTCACCGCCGCCCACGCCTGCCCGAACGGAGACCGTGGGGCCCCACGGCCGTCACCCGTCATCACCCCGTGGCGTGTCGCCTGGCGTGCACCACCCGCGCTGGCCGCCTCCCCCGTCACGTCCTCGCGGTAGGCTCGCAGTTCCGTCGTCATCCCGATCACTGTAGACGGATGGTCGCCATCAACCGTGGCCTCGAGGTGCGCCACCTCGGCCCAGGTCTCGATATCGGCCACCACCCGTCGCAGCTGTTCCCACGTGAGCCGGGCCGTCACGGTGGCCTCGGGCCTCCCGGCCGTGGCCGCCCGGCCGACCGGTCGGGGTTCCGGGCCGACGTCAAGGGTCGTGACCACGCTCCAGCGGGCCAGGCGTTCGATGCCAGCGTGAAAGGCCGCAACCGCGGCGGTTGACGGCGATGCCGTGTCCGTGTGCAGCCGACCCTCGTGCGGCGCCGGGTCGTGCCCCCATGTCACCCGTGCCGACAGCCCCGACGCATCGTCTTCGGCCATGTCCACCGACATGGACGACAGACGCCAGACGGGTCCCGCCCGCTGCGGAAGGTCGTGGGCCCACGCCCCCAGCGCCTGCCGCGAGGTGGCCGTTGCGTCGGCCTCCAGCAGGCGGTCCCTGACCGCCACACGTGCCAGCGCGACCTCCCCGCCCGACGGCACACTGTGAGCCAGGTGATCGAGCATCTCGGCCGCCGACCATGACGGGCGGGCTGCGTGCGCCCCAGAGGCAGCGACCGTCGCCGGCCCGGGGACTGGCGACGCCGGGTCTGTCGACTCTCCCGTCGACCACCACCGAACGCCGAGGGCGGCCACCAGCAGCAGCCCCGCCAGCCGCGCGAGCTGACGGACGCGCCGCCGAACGGGGGGCCCGGGGAATCGCAGACCGGCCCGCCACCCGCGCCCCGCCTGGGATGTGTTGTCTGGCTCAGTTCGCGTCTGCTCCACGCTGTGTCCCTCCGACTGCACCCGCGCCGTTCGCGCGGCGGGCTTTACAAAACTGCATCCTTCGTGCGACAACTGAGAAGTCGCCCCGGAAAGTCGCGACTCATTCCGCTCCGTCTCCCGTTCTTATCGGTGCTCCGGTCCGCCAGGAACAGGCATGCGGCACGCGTGTGCTTGCAATTCTGTGGGGCTCGTCATAAACTTTTAGTTTGCCGTGCTGCGAGAAGGCGCCGGCAAACGACGTTCAGGACACTGAGACATGCCGACCTACGTAGCAACTCCGACGAGCGTGACCAGCCGATGGCACGTGATTGATGCCGAGGGCAAGGTCCTCGGCCGCGTGGCCAGCCACGCCGCCCGCCTGTTGCAGGGCAAGCACAAGGCCACCTACACCCCGTTCATCGACACGGGCGATCACGTGATTATCGTGAACGCCGAGAAGATCAAGCTGACGGGCAACAAGGAAACCCAGAAGATGTATCGGCGCCACAGCGGCTACGCGGGCGGCCTGCGCGAGGAGCGCGCCGGCGTGGTGCGCCAGAAGCAGCCGGTGCGCATGATGGAAGAAGCCGTGCGCGGCATGCTGCCCAAGTCGAAGCTTGGCGATGCCATGTTCCGGAAGGTGAAGGTGTATGCGGGTGCCACGCATCCGCATCAGGCTCAGCAACCCACTCAGTTCGAGGTCGCGTAAATCTTGGCTGCAACTCAGTTCTACGCCACAGGGCGCCGCAAGGAAGCGACGGCGCGCGTGTTTCTCCGTCCGGGCTCCGGTGCCATCACCGTCAACCACCGGGCGTTCGACAACTACTTCCCCACCGAGGCGGTCCGTGTGCAGGTGCAGGTGCCGCTCGCCCTCACCGAGACGGCCTCCCAGTTTGACGTGGTGGCCACCGTCTCCGGCGGCGGCGTCACCGGTCAGGCCGGGGCCCTGCGCCTGGGCATTGCCCGCGCGCTCTGCGCGTTCAACGCCGAGCTGCGCCCCACCCTCAAGAAGGATGGCCTCCTCACGCGCGATGCCCGCGCGAAGGAACGCAAGAAGTACGGCCTGGCAGGCGCCCGCAAGCGCTTCCAGTTCAGCAAGCGTTAACTGTTCGTAGACGTGACGAAGGGGGGCCACACACGGTGGCCCCTGGAATCTGGAGGAAGCTTGACCCCGCTCGCGATGAAGGACCTGCTCGAAGCAGGCGCACATTTCGGCCACCAGACCAAGCGCTGGAATCCCAAGATGAAGCCGTTCATCTTCGGTGAGCGCAGCGGCATCTATGTCCTCGACCTCGGCAAGACCGTCACCCTCTACAACGAGGCGGAACGGTACGTGAGTCGCCTGGCAGCCGAAGGCAAGACCATCCTCTTCGTGGGCACCAAGCGCCAGGCGCAGGACGTCGTCGCCGAGGAAGCCGCCCGCTGCGGCATGTTCTTCGTCAATGAACGCTGGCTCGGCGGCCTGCTGACCAACTTCACCACCATTCAGCGCAGCATCGCCCGGCTCCGCGACCTCGAGGCCATGGCCACCGACGGCCGCTACGATTTCATGCCCAAGAAGGAAATCGCCAAGGCCGAGAAGGAAAAGCGCAAGCTGCAGAAGAATCTCGACGGCATCCGGAACATGGGACGCCTGCCGGACGCCCTCTTCGTCGTCGACACGCGCAAGGAACAGATTGCCGTCGACGAGGCCCGCAAACTCAAGATTCCGGTGATCGGCATCGTCGACACCAACTGCGACCCCGATCAGGTCGACTTCGTCATCCCGGGCAACGACGACGCACTGCGTTCCATCCGGCTGTTTGCCGGCCGCATCGCCGATGCCGTCATCGACGGCCGCGGCGAGCGCGAATCGGCCATGGCCGAGCAGGCCCAGGCCGCCGCTGAGGAAGCCGCCGCCCACGAGGCCAGCCGCACCGTGCGTCCCGCCAATCTGCGCCGCCCCGAGCGGCCGGCAGAAGCGGTCGCGCCCCAGGCATAGGCCGGGCCGACCTCGCATTCAGCGCCGGCCCGCGACAGGTTCGCTGGCCGGCGCGTGTTCTGTACAGACCATTTTCAGGAGCAACGACCCATGGCAGCAATTACGGCAGAACTGGTGAAGCAGCTGCGCGACAAGACCGGCGCCGGCATGATGGATTGCAAGGGCGCCCTCGCCGAATCGGGTGGCGACATGGAGAAGGCCATCGAGATCCTCCGCAAGAAGGGCCTCGCCTCGGCCGCCAAGCGCGCCGGCCGCGCCACCAACAACGGCATCATCGGCCACTACATCCACATGGGTGGCAAGGTCGGCGTGCTGGTCGAGCTCAACTGCGAGACCGACTTTGTGGCCCGCACGGACGACTTCCAGGGCCTCGCCCGTGAGATCGCCATGCACATCGCGGCCGCCGATCCGCGCTACGTCAGGCGCGAGGAGGTGCCGGCCGAGGTGCTCGAAAAGGAGCGCGAGATCTACCGCGCCCAGTTCGCCGGCTCGGGCAAGCCCGCCAATGTCATCGAGAAGATCGTCGACGGCAAGCTCGACAGTTTCTACACGCAGGTGTGCCTGCTCGACCAGCCGTCGGTGCGCGACCCCAATGTGACCATCTCGCAGATGGTCTCGGCCGCCACGGCCAAGACCGGCGAGAACGTTACCGTCTCGCGCTTCTGCCGCTTCAAGCTCGGCGAACACGCCGGCGCGTAAGCCGCTCACACGACCCATGTGCAACCGGCTCCCTGCGGGGAGCCGGCCATGCCCGGTGCGGCTCGGCTATAATCCTCTGTCGTGCCCGAGTCTGCCTCTCCTGCCTACACCCGTATCCTCCTGAAGCTGTCCGGCGAGGCGCTCATGGGCGACCAGTCGTACGGCGTCGACCCGGCCGTTACCACACGCATCGCTCACGAAGTCGCCGCCATCCAGGCCCTGGGCGTCCAGACGGCCATCGTCATCGGCGGCGGGAACATCTTCCGCGGCCTGGCTGCCAGCGCACGCGGCATGGACCGCTCCACGGCCGACTACATGGGCATGCTGGCCACCGTGATCAATTCGCTCGCGCTGCAGGATGCGCTCGAGCGGAATGGGGTACCCACCCGGGTGCTGACGGCGATCGAAATGCGCGCCGTCGCCGAGCCCTTCATCAGGCGCCGCGCCATGCGCCACCTCGAGAAGGGACGCGTGGTGGTGTTTGCCGCCGGGACCGGCAACCCCTACTTCACCACCGACACCGCCGCCGCGCTCCGCGCGATGGAAATTCGCGCCGACGTCATCCTGAAAGCCACCAAGGTCGACGGGATCTATTCGGCTGACCCGGTAAAGGACCCCGCGGCGCGTCGCTACGAGCGCATTTCCTACCTCGAGGTCCTGCAGCAGCAGCTCCAGGTAATGGACGCCACCGCCATCTCGCTCTGCATGGACAACGCCCTGCCCATCGTAGTCTTCAACATGAACGAAGCTGGCAACATCGGCCGGGTGGTCAGGGGCGAACCGGTCGGCACACTGGTCACGGCCTGACCCTGCCGCCTGGCGGCGATACTGCATGCGAAGGATGACTCGACATGGACGCAACTGACGTAAAGAGCCTGCTCGCCGACTCGCGCAAGCGCATGAACGGCCACGTGGAATTTGTTCGCAAGGAGGTCGCACAGGTCCGCACGGGCCGCGCCTCGACCGGGCTGCTCGACACCGTGATGGTCGATGCCTACGGCTCGAAGCTGCCCCTCAACCAGGTGGCTGGTCTCTCGATTCCCGAACCCACCATGATCGTCGCGCAGCCATTTGATGCCTCGCTCATGGGCGCCATCGAGCGCGCGATTCGCGCCGCCGACCTCGGCCTCAACCCGGCCAACGACGGCAAGGTGGTCCGCATTCCGATTCCCCCGCTCAACGACGAACGCCGCCGGGAGCTGTCGAAGCACGTGCACAAGCTGACCGAGGAGGGCCGCAATCAGGTCCGCACGGCGCGCCGCGACGCCAACGACCGGCTCAAGAAGCTGCTGAAGGACAACGCCATCTCCGAGGACGATGAGAAGCGGGCGCTGGCCGATGTGCAGAAGGCGACCGACGAGCACATCCGCACCATCGACGACATCCAGCAGAAGAAGGACGCCGAGCTGCTCGGCCGCTAGCCCCATGTATTTTTCCCATCTCGAGTGCGCCAGCCACTGCGGCGCCGGTCCCTTCGACCCGCGCGAGCGGCACTTTCTCTGCCCGTCCTGCGGCCTGCCGCTCCTCGCCCGCTACGACCTCGAACGGGCGCGCGAATGGAAGCGCGAGTCGCTGGTGGGCCGCGTGCCCACGATGTGGCGCTACCGCGAGCTGATGCCCCTGCTGCCCGGCGACGAGCCGGTCACCCTGGGCGAGGGCTTCACCCCGCTCTTCCATACCCGGCGTCTCGGTGCCACCCTGGGCCTGACGCAGCTGCACGTCAAGGACGAGTCGCTCAACCCGACCAACTCGTTCAAGGCGCGCGGACAGTCAGCCGCCATCACGCGTGCGAAGGCCCTGGGCGCCACGACCATCGCCCTGCCCACGGCCGGTAACGCCGGCAACGCGGCCGCCGCCTACTCGGCCGCCGCTGGTCTGGCCTGCCAGGTCTTCATTCCGCGCGACGCCAAGCAGCCCTTCATCGACGAGTGCCGCCTCTACGGCGCAACGGTCACGCTCGTCGACGGCCTCATCACCGACGCGGGTCGCATGGCGGCCGAGGTCGGCAAGCCCCTCGGCTGGTACGACGTCTCGACGCTCAAGGAACCCTACCGCGTCGAGGGCAAGAAGACGATGGGCTACGAACTGGCCGAACAGCTCGGCTGGCGGCTACCCGACTGGATCATCTACCCCACCGGGGGCGGCACGGGCCTCGTCGGCATGTGGAAGGCGTTCGACGAACTGGAAGCCATCGGCTGGATACCGAAGGGCCATCGTCCGCGGATGGTCTCGGTGCAGGCGGCCGGCTGCGCGCCGATCGTCCGCGCCTTCGAGCAGGGCACCGAGAAGGCGGCCCCCTGGGAGAACGCGCACACGAGCGCCGACGGACTGCGGGTGCCTCGCGCCATCGGCGACTTCCTGATCCTCGAGGCTGTCCGCAAGAGCGGCGGCACCGCCCTGGCGGTCACCGACGAGCAGATGGCGCTCGACATGCTCGTCATCGGCAAGCACGAAGGCATCAGCGCCGCGCCCGAGGGCGGTGCGGCGCTCGCCGCGATTCGCCGCCTGGTGGCCGACGGTCAGATCAAGGCCGACGACACCGTGGTGCTCTTCAACACCGGCGGGGCACTCAAATATCTGGATGTCCTGAAGAACGTCTAGCGCTCGCCGAGCGAAATGCCAATGGCGCGCGCCGTGGTCAGCAGGTCGTAGTCGAGCGGCACCGTCCGGTTGCGGCCGACTACGTCAGCCAGAGGCACCGGCACGATATCGGGAGGGTGGTTGGCCACCATCTTCCCGAACACCCCCCGCTGCAGTAGCTCTACCGCCTTCCCTCCCAGCCTCGTGGCCAGAACACGGTCGAAGGCAGTCGGTGTACCGCCCCGCTGCAGGTGTCCCAGGACAACCGACCGGGTGTCCTTCCCCGTCTTCGCGGCCAGCGCATCGGCCACCTGTGCGCCGATGCCGCCGAGCCGCTCGACATGCCCGGCGCGCGCCGCCTCCTGCAGCACCCGGCTGCCACCCACCGGCACCGCTCCCTCAGCGACCACGACGATGCTGAACTTCGCGCCCAGCGCATCGCGCCGCGAGATGTGAGCCGCCGCGGCATCGATGTCAAACGGAATCTCGGGCATGAGAATGACATCGGCCCCGCCAGCGACCCCGGCGTGGAGCGCGATCCAGCCCGCGTAGCGTCCCATGACCTCGACCACCATCACACGCTTGTGCGCCTCGGCCGTGGTGTGCAGGCGGTCAATGGCGTCGGCCGCAAACGAGACCGCCGTATCGAAGCCGAAGCAGGTGGTGGTACCGAAGATGTCGTTATCGATGGTCTTGGGCACGCCAACCACGGGAATGCCCTTCAGGAAGAATCGGTGCGCGATGCCCAGAGTGCCGTCGCCACCAATGGCGACCAGGGCGTCGAGCCGCATCTGGTGGAAGGTGTCGACGACCCGGTCCGAGTAGTCGACCTTGCCCCCGGCGACCTCGGCCGGGTAGGCGAACGGATCGCCGTGATTCGTGGTCCCCAGAATGGTGCCGCCCAGGCGGATGATGCCAGACACGTCCCGCGGGGTCAGCGGTCGCGTGCGCGACGGGTCGAGCAGGCCATCGAAGCTGTCTTCGAGTCCAATGACCTCGACGCCCGCGTTGCAGGCCGACTTGACGACGGCACGGATGACTGCGTTGAGTCCGGGGGCGTCGCCGCCTCCGGTGAGGACACCGATGCGCTTCACGGCAGACATGACTCCGACTATAGCACCCGAGTCGGCCGTGCACGGCGAAGGCCGCGCAGCCCCGTGGTAGATTGAAAATTCGAGCGGTTCACAGAGGAGGCCAGTATGTTCCGAGGCGTCGTCGTCTTTGTGCTGACCGTGGCCAGTCTGTGCGTCGGTGTCCTTCCGGCGCGCGCGCAGGGCAGTCCCGTGCTTTCAGTCACCATGGATGGCACTGTGGCCACGGCCTCCTGGACGGCCGTCCCTGGCGCCAGCGGCTATTCGGTGTCGGTGGGCAGTGCCCCGGGAGGCGCGGACCTCCTCCGCGATTACGTGGTGTCCGCCACGGCCGTGTCCGGAGTGTTGTCGACGGGCACCTACTACATCCGCACCGCACCCATCGTGGGCGCCACCCGCGGCACCCCGTCGAACGAGGTGATGTTCACCATCGGCAATCCGGCACCGCTGGCACCGGCCGGCCTTGCGGCGTCCATCGGTGGCGGCGTGGTGACCCTGTCCTGGAACGCGCCGACGGCTGGTGGCACTCCGACCGAGTACGTGCTGCAGGCAGGGTCGGCCTTCGGTTTGTCAGACCTCGTGCCGGCCGTGCCCCTGGGCCCGCCCGGCACCTCCTGGTCGTATCCGCTGGCCGCCCTGCCAGACGGCACCTACTTCGTCCGGCTGTATGCGAGGAATGCCCAGGGACTCAGCCCTGCCTCCTCTGACGCCGTGTTCACGAAGGGCACCGTCCCCGGCGTGCCGGTTCCCCTCGAGCCCACGGTCAACGCCGACAACTCGATACTGCTGCGGTGGCTCGCCCCTGCGGGCGGCAGCAGCATCACGCACTACGCCATCGAGGCGCAGTATGAAGACAACCGCGGGCTGCAGACGGTGCTGACGAACATTCCCCCGGGTACCACCAGTCTGCTCACCCCGCCGGTCACCTCGGGCGGATACTACTGGCGGGTGCGCGCGTACAACGGGGGCACCCCAGGCGCAGTGTACGGGACCGCAGGGTTTTTCGTGGGTACACGACCCAATCCAGGGTCGGGCCCGCGGACGCCGAATCCGGCACCCGGGCATCGCCTGCCCATTCCTTCGTACGCGACGCGCATCGTGAGCGACGTGGCCGCCGCCAATCCCACCGACGTGCTGCTGTCCTGCGTCGAGGCCGCCCGCTACCCGGGCATCCCCCAGGGCACCAACCAGTTTATGTTCAAGGTGCTGCAGGAGCTCCGGAAATACGACTCGCGGTGGACGCTCAACTGGAAGCGCGGCAACGTCGGCGACCTGTCGCAGGACATCATCAACTACAACTTCGGGGCGCTGCCAGACGAAGGCACGACGGACGTCTACATCATCGACATCATTGCGGGCCACTGCGGGCCACGGCCAGGCTGGACCTTCATTGACCAGACCGAGGCCACCGCACGAGGGGGGGCCATCGGTCGAGGCGCGCTGGTGCCGTATCTCAATGCCGGCTATCCGAGATAGAGCACTCGCGAGGACACAGGCGGTGCGACGAGCCTTTCGTGGGACACTGGACGGCGTGCCCGCCCTGCGCCTGACCTGTGCCGTGTGTGCCTTCATCCTTGGAGCGGTGCTCCCGGCCGTCGCGCAGCAGGCCTCGACTGAGCGGCGCGACGGGATGCTCGACCGGATGGCCGCATCGTCGACCCTGGTCATCCGCGGGAGAGTCGACGCGACGGAATCGCGTGCGCACGATGGGACCATCTACACCTATGCGACCGTCGCGGTCACAGAGGTGCTGAAGGGACCCGACAGCATTGAGACGCTCGTGGTGAAGACGCTCGGCGGCGCGACCGACGCCCTGGTCCTGCATGTGCCGGACGCGCCGCGTTTCGGCCCTGGAGACGAGGCCGTGATGTTCCTGGCACCCCGGCCCCGGGATGGCACGCTCTACCCGGTCGCGCTCGCGCAGGGCATCTGGCCGGTGAGCGTCGACCTCGCCGGCCGGGGATCGCAGGCAGGCCGCGGCGACTGGCTGGGCCCATTTGATGCGTCGTTCCGCGAACGCGTGGCACGGTCGGCCCCGGCGACGGCCCCGTATGTCCTGACGCCCGCCGAGTGGCCACCCTCCCGCCAGGCCACCTATGCGCTGCTGACGACAACGACCGGGGGACCGGCCCGATGGCACCAAGCCGATGACGGCTACCCTGTCGTCGTCAATTTTCAAACGGGGGCGTCGATCTCGGCGCTCGACGGTGCCATGGCACTGTGGAATGCCTCGGGGTCGGTACTGACGCTGGTCAGGGGCGGCGATGGACCGTCGCCGCTCGACCGACGCTGTGCCGCGTTTTCTGGGAGCGGTACCGTCGAACTGACATGGAGCGGTCCGTGTGACGAAATCGCGGCCACCGACACCACGACGGTGGGCATCGGCGGCGGATACTTCACGCCCGGTCGCCTGAAAACGATCGGCACCACGACGTTCGAGGGCTTCGTGCAGGGCGTGGCCATTCTCAATCCCAACCGACCGAATGCCTCCAGCGGCGGATGCACACTCGACGCCGTGGCCCATCTGCTCGGCCATGCGATCGGGCTGGGCCATTCCGACGTGCCCGGCGCTGTCATGGCGGCCACACCGCGCGCCTCGTGCACCTCCGGAACGCCGAGTCTCGATGCGGATGACATCGCAGGCATCCGCGCGGTCTACGCCGACATTGCCAGCGGCCCTGCCCCACCGCACGCCCCCACGGCCATCACCAGCAGTGCGGTCCTGAACGCCGTGACGCTGCAATGGACGCCGGCAGCCACCGGCGGCGCCGTCCAGACCTACAAGCTCGAAGCGGCCTCGTCACCGGGGGGCCCGAACTTCCTGAACCCGCCCTTCACCACCACATCGAGTTCTCTGCAGGTCTCCGGCGTGCCCGAGGGCCGCTACTTCGTGCGCGTCCGTGCGAGCAACCCGTGGGGTGATAGCGGGGTCTCGCCGGAAACGCAGGTGGTCGTCGGCCCCTGCACGGTGCCGTCGGCTCCCTCGGGACTCACCGGCGCGGTGAACGGCCGGACGGTGTCGTTCACCTGGACCGCCCCCACCCAGGGGTTGATACAGTCGTATCAGCTCTCTGCCGGTTTCTCGTCGGGCCAGTCCGACGTCACCATCCTGCCGGGCCTGACCTCCACGTCGTTCAGCACCGATGCCCCGGACGGCACCTACTTCGTGCGCGTCGCGGCGGTGAACGTGTGCGGTATCGGTCCGGCCACGCCAGACACCCGCGTACAGGTGCGCAGCTGCTCGGCCGCCCCAGATCCACCGACCAATGTGCGGGCGACAAGTGGTGGTGGTCTGGTCACTCTGACGTGGGAGGCCCCCGTGGCTGGTGATCGCCCGTCGCGCTATCGCATCAGGGCCGGGCTGTCCCCGAACGACCTGAGCCTGCTGGGCAGCGGCGTGCTGACCGGCGACAGTCGGCCCACACTGACGGCCTCTGCAGGACCGGGCACATACTACGTTCAGGTCATCAGCACGAACCTCTGCGGCGACAGCACACCCGCGGCGACGGTGGCCATTACCGTCACCCCATAACCGCCGCCGCCGAACGACCGGTGGCTAGGGCAGCCACGCGTGCATGGTGTACTCGGTCCGGATATAGCGGAACCCGACGGCCTCATAGAGCCGCACCGTCGCGATGTTGTGGTTCTGTGTCTGCGATTCGCTAGCGTCACCGCGCTCGAAGTGATCGATGGCCAGGCGGCGCAGCAGTCCCGCGTACGCCCCGGGCGTGTCGCGGCGGCAGGCACCCAGGCTGCCCACCCAGAGGCGCGTCCCCGCCACTGACGACAGTGGCTCGAGCAGGCGCGAGCTGGCCCATCCGTAGATGTGCCCCTGCCCGTCATCGGCGACGACCATGCGATCGGCCATCCGACCCGCACAGCACTGCCGCGCCCACTCGACGTAGAACGCATCAGCCCTGTCGGCCGGCAGGTGAGGATCGAGGTGAAAACGACCGCGGAATCCCCGATACGCCTCGGCCGTCAGCGCCAGCACCTGTGCCTCATCCCCCGGCTCATACCAGCGAACGTGGCCGACCTCTCGGACGACCGGCGGCTCGTCACGGTGGGGATGCGTGTAGAAGGTTACCAGCGCGTCAAACAGGCGGAACCCCGCCTCTTCCAGCAGGGTGACCGCGCGCACGTCTGCCGCATCGAGCTTGGCCGTCACATGGCGCACGCCCTGGGCGCGCAGATGTGTCAGGGCCAGGCCCACGCCCTCGGCGAGTGCGTCGCCTGGCATGGTGTCGTCACTGAACACGCCATCGATGCGCCCCATCGGCACGCCGAAAAAATCGGAATCCCACGCCAGGGGGCGGCTCACGATCACCGCCTCGGCGTCGCCACGCTGTGTCGTCACGGCGAAGGCCCCGGCCACTCCGAGCGTGCGTTCCAGTTCGGCCTGCTGGATGGCCAGCTGCCGCGCCCGAGACCATATGCGATGGTGCCGATAGGGCTTGAAGGGATAGCGGGCGGCGATGGCCACGGCCAGCGGCGCCTCGTCGGGCGTGAGCACACGGGCAGTCACGCACCAATCATCACACAGCTGTTTGCTATAGTACGCCCCGATGACTGTCAGGACGCTGGCACTGGCCTACGACGAAGAAACGGTTGGCTTCTCTATCGAGGGCCAGACGGGATGGGGGCCACCGACGGTATTGCTCGACCACGACGACGACCTGACGGCCGGGCGGCCCTGGGCCGCTCAGGGATTTACGGTGGAGCCCTTCCTGCACCCGCACGAGTATCAGCGGCTGATCGACGGCATCCGCACACTGGTCGTGCGGCGCATCGAAGCGGCGGGCATCGCCGTGCCAGCCGATTTTTCGATGATGCGGTATCACGACACGGTCACCTCGGACGATGCCCATGCCCGCGTCAGCGCGCAGGGCCCATGGTGTCTGCCGCTGACCGACCTGCCAGTGCCGGCCGAGGCCGTCAGCCAGCGCATCAGCGAGATCCTCGGTGTGCGCGTCTCGGTGACGCCGCCGCATCGCGAGTTTCCCGAGCACTTCTGTTTCCGCGTGGTCCGGCCCCGCAGCCGCGACAACAATCCCCCGCACCGCGACGTGTGGCTCGATCGTCTGCGTCACGCCGTCAACATCTACGTGCCGCTGGCCGGCAGTTCGTCCCGCTCGTCCCTGCCGGTCGTCACTGGGTCCCACCGGTGGGCCGAATCGGAAATCGAACGCACCCTCGATGGCGCACGGGTCAACGGCGTCTCATTCACCGTGCCTTCGGTAGTCGGCGCAGCCTACCCACTCACGCTCACCCGCCCCGATCCGCAGGCCAACCAGGTGCTGGTCTTCTCGCCTTACCTGATTCACGGTGGCGCATTCAACCAGCAGTCCGATCGCACCCGCGTGTCGCTTGAAATGCGATTCTGGCGGGTTCCCTCGGCATGAGCACGCTGGCCGTCGTCATCCCCGTCTATCAGGCGGAGCACAGCCTGCGGGCACTGCTGGCCGAGCTGTGCCCGGTGCTCGAGTCGATCGCGCCAGACTGGCAAATCTGGCTGATTGATGATGCGAGCCGCGATGGCAGCTGGGACCAGGTGGCACAGGCCGCCACCGCCGACCCGCGCATCCGGGGGCTCCGGCTCATCCGAAACTTCGGCGAGCATGTGGCCATCACGGCTGGACTCGACCACGCGGATGCCGACCATGTCGTCATCATGGCGTGCGATCAGCAGGATGATCCTGCCGCCATCCCGCAGATGCTGGCCGCCGCGCGCGCGGGCGCCGACCTGGTGCTGGTGCGGCGCCTGCGCCGGCAGGATGCCTGGCTCAAGCGCCTGTTCGCCCGGGCCTTCTACGCCACGATTTCGCTGCTCGTCAGCGTCAACTATGACTACCGCGTCGGGAACTATCGCCTCCTGACCCGCCGCACCGTCCGCTACTTCAATGCCCATCGCGAGCGGACGCGCAACGCCAACGCCATCATGGCGCTGATGAATGTGACCACCGCCTACGTGGACGTGGCTCACCGCCCCCGCAGCCACGGGCGCAGCACCTACTCCTTCGGCAAGTCGTCACGCATGGCCGCGTCGGTCATTGTGGGGTATTCCGACGTACCACTGCTGCTCCCGGCCGCGCTGGGCCTGGTGCTGCTGGTGCTGTCGCTGGGATGGACCCTGGCGTGGGCCATGGGCCTGCAGGATCCCTCCTCTGACCTGAGCATCGTGCTCGCAGCCATTGGTGGGGTGGGCGGCCTCGTGCTCCTGAACTTCGGCATCGTCGGTGCCTACCTGGGACGGGCGGCGCGCGAGGCCAAGGAGCGCCCGATGTACTTCGTCGGCGACACCACTCCCGGCCACCCGAAGCCCCCGTCGCCGTGAGCGGCGACATCACGCGCGGTGTGGTGTAAGATAGTGAGGTTCTGATGTGGGCGGCTAGCTCAGCTGGGAGAGCGCCGCGTTCGCAACGCGGAGGTCGTCGGTTCGATCCCGATGCCGTCCACCACTTCAGTCCCCTGTCCTTCACCTCCGTTCCACCCGGCTGCTCGGGCTGCTCGTGGACGCGCCCCCCGTGCAACGCACCGGCTGGATATGAGTGGCCGGCGAGCCCTCCTTCGGCGCCCTTGAGACGCTCCCCCTGACACGCAGCGTCCCGATCCGATCGATAGCGCCGTCGCCCTGACTCACTGGCGATACACGCCACATCGTGGAAAGGCGTTGCCCCGTTGGTCTGACCGCGCGGTGCAGGCCCGGGGTTACTGACGGCGATCGTGCGGAATGGCGCGGTGAGCCCGACGCCAGCGCCGTCACCCGGGCCAGGTACCTGCCAGACCCGAGCTGTGGCCCTCGCGCGCGCCGTGTCTCGCCACGGCCATCGCGGCCTCCGACGAGGTGCCCATCTGGATGCCCGGCTGCAGGAAGGTCAGGAGCACCAGTCGCCGACCAAGACTCAGGATTCACACGCAACCTCGAGCGGAGAGCAGGCTGCACGACGGGGCGGCACAACGCATTGAGCGTGTCGTGTGCCACCGCCGGTGAGGACCTGATCGCGTGGCTCGGGAAAGCACCTCGCCCCCGCAGTGCCGTGTGTGCGGTGTCAGGCATCGGCCGCACCCGTCTGAGGTGCTCCACGCGAGTCTGCGGGAGTGTCGCGGCGGGCCGCCAGCGATGATGACGCGTCCGGTCCCCGGGCGAGGACACTACGCTTCACCGCGTCCTTTGTGTGCCGGTTGGCGCGCTGGACCTCCAGATGACCACGGGGCGCCTCACGCTCGCACAGTGCGACGTGAATGGCGCCCCGGTGGATCAGGTGGCGTTATCGGCCTGAATGGGCGACCGACTTCTGCAGGTGACTGCGACTGGCGCTATAGGTGAAGTAGATCAGCAATCCGAAGGCCATCCAGGAGAGGAACGCTATCCACGTGAGTGAGTCGAGCGAGTACATCAGCGCAAAGTTCGCCAGCACGCCGAGTGCAGGGATCAGCGGGACCATCGGGGTTCGGAACGGCCGCGCCAGGTCAGGCCGCGTGCGGCGCAGCACGATCACGCCGACACAGACCACGATGAAGGCGCACAGCGTCCCGATGCTGGTCAGATTGCCCAGCAGGCTGATCGGCGTAAAGCCCGCCAGCAGGCCGACAAACACCAGCAGGATCAGGTTGGACTTGTAAGGAGTGCGCAGCGTGGGGTGAATCTCGGAAAAGGTCGGGGGCAGCAACCCGTCCTTTGACATGGAGTAGAACACGCGGGACTGGCCGAACAGCATCGCCAGCATCACGGTGGTCAACCCCAGGAGCGACCCGAGCTTCATCCAGAACCCCAGCCACGGCAGGCCAGTCATGCGGTCCACGGCGAGGGCGTAGGGCGCGGCGACGTTCAGTTCCGTGTAGTTGACAATTCCGGTCAGCACCAGGGCATACATGATGTAGAGGATGGTGCACACCGCCAGGGAGCCGATGATGCCGATAGGCATGTCGCGCTTGGGGTTCTTGGCCTCCTGCGCGGCGGTGGAGACGGCATCAAAACCGATGTAGGCGAAGAAAATGGTGCCGGCGGCGCTCATCACGCCGGTCCAGCCGAATTTGCCGAACTCACCCGTGGTGTTCTCGGGCAGGAAGGGCGTGTAGTTGCCGGTGTTGACGTAGCTGTAGCCCAGCACGATGAAGGCGATGACGACGGTCAGCTTGACGGCGACCACAATGGAGTTGAAGCGGGCCGATTCCTGCACGCCACGGATCAGGATCGCGGTGATCACCATGATGATGAGAACCGCCGGCAGGTTCACCACGCCGGGGACCGCATCCCAGGGCGACGCCAGAAACTGCTGCGGCAGCGTGACGCCCAACGACTGCAGGATCGACACCATGGTGCCGGACCACCCGACCGAAACTGTGGCGGCGCCAACGGCGTACTCCAGCACCAACGCCCAGCCGATGATCCAGGCCACCAGCTCCCCCAGTGTCGCGTACGAGTACGAGTAGGCGGATCCGGCAATCGGAATCATGGTCGAGAATTCGCTATAGCACAGCCCGGCCAACGCGCAGCCAATGGCGGCCAGAATGAACGAATACACGACGGCGGGTCCCGCGTGATTGGCGGCTGCGGTGCCGGCCAGGACAAAGATGCCCGCGCCCACCACCGCACCGATGCCGAGGGAGACCAGTTGCATCGCGCCCAGCGTACGTTTCAGTTCACTGGTACCGCTGCCATGGGAGCCATCGCCGCCTTCGGCAATCAACTGATCTATCGACTTTGTCGCAAATAGATTCATCCCGTAACCTCATTTCCCGCAGCTTCTCTGAAGATGAAAACCCGGCAGTCTCCATGGAACGAAGACCAAGCCGGGCTAAGTATAGCTGGACTTCCAACGCACCAGTGCCGATTCGCTGGCGGGTCGCGCCCGCACGTCGAACGCGGGCCCCACGAGGCATCCGATGGCCCGGGACGACCGGGGCACATCCTGGCGCCGTCGCCTGAGCAGAGTCGGGAGGATCTCCGTAGCGTCCGCCCCAGGAGAAGACGCAGGCCCACAGGCACTGGCCCCTCGGCGACGGAATGGAGGGCCGTGAGCCCGACCAGCGCCCCTTGCCTGCAGCACATTCCGTCCATCGCCACGGCAGAGCCAGCGCGGTCTGGCCGGCCCCGGGCGTGGCCGGGTGTGACCCAAGGTAGTCCGTGCACCGGGCCATCGCTTCAGAGGCCGCTCCCCGTCCCCGAAACGGTCCTGGCCGCCCCTGCCGGCGCGTGTGCCCCCGTATGTTCACCTGACGCGGCCACAGCGCCCGTCAGCGCGCGAACAGCTGGCTCGCCAGGCTGAGCGTGCGCCACACGCCCCACAGCAGCGGTACCAGCACCAGCGTCCAGGCCACGGCCGCCAGGCCCCACTGACCGCGAGACGTTGGCTCGGCGGTGGCCTCGCAATCGGGTTCTCCCGCACGCGTCGACCGCGCGGTCTCTATCCGTGACACACGGCCCATCCCGGCACCCGTGTCCGCCCCCGTGACCAGGCTGTTCGCAAGCAGGCCCATCCCAAGCAGCCCCACCAGCACCCACATCGTCAGGCTGTATGCGTCGACGCCCGTGACGCCTCGGGCCAGCTGATACTCGCGCAGGTAGTTCACCAGCACGGGTCCGAGGATGCCGGCGGTCGACCAGGCCGTCAGCAGGCGCCCGTGAATGGCCCCGACGTAACCCACGCCAAACAGGTCGGCCAGATACGCGGGAATCGTTGCAAAGCCGCCGCCATACATCGTCAGGATGACGGCGAAGAGCGCCACGAACAGCGGCAACTGGCCCGAGCGGCTGGCCCACGGCACCGACGCGTAGAGCACCATCCCCAGTGCGAAGAACACCGTGTAGGTGCGCGGCCGGCCGAGCCAGTCTGAGAGTGACGCCCAGAAGAGGCGGCCGCCGATGTTGAAGAGGCTCAGCAGGCCGGTGAAGCCTGCGGCGGCTGACGCATCGACCCGCCCCGGAAACACTTCCTGAATCATGGGCGACGCCACGCCAAGCACGCCGATGCCCGCGCTCACATTGAGGCAGAGCACGGCCCAGAGCTTCCAGAAGTTGCCGGTGCGCCAGGCGATGCCTGGGGTCGTCGATGCCACGACGGTGGCAGGCGCGCCAGCGGACACGCCAGCGGCCCCATGCGGCCGCCATCCCTCCGGAGGAATGCGGTAGGCCCACGCCCCCGCCAGCATCGCCGCCCAGTACAGCAGGCCCATCACCACGAAGGTCTGCCACACGCCAACGGAGGTGGGCGTGGCAAACCACCGCATCAGCGCATCGGCCAGCGGGGAGCCAATCATCGCACCACCGCCAAAGCCCATGATGGCCAGTCCCGTCGCCAGGCCACGCCGGTCGGGAAACCATTTCATGAGGGTCGAGACTGGCGAGATGTAGCCCAGGCCGAGGCCGCAGCCACCGATCACGCCAGAGCCCAGCCACAGCCAGGCGATTTCGTGGCGATACACGCCGACCGCCGACAGCAGGAAGCCCCCGCCCCAGCAGCACGCCGCAACCACACCCGCCTTGCGCGGCCCCTCGCGCTCGAGCCACGGACCGAAAACGGCCGCCGAGGAGCCCAGCATCACGAAGAACAGGGTGTACATCCAGCCCAGCGTGCTGATGGACCAGTCACCCTGGGCAGGCGCGGTGATGCCAATCGCCCGGCTGAGCGGCAGCCAGAACACGCTGAACCCGTAGGCCATGCCGATCGACAGATGGATCGCCAGCGCGGCCGGGGGAATCAACCAGCGGTTGTAGCCGGGCGCGGCCACGATGTGCGACTTCGAGAGACGGGACAGCAGACGCGCATTCTACTCCCGAAGAACCTGCTATCGTGATGGCGTGCGCATGCCCCGTTCCACGCCCCTCGTGCTGCTGGCCCCGCTCGTGGCGCTGCTGATGGTGGCGCGTCCTGGAGCGCAGGTGCCCGATGCCGAAGACCTCGCCCAGCGCGTCCAGGCGCGATACGCGCGCCTCAGCGACTTCAGCGGCGACTTCGTGCAGGCGTACGAAGGTGGCGTGCTGCGCACGCGCACGACGGAGCGCGGCACCTTCGCGATCAGGCAGCCCGGCCAGTTCCGGTTCGTCTACGAGGCGCCCGAGCGCAAGGAGTTCGTGTCGGACGGCGTCACCATCTACTCGCACCTCATCGCTGATCGCCAGGTGATTGTCATGCCCATGCCCGCGCCGGGCCAAGCCACCACGCCTGTGCTCTTCCTGGCCGGTCGGGCCAATCTGGCGCGCGATTTCAACGCATCCTTTACGACGCTGCCCGAAGCGGCCGCGAACTTCACGGCGCTGCGCCTGGTCCCGCGGCAGCCCGATCCCGACTACGAGTGGTTTGCCCTGGCCGTCGAACCCTCGTCGCTGCAGATTCGTGTGCTGGTCGCCGCTGATCGCCAGGGGGGACGTTCGGTTTTTACATTCACGAACGTGAAGGAAAACCGCCGATTGCCCGATAATACGTTCAGGTTCCGCGTCCCTCGCGGGGTCGACGTCATTCACCATGCTGCCCCGCCGGCCTAGCCTGCGCCTCGTCCCCATTGCCCTGTGTGCCGCCCTCACGGTGGCCAGCGGATGCGCCTCGTCACGCAGCCTCTCGCTGGCGCGTGGTGCCGAGACGCGGCAGGATTACGACGCCGCGGTGGCCGAGTACACGCGCCTGCTCAAGCAGTCGCCCGGGAACGCGGATGCGCGGCTGGGGCTCGAACGGTCGCGCCTCAGGGCTTCGCAGGACCACCTGTCACGCGCGCGCCGCCTCGTGGCGTCAGGCTCCCTCGATGAGGCGCTCATCGAACTGCAGATCGCCAGCGAGCTGAGCCCTGCCAACGGCGACATCCAGAACGAACTCCGCACCGTGCGGCAGCAGCTCCGCACTCAGGTGGCCGTGCGCGAGGATGGCAAGACCCGCCTCGAAGCCCTGATCGATCAGAGCCGCGTCGCCCCGCTCCCCGGCAGCGACCTGCCGACGGACATCACCCTGCCCGAGACGATGGTGTTCCGAGAGGCTTCCACCCGGGACATCCTGTCAGCCATCGGTCAGTTCTCGGGCGTAAGCATCCTCTTCGACCCGGCCTTCCGCGACAGCAGCGTGTCCATCGACCTCCGCAAGGTCACGCTCGACCGCGCCCTCACCTCGCTCGGCACCGCCACGCGAAACTTCTGGCGCGTCACAGCCCCGGGCACCGTCACCGTGGTGCCCGACACGCAGGCCAAGCGCCGCGAGTACGAGGAGGAGGTGGTCCGCACGTTCTACCTCAGCAACGCCGACCTCAAGGAAACCATCGACATCCTCCGCATCGTGGTCGACGCGCGGCGCATCGCGGCACTCACGGCCACCAACGCCATCACCATCAAGGACACGCCCGAACGCGTCGCGGCCGCCGGGCGCATCATTGCGGCCATCGACAAGGCGCGGCCCGAGGTCATCTTCAACGTCGAGCTGCTGGAAGTCGACCGCCCGCAGCTCAATGCCTTCGGGCTGCAGCTGGCCTCGCCTGGCGCCGCGCCCACGGGCATCGCCGGCCAGGCCGAAGTCAGCCGGCCCAATCTGTCGCTGCGCGACCTGTCGACGCTGACCTCGGCCGACGTACTCCTCACCAACCTGCCCGCCCTCTACTACCGGCTGCTCAAGACCGACAGCGCCACGCGCGTGCTGGCCAATCCGCAACTGCGCACCACCGAGGGCATTGCCGCGCAGGCCCGCTTCGGCGAGCGCGTGCCGGTGCCCGTCACCACGTTCGCACCGCTGGCCTCCGGGGGCGTGCAGACGCAGCCCATCACCTCGTTCAACTACGAGAACATCGGCGTCAACATCGACATCACCCCGCGCACCCATCACGACGATGCGGTGTCTCTGGCGGTGAAGATCGAGCTGAGCAGCATTTCCGGCACGGGGTTCGGGGGACTCCCCACCTTCGGGAACCGCTCGATCAACACCGTGATCCGGCTGCAGGATGGCGAGACCAATATGCTGGCCGGTCTCATCCGGGACGAAGAGCGACGGTCGCTGGCCGGCATCCCCGGCTTGAGCGACCTGCCGGTCGTGGGACGGCTGTTCGCCTACAACCGGAAGGAAGTGCAGGAAACCGACATCATCCTGACACTCACACCGCGCATCGTGCGGGTCCTGGATCTCACCTCGGCCGACCTGGCGCCATTCCGGATGAGCCGCGACGGCGTGGGCGGTTCTGCTGACCTGCCTCCGCCCATTCCCTCGGCCCCCCCCCCTCGCGATCCGCGGCCAGCGGGCGCGGCTCCAGCCGTCCCCGGCACGGGACCAGTGTCGCCGCTGCGGCCACCGGGTGGTCCCGGCGGTCCGGGCGGCCCCGGTCGCTAGACCCGACTGACGTCGGCACCCAGGGCTTCGAGGCGCTCCACCAACTGGCTGTATCCCCGCTCGACGGTTTCGAGCGGCTCGACCCGGCTCGGTCCGTCAGCCGCCAGCGCCGCCGCGATGAGGGCCATGCCTGACCGGATGTCCCGGCTGTCGAGCACCTTCCCGCGCAGTCGCCTCGGGCCGGTCACGATGATGCGGTGCGGATCGCACAGGAAGAGATCGGCCCCCATGCCGCTCATCTGCTCGAGCGCAAACAGTCGAAGCTCGTAAAGCCAGTCGTGCACCAGCGTGGCGCCCTCGGCCTGGGTGGCCAGCACGGTGACCAGGCTGACCAGATCGCTCGGAAACCCGGGCCAGAGTCCCGTGGTGATGCGGCCAGCCCCCACCAGCCGGCTCGGCTCGACCCGGAACACATCGTCGTGCTGGCTGCAGGTCACGTTCATCTTGCGCAGGGTGGTGGCCACCACTTCCATGTCCACCGGCCGCGTGCCTCCGATGTCGATGGCACCGCCGGTGATGGCGCCCACCACCGCCCAGCTGCCGGCCTCGATGTAATCGCCCTCGAGGCGCTTGCGGCCCCCGCGGCGCCGGGACACGCCCTCAACACGGATGGAGTGGGTGCCAGCCCCGGTGATGCCCACGCCCATGGTCTCGAGAAACGCGCAGAGCTCGACCACATGGGGTTCACACGCCGCGTGCCTGATTTCGCTCAGGCCCGGGGCTGCGGCCGCGGCCAGCAGCGCGGTTTCCGTGCCGGTAACCGAGGCCTCGTCGAGGTACATCGACGCCGGTATGAGGCCCTGGGGCGCTTCGAGATGGTGCCCGGCCCCGGCATCGACGACGCGGGCCCCGAGGGCCGTCAGCGCCGCAATATGGGTACGAATCGACCGTCGCGCGGGAAAATCGCCGCCGGGTGGCGCGACATGCGCGGCGCCGCAGCGCGCCAGCAGCGGCCCGAGCAGCAGTACCGATCCGCGCAGCCGCCCCACCAGCGCGCGATCGGGCTCGTGGCTGGTCACCGTCGCACACTGGATGCGCAGCGTGTTCGTGCCGATGCCGTCGACGTCGGCGCCGAGGTTCAGGAGCAGGCGTGCCATCACCTCGACGTCGGCGATGCGCGGCACGTTGGTCAGCTCACACGGCTCGTCCGTCAGCAGGCAGGCAGCCATCAGCGGCAGGGCCGCGTTCTTGTTTCCCTCAACATCGACACGGCCTGCCAGCCGCCGGCCTCCATGGATGAGCAGTGTGGACATGCGATGAGTGTAGCCCTGCGCCTAGAAGCCGAGGCGAACAATCTCCTCATGCAGCACCACCCCGAACTGGTCCGCAACGGCGTCGCGGCACCGATCGACCAGTGCCGCCACGTCGGCCGCCGTTGCGTGTCCGGTGTTGATGATGAAGTTGGCGTGCGTCGGCGACACCTGCGCGCCACCGATGCCGGCGCCCTTGAGGCCCGCACGGTCGACCAGCGCGCCGGCCGAACAGGGCATCCCCTCAGGCAGGCGGTCGCGCAGGGGGTCGGGATTCATGAAGATGCAGCCCGCACTCGGCGTGTCCAGCGGCTGTGTGCGCTTCCGGAAGGCCAGCGACGCCCGCGCGGTCGTCCGCAGGGCGTCGGGCGCGGCGCCCGGCGTCACGCGGAAGGCCACCCAGACCACGATTTCCCCCGTGCGCTTGAGGCGGCTGGTGTCATACGCAAACGCCATGCGGTCAGCCGGCACCTGCAGGAGTGCACCGTCACGGGTCACCACGCGGACGCTCTCCACCAGTTCGCCGATGGCCTGCCGCTGCCAGTGCGCGTTGCCATAGATGGCCCCGCCCACCGTGCCGGGGGTCCCGGCCCAGGCCTCGAGCCCCGCCAGGCCCCGCGCAATGGTGAAGCGCACCAGGCCGTTGATGGTCACCGCCGCATCGGCGCGCACCAGCGAATCGCCGATGGGCGTGACGGTCCCGCCGCGAGGCCTGACCACCAGGCCGCGCAGACCCGCGTCGTGAATGAGCACGTTTGACCCGCCACCGAGCACGTGCAGGGGCACGCCGTGGGCACGGGCGATCTTGACGGCATCGACCAGTTCCTGGCCCGTCGCCGGCTCGAACAACAGGTCGGCCGGTCCGCCGACCCGGAATGTCGACAACGGGGCCAGCGGCACATCACGCCTCGCCCGTCCCTCGCCGAATCGCGCGTCAAGCGCCTCCTGCAGTGTGCTTAGGTCGCCCACCCTCCACCTCCCGTCGCCTCTCCCCCGGTCTGCACCGCCAATTCGTGCTCGCGGGCCGCCAGTGCGGCCAGCGCCTCATCGGGCCCGCAGGCCACCCACTCGACAAAGTCACCTGGCGCCAGTTGTCCGGCCACGCAGGCATCCGCCGAAATGACATGTGCAATCCGCGGATAGCCGCCCGTGGTCTGGTGATCAGCCATGAGCAGGATCGGTTCTCCAGAGGGCGGCACCTGCACGCTGCCGCGCGCCACGGCCTCTGACAGCATGGCATCGTGACGCCGCACGGGCAGCGGCGGCCCTTCCATGCGGTAGCCCATCCGATTCGACCGGGGCGACACCTGGAAGCTCACCCGGGTCAGCGTCTGCCATGCTGCCTCGGCGAACCACGAAACCTCCGCACCCGGCAGGACGCGCAGGCGTGCACGACCCGCCGTCGGCAGCACGAGGCCTCTCGCCCGACGATGGACCACCGGCGCCGCCCCGGGCACTGGCACCTGGTCACCCGCGCGCAGGGCCCGCCCATCGAGCCCGCCCACGCGGCTCGGCAGGTGCGTCGCCCTGCTGCCGTGCACCGCCGTCGTCAGAATGCCCCCGCCGCCCATCGCCAGGTACGCCCGTGCGCCCTGACGCCGCCGGCCAAACGCCAGCACCTGTCCGCGCCGGACAGGCCATGCCGTGTGCATCGGGACTGACACGCCGTCGAGCGTGAGATCGAAGTCAGCCCCGGCCACGGCCACAAGGCCATCGCTCTCCACCTCGAGGTGCGGACCGATCAGCGTGCACTCGAGCGTCGCGGCGTCTGGACCATTGCCCACAAGCCAATTGGCCAGCCGGTGCGAGAACGCATCCATCGGGCCAGCCACGGCCACGCCGGTTGACTGGTGTCCTCGCCGTCCGAGGTCCTGTACGGTCGTCAGCAGTCCCGGCCGCAGCACATGAAGCACGGAGGGCTGGCTCATTGGGGAACGAACCTCACCCGATCGCCGGGCGCCAGCACCGCGCTGGGCGTCCGGTCGTGATGAACGAGCGTGGCAGAGGTGTGGCCAATGATCTGCCATCCACCTGGGGTGGCGGTCGGATACACCCCGGTTTGCGCCCCCGCAATGCCCACCGCGCCGGCCGGCACGCGTTCGCGGGGCACGCGGCGGCGCGGCACCGCAATGGTCGGATCGACCACGCCCAGGTACGCAAAGCCGGGGACAAAGCCGAGCAGATACACGCGATACTCGACGCGGCTATGCCGGTCGATGACGGCCTCGGGCGAGCACCCGGCGAAGGCCGCCACCTCGGCCAGATCAGGGCCTGCCTCGCCGCCGTAGCGCACGGGTATCTCGTGCAGCCGACCACTGAGCACCGTGGCCTCCGGCAGGCTGGCCCCCAGCCGCTGCACAGTCGACTGCAGGGACGCCAGGTCAGTCACCAGCGGATGAAAGTGCACGCCGATCGTGCCGTAGGCCGGCACGATGTCCGTGACGCCGTGCACGCGCGCCTCGGCCAGTGCCGACGCCAGTTGCAGGACCTGCGCATGCACCCGCGGATCGATCGTGGTGCCCAGTTCGATGGTCACCAGCGAATCGCCGGCCAGTCGCCATTTCATCCGAGCGCCTGCAGCAGCTGTCCGTGGATGCCGCCAAAGCCACCGTTCGACATCACGACGACGAGGTCTCCGGGCTGCGCCTCTCGGGCCACGACGTCGACAATCGATGGCACATCTGGCAGGTGCCTGGCCGACACGCCAGCCTGGCGAAGGTCGCGCACGAGGTCGGCCTCCGAGAGGCGATCGTCGTCAGGGAGGGACGAGCGGAAGACCGACGCGATCACCACTTCATCGGCGCCGGAAAATGCCTGGGCAAATGCCTCCTGAAAGACGCGCCGGCACGACGAAGCCGAGCGGGGCTCGAAGATCGCCCAGATGCGGCGCGCGGGCCACGCGGCGCGTACGGCCTTCAGCGTTTCGTCGACCGCCGTCGGATGATGGGCGAAGTCATCGAAGACGGTGATGCCGCGCCGCTGCCCCACTTCTTCCAGCCGGCGCTTGACCCCGAGGAACCCGGGAAGGCTCCGCTGCATCTGCCCGGGCGTGATGCCGACAAACGCCGATGCCGCGATGGCTGCCAGCGCGTTCCGGACATTGTGTGCGCCGGTCAGCGGCAGGTGGAAGCGCCCCAGGTCCTGGCCCTGATGCACCAGCGTGAACGAGGTCGTCCCGGCACCTGGTTCGAGGTCGGTGGCGCACCAGTCGGCATCGGCGGACAGGCCGAACGTCTCGACGCGACTCAACGCCCGCGGGCCGAGTGCGAGGGCCTCGGGACTATCGGCACCGAGCAGCGTCAGCCCGGTGCGAGGCACCAGCTGCACCAGGCGCCTGAACGCCAGTCTGACGGCGTCCATGTCGGCATAGATGTCGGCGTGGTCGAACTCGATGTTCCCGATGACGGCCACGTGCGGCAGATACTTGAGAAACTTGGCGGTCTTGTCGAAGTACGCACTGTCGTATTCGTCGCCTTCAATCACAAACAGGTCGCCCGCCCCGACGCGATAGCTGGCGCCCTCAGGCCCCAGATTCCGGGCAATGCCACCCACAAGCACCGTGGGACCGGCGCCCGCGTCGATCAGCAGCCATGCCGTGAGTGACGTGGTCGTGGTCTTGCCGTGGGTGCCGGCCAGCACGATGGAACGACGGGTCCACAGGAAGCAGTCGCGCACGGCTTCTGGCAGGGAACAATAGCGCAGGCGCCGGTCGAGCACGGCTTCCAGTTCGGGGTTTCCCCGGCTGATGGCGTTGCCGACCACGACGAGATCGAGCGCGCCGGACACGTGCTCGGACCGATACCCCTCGAGCAGGGCAATCCCTTCCCGCACCAGGAAGTCGCTCATCGGCGGGTACACGTGCTGATCAGACCCGCTGACCTCGTGGCCCTGCTGCTTCAGCAGGGCCGCCAGCGTCGCCATCGCCGTGCCGCACACCCCAATCAAGTGAATCCGCATGCTCATTCCACCAGCGCCTCGTCAAAGACCACGTGCGGGGCCTCGCCCGACACCCGGACAGACACGCCCAGCGGCACGCTCCACTGCGCGCCCACGGCGTGCCCGAAGGGATAGCCGAACAGCACCGGCCCATGGAATCCCCGGAAAAAATCCGCCACCACATCGCGCCACCGGGGCCCGCCGCCGGGCTCATCGCAGCCGGGACATTCGCCGAACACCACCGCAGCCGCCCGTGAGAGCGCGCCGCTCTGTGCCAGCTGCGTCAGCATGCGATGCATTCGGTACGGTCGCTCATTCACGTCCTCGAGCCACAGCACCGCCCCCCGCGGCACGGGCAAGGCCCACGGCGTGCCGAGCAGCGACACCACCTGCGTGAGTGTGCCACCCACGGCCACGCCGCGCGCGTCGCCAGGGACCAGCACCTCGACGCCCGAAGGCTCCTGCGGCCCGGCCGGGACGTCGCTCGTGGCCAGCGACCAGAGGCTGTCGAGGTGGTAACGCGAGACGCCCTCGCTGAGGCGCCCCTCGAGCATGGGGCCGTGCAGGCTGGGCACGCCCTGCGACAGCAGCCAGGCCTGCAGCGCCGTGAGGTCGCTGTAGCCGATGAACAGCTTGGGGTTGGCCTGCACCCATGACGGCTCGAGCGCCGGCAGCAGCTGCTGGCTGCCGTAGCCGCCTCTGACCGCCACGAGGGCCCGCACCGTCGGGTCGCACCATGCCTCGCGCAACACCTGCACGCGCGTCGCGGCACTGCCGGCCTCGAAGCGCGAGCGTTCCAGAATCGCCGGGCTATAGGTGGGCTCGAACCCGAGTCGCCGCAGCTCATCGGCTCCGCGCTCGAGGGCCTCGGCCCGGAAGCCGCTGGCTGGCGCTACCAGCGCCACGCGATCGCCCGCGCGCAGCCGGCCGGGTCGTCTCACAGAAAGGCCGCCATCTCGGCGGCCAGCCGCTGGTGCGCCTCGCAGCCAATCACCTGCCGCAGCGTGCGGGCGCGCTCACGCCATGACGGACGGGTCGGCGTCAGGAACCGGCGCTTGGCGGCTGCCAGCCGCGCATGGGCTGCCTCGATCCGGGCGTGCGGAATGTCGCCACGCTCGACGGCGTACACCAGCGCCTCGAGCATGCGCACCTGCACCTCGACACTGCCCGAGCAGACGAGCACCGCATCGCAACCCGCCTGGATGGCCGCCACCGCCGCCGTCGGCACATCGTACTGGGCCGCCACGGCCTTCATCTCGAGATCGTCACTGAGGATCACGCCGCGATACCCCAGCCGCTGCCGCAGGTGTCCCTCGACAATCGTCGGCGACAGTGTCGCCGGGCGCGTATCGTCGAGCGCTGGCACCAGCACGTGGGCTGTCATGATAAAGGCCACTTCCGCAGCCACGGCTGCACGGAAGGGTTCGTATTCGACCCGGTCGAGTCGATCGGGCGGGTGCTCAACCAGCGGCAGCTCGAGGTGCGAATCGGTGGCCGTGTCGCCGTGGCCGGGGAAGTGCTTGCCGCACGCGGCCACGCCCTGCGACTGCAGCCCCTGCACGAGCACCGGGCCCAGGCGCGCGACATCGGCCGCCGTCGAGCTGAGCGCGCGATCGCCGATGACCGGATTCTTCGGGTTGGTGTGAATGTCGAGCACCGGCGCATAGTCGAGCGTGATGCCCACGGCCCGCAGCTCGGCCGCCAGGGCCGCCGCAAACCGGGTGGCCAGCGCGTCGCCCGGCGAACGCCCGAGCGTCGCCATCGGCGGCCAGACCGTGAAGGGTGCCTTCAGGCGCGCCACCCGCCCCCCCTCCTGATCGACGCTGACCCAGGCGGGCGACTGCCGCCCGAGCGCCTCGCTCTCGGTGGCCAGCTCGTTCACCTGCTCGGGCTGCTCGATGTTCCGGGAAAACAGGATCACGCCCCCGAGGTCGAACTCGCGCGCCAGGGCACGCAGTTCCACCGGAAGTGTGGTCGACGGGAAGCTGCCAATGAGCAGCTGTCCGATGGAGCGACGCGAGGCGAGAGGCATGCGGCAGCGAGAATTATAATTCGGCCGTGCAGATTACCGCGTCGGCTCCCACCCGCATCGACCTGGCAGGCGGCACCATCGACATCTGGCCGCTCTACCTGTTCCACCCGGGCGCCCAGACCCTGAATGTCGCCATCAGCCTGCGCGCGCATGCGCGCATCACGCCGCGATCCGACGAACTGGTCGAGCTCGTTTCGGAGGACACCCGCCGGCAGGTCACGCTGCCTCCGGACATCAGGTTGCGCGACGACCGCACGCTGCCCCTGCTCGGCCGCCTCGCGCATCATTTCGGCGCGCGTGGCATCACGCTCACCACGCGCGGCGAGTCACCGGCCGGCGCCGGCATTGCGGGCTCGTCGGCGCTCAACATCGCCGTGTGCGGCGCACTCAACGCCTGGAGCCAGCGCGGGCTCGACGACGAGGCGCTGCTCGCCGTGGCCCGCGATATTGAAGCCCAGGTGATCGACGTGCCGACCGGCCTGCAGGATTACCGCCCCGCCCTCTACGGCGGCATCTCTGCCGTCGAGCTGCGACCCGGCGCCACCCCGCGCGTGGCGCTCAGCGTCGATGCGCACGACCTGCAGTCGCGCCTCGTGCTCTGCTACACCGGTGAGCCCAGAAACTCGGGCACCAACAACTGGGACATTACCAAGCGCCACATCGACGGCGATCGCGACATCCGCGACTGCTTCGACGCCATCCGTGACACCGCGACGGCGATGCGCGCCGCACTTGAGGCGTCCGACTGGGACGCCGTCGCCCGCCACCTCGCCACCGAATGGGCCAATCGTCGTCGGCTCTCGCCGGGCGTGTCGACGCCGGCCATCGATCGGCTGATCGCCGACGCCACGGCCGCGGGAGCACACGCGGCCAAGGTCTGCGGCGCCGGTGGCGGTGGCTGCCTCGTCGCCATGGTGCCACCCGATAGGCACGCCGCCGTCAGTGGGGCGCTGGCGGCCGGCGGTGCGCGGCTGCTGCCCTTCTCCATCGAGCACGAGGGATTGCGCGTTGGATAACACCACCATCGCCCGCGTCCTTGGAGAGATTGCCGATCTGCTCGACATCAGCGGCGACAATCCCTTCAAGGTTCGCGCCTACCGCAACGCCGCCGACATCGTCGGGCATGCGGCCGAGCAGGTGGCCACGATGGACGAGGCGACCCTGCGCACCTGGGGCGGCATTGGAAAGGACCTCGCCCAGCGCATCCACGAAATCGCCACGACGGGCGACTGCGCCGTGCGACGCGACCTGCTCGAGGCGTATCCGCTGACGCTGCTCGACGTGCTCGCCCTGCAGGGCGTGGGCCCGAAGACGGTGGGACGCCTCTTCACCGAGCTCGGGCTGGCAACGATCGCCGACGTCGAGGCCGCCGCCCGTGATGGCCGCATCCGCGCGCTCAAGGGGATGGGGCCAAAGAAGGAGGCGCTGATCCTGCAGGCACTGGCCGAGCGCCAGCAGCACGCCGGACGCCACCTGATTGCCGAGGCCGCCACCGCCGTGCAGGCCCTGCTTGACTGGCTGCATGCGCAGCGGCCCGGTCTCGACCTGCAGCCAGTAGGCAGCCTCCGGCGAGGCGCCGAGACCTGCGGTGATGTCGACATCCTCGCCGTGGGCGCCGACCGGGCAGTCCTCGACCTGTTTGTCACCTATCCCAAAGTGACGCGCGTCCTGGCGCACGGAGACACCAAGGCTTCGGTGCTGCTCGAGTCGGGACTGCAGGCTGACATGCGCGCCGTCGACGCCGAGGCGCGCGGAGCCGCCCTGCAGTACTTCACCGGATCGAAGGCGCACAACATCGCCATGCGCGACCGGGCCATCGCCCAGGGATGCCGCCTGAATGAGTACGGACTCGTACGGGTCGCCGACAACACGCGGCTGGCCGGCGACACCGAGGAAGGCATTTACGCGGCCCTCGGCCTCGCGTGGATTCCTCCAGAGCTCCGCGAAGACCGGGGCGAGCTCGCCGCCGCCGAGACCGACCGGCTGCCCGAGCTAATCTCGGTGGACGACCTGCGCGGCGACGTGCACATGCACACCACCGAGTCCGATGGCCGCGACGACATCGAGACCATGGCGCGCGCCGCGAAGGCGCGCGGGTTGTCATTCATCGCCATTACCGACCACAGCAAGGTGCTCGCCGTGGCCAATGGCATGGACGAGGAACGCACGCTGGCCCACGCGGCCCGCATCCGCGCTCACAACCGGCAGGGCCACGGGTTCACCCTGCTCGCCGGGATCGAGTGCGACATCCTGGCCGACGGCCGCATGGACCTCGACGATGACTGCCTGAAGGCGCTCGATCTGGTGGTGGCCTCGGTCCACCTGCACCTCGGTCAGGACGAGGCGACCATGACGGCCCGCATCATCCGGGCCATCGAACATCCGTGGGTGGACATCATCGGGCATCCCACCAACCGCCTGCTGCTGCGTCGTGCGGCATCGCACGTGCACATGGAAAAAGTCATCGATGCGGCGGCGGCCAACGGCGTCGCCCTCGAAATCAATGCGCAGCCAGACCGTCTCGATCTGTCAGACACGCACGCCCGGCTGGCTCGTGATCGCGGCGTCAAGCTCGTCATCAACTCGGACGCGCACGCCACGGCCCAGCTCGGCTATCCCTCCTGGGGCATCCTCACGGCGCGGCGCGCATGGCTGTCTCCGGATGATGTGCTCAATACCCGAAACCTGCAGGCCTTCCGGAAGGCGCTGAAGCGCCATCGCTGAGCCCGGGCGGGCATATACTCGTGCCGTGCCCCCGCTCGAGGAACTCAAGCAGCTGTATTACCAGGCCACGCGCGCCACGATGGCCCGCGACTTCGCCCGGGCCATTGCCCTGTTCAAGGCACTGCCTGACGAGGAGACGCGGGAACGGGCGGCCGTGTTCATGGACGGTCTCGCGCAGATGCGCTCCGAATGGGGCATCGCCGCAGCAGCCAGGCCGGCCGCAGGGCGCCGTCCTGCTAGCGGAGCCCCAGGGCGTCCGCGTAGGTCTCGCGGGTAAGCGTCAGCGACAGGGGGCGTCCGGCTGCGCCAACGGTGCGTCGGCCACCGTCGACCAGCTGCACCTGCACCAGCCCCCCATCCTCTGCTCGAATCTCGAGGGTGTCACTGAATGCCGCCTCAACGGGCGTCCCTGGTGGTAGCACCCGATCGGCCTCCACCGCCCCATCGGCAATCACCGTCAGCCGGGTGGCCTCTGAGGTCGTCAGCGTCAGCCGCGTCGGCGCCACATAAGCCACGCGCCTCTCAAGCAGCGGCGCCGTCGGCTCGGTGAGTCGAAGGGTGACCGGCGCGCCGCCACCCGTTTCCCCCGGCATGCCGAACGCGAGCACGAGGTAGGCCACGGCAGACATCGCCGGCACCACGGCTCCCAGCCAGCCGAACAGGCGCGGCATCTGTGAGGGGCGCGTCGGGCCGATCAGGGTGGCCATCGCCGTCCCCGGCATCGGCAGCTGATCGGGGTGCTCGCGAAGAAAGGCCAGCAGCGTGGCCTCCGGGTCAAGCCCGACTTCAGTCGCGAAGGTCCGCACTGCAGAGCGGCGATAGATGCCGGGCGGCAGCTCGTCTGGGCGATGTTCCTCGAGGGCGGTCAGCACGCGCACAGACAGCCTCGTGGCCTCTGACACCTGCCTGATCGACAGACCGCGAGACTCCCGGGCGTCTCGCAGGCGCAGGCCAACACGAATGGCTCTGGGATCAGGACCGGACATGGGTTACGCCACCTCAACCGATGAAAAAAGTAACAGAGTCGGCGGCATCTTAAGTGGGGTGTTCGACCGAGTCAACGCAGTTTCTCACATACGTGAGACGCTCAATCGTCCACGACGTAACATTCGTGCAATTTCGTGTGGGGATGAACAGACCGATGGCAGCCAGTCCTCGCGCACCGGACCGATTCAGCACGGGAATGTCCTCGGTCCCGAGTCCACCCACCGCCAGCACCGGTGTCGATGCGGCGGCCTCGCAGATCGCGCGAAGTCCATCCCAGCCGAGCGGTTGCACCAGCCCCGGCTTCGAACGCGTCGCCTTGACGGTGCCCGCCACCAGATACGTCGCATCCCGGCTGGCTGCAGCCTCGTCGGGCGTATGCACCGCGCGTCCGACGGGTGCCAGGGGGTTCCTGAGGACGTGGCGTGCCTGATCAATCGTGAGGCCCTGCTCGGGCAGATGGACGCCGACGTCAAGCGCGGCGGCCACATCAGCGCGGTCCCGCACCACAATCCGGTGACGGCAGTGGGGCAGGCGACGGGTCACCTGGTGCACCACGCCCATGCTGTGGCGCACGTCGAGATCCGGCTCACGCAGATACACCAGGTCAGCCCCTCCCCGCAGGGCCCCCTCCAGTTGCGCCACCAGGTGCGGCAGCACCTCGCCCACGGGCACCGCCAGCGCCTCGGCCAGTCGGCGGCGGTCGGTGATGACCATCACGTGCAACACGCGCCCTCGCCGAATCAGGCTGGGGGTGGTGGGGCCTGGCGCGATGCGCGGACATCATCGAGCCACAGCCTGAACTCGAACCACGCCGCCAGCACATTGAGCACGCCGAGACCCGAGATCGCCCCCCGCACGCGATCATCGAGCAGCCAGGGACGCAGCGCGGGCCACAGGTCGAGAAAGAAGTTGCGTTCCCACGCGCGTGACCACGGGGCCACCACCAGCAGCACGCCGAGTTCGACGAACAACAGCACGAGCAGCGTGCGCCGCATCAGCGTCGAGCCTTTCGGTCGCGTCTGAGCGGCAGGCCCGCCTGCGGGTCATCGGTCAGGGCCCGTGGCATGAAGCTGCGGCGATGATTCGACGACCGCCCGTGGGTGCGCAGCGCCTCGATGTGCGCCGCCGTGCCATAACCCTTGTGCCGATCGAACCCGTAGCGGGGATCGGCATCGTGCAGCGCCAGCATCAGGCGGTCGCGCGTCACCTTGGCCACGATGGACGCCGCCGCAATGACCGCGCACGACTGGTCGCCCTTGATGATGGCCTGCTGCCGCCACGGCAGATCTGGAATGGGAAAGCCGTCCACCAGCACCGCGTCTGGCATGGGGGTCAGGGCCTCGAGCGCCCGGCGCATGGCCAGCAGCGACGCGTTGTGGATATTCAGCCGGTCGATCTCGTCCACCGGAAGAGACACCACGGCCCAGGCGGCTGATTCGGCAGTGATGCGTGCGTAAAGGTGATCGCGCTGGCGTGCGGTGAGCAGCTTCGAGTCGGCCAGCCCCTCGATGGTGCGGTCAGGATGCATCACGACGGCCGCCGCGGTGACCGGCCCGGCGAGGCATCCTCGGCCGGCCTCGTCGACCCCGGCCACGGCCCTGCAGCCCTCCTGATGGAGCGCCTGCTCGAGCGTGCGTCGTGCCAGGAGACGAGTCACCGGAACACGGCCCCGAACCTGATGGCTCGGGGCCTCCCGTGTTACTTCGACTTCTTGACTTCCTTCATGCGCGCCGCCTTGCCCTTGAGGTCGCGCAGGAAGTAAAGCTTGGCGCGGCGGACCTTGGCCGACCGCACGACGTCGATCTTCTGGACGTTGGGCGAGTGCATCGGGAAGATGCGCTCGACGCCCTGACCGAACGACACTTTCCGCACGGTGAAGGTGGCCCGAATGCCGCCCCGGCGCAGGTTGATCACCACGCCCTCGAAGATCTGGATGCGCTCCTTGTCGCCTTCCTTGACGCGCACGTGCACGCGCACCGTATCTCCGGGCTCCACGCGCGGCCGTTCCACCTGCTGCGCCTTCTCCACCATCTCCATCGAGGTCATGACCAGAAGCTCCCTTCGTTCCCGTGTTACTGCCCTATGTTGCCCTGTGTCTGCCACGCGCGCAACCAGGCCCGTTCCTCTTCGTCGAGGGCGGCCGTCGCCAGCAGGTCGGGCCGACGCTCGTACGTCCGCCGCAGCGCCTCAAAACGGCGCCACTGGCGAATCGCCTTGTGGTGTCCGGAGGTCAGGACCTCCGGGACCTCCATCCCGTCCCACACAGCCGGACGGGTGTAGTGGGGATAATCGAGCACCCCACGCGCAAACGAATCTTCCTCGACCGACTGCTCGTCGCCCACCACCCCCGGCACCCGCCGGGCCACGGCGTCGATGAGCACCAGGGCCGGCAGCTCGCCGCCCGACAGGACATAGTCGCCGATGGACACCTCGTCGGTCACCCACCGGGTCCGGACCCGCTCGTCGATCCCCTCATACCGTCCGCACAGCACGACCACGTGCCGACGTTCGGCGAACCGCCTCACGCCGGCCTCATCGAGTCGCCGCCCGGCCGGTGTCATCAGCACCACGGCGTCAGGGGGCACCCCGTCTGCGCTGATCGCCGTGAGGGCCGCCCAGAACGGTTCCGGCTTCATCACCATCCCCGGTCCGCCGCCGAACGGCACATCATCGACGATGTGGTGCCGGTCGGTGGTGTAGTCGCGGAGGTTGTGCACGACGACCTCAATCACCCCGCGGTCTCGCGCCCTGCCCACCACGCCCTCTGCCAGGCCGGCTTCGACCATCCCTGGAAAGATGGTGACGACGTCGAACCTCACAGGTCGAGCAACCCTTCCGGCGGGCGCACGGTGATGCGCCGCGCCGTAATGTCGACATCACACAGGGCGCTGACCAGCGGTATCTCGTATCGCCGGCGCCCCCCTCCGACGACGATGCGGCTCTGGCCGATCCCGCCCTCGATTGCGATGACCCGCCCCAGCCACTGGTGCGCGTCGGTCTCGACATCGCATCCCATCAGCTGGTGGTGGTAATACTGCCCCGGTGGCAGCGGCACCAGGTCGTCCATCGCGACCCGGAGCTCCGCGCCGGCCAGCGCCTCGGCCTCGTTCATTGAGGCCACGTCCTCGAACGCCACAATCGGGCGTCCCTGCTGGATGCGCGACGCCGTGATCCGCACGCGGCGCCTCCGGCCATCGGTGGAGCGGCACTCGAGCTGCTGCCCCTCCGCAAACCGGTCCTCGACGAAATCCGTATGCGGATTGACGATGACCTGTCCGCGGTGCCCGTGTGGCCGGGCCACGATGCCCACCAGCACCAGATCGTCCCAGGGGACCTCTGCCGGTGCGGCCGGTGCGCCGGACATCGGCCGTTCAGTCCCTGATGTCGAGCGACACGCGACGCCCGTCGGCCTCTGCGGCCGCGGCCAGCAGCGCCCGGAGGGCCGAGGCCGTGCGTCCCTGGCGCCCGATGACGCGGCCCAGGTCGCCCGGAGCCATGGTCAACTCGAACACCGTGGCTCCGCGCCGCTCGGTCTCGCGCACCGCCACGGCATCCGGCTGGTCGGCCAGCGCCTGGGCGACGGTCGTGATGAGCCCTTTCAGGTCAGCCGCCATGGTCGACCTCAGGCCGTCGGCGCCGTGGGTTCGGCCGTCACCGGGGCCACCACCGCGCCGCGGTCGCGGCTCAGGTGACGGGCCAGCAGCGTGCGCACCGAATCCGACGGGCGCGCGCCCTGGCGAATCCAGTGCTCGACGCGGGCCTTGTCCATTTCCACCAGCGCCGGCTTCAGGCGCGGGTTGTAAATGCCGAGAATCTCAAGGAAGCCACCCTCGCGCGGCGTCCGCGCTTCGGTCACGACCACACGATAAGACGGCCGCTTCTTCGAGCCGGTCCGACGCATCCGAATAGACAACATGTTGTTCCCTCACCTCATCAAGCTGAACGCGCTCTTCTTCTTTTTCTTCGGCGCCGCCGCCATGGTCTGGCCAGTCATCTGGCCCACCATCTTCAGCATCCGCGGCATCTCGCCGAACTGCTTGAGCAACCGGTTGACATCCTCGACCGAGGTGCCGCTGCCCCGCGCGATGCGCTTCCGTCGGCTGCCGTCGATGATGTCAGCATGCCGCCGTTCGTCGGGCGTCATCGAGCCGATGATGGCTTCGATGCGCCGCAATTGCCGCTCGTCGGGCTTCTGCTCGGCGAGCTGTTTCATGCCCCCCATGCCCGGCAGCATCCCCAGGATGCTCTCGAGCGGGCCCATCCGCTTCAGCATGCGCAGCTGATCGCGGAAATCCTCGAGGGTCAGCCCCCCGCGGCGAATCTTCTCTTCGAGCCGCTCGGCCTCGGCCGGCTCGACCACCGCCTCGGCGCGCTCGATCAGCGACAGCACATCGCCCATGCCCAGCATGCGCGACACGAACCGGTCCGCATGGAAGGGCTCGAGGTCTTCGAGGCGCTCGCCGCTGCCCACAAAGGCAATGGGCACACCGACCACCGAGACCACCGACAGCGCCGCGCCTCCGCGCGCATCACCATCGGCCTTGCTCAGCACCACGCCGGTGACGCCCATCTGCCGATGGAACTCGCCGGCACTCCTGACCGCGTCCTGCCCGGTCATCGCATCGGCGACGTACAGCAGGTCGTGCGGTCCGACGGCCTGCCGAATCGCCACCAGCTCGGCCATCAGCTCATCGTCGATGTGCAGGCGGCCTGCCGTGTCGACGATGACCACGTCGTTGCCGAGGGTGCGCGCCGCCGCCAGGGCACCGGCCGCCCGGGCGACCGGATCAGACTCGCTCGCCGAATCGTGCACCCGCACGCCGGCCTTGGCCGCCACCACTGACAGCTGCTGGATGGCCGCCGGCCGCCGCACGTCGGTGGAGACGACCAGCGGGTGCCGGCCCTGTCGGCTCAGCCACCGGGCCAGCTTGCCCGTCGTGGTGGTCTTGCCCGAGCCCTGCAGGCCCAGCATCAGAATCACGCGCGGCCGGGCCGAGGTCGGCGTCAACCCGCCGGTGGCCTCGCCGAAGAGCGCGATCAGCTCGTCGCGGACAATCTTGACGACCTGCTGCGCCGGCGAGAGGCTCTTCAGCACCGCCTGATCGGTGGCCTTGTCGCGCACCCGATCGACAAAGGCCGACACGACCTTCAGGTTGACGTCCGCCTCGAGCAGCGCCGTGCGAATTTCGCGCAGCACACGCTCGATCGTCGCCTCGGAGAGGCGGGCTTCGCCCCTCAGCGACTGAAAGACATCCTGAAATCGTTGACTCAGCTGATCGAACACAACAGTTCCGTCGGCACGCCGACGGCGCCGGAGCCCTGCACACGCATCTCCGGTCGACGTCCGCGCAAACCCTTATATTACGGGCAGTTCTGCGCAGGCGTCAAACGCCGCGCAGGCGATGGCCCAGGCGCCGCTTCTTCGTCCGCAGGTATGCGCGCGTCTCCGGAGGCACCGGCACCTCGAGGGGCACGGTAGATTCGACCGACAGGCCGTAGCCCTCGAGCCCCACGAACTTCCTCGGGTTGTTGGTCAGCAGCCGCATCGAACGCACCCCGAGGTCACGCAGGATCTGGGCCCCGATGCCGTAATCCCGCTGGTCGGCCTTGAAGCCCAGCCGCTCGTTGGCCTCGACGGTGTCGAGGCCCTGATCCTGCAGCGCGTACGCCCGCAGCTTGTTGGCCAGGCCGATCCCCCGGCCTTCCTGATTGAGATACAGCAGCACGCCCCGGCCTTCGGCCGCAATGCGGGCCATGGCCGTCTCGAGCTGCTGTCCGCAGTCGCATCGGGCCGAGTGGAACGTATCCCCGGTCAGGCACTTCGAGTGCACACGCACCAGCACGCCGGCCCCGCTGCTGACGTCCCCGCACACCAGCGCGACATGCGTCTCCCGGTCGAGGCGGCTCTCGTATCCATGAATCCGAAACAGTCCGTGGCGCGTCGGCAGGTCGGCCTCGGCGATCTTCTGCACCAGCCCCTCGGTCCGCATCCGGTAGCTGATGAGGTCGGCCACCGTAATCATCAGCAGCCCGTGCTTGCGCGCGAACCGCGACAGTTCGGGCACGCGGGCCATGCTGCCGTCGCGGCTGGCGATTTCGCAAATGACCCCGGCGGGATACAGGCCCGCGATCCTCGCCAGGTCGACCGCCGCTTCAGTCTGCCCCGCCCGCACCAGCACGCCGCCGTCCCGCGCCCTGAGGGGAAACACGTGCCCCGGTCGCGCAAGGTCGGCGGCCGTCGTCTTGGGCGCGATGGCGGTGCGGATGGTGGTCGCCCGGTCAGCCGCCGAAATCCCCGTGGTGGTGCCTTTCTTCGCCTCGATACCGATGCAGAACGCCGTCTCGAACTGCGTCGAGTTCTGCTGGGCTGGTACCTGCAGCGGAATCTGCAGCGTGTCGAGGCGCTCTGCCGTCATGGGCAGGCAGATGAGCCCGCGCCCGTGCGTCATCATGAAGTTGATGGCCGCCGGCGTCACCTTTTCCGCCGCAATGGTCAGGTCGCCTTCGTTCTCGCGATCGGCGTCGTCAACCACGATGATGATCTCGCCTCTGCGGAAGGCGGCGACGGCCTCGTCAATCGAGGCAAAGGGTGAGCGGCGCGAGCGCGCGGACTGACGGGCAGGGAGACGGGGACTCATGCTGATCGGTGCTCCAGGGTGCGAACCACGTACTTTCCAATCATGTCGCACTCGAGGTTGACGCGATCACCCACGCGCGCGTGCTGCATCGTTGTGTGCGTCCAGGTGTAGGGGATCACCTGCACGCTGAAGCGGTCGCGCGCCAGCGTGGCCACGGTGAGGCTGATACCGTCGACGGCCACCGAGCCCTTCGGGATCACATAGGCCGCCAGGGCCTCGGGGAGCGACACGGTCACCCAGTGCGACTCGCTGTCGGGCCGCACCTCGAGGATGTCTCCCGTGCCGTCGACGTGCCCCAGGACGAAGTGACCGTCGAGCCGTCCGTCGGGCCGGAGCGGCCGCTCGAGATTCACCACCTGGCCGACGCGCGGCTGCCCCAGGGTCGTGATTCGTGCGGTCTCAGGCCCCACGTCCATCCACACGGTCGACTCATCCTGCGCGACCACCGTGAGGCACACCCCGTTGACCGCCAGGCTGGCCCCGAGGGCCAGCCCCGGAGCGAGTGCGGTGTCGACCGCCATCCGCAGGTGATCCGTGCCAGGTTCAACGGCCGAGATGCGGCCGGTGGCTTCAATGATTCCCGTGAACATCGAACTCCATCCAGAGGTCGTCACCGACAGAGGCGGTGCGATTGGGCGATCGACCGCCGACACTCAGGTCACCCGTGCCGAAAGCCGGCACACCGCGCGGCCCCAGCGTGCGCCCCGGGGTAGTGACCAGCAGGATCTGGTCGACAAGATCGGCATCCAGCAGCGCCCGGTGCAGGCGGGCGCCGCCTTCCACCAGCAGGGTGGAGACATCGAACGCCAGCAGCGCATGCAGCGACTCGGCCAGCGAGGCGCCGCCATTCACCACCGTCACGCCAAGGCGGCGCAGGGCCTCGACCTGGTCGGGGCGCGCCGCCATGGCCTCGGCGGTCGTGAGAATCAGCACCGGGCCCTCCTCGACGGACCGCACCAGCGCCGAGGTCATGGGTGTCCGTAGGCGACGATCGAAGACCACGCGCGTCAGGGGACGTGGACGCACCGACTCGCGAGCCGTCAGCAGCGGGTCGTCCACCAGCAGGGTCTCTGAGCCGACGGCAATGGCGTCGACCATCGCTCGGAGGCGGTGAATCCGCCGCCACGACGCGGGCCCGCTGATTGTGGTCCGGTGGCCCGGCGCCTCGGCAATCATGCCGTCTGCACTGACCCCGGCCTTCACGATCACCTCGGGCCGTCCCGCCGTGTGCACCCGGATGAAGCCCCGATTCAGGGTCCGCGCCTCGCGCTCGAGCAGCCCGACCTCGACCTGCACCCCGGCCGCGCGCATTTCGGCGATGCCTCGCCCGTTCACCAGGGGATTCGGGTCGGACATGGCCACCACGACGCGCCGCACGCCGCTGGCAATGACCCGCTGCGTGCACGGCGCGGTCCTTCCGTGATGGCAGCACGGCTCGAGCGTCACATACATCGTCGCCCCGCGAGTCCGCTCGCCTGCCTCGTCGAGTGCATGCACCTCGGCGTGCGCTCCCCCGGCCTTCAGGTGGCGCCCCTGCCCGACGACGAGCCCGTCAGGCGAGACGACCACCGCCCCGACCATCGGGTTCGGCGTGGTGCCCGCCCGGGCGCGTGCCGCATGAAACAGGGCGCGCCGCATGTAGTCTTCGTCGGTCACCATTGCTCCCGGAAGAGGGCATCCACGTATCGCGCCGCATCGAAGGGCAGCAGGTCGTCGATGCTCTCGCCGACCCCCACAAACCGGATGGGCAGCTTCAGGTCGTGCGCGATGGCCACCACGATGCCACCCCGCGCCGTGCCATCGAGCTTGGTGAGGACGATGCCGGTGACGCCAGCCACGGCCACGAACTCGCGCGCCTGCGTGAGGGCATTCTGTCCCACCGTGGCGTCAAGCACGAGCAGCGTTTCGTGCGGCGCCCCGGGAATCTCACGCGCGATGATGCGCCGGATCTTCTCGAGCTCCTGCATCAGGTTGGCCCGGGTGTGCAGCCGGCCGGCCGTGTCGACGAGCACCAGGTCGCGGCCCCGCGCCTTCGCCGCAGTCACCGCGTCGAAGACCACCGCTGCCGGGTCGGCGCCCTCGCGCGCCCGCACCAGGTCGACGCCGGCCCGATCAGCCCACACCTGCAGCTGGTCGACGGCGGCGGCCCTGAAGGTGTCGGCGGCGCAGATGAGCGGCGTCCGGCCGGCCTGCTTCCACTGGTTGGCGAGCTTGCCCACCGTGGTCGTCTTGCCGGTGCCGTTCACGCCCACGACCAGCACCACGCGAGGCCCGCTGGCCGGCTCAACCGGCGGACGTTCGGCCGCCTCCAGCACCCGCAGCAATTCCTCGCGCACCAGCGCGCGCAGCGACGCCGATCCGCGCGCCCGTGCCGCCACGGCCGCGACGATGTCACGCGACGCCGACACGCCCACATCGGCCATCAGCAGCAGGTCTTCGAGGCCCTCCAGGGTCTCAATCCCCAGAGCCGCCACATCGCCCGGCCGGGCCTCCGCGCCCCGCACTAGGGCGTCAAACTGCTCGGTAATCTGGCGAGCCGTGCGGCTCAGTCCGGCTTTCAGTCGGTCAAACACACCCATACGAGAAACGTTCCATTCCTAATGATGCTCGGCGCGCTGCCGACGTCCCATCAGCTGACGCACGGCTTCGGGCGGGTCAATCCGTCCCGACAGCACCGCAGCCATCTGCTCGGTGATGGGGAGCTCCACCCCGTGTCTGGCCCCCAGTTGCAGTGCGGCCTCGGTCGTACGCACCCCTTCAGCCACCATCTTCGTGGCGGCGACGATGTCGTCCAGTCGACGTCCCCGCGCCAGTTCGATGCCCACATGCCGATTCCGGCTGAGGCCGCCCGTGCACGTCAGCACCAGGTCGCCGAGACCGGCAAGCCCGGCCAGCGTTTCGCGCTGCCCGCCCATGGCCACCGCCAGCCGCGTCAGTTCGGCGAGTCCCCGCGTGATGAGCGCTGCCTGGGCATTCGGCCCCTGCCCGAGGCCCTCGGTCACCCCCGCCGCAATGGCCATGGTGTTCTTGAGGGCGCCGCCGATTTCCACCCCGATGAGGTCGTGGCTGCCATACAGGCGCATCCAGGGCGTGCGGAACTCGGCCTGGACCAGCGCCACGGTCTCTGGCCGTGCGGCGGCCACCACGACCGCCGTCGGACGACGCGCCGCCAGTTCCCAGGCAAAACTCGGCCCGGAAAGGACGGCGACATCCCCGGCTCCCGGCACGCACTCGCGCAGCACTTCGCTCATGCGCAGCAGTCGGCCGGCTTCGATCCCCTTGACCGCACTGACGAGGATGGCACCGCCCGTCAGGAGCGGTGCCAGCGCAAGCGACACCGGGCGCAGCCCGTGAGACGGCACCGCCATCACGACAAGCGGCACGTCACGCACCGCCTCGGCCAGGTCGGCGGTGACTGTCAGGCTCGGCGGGAATGACACGTCCGGCAGATACACCGGATTGGCGCGGCGTGCCTGCATCTCGGACACCAGCTCCTCGGCCCGCGCCCAGAGCGTGACGTCGTGTCCGCCAGCCGCCAGGTGCACGGCGAGCGCCGTGCCCCAGCTGCCGGCACCGACCACGGCCACCCGTGACAACGTGCGGGCCTCACCCTGTTCGTTCGACAGGTCGCTCATGCGTCCATCACCTCCGGCAGGCGCCAGTCCACGGTCCACGGCACGCCCAGCAGGTGCCGCCGCAGCAGGTCAAGCGCGGTGAGGGCCGCAAATCGCCGGATGCCCGTACGTTCACCGGGAAAGCGGCAGCACACCGCGTCAGTCCGACCGGACTGCCGGTCGGCCACGGCCAGCCAGACCGTGCCCACTGGCTTCTCTGTGCTGCCACCGCCCGGGCCCGCGATGCCGGTAATCGCCACCGCCAGCGACGCCGGCGAGTGCGCCAGGGCACCGGTCGCCATCGCCCGCACCACCGGCCCGCTGACGGCCCCATGCCGGGCAATCAGGTCGGGGGGCACACCGAGCCACTCAGCCTTGGCCTCATTGCTGTACACGACGGCACTGCGGTCGACGAAGGCCGAACTGCCGGGCACATCAGTCAGCATGGCGGTCAGCAGTCCGCCCGTGCACGATTCGGCAGCCGTCACCGTGAGCCCCCGCGTTCGCAGCAGGTCACCCACCGTCTGGACCAGCGAACGCCCATCCACCGAGACGGCATCGGCACCGAGCGCTGCCTGCAGGGCCTGCACCTTCTCGTCGAGCAGCGCCCGTCCCTCAGACAGGTCGGCCGCCACCGTGGACAGGTGCAGTTCGATAACACCCCCAGATGCGAGGATGGTCGTCTCCACCGCAGGCACCGTCGTCGCCCACGGCGCGTACAGCGGCTGCACGCGGGCATCCACCCCCGATTCGGTGCGGCCGGCCACGATCAGCACGCGCCGAATCAGGTGCGCGGGAGATCCGTGCACGGCCAGCCACTCTCGCACGGGTCCCTCGAGCATAGGCCGCATTTCCGAGGGCGGCCCCGGCAGCAGCACCACCACGCCCTGGTCATGGGGAATCCAGAGGCCCGGCGCGGTGCCCCGGGTGTTGGGCATGATCCGGGCCCCGTCGGGCACCTGCGCCTGGCGGCGGTTCGCCTCAGGCATCTCGAGGCGCCGCATGGTGAACCGTTCGCGAATCTGCTCGACCAGAGCTGGATCTTCCGAAAGGCGTCGTCCCATGACGCCGGCTACAACCTCCCGCGTCAGGTCGTCGTCCGTTGGCCCCAGGCCTCCGGTGATCACGACCACCGAGTGGCGGCTCACTGCCATCTGCACGTGCGCCCCCAGGTCGTCGCGATGGTCCCCGACGATAGCCTTGACGGCGACCTCGATGCCCAGCGCATTGAGCACCTCGGTGATCGCCAGGGAGTTCGTCTCCTGCTTGGTGGGCGTCAGCAATTCGCTGCCCACGGCAAGGATGGCGGCGCGGCGGGGCGTCATCAGCGCAGGATCCAGTCGGGCCGCCACCAGGCCAGCAGGCGCAGCGCGAGATTCGCATAGACGCCGGCCATGGCGTCATCGAGCATGATGCCCCAGCCGCCCGGGGCGGCCTCGAGGTGTCCTGCGGGATACGGCTTGATCACGTCGAACACCCGGAACAGCAGGAAGCCGGCCAGCACGCCGCCCCAGCCGAGGGGCAGGCCGGCGAGCGTGATCAGCATGCCCAGCACTTCATCAATGACCACGGGGCCCGGGTCGGTGATGCCAAGAATCTTCTCGGTCTGCGTGGCCGACCAGACGCCCAGCGCGAACACCAGGGCGATGGCCAGGCCCTCGACGACCGGCGAGCCCGCCCATCGGACCGCCGCGTAGAGTGCCAGGGCCGCGAACGAGCCGACCGTGCCGGGGGCCACAGGCGCAAACCCGACGTAGCCGAACGTCGAAATCATGAGAATCAGCGTCTTCATCGTGCCACCACTTCGGTGCCAGCCAGCCGGTCGTGGAGCGTCCGACGTCCGGGCATCAGCAGGAACGGCAAGTACAGGATTCCCAGGCTGGCCACGGCGGCCACGGCGAACGCCGCCCGCGCCACCGCCGTGTCGATGCCAATCCCGCCCCCGTCGCGCATCTGCACGTGGATGCCCATCAGCATCTTCCCGAGCGTCTGGCCGCAGCCCACCAGGCCCACGACCTGGTAGACGATGGCGGTGACGGCGCACATGCCCAGCAGGGGCATCGGGGAGAGCAGCCGCACGCCCGTCAGGGAGAGCGGCAGTTCTGTCACGCGCAGCGTGGCCCACACGATGGTGGCACTGACACCCAGCCAGACGCCCACATCGATGAGGGCGGCGAGCAGGCGCGGCGACAGCGCGGCGGTCATCCCCGCGCCCGTTCCTGTCGCCTCGCGGTCCAGCGCATCAGGACGCTCGGCCGATCCAGACCCGGCCGCGACCCGTGGCGTACCCTCGTCTGAGGGCTCATCCAGCGGCAGCGGCGCCGGCGCGGGCTCAACGGGTCTCGGATACCGCCGGGCCTTCTGGGTGTCGGACGACGACCGCCGCACCGACAGCGGCTGCCCGGCCGGAGGGGGAGGCGGAATCGTCACCGACGCCAGCGGCAGGTCATCGTCCGGCAGCAACGGCAGGTCTGCGTCAGTGGCCTGAAGCGGCAAGTCACTCGGGGTCGAGAGCGGCGTGGCCAGGGCAAACTCGAACCCGCAGTGGCGGCACCGATCACCGGCGTCGTAGCCGACGTACTGGCACTTGGGACACTTCATCGCGGCGCACTCCCCGACTCGGCCCGCTGCGCCACCGGAGAGACCGCCAGCAGTTCACGCTGGATGCGGGCCACCAGGGCGTCTGCCTCCCCGCGACGCGGGTCGCCCGGTCCGATGCGACTGCACTCGCCCAGCGCATCGTGCACCCGGCCCTGCTCGGCCAGCGCGCGACACCGGCGAAGGGCGCCATCAGAGACGCGCGGCACAGGCAGGGGCGTCAGGCTGTCGGGAATCGGTGCGATGGACGACAGGGCCGTCCGCCACGCGGCAGGCCTCAGGGCCGCAGCGGGCCCGAGGACGAGCGCGCCGAGCAGCACCGCGCCCACCGCCAGCCATGCGCCCCACGCGCGCCATCGCCTCCGTGCACGCTGCGACTCGTCTGCCAGCGACAGGCGCGGCGGTACGTCCTCGTCCACCAGGGCAGACCGTGATGCCGACGCCGCCTCGGCCGGCGACAGCCGATCGAGGCGGCTCAGCATGCCCAGCGCGACGTCGTGCGATGCATCCGAGTCGAGCACCTCGGCAAAGAGAGCCCGCGCCCGCTCTACCTCTCCCCGCTGGAACGTTTCCATCCCCTCGGAGGCGAGCAGGTCGGTCTGCCGCTGCCGCTCGGCCAGGGCGCTGCGCGCCCGCTCGATATAGGCGCGGGCCCGCTCGTGTTCGCGCTCGAGGAACAGGACGCGCGTCCAGATGTGAATGGCCGACTCGAAGTCGCCCGCCAGGTAGGCGTCGAGTCCGGAGACCAGCAGCGCGTCGATGCGCCCGTCGGGTTCGGGACGGCCGCCGCCTGCGACGGTCAGGTGAGGGTCGGTCATGGCGTCGAGACTCTTCAGTATACCGCCGCCTCCCCGCGCCCCCCCGGCGGCCCCGGATGTGGTAGAACCTCGAAGCATGGCGTTGATTGAGTGCGTCCCGAATATCAGTGAAGGCGTCCGCACCGAGGTCGTGGCGGGCATTGTCGAGGCGCTGCGCGCGATCGAGGGGCTGCACGTGCTCGACGTGCAGTCGGATGCCACGCACAACCGCAGCGTCCTGACGCTGGCCGGCGAACCCGCGGTGCTGCGGGTAGCGCTGCCTCGGCTCTGCGAGCTCACCATCGCGGAGGTCGACCTGCGGACGCATCGGGGCGAGCATCCCCGCCTGGGGGCCGTCGACGTCATGCCGTTCATCCCGCTCGAAGGTGCGACGATGGCCGAGTGCGTGGCCCTGGCGCGGGAGGTCGGCGCCGACATCGGCGGGCGGCTGCACGTGCCGGTCTTCCTCTACGAAGACGCGGCCTCCTCGCCGGCGCGACGGAATCTCGAAGACATCCGACGCGGCGAGTTCGAGGGACTGGCCGAGAAGATGCGCCTGCCCGGGTGGGCCCCCGATTTCGGGCCGGACACGCCGCATCCGAGTGCAGGCGCGACGGTGGTCGGCGCCCGCATGCCCCTCATCGCCTACAACATCAACCTGGCCACCGACCGCGTCGACGTCGCCCGCAAGATCGCCTCCGCCGTCCGCATGAGCAGTGGTGGCCTCCGCTACGTGAAGGCCATGGGGCTGGCCCTCGACGGCCGGCCGGTCGTCCAGGTCTCGATGAACCTCACCAACTTCGAAAAGACGCCCATCCACCGGGTGTTCGACATGGTACAGCGCGAGGCCGCCCGCTACGGCGTGGCCGTGCTCGAGTCGGAAATCGTCGGGCTGATTCCGCAGGCCGCCCTGCTGCAGGCCGCCGCGCACTACCTGCAGCTCGAGGGATTCTCCACCAGCCAGGTGCTCGAGCACCGGCTACAGCAGCGCTGAGCCCTCAGGCGCCGTCGCGCCGGGGCAGGATCCCGAACGCCCGCATCTTCTTGTAGAGGTTCGAGCGTTCCAGCCCCAGCAGGTCAGCGGTGCGCGACATGTTGCCCTGCGCCCTGGCGAGGGTGCGCAGGATGAACTCGCGCTCGAACGCGTCGCGCGCCTCGGACAGCCGCAGGCTGCCCGCCTCGGCCGCAGGGTCGCGCAGCGCCCCCTGCAGGTGCCCGTCCCCGAGGAAGGCCACCTCCTCCGCCGTCACGCGATCGTCGTGTCCCATGATGATCAGCCGCTCGACCGCATTGCGCAGCTCGCGCACGTTGCCCGGCCAGTCGTAGGCCTGCAGGCGCGCCAGCGCCTCGGGCGTCAGCCGCCGCATCCGCCGGCCATACTCGCGCGAGATCGTCGCCATGAAATGCTCGGCCAGCACGGGGATGTCCTCGCGCCGTTCGCGCAGGGGCGGAATCGCCACCGGCACCACGCTCAGCCGGAAGAACAGGTCTTCCCGAAAGCGTCCTTGTCGGATCTCGGCCTGCAGGTCCTTGTTGGTCGCCGCGAGCACCCGGACATCGACGCGCACGCGCTGGCCACCGCCGACCCGCTCGAGTGACTGCTCCTGCAGCACGCGCAGCACCTTGGCCTGCGTCTTCAGGCTCATGTCGCCGACCTCGTCGAGGAACAGCGTGCCACCGTCGGCCTGTTCAAAGCGTCCCGGCCGGTCGGCGATTGCGCCGGTGAACGCGCCGCGCACATGGCCGAACAGCTCGGTCTCGATGAGTTCCTCGGGGATGGCGGCGCAGTTGACCTCCACAAAGGGCCGGTTCCGCCGTGCGCTGTGCTGGTGGATGAGCCGCGCCACCACCTCCTTACCCGTGCCATTCTCTCCCAGAATCAGCACACGCCCGAGGCTCGGGCCTGCGGTCTCGACGAGGCGGCGCAGGGCGCGCATCGCCGGACTGTCGCCCACCAGCGTCACGGGTGTCTCCACGCGTGCCCGGAGATCCCGGTTCTCCCGCTCGAGCCGGTGCTGCCGCAGGGCATTGCGAACCACGAGTACCGTCTTGTCGAGCGACAGGGGCTTTTCCACGAAGTCGAAGGCCCCCAGCTTGATCGCCTTGACGGCCTGCTCGATGCTGCCGTGGCCCGACATCATCACGACCCGGGCATCGACGCCACGTTCGGTCAGCCGCTGCAGCGTGGTCAGGCCATCGATGCCGGGCAGCCAGATGTCCAGCACAATCACGCCATACGAGCCGGCCGCGGCACGTTCGAGGCATTCCTCGCCCGACGCCGCCGTGTCGACGGCCAGCCCCTCATCGCTGAGGACGCCAGCCACCGAGGACCTGACCCCGGGTTCATCATCCACGACCAGAATTGATGCCATGTCGATGGGTCACCTACAGCGGAAGTTCGATGGTGAAACGCGTCCCGCGGGGCGCATGATCGGCCACGGTGATGGTGCCGCCATGCTCCACCACGATCCGGCGCACGATGGCCAGCCCCAGTCCGCTGCCCCGCCCCTTGGTCGAGTAATACGGCAGGAACAGCTGCTCTCGGTCGGCGTCGGGCAGGCCGGGCCCATTATCCGCCACGCCGAGCCGGATCACGCCCGCCTGCTCGTCCCGCACGGCATCCAGCCACACGGCCCCCTGCCGGTCCATGGCCTCGATGGCATTGTCGATCAGGTTGACCAGCACGCGCTTCATCTGCTCGGGATCCGCTTTCACGGTCAGTCCGGGCGGTCCGGCATCCACGGTGATGCTGACGCCATCCACCACGCCGCGATACAGCGCGATCACCTCGTCAAACAGGCGGCTGACGGGCAGGGGGGTGACCCGGGGGGCCGGCATGCGGGCAAACTGGGCGAACTCGTCGACCAGCCCCTTCAGCGACTCGACCTCGCCCGTGATCGCCGCCGTGCACTCACGGACGAGTGCATCGCGCGACGGGTCGAGGTCGGTCAGCTGGCGGCGCAGTCGTTCGGCGGACAGCTGAATCGGCGTGAGCGGATTCTTGATTTCGTGCGCCAGTCGCCGCGCCACCTCGCGCCACGCGGCGACCTTCTGCGCGCGCACCAGGGGGGTGACATCATCGACGACCAGGACGCAGCCATCCTCGGCGCCACTCGCATCGGTGAGGGAGGTCACGACGGCGCTCAGGTGCCGCTCACTGCCGTCCTGCGGCAGCTGCACCTCGCCTGCCACCGTGTCCGGGCCCCCGGCCACCCGCTTGGCGAGCAGCAGGCTGAGCGGCTCGAGTGCCGGCCGCCCGAACACCTCGCCGGCCATCGCCCCGACGGTCTCTGGCGTCAGCGACAGCAGTCGCTGCGCGGCCCGGTTGACCGTGGCGATGCGCCCGTCTCGGTCGATGGAGACGACGCCGGCGGCGATCCGCTCGACGACCGTCTCGATGTAGCGACGTCGCCGCTCACCTTCGGCATGCTGCCGCGCGAGGTCGCGCCCGGCCGCCTCGATCTGCGACCGCGACCGGGCCACGTCGGCGGCCATCGCATTGAAGGCTTCGACCATGGCGGCAAACTCGTCGCTGGCGTCGACCTGAATGCGCTGATCGTAGTGCCCCGCACTGATTTCCCGCGCAGCCAGGGACAGGGCCTGCACCGGTCGGGTCACGCGCTTGGCGAGATACAGCCCCACCCACGATGACCCCACCAGAATCAGCAGGGTGGCCATGATGAAGAACGACAGATACACCCCAGCGAGCGGCTGGCGCAGGACCCGCAGCTGCGAATAATCCTCGTACGCCGCCGTCAGGCGCTGGGCACGCTGCGCCAGACCTCCGGCGAGGCGTTCGGACCGCACCACCACGGCGACGACCCGCCCTCCCCTGGTCACAGGCTCGGCGACGCGCAGCCATTCGGAACCGTCTCCTGACGGGTCGAGGGCCCAAGGCGCATCGGCCGTGACCTCGAGGGCCTGCCGCGCCAGTCGTTCGGCGTCATCGGCCGGTGCCGAACCGAGGGCCTGCTGCAGTTGCACCGTACCGCCGCGCGTCTCGGCCCGGAAGACATCCAGGCGCACCTCCGCCGCGCCGCCCGGCGAGGGCAGGGCCTGCCGGAGCGCGCCTGCCTCTGCGTCGGGAGCCACGTCGGCCACGAGCTGCGCCAGCCGCCGGGCCTCAGCCCGGGCGTCCTGCTGCCGCTCGGCGTAGTAGTCGGCCGCAATGCCGTTGGCCGAGGACAGAATGTCGTCCATCGGCGTCGCGAACCACCGGTCGACCGTCGTCAGCACCACCCGACTGCCGACCAGCAGCACCAGCAGGGCCGGCACCACGGTCAGGCCCAGCATCATCAGCACCAGCTTGGCGCGGAACCGGGCGAACGGCAGCCGACGCCGTCCCTCGATGAGTGACTTGATGACGTTCCGGCCCAGCAGAAACAGCAGGGCCAGCAGCATCGTCAGGTTCGTCACCGTCAACGCATACAGCACGCCCTCGGCGAGCAGGTCGGGCGCCAGCGCCGATACCTGGCCCTCGGCCACCACCAGGCCGACGATGATCGCGATCAGGACAGCAATGCCGGCCAGGATGAGGCGCGGGTTGTCGCGGAACGGGCGGCGGTCGGCAGGGACAGGCACGGGGCGCGCTCGGTCAGTCCTTGGTCTTCAGCAGATCGTTCAGTTCCGACATGAATTCGCCAATGTCCCGGAAGTGCCGGTAGACCGACGCGAACCGCACGTACGCCACCTTGTCGAGCCGCTTGAGCTCTTCCATGACGAAGGCGCCCACGTCCTGTGTGGACATTTCGCGGTCGGCCCGCTCCTGCAGCATCGACTCGACCCGATCGGCGACGTCCTCGATGGCCGCCAGGCTGACCGGGCGTTTCTCGCAGGCCTTCAGCAGCCCCGCCATCAGCTTCTGCCGCTCGAAGCGCTCGCGCGTGCCGTCCTTCTTGACGACCATGTAGGGAATCTCATCGATCCGCTCGTAGCTGGTGAACCGGCGGTGGCACTCGGCGTTCAGGCACTGGCGGCGCCGGCGGATGACATCGCCCTCGCGACTCTCGCGCGAATCGACGACCTTGTCACCGATGTGGCCGCAGTAGGGACACTTCATGGCTGCTCCTTGTTCTCATCCGAGGCGGCGTGGCCGGTCGAGCTCCGGATGACCCTGAGGTCAAGCCCGTCGCGCAGGGCGTACGCCAGGCCGAGGACCACCGTGGGCACCGTCGACGTCGCGTGCAGCACCAGCGCCGCGGCCACCGCTGCATTGTTATCAATCCCGAACAGCGCCGTGGCGCCAAGGCGAAAGGCCTCATGGAAGCCACCGACGCCCCCGGGCGTCGGCACGGCCACACCCACCACGAGCATCGCCATCAGCAGCCAGCTGCCGGGGAACGAGATGTCGAGCTGGAACGCGCGGCCCACGGCCCAGGTCTCGAGGCAGATGACCAGCCAGAGCACGAGCGACCATCCCAGCGCGGCGAGCAGCCGCGAGGGGCGGCGCAGGGCGGCGCACCCTTCTGCCAGCCGGCGAATGACGGTTTCGAACATCCAGGCCACCCGCGCGGGCAGGGTGCGCCCGGCCCAGTCGAACAGCCGCTGCATCCACGATTCATGACCAGCCAGCACGTAGAGGGCGACCAGCGCGGCCAGCCCCAGCGGCGCCGCCGTGAGTCCCCCCAGGCGTACGGCATCGAGAACGGCAGAGTCACGGGTCCGCAGGTCCTCGGCCATCACGACGAGGGCGGCAGCCAGCAGACCGAGAATGGCCACCAGGTCGAGCAGGCGTTCGAGGAGAATCGTCGCGAAGGTGGCGGTCGGATTCAGGCCCTCGCGCCGGGCCAGCAGGTACGGCCTCAGGACTTCGCCCGCCCTGGCCGGCAGCACCGACGAGGCCCCGAAGCCAATCAGTGTCGTGGCAAACGCGGTGCGGAACCGCGTCGATCCGAGCGGCGCCAGCAGGTACTGCCAGCGCTCGGCCCGAATGACGTACGAGAGCACGACCAGCGCCACGGCGCCGGCCAGATAGCCGGGATGCGCTGCCGCCAGCGCGGACCGGACACCGTCCCAGTCGGCGTTGCGGAGAAACAGCCAGAGCAGGAGGGCCGCCAGGCCCACACCCAGCAGCGTGCGGAAGAGGGATCGCACGACGCCCCCATGTTACACGCTCGCCGCGGCCCACTCCCCGGCGGCCGCCCCGCATCGCCCGCCGGCGATCTTGCGCCGGCCGGCGCGCGCCCGATACCATTGCGGCTCGCTCATGCTGCACGCGCCCCTGCTTGACACCTCCTGCCCCACCCTGTCCCTCGTGCGCCGCGGCAAGGTCCGCGACGTGTACGCCGTCGGCGACGACCTGGTCATGGTGGCCACCGACCGCATCTCGGCCTTCGACTACGTGCTGGGCTCGGGCATTCCCGACAAGGGCCGCATCCTGACACAGCTCTCGGCGTTCTGGTTCGCGCGCACGCGCCACATCGTGGCCAACCACGTCATCGAGACCGACGCGCGTCGCTACCCCGCCGCCGCCCTGCCCTATGCCGACCAGTTCGAGGGTCGCTCGATGCTGGTGCGCCGCACGACGCCGCTGCCAGTCGAGTGCGTGGCGCGCGGCTATCTCTCGGGCTCGGGCTGGAAGGACTACACGGCCACCGGGGCGCTCTGCGGCCACGCGCTGCCCCCGGGCCTTCGCGAGTCCGACCGCCTGCCGGAGGTGCTGTTCACGCCGGCCACCAAGGCCGAGTCGGGCCACGACGAGAACATCACCGAGGCCGAGGCCGCCGCCGTCGTGGGCCCCGAGCTGCTGGCCCGGCTCAAGCAGCTGACGCTCGAGCTCTACGCCCACGGCGTCGCCCATGCCGCCTCCTGCGGCATCATCCTCGCCGACACCAAGTTCGAGTTCGGCCTCACCGACGGCGGCGACCTGCTGCTGATCGACGAGGCCCTGACGCCCGATTCGTCGCGCTACTGGCCCGCAGACCAGTACGCCCCCGGCGGCCCGCAGCCCAGCTTCGACAAGCAGTATGTCCGCGACTATCTCGAGTCGATTCGCTGGAACAAGCAGCCCCCGGTGCCCTCGCTGCCCGACGAGGTGGTGCGGCGCACGCGCGAGAAGTATCTCGACGCCTACCGACGCCTCACGGGTACCGACCTGGTCCTCGGGGCCTGAGGCCCGCCCCCGGCGATGAAGGAGCAGCTCGACACGCTTGTGGGCGAACTGGTGACGCGCGGCATCAGCCTCGACGATGCCCAGCGCGAGTTCGAGGCGCACTTCATCACCCGGGTGCTGCGGCACCACCGCGGCAACGTCAGCCGGGCGGCGGCCGTGCTCGGCATGCACCGCAACACGCTCACCCGCAAGCTCCGCGCCCTGCGCCTCCGCGCCCGCCGCACGACCGACCCGGCCGCTTGACAGCCCGCACGCCGGGTCTGCTACGATTAGCAGTCGTTTACGTTGACTGCTAGCCGAACGAGGGGTCGACTGCTAGCAGCCGATGCACATCGTTGACAACCTCCGGTGCCCGGACAGGCATCGGGCCCCTCACTAGACACAGACGGAGTCATGAGCATGGCATTGAGACCGCTCCACGACCGGATCCTCGTGCAGCGCACCGAGGAAGAAGAGCAGAAGTTCGGCGGCATCATCATCCCCGACTCGGCCAAGGAAAAGCCGCAGCAGGGCAAGGTGGTGGCCGTGGGCGCCGGCAAGGCCGACAAGGACGGCAAGCGCATTGCGCTCGACGTGAAGGCCGGTGACGTCATCCTCTTCGGGAAGTACTCGGGGCAGGAAGTGAAGGTCGACGGCGAGGATTACCTCATCATGCGCGAGGACGAAGTCCTGGCCGTGGTCGAGGGCAAGTAGTCACAGGACGGAGACGAACACACTCATGGCAAAGCAGATTATTTACGGCGAACAGTCGCGGCAGGCCATTCTCCGCGGCGTCAACCAGCTGGCCGACGCAGTCAAGGTGACCCTCGGCCCCAAGGGCCGCAACGTGGTCCTCGACAAGAAGTTCGGCTCGCCCACCATCACCAAGGACGGCGTGACGGTGGCCAAGGAAATCGACCTCAAGGACCCGCTCGAGAACATGGGCGCCCAGATGGTGCGCGAAGTGGCGAGCAAGACGTCCGACACGGCCGGCGACGGCACGACGACGGCGACGGTGCTGGCGCAGGCGATTTACCGCGAAGGTGCCCGCAACGTGGTGGCCGGTGCCAACCCGATGGAACTGAAGCGCGGCATCGAGAAGGCCGTTGAGGCCATGACCGCCGAGATCCGCAAGATGGCCAAGCCGGTCAAGGGCAACATGATTGCCCAGGTCGGCACCATCTCGGCCAACTCGGACCACACGATCGGCAACATCATTGCCGAGGCGATGGAGAAGGTCGGCAAGGACGGCGTCATCACCGTCGAAGAGGCCAAGACGCTCGAGACGACGCTCGACGTGGTCGAGGGCATGCAGTTCGACCGCGGCTATCTCTCGCCCTACTTCGTGACCGACCCCGAGCGCATGGAAGTGGCCCTCGAGAACCCGGTCATCCTGATTCACGAGAAGAAGATCAGCTCGATGAAGGACCTGCTGCCGGTCCTCGAGCAGGTGGCCCGCCTCGGCCGTCCGCTGCTCATCATCGCCGAAGAAGTCGAAGGCGAAGCGCTGGCGACCCTGGTCGTCAACAAGCTGCGCGGCACCCTGCAGGTGGCGGCCGTCAAGGCCCCCGGCTTCGGCGACCGCCGCAAGGCCATGCTCGAAGACATCGCGATCCTCACCGGTGGCCGCGCCATCACCGAGGACCTCGGCGTCAAGCTCGAGAACATCAAGATGGAAGACCTCGGCCGCGCCAAGAAGGTCACCATCGACAAGGACAACACCACCATCGTCGAAGGCGCTGGTGACTCGAAGGCCATCGAGGGCCGCGTCCGCCAGATCCGCGTGCAGGTCGAGGAGACCTCGTCGGATTACGACCGCGAGAAGCTGCAGGAGCGCCTGGCGAAGCTCGTCGGCGGCGTTGCGGTCATCAAGGTCGGTGCCGCCACCGAGACCGAGATGAAGGAGAAGAAGGCCCGCGTCGAGGACGCGATGCACGCCACCAAGGCGGCCGTCGAAGAGGGCATCGTCCCCGGCGGCGGCACGGCGCTCATCCGCGCCAGCAAGGCGCTCGAGGGGCTGTCGCTCACCGGTGACCAGCTTGTCGGCCTGCAGATCATTCGCCGCGCCATCGAGGAGCCCTGCCGGTGGATTGCCACCAACGCGGGCCTCGAAGGCTCGATCATTGTCGAGAAGGTGAAGAACGGCAAGGGCGACGAAGGCTTCAACGCCGCCACCGACACCTTCGAGGACCTGGTCAAGGCCGGCGTCATCGACCCGGCCAAGGTCGTGCGTAACGCGCTGCAGAACGCGTCGTCCATTGCGTCGCTGCTCCTCACCACCGAGGCCCTGGTCTCGGAGATCCCCGAGGAGAAGAAGGAAGCCCCCGCCATGCCCGGCGGCGGCGGCATGGGCGGGATGTACTAGTGCGCTGGTGCCCCGGGGCCTCGGCCCCGGGGCGCACGTGCCCGGTTCGGTCAGGCCCGGCAGCATCCGCTGCCGGGCCTTTTTTCATGTCAGCCCCGTGACTCGGAACGTCAGGTTGTAGCGCGCCTCACCGGTGAGCGGATGGTGCCCCACTCCGAGCGCGTCGATGCCGTGATACGCCAGCCGGGACGGCCCGCCCCACACCACCACGTCGCCGTGCCGCAGGCGCAGGCGCGTCGGCTTCTGTGTCCGCTCTTCCCCTCCGAAGAGGAACGTGGCCGGCACCCCGAGTGACACCGACACGATGGGCTGCGACAGCCCCCCCTCGTCGAGTTCCGATCGAAGGCTAGCCTGGTCATGACCACTGTCCGGCGTCAAACTGCACCGGGCTCCGCTCCGCACCGGGCCCAAGAGTCGGCTCGGGAGAGAACATCACCGCGTCTGCCGTGACGCGCGCGGCCCATGTCTGCTGGGGCACCACCTCTGCCAGTGACAGCCATTCCGGGGCCAGCACAGCGCCGCAGATGCCGGCCTGCGGGTCACGAACCGAACGGTAACGAATCCAGCCGACACGGTGCTCGCTGCACCGTGCCGCGAGGGCCTGACACGCGGTGTAGTCCGTCGGGTGTTGCCACAGCGCCTGGGCCGCACGCCACGGCTGGCCACACAGGTTCACGCACCGACCGGCGACCTGAGCTTCGAACACTGTGAACTGCGAGACGAGCGCCTGTCCCTCGAACGCTTCGCTGTCCCCAATCATCCGCCAGCGCCAGTACCCCACCTCGGCGAGCGCGGTGCGCACCTGCTCGGCCCCATACCAGACGCCGGCACGCAGGGGCGCCCGGAACCGGCTCGGCCAGGGTGACACGTAGCGGAACGGCGTGAACAGCAGATAGTGGAACGCTGCCGCCGCAGGTGGCAGCGGCGGCTTGCTGTCTTCGAGCATGTCTTCGAGCAGCGCCTGCTGGTCGGCATCGTCCACCAGCCGGAGGGTCGAGACGACATGCTGCGCCTCGACGGCCCGCCAGAGGCGGGTACGGCGACTCCTCACCGCATCGAACCAGGCCTCGTCCCACGCGCGCAGCGGCGGCACCCCGGCCGGGGTCACCCCTTCGCGGCGAGACGAGGGCGCTGCGGCATGGGGACTAGAGGGTTGCCCGCGCCGCGTCGACATAGGTCACCGTCCGGGCCAGCCCCTCAGCCGTGCGAATCAGGTCGACGGGCCGACCATTGAGCGCCCGGTTATACGCCGCAATCCAGTCGACGCGCTGACGGTCATTGCCTCCCACCAGCGCATCGAGCGACCGATAGAGCCTGACCAGGAGCAGTGCCAGTTCCCCTTCCTTCGACGCCGGATCGATGGGCCGCTGGCCGGACGCGACCCGCCAGAGCGTCGCCTCCGAGATACCCACCACCTGCGCGAGCGTCTGCTGCGGTAGCCCCAGCAGCGCGGCGGCGCGCACCACGGCGGTGGCCAGCACGCGCCCGCGGTCAGGGGCAGCGCTCCGGGAAGGTTTCATATGAATAATTATGACAAAAAACCATTCAGTTGAAACCATCCCGCCCAGGAGCCCCCCGGATCGCGTCCGGCCTACTTGCCCGGCACCGCCTCCATCAGCAGCGCCAGGGCGCGGTCGAAGTCGTCGCCGCCGGGTCTCGAGCCCTTGAAGTGCCCCAGCCGCACCACGACCAGATCGTGCGACGGCACAATCAGCGTGGTCTGACCACCCGCGCCCGACATGTAGTACGCCTCCTTCGGCACCGGCATCCCCCCGTCGCCGTTGATCCAGAAGAAGCCGCCGCCATACTGCGGGCGTTCGTCAGCCAGCCAGGCCGGGGCCAGCGTCGACGCGTACTGCACATATCCCTCCGGCAGCAGCCGCTCGCCGTTCCAGACCCCGTCCTGCAGATAGAGATTGCCGAGACGGGCCCAGTCGCGCGCCGACATGAATTCGTAGCCCTGCGTGAGGTAGTTCCCGAACGGATCGGTCTCCATCACCATGGTCCGGATGCCCAACTTGTCGAAGAGGGCGCGCTGCGGATAGCTCAGGTAGTCCTCGCCCAGCCTGGCGATGCCGAGGCGGTTGAGGTAGTTCGTGATGACCGGGTCGGTGTTGCGGTACCGCCCGACGGTGTTCGGCGGCCACTGCAGCGGACGCGTGGCGGCAAAGGCGAAGGTGTCGGCCGCGCCCGTGTAGAGGTACAGGTGGTCGGGATAGGTGCCGTTCGGGTCGTAGTCGGGATCGTTCGGTGCCTTGATGCGCAGCCCGCTCGACATGCGCATGATGTCGCCGATGCGGATCGCGGCGCGTGGATCGCCCGGTGCCTGCTGCCACTCCGGCACCGGGGCCGGCTGCCAGAGGTCATAGACGCCGCGTCGGATCAGCGTGGCCATCACCGTCCCGGTGACGCTCTTGCCCATCGACCAGCTCTCGAGCGGCGTCGTCGCCGTGATGCCGTTCCCGTAGCGCTCGGCGATCAGACGCCCCTTGTGAGTGACGACAAACGCCGCGGTGTGTCCCTCGGGGTTGGCAAACGCGGCCGCCACGGCATCAGCGACCTTGTCGGCGCGCACATCAGGCGGGAGGGGCTCAGTGGGCAGCGCGTCGCCCATGGGCCACGGCGCCGTGGGCGGCAGCGCAACCTTCCGCTCGATGCGCGTCGGCGTGAAGGAGAGCCGATCGCGGCCCTCGGGCAGCGTCACGCACCCCTGGGCTTCAGGGCCGGTGTAGACCGCGACCCGCGTCGGCCCGCCAGGCACCGTCACCGAAACGGATTGCCGTTCCCGGTCGAGCACCGGGGCCCCCAGTTTCGCGCGCATCGCGTAGGGCGCCGAGAAATAGCCGACATGCTCGGCGGCGAACGCCAGGTCGAGGCCCGTGATAAACACCGCCGAGCACATGGTCTTGGCGAACCCGGAGGCGTGGTGCGAGAGGGCGTCACCCGGGGGCGGCTCGTACGGCGTGGGCAGTTCGAGCGAGGCGGCGCGCGAAATCAGGGCCGCCCGGCGGTCGGCTGGCTGAGACGAGGCGGCCGGCGGCGCCGGCGGCGTGGAGCAGGCCGCCACCAGCACGGCGAGGGCAAGTGCGGGCACGGACAGTCGGGGAGCAACGGGCATCGGGGCCTCCTTGGACCGGTGCATCCTCCTCCAACCGGCGCGGCCGCGCAAGGGTGGCTCCGGGCGCGAGTGCCGAGACACCAGCACCTTCGGGCACCGGCCGCGCAGCCCCCGCGCCGGGGCTGAGGCCAGTGGCGTCTCCGGCAGCCGACGTCGGGTTCGGGGAGGGAATGTGGCAGACTGATCCTTTACGGGGGTGCGTGCGGTGATGCTGTCTGTGTCTCAGTCTCGACTGGTGGTGGCCGTGGTGGCCACGGTCCTGCTCACCGGCTGCTCGTTTGTCACCAATCGCGCCACGCGCCTCGTGGCCGATACGCTGGCGGCGCCGGGAACGACGATCACCTCCGACAACGACCCTGAACTGGTCCGTGACGCCGTCCCCTTCGCGCTCAAGACCTACGAGTCGCTGCTCCAGTCGATTCCGCGGCACGTGCCACTGCTGCGGGCGACGTGCAGCGGGTTCACGTCGTATGCGTATGGCTACCTCGCCACCGATGCCGACCTGGTGCGCTACAGCGACCGTGAGGCCGCTCGCGCCATTGATGCGCGGACCCTCAACATGTATCTGCGCGCCCACGAATACTGCATGCGCGCCCTCGAGGTGCGGTTTCCCAGCATCCGTCAGGCGCTGCTGACCAGCCCGGCCACGGCCCTGAGCCGGGCGTCCAAAGCCGATGTGGAGCTCATCTACTGGTCGGCCGCCTCGTGGGGCCTCGCCATGGCGCTCAGCCCGGACACGCTGGCCATCGACTTCCCCGCCGTGCGCGCCCTGGTCGAGCGGGGGCTGGCGCTCGATGAGCGGTGGTATTACGGCGCCCTGCACGAGCTGATGATTGTGATGGAAGGCCAGGAGTTGCTGGGTGGCTCGCACGAGAAGGCGCGGGGCCACTTCCAGCGCGCCGTCGACATCCAGAAGGGCCTGTCGCCCGGCCCCTACATTTCCCTGGCGACTGCCGTCACCATCGCCACGCAGAACCGGGCGGAGTTTGACGATCTGCTGGCCAAGGCCCTGGCGGTCGATCCTGAAGGCAACCCGTCGGAACGCCTCACCACGCTGCTGCTGCAGCGGCGGGCGCGGGCCATCCGGGCGCAGGCCGAGTTTCTGTTTCTCTCACGGGAACCGTAAGGTGTCGCGGGCCGTCCCACCCCGCATGGAGTCGAGTGCATGCTGAAGTCGTTTCGTCTGTCGTTCACCGTGGTCGCTGCGGCGGCGCTTGTCGCGCTCTGGGTCGCGAGCGGTGCGGCACAGTCCCCCCTCACCATCAAGCTGGCCACCTTTGCGCCCGCCAACTCAGCGTGGCACAAGGCGCTGCTCGACATGGGCGATCTCTGGTCGAAAGGCACTGGCAACCGGGTGACCCTGCGCGTCTATGCCGGGGGCACGCTCGGTACCGAGCCCTCGGTGGTGCGGATGATGAGCCCGGCCGTGGGCGAACTGCAGGCCGCGCTGCTGCTGCCTCCAGGGCTGGCGCGCATCGACGATGCCGTCGATGTGTTCGGGCTGCCGTTCTTCTTCGAGAGCGACGAGGAAATGCGGGCCGTGTTCACGGCCCTGCGGCCGATGCTGACGCAGCGCATCGAGGCCAAGGGCTACAAGGTGCTCCACTGGGGCAGCGCCGGCTGGGTCAATCTCTTCTCGAAGAAGGAGCTCCGCACGCTGGCCGACCTCAAGTCGGTGAAGCTCTACACGACCGACGGCGACGACAAGTCGGTGCAGTGGTACAAGAACAACGGCTTCCAGCCGATTCCCCTGTCGGTCAACGACATGGTGGGCGGGCTCAAGCGCGGGATGATTGACGCGGCTCCGAGCCCCGCCTATGCGGCCTCGATGCTTCAGATCTTCCGTGATGCGCCCTTCATGCTCGACGTGAAGCTGGCCCCGGTCATCGGGGCCACCGTCATCACGACGGCCGCGTGGTCGAAGATCAGCCCCGCCGACCAGACGCTGATGATGGCCGAGGCGGCCAAGCTCGAGCAGCGGTTTCTCTCGGAAGCCACCAAGCTCGATACCACCGCCGTGGGCACGATGGCGCAGCGCGGCCTGAAGGTGGTCACGCTCCCGCCGGCCTCGATTGCCGAGTTCCGCAAGACCGCTGAGGGCATGCTGCCGTCGATGCGCGGCACGCTGGTGCCGGCCGACGTGTTCGACGCAGCCATGCAGGCCCGGGCCGGCTACCGGAAGTCGCGGGGCGGCAAGTAATCGTGCGTCCCGCACTGGTGCGCCTCGAGAACGCCCTCGCCCTCGCGGCGATGAGCGGCATTGTCCTCATCCCGCTGCTCGAGATCGTGCTGCGCAAGTTCCTCGCGACGGGCATCCCGGGCGCGGCGCCCTTCGCGCAGCACCTGACGATGTGGGTGGGGCTGCTCGGGGCGGCCATTGCGGCGCGTGACGGCAAGCTGCTCTCGCTGGCCACCGGCGAATTCCTGGCGCACAGCCAGACGGCGCATGCGGCCCGCTGGCTATCGTCGACGGTGGGGGCCGGCGTCTCGGCCATCTTCACGGTCGGGGCCGTCAATCTGGTGCAGCTTGACCTGGCCGAGGGCCTCGAGATTGCGGCGGGCATCCGCGTGTGGATGGCCGACCTCATCATGCCGGTGGCCTTCGGGCTCATCACGGCGCGCATCACGTGGGGGGCCTCGTCATCGGCCATCGGCCGGGCCGCTGCGCTCGTCGGCCCGCTGGCGGGCGTCTGGGTGGCCACGCACCCCGAACTGCTCGACGGGGCATCGCCCTGGCCACCCATCACCGTGCTGGTCATCGCCGCCATCCTGGGCGCGCCCATCTTCGTGCTGCTCGGCGGGGCCGGCGCCATCTTCTTCATGAGCCAGGGCAGCAAGCCCACCGTCCTGCTCATCACGGCGTATCAGGAGCTGACCGGCTCGGCGGGCCTGGCGGCCATTCCGCTGTTCACCCTCGCTGGCTATCTGCTCGCCGAGGGACGTTCCTCAGAGCGCCTGCTGCGACTCTTCCGGGCCCTGTTCGGCTGGCTGCCAGGAGGCACGGCCGTCGCCACAGCCACACTCTGCGCGTTCTTCACGCTGCTCACCGGCGGATCGGGCGTCACCATCCTGGCACTCGGCGGCCTGCTGCTGCCGGCAATGATCAAGGACGGCTACAGCGAACGCTTCTCGATTGGCATGCTCACCTCGGCCGGGTCGCTGGGCCTGCTCTTCCCCCTGTCCCTGCCGCTCATCCTCTACGCCATCATCGCCAACCTCTCGATGGAGGACCTCTTCATCGGCGGTGCGCTGCCGGGTCTCATCATGCTGGGGATGCTGGCGATCTACGGCATCCGCGAAGCGGTGCAGCAGGGCGCACATCGCGCCCCGTTCTCCGCGGGCGAGGCTCTGGGCGCCCTCTGGGAAGCCAAGTGGGAAATCGGGTTGCCCGTGGTGGTCATGACGGCGCTGCTCGGCGGCTACGCCACGCCGGTCGAGTCGGCGGCGGTCGCCGCGCTGTATGCCTTCATCATGCAGCGCTTCGTGCACCGCGACCTGCCCAGCATGGGCGACGTGGTCAGGGTCAGCGGCGACTCGGTGGGCCTGGTCGGCGGCGTCCTGATCATCCTCGCCGTGGCAGTGGGCCTCACCAACTACATGATCAACGCGCAGGTACCCGATGCCCTCATCACCTGGACCACCGCGCACGTGTCATCACCGCTGATGTTCCTGCTGGCCCTCAACGTGTTCCTCCTCGTCGTGGGCTGCCTCATGGACATCTTCTCAGCCATCGTCGTCGTGGTGCCGCTCATTACGGGCGTGGCCGAGTTCTACCAGGTCAATCCCATCCACCTCGGCATCATTTTCGTGGCCAATCTCGAACTGGGCTATCTGACGCCGCCGCTCGGGCTCAACCTGCTCGTGGCCTCGGTGCGCTTCCACCGGCCGGCGCTGTCGGTCATGCGCGCCGCCATGCCCATGCTCGTCATCCTCACCATCGGCGTGCTGCTCATCACGTACGTGCCGTGGCTGACGCTGGCGCCGCTGCAGTGGCTGGGCCGACTGCCGTAGCGAAGACCGTACGGGCGGCGCCGGCCACCGCTGCCGGCCCTGCCCCTCCTGCAGCTATGCGCCCGGTGTGATGTAGATCTTGCCGGCGCTCGTCGACCGGAGCAGATCGGGCAGGCGCCTCGGGGCCTCGTCGAGGCTCAGGTGCGCCTGCGCCACGCTCCGCAGGTCGGTCGCCAGCAGACGCGAGGCCGCGCGCAATCCGCGGGCAATTCGCAGCAGGCCCAGCGGGCTGCGATCACGGAACTCCTGCGACAGCCAGTAGCCGGTCACCGTCTGGTCACGGAAGATGAGGTCGCCCGGCTCGATACGTGCCGGGGTCCCCGCCAGCGCCCCGTACACGGCGATCGTGCTCCCGCGGGGCATGCCCGTCGCCAGCCAGCCCGTCATATCGCCTCCGACCGCATCAGCCGCCCAGGTGGCGTTCAGTCGTCGGGTGGCCGCATGCAGGGCCTGCGGAAAATCTGGCGCGCTGCTGTCGAGGACCACCGCCGCTCCGGCCTTCGCGAGCTCGTCGACGAGGCCCGGTCGATGGACGACGTTGATGAGCGGGAACCCGTGGCGCTGCGACAGCCGGATCAGCATGCGCCCCACCTGTGAGGCGGCCGCGGTATGCACCATGGCGCGGTGCTGTCCACGAAGCACCGGCCTGGCCAGCGCGAGCGCCGTCAGCGGATTCACCAGCGCCGACGCGGCCGACGCATCGTCGACCGCATCCGGCACGCGCAGTGTCTCGAGCGCATCGAGCACGACATATTCGGCCCAGAAGCCCTGGCGCCCCTGGACGGCCCCGGCGACGCGGGCACCGAGCAACCGGCGCGCGAAGAGGCCCCCTCCGGTGTCGACCACCACCCCGCACCCCTCGAATCCGGGCACGACGGGCAAGGGGGGCGGCGTGCCGTAGCGTCCCTGACAGAAGAGGACGTCCGACGGATTGACCGGAGAGCAGGTGACGCGGACCAGCACCTGCCCGCGACGAGGCACGGGCGTCGGCAGTTCGTCGACGCGCAGGCCGGCGACGCCGTCCGCCGAGTGCAGCTGCAGGGCGCGCATCAGGGACGGTGCCCTACCGCCTCGGCTCGAACCGTACCCGGAAGAGTCGCGGCCACAGCTTTCCGGTGATGAGGAACGTCCCGTCGGACGGATCGTGGGCGATGCCGTTCAGCACATCCACCCCGACGCGATCCATCGGCCCGAGCAGGCCGGCGGCGTCGATGCGGGCCGTCACCCGGCCGGAGGCCGCATCGATTTTCACGATGGTGTCGGTGGTCCAGACGTTGGCGTAGACATCAGCCCCGACGCATTCCAGTTCGTTGAGGCGCTCGACCGGCGCGCCATCCTGCGTCACGCGGACGGAACGCCGCACGGCGAAGCTCTGCGGGTCACGCTCGGTCAGGCTGGCGCTGCCATCGCTCATGAACAGGGCCCGGCCCGAATGGCACAGGCCCCAGCCTTCGCCGGAATACTTGAACTCACCGGTTCGCGCAAGCGTCTGGCGGTCGTAGACAAACGCCAGGCCATGCTGCCAGGTGAGCTGCAGCAGTCGGGGACCCACGTCGGCCAGCCCTTCGGCAAAGTACGGGGCCGCCACCTGCACCTGCCGCATCACCTCGCCCGTCTGGGGATTGACGACGCGCAGGGACGACTGTCCGACGAGGCCCGTACTTTCGTAGAGGACGCCGTCTCGCAGGACGAGCCCCTGCGTGAATGCCCGTCGGTCGTGAGGATAGGCGGCGACGACGCGGGGAATGAGTGTGGGCACACCCGACAGGGCCGTCGCCGGCTTCGGCTGTGCCGTCCGCATGGCCAGCACGCCTGCCCCTGCCGCCGCCAGCACGACGGCGGCCATCAGCAGTCCGGCAGTCTGCAGCAGGAGGCGACGCGGCATCAGCGGAGGGTGAAGCTGAGTTCGATGGTCACCAGGACCGGGACGGGCTGTCCCTGCCGCATGCCGGGCGCAAAACGCCAGCCGCGCGCAGCCTTGATGGCTTCCTGATCGAGACCGAAGATGGGGTCGAGCGACTTGGTCACGCGAACGTCGCCCACCGAGCCGTCCGGCATCACCACGCACTCGAGCCAGACGGTGCCCTGGACTTTGGCACGCATGGCATCGGCCGTGTACTGCGGCTTGACCTCCCGAAGCACGCGGGGTGTGGTCACGCCTGACCCGGGGCGATACACGCCTCCACCAGTTCCACCGCCCCGGCCCTCACCGAGACCGGAGCCCTGTCCCGAACCGACACCGCTGCCGGCGCCCGTGCCGGCCCCTGAACCGGTGCCCGAGCCCAGCGACTCGGCAGACACGTTCGGCGTCTCGATGGCCCCGGGCAGCATCTGCTGGGCCGCTGCCATATTCACGGCCGGAATGTTGAGAGCCTCAAGGGGGGGCGGCTCGGGTTCGACTTTGGGAGGCGGTGCCTCGACGGGCTTCGGGGCCACGGGCACCGTGAGCTTGTCACGGCCGGGCAGTTCGGCCAGTCGCGGAGGAGCGACTGTGCGGTTCCCACCCCCACCGCCGCCGCCACCCGGGCCGGGTTCGGCAAGCCAGATCAGGCGATCGAGGGACATGGGCGGGGCCTGTTCGACGGGCGCTGGCGCGGGTTTGTAGCGCATCACCAGCACGCCTATCAGCAGCACGAGAAGGTGGAGCCCGGTGGAACCAATGGCAGCCACCCGCGACTGCCGCTGCTCGAACGAGAAGCGCACCTCGACCGGGCGGTCGGCCCGGACATGCAGCGGGCCGTCGGGGACGGGAGCGAGTTCCGGGGTCGAGGATGACATCGCGGTGGCAGTCGGCGTGTTCATTGTGACTGACGCTCCCCCCGGAGACAAGCCGGGTTTCTGTAAGGAATGACGCGCGGCAGGCCGTCCCGGCTTCAGTGCTACTATTACGGCAGCCCCCACGGGCACACGAGGAGCGTTTCAGATCATGCAGACCCTATCGTTGCTCGGTCCGCTCGGACCCATGGAAATGATTATCATTCTGGCGATCGTGGTGCTGATCTTCGGCGCCAACCGGTTGCCCGAACTCGGCCGTGGGATCGGCGCAGGCATCAAGAACTTCAAGACGTCGATGCGCGAGGCGCAGGACGTCGACAAGAAGTCACCATCGGCTTAAAGGAGCACGCGGTGCTCACCCATGCGCCGCGTGACCCGTTCACGGTCCAGGAACTCGAGTAGCGGGATCGCGTACTTCCGGCTGATGCCGTAGCGGTCCTTGATCGCAGCCACATCCAGCGTCACCGGCGCGCCGCCCCCCGGCTGCTTCATCGCGGCCACATCCTTTTTCAGCCGGTCCACGGCTGACGGATGCATGACCAGCGGATCGACCTTCACCAGCCGCTTCTGCCGCACAAGATACGCCACCGCCGTCGCCACTGAGGCCGCCGGCAGACCGAGCGTCTCCGCGAGCGCGGGGCCCTCGGGCGGCGACAGCCCGGCCTCAACGTAGGCTGCTTCAATCCGGGCCAGGGCGTCCTCGCCTCCTGGGACCGCCACGCGGAAATCACGGCGCGCCACGCGTTCGCGGTCAATGAGCGCCCCCTTCCGGACCAGGATCGCCATCAACGCATCGAACACCGGCGCCGAGGCCGCGGGCGTGGCCTGCGTCCTGAGAGCTTCCCGCGGCATGCCCTCGCTCATGGGCGACGCCGCATGGAAGGCGCTGACGGCCGCCACCAGCCGGTCACAGCCCCGGGCCAGCGCCTCAGACGACACGACCACGGGGCCAATCGTCTGCACGCTGGCCGGTGCATGGGGGCCGTCGAGGAGTGCTGCGACAGCGGCAGGGGCCAGACCTGCGCGGGCGACGAGATTCTCGCGGCTGAGCCCTGCAAGGTCAGCCTCAGCGACCAGGCCTGAGACCAGGTCCGCATCGGATGCGGCGGCCAGCTGTTCGAGGCGCTGCAGGCCGCGTGGCGTGCGGACACCAATCGCGCGGGGCCAGGGATCAAGCACCGTCGCTGCGCCGATGGTGATCATCGGCGAGTAGCTCCGCAGGATGAGCCGATCCCCACGGGTGGCGACCAGGGGCGATTCGAGCCGCAGGCGCGCCAGCGCACGCTCCCCGGGCGCGACCTCGGAACGGGCCGGGCCGGCCAGCGTCAGGCGGCCGAGCACCTCGGCCGTCCCCAGATGCACATGCACCCGGCTGCCGTGCGCCAGCCGCGGTGCATGCGGCAGCACCTCGGCCAGCACATCGAGGCGCCGGCTCGACAGCCACAACCCGGGCGTCACCAGCGAGCGTCCCCGCTCGACGATGCCGACCTGCTCGCCGGTCACGTTGACGGCGGCACGCTGGCCCGCGGCGACCGAATCGACCGACCGACCATGCACCTGCAGGCCGCGGACGCGCACCCGGCCGTCGCCCGGGGCCACCTCGAGCTCGTCACCGACGCGCACGGTGCCAGACAGCAGCGTGCCGGTCACCACCGTGCCGAATCCATGCACCGTGAACACGCGGTCGACGGGCAACCGCACGCGCCCTTCCGCAGAGCGGGGCTCCATCTGCGAGGCGGCATCGGCCAGCACGCGGCGCAGGGCATCGAGGCCCTCGCCGGTCCGTGACGACACGGTCACCACCGGGGCGCCCTCAAGGAACGACCCGCGGACCACATCGGCCACTTCCAGGGCCACCAGCGCGCGGGTGTCATCGTCTGCGAGGTCGGCGCGCGTGATGACGACACAGCCGGCACGCACGCCCAGCAGGCGGCAGATGTCGAAGTGCTCGCGCGTCTGCGGCATCACGCTTTCGTCGGCGGCGACCACGAGCATCACGAAGTCGACGCCCCCCACGCCCGCCAGCATCGTGCGGACGAACCGTTCATGGCCAGGCACATCCACGAACGCCAGCTGGTGCCCGTCGATCTGCGCGTGGGCGAACCCGAGTTCGATGCTGATGCCCCGCGCCTGTTCTTCCTTCAGCCGATCGGGGTCAATGCCCGTGAGCGCACGCACCAGCGTGCTCTTGCCGTGGTCAATGTGCCCGGCCGTGCCGACGATGAAGCGGGTCATCGCGACTTCTTGCGCTGCGCCCGCTCGCGCTTGCCGGGTCGGGCGGCACGGCGGCGCCGCCGCTGTTCGGGCGTGGCCTTGCGCTGTTCCTTCTTCCTCACGGCGGCGCTTCTGGGCTGACGCGACCTCCGTACGTCCCGGGCGACCTCGTCGAGCACTTCCTCGATGGCCAGGTCAATCAGTCGGCGCTCGACATCGACCCTGGCCACCTGCACCCGCACATGGTCGCCCAGCTGGAAGACCCGCTGCGTCCGCTCGCCCACCAGGCGATGCGACCCTTCGGTGAATCGGTAGAAGTCGTCGGCCAGCGTCGAGATGTGCACGAGGCCTTCCACATAGTGCTCGACCAGCTCGACAAACAGGCCGAAGGACGTGACGCCGGTGACGTACCCGTCGTAGACCTCGCCCACCTTGTCGGCCATGAAGCGCACCTTCTTCCACTGCACCAGCTCGCGCTCGGCCTCGTCGGCCCGGCGTTCGCGTTCGCTGGTGTGCCGCCCCACTTCGGGCAGGGCCAGCGCCAGCGCGGTCTTCCGATCGGGCGTCACGCGCGTCGTCCGCAGCTCGCGCAGCGTGCGGTGCACCACCAGATCGGGGTACCGGCGAATGGGCGAGGTGAAGTGCAGGTAGCTCTCTGCGGCCAGGCCGAAGTGGCCAAGGTTCGTCGAGTCATACCGGGCCTTCTGCATCGTGCGCAGCATCAGGAAGGCGATCGGACGGGCCACAGGCGACCCGGCCATTCGACGCACCAGCGCCTGGAAATGCGCCGGTCTCACGCCGGTGGGCGGCGCATCGAGCGTGAACCCGAGGCGGGAAATGAACGCCTCGAACTCCTCCACCTTGATCGCTTCGGGCGTCTCGTGGATGCGGTACAGCGTGGGCATGCCCGCCTGCTCGAGATGCTGCGCCACGGTCTGGTTGGCCAGCAGCATGAATTCCTCGATCATCTTGTGCGCGACGTTGCGCTCGGAGGCGATGATGTCAATCACCAGTCCTTCCGTATCGAGGATGATCTCGGGCTTGGGCAGGTCGAAGTCGACCGAGCCGCGGCGATAGCGGGCCGCCGCCAGCACGCCATGCAGTTCGTGCATCAGCTCGAAGAGCGGCACGAGCGGCGCGTACTGGGCGCGCGCTCCGGGGTCGCGCGTGGCCACCACCGCATTGACCGCCGTGTAGGTCATCCGCGCATCGCTGCGGATGACCCCGTCGTGCATCTCGTACCGCACTACGCGCCCGTCGGCCGCGACTTCCATGAGGCACGACTGCACCAGCCGATCGACGTGGGGCTTCAGCGAGCAGACGCCAGTGGCCAGTGCCTCGGGAAACATGTGCACGGCCCGGTCGGGAAAGTAGACCGACGTGCCGCGCTCATAGCCGCTGCGATCGAGGGCCGACCCTTCGCGTACGTAGTGCGCCACATCGGCGATGTGCACGCCAAGCCAGTAGTGGCCGTTCGGCAGCCGTTCCAGGGAAATGGCATCGTCGAAATCGCGGGCGTGCTCGCCGTCAATGGTGACGACCACGCGATCGCGAAAATCAGTGCGGCCCTTGAGCTCATCAGGACCGACGACCGTGGGCAGAGCCTCTGCGGCGGCCAGGGCCTCCGGGGGATGGGGCTCAACGATGCCGTGTTTCCGCAGGACGATCGTCGTGTCGACACCAGGCGCGTCGATGTCGCCCAGCACTTCGGTCACTTCGCCGCGAGGGGCCTGCCCGACGGCGGCGTGCCTGGTGATGGCGACCACCACCATCTCGCCAGGGTCGGCGTCCTGCGTGGCCCCGCGGGGAATCACCACATCGTCAATGGCGCGACGGTCGAAGGGCACCACGTAGGCCTGTCCGCTGCGGTCGCGCTCAAAGCGCCCCACCACTTCGGTGAGCAGCGCGCGCGGTCGCTCCGGCGTGGGGTTCCCTCCCCGCCGCGGAAACGCGAAGAGATGGCCCCGCACCAGCACCAGCGTGCCGTCGGCCAGCCAGTCGCGCAGGTGTCGCTTGAAGGCCGGGCGCTCGAGACGGGGAATCCGCAGCAGACGGATGATCTCATCGGCCCCGGACGGATGCGCCAGCCGTTCGTGCAGCAGCGAGAGATAGGCAGACTTGGTCATGCGTGGGTCAGCAGAATCTGGACGTCGCCGACATTCGTGTCGGTCGGTCCGGTCGCCATCACCTGGGACAGCGGCTGGAAGTAGTGGAGCGAATCGTTCGCGGCGAGATAGGCCTCTGGCGGCCGCAGCCCCCGCGCGTGCCCCAGGACGAGGGTGCCGCTGTCCGCCCAGGCGCCGGCGACCCCGCTGCTGCCATCCACCCCGTCGGTCCCGAGGCTGGCGGCGACCACGCCCGGGCGCCCTGCGAGCTGCTCGACCAGCGCGAGGACAAACTCGAGGTTGCGTCCGCCACGGCCTGTGCCGGTGACCGTGACCGTGGTTTCGCCAGACGACAGCACACACGCAGGACCGGAGACCGTGGCGGCCGCGGCCGTCGCCTGGGCCCACCACTGCAAGGCTGACTCGCGGGCTTCGCCCGTGACGCGCATGGGCAATACCACGGGAGTGAAGCCGGCCGCCTGCGCCGCTGCTGCGGCTGACGCCACCGCGTCGGCCGCCCGCCCCACCACGGCCCCCTGGGCATGCGCGATGGCCGCATCCCCGGGTTTGGGCGTGTCGGGCGTACGCCCAGCCACACCGTCTTCAACGGCGCGCGCGACAGACGAGGGCATCAGGTGCCAGGCTCCGCGACGGGTGAGGACGTCGGCCACGTCCTGCCACGACGAAGGGTCGGCGACGCCGGGTCCCGAGCCAATGACATGCAGGTCGTCGCCCACGACATCGGACAGGGCGCAGGTGGTGATGCGGGCGCGGCAGGCCACGGCAAGGCGGCCCCCCTTGACGGCCGACAGATGCCGGCGCAGCGCGTTCAGTTCATGGATGTCGGCCCCCTGCAGCATCAGCGCCCGGGTGGCCTCCTGCTTGTCGTCCAGCGAGACCCCCGGAATCGGGGCCGCCATCAGGGCCGAGGCACCTCCGGAGATGAGCAGCAGCAGATGGTCATCCGACGACAACCCGGCCACCCGCGCACGAGCCAGATGCCCGGCCTCCACGCTGCGATGGTCAGGATATGGATGCCCGGCCTGAAGGAACGACACATCCGCGGGCAGGTCGGGCGAGCGATGTGTGCCGACAGCCAAGGCCGACGCCACCGTCACCTCCGGACGCCGCAGCAGGGCCGCGGTCATCGCCGACGCGGCCTTTCCGACCGCCAGCACATGGAGGGGACCCGCCGTGAGCGACTCGCCCAGTTCGGGCAGCGCACGGGCACGGTCGACGAGACGGGCCGGAGCCACGCCGTCGAGCGCCGCGGTCAGAATCGACTGGAGATGGGTCTTCAGAGGGGGGCTCAGTGGAGGCGACTGGGATCGGTCCAGCCAGACAGGCCGGTCACCTGATCGAGCTTGCACAGCAGTGACTCCAGCAGCGCACGGCAGTCCCGGGTGGGCACGAGGCCGTCGAGTTGCCTGATGATGCGGGCAATGGCCTCTTCCACTTCAAGAATGGCCAGTTCGGAAAAGTACTCGCGCTGCGAGTCGAGGCAGGCCTGATGGCGCAGCAGTTCCTCGCGATAGAAGTCGAGCAGGGACGCAGATGCCAGGGACGGGGCTGACAGAGGCGCGCCGGCGGAGCGGGTTCGCGGTCGGGACATCGGGTCGCTTCCTGTCAATTTACGGAACCCCGTGTGCGGTGTCAACGCCGGGACGGTCCCAGGGTCACCTGGCCGAAGCCGGCGCTGACCGCAATGCGCAGGGGCTGCCGCCTCCCGTCACGGGCCAGCCACAGCGTGGCGGTCAGTGGCTGGCGCCGCGCCAGCCGACGCTCGACCCGGACGGTGAACCGTTCAGCGTCGACGAAGGCACCGGCCGCGTCCGAGACGGGCTCGACGCCGTCGAGCCGCACCCGCACCCGGAGGTTGTCACCGGCATCGTTGACGGGGATCACCCGTTCTTCCCCCACGGCAAAGTGCTGCGTCCGCAGGTAATAGAGCACGCCAATGGCATCGCGCGTGCCCGCCACCCAGGGCGATGCCGACGCATCAGGCGCCCTGGCCGCCGCTTCGGTCGCCCCGGTGGTGATGCGCCGCCTCACCGGGTCGTAGAGGTAGGCTCGTGTCAGCGCACGGGCCCCCTCGCGAATGTGCCTCGAATGCACCAGCGGCTGCAGGTCGTCCGTCACGAGCGTCGAGAACTGATCGTCAGCCTCGAACACCCGGGACACCCAGGGAGCCGTCTTTGCCCCGGCATCGAGTTGCCAGGCGGCCTCGGGCCAGGCGGCCCGCTGCTCGGCGGTTGCCGCGCGGACGGACAGCGTGATGACTCCGGCCGGCACATCGCCCATCCATTGCACGTCGAACGCCAGTTCCTCGCCGCTGACAAACGGAAGTGGCCCGGCCGGCAGCGACGTCGTCGCACCGGCGGCCTCGATCGCACGCTCCGCCTCCGGGGTCCACACCACCCGATAGATGAACCGGCCGTCGAGTGTCGTCGCCAGCTCCAGTGGCGAGTCGGCGGGCGGGGTCAGGTCCCGATCGCTGACGACGGCGGTCACGCCTAGTTCCCTGAGCATGGCCAGCCCTTCCGCCGACGGCAGAGTCGAGAGCGCCTCGACGGTCGACGCATAACCCATCGGGCGCTGCCCGCTGTAGCCGTTCACGATGGGCCGCCCATGCTCGAGGGCTTCCACCATGAACGGGGTGTTCTCACGGTCGAGGCCGATCGGCAGGTAAAGCACAGGCCCCTGCTCGGAGTCGGCGGCCAGCCACGCGCCGACCGCCGTGCGCGTGGCGGGGGCCTCGGCCAGCATCAGGGGACTGTTGGCGTATTCGATCGCACAGAGGGCCAGCATCGCCGCTGTCGCCAGGCGCGCCCGTCGCGGCCGTTGTCGCGCCTCGATCCGGGAGACGACCCACGCCCAGCCCACGGCGGCGAGCAGGCAGCCTCCGAGCATCGCTATCACCCCAAATCGGGCCGGTGCCCGGATGGCCTCGAATCCTGGCAGCGCGCCAGCCACCAGGCGATAGACGCCGAAGGGGCCTTCCGGACCGAATGACAGCCATCCAGCGACCACGACGATGAGGGCGGCCGCGCGGGTGATGGCGCGGCGGTCGGAACGCCATCCGACCCACAGCCCCAGCACCGCCAGCACCAGCACCCCGACGCCGGGAAACATCTGATGCTCGACATGCCGCCGATCGCGCGCGCCGGGCTGCGGGGCGCGAGGCGCCAGCCAGCCCGTGCGTCCGTAGAGCAGGTTCGCCGGCGGCACCTGCGTGTAGCTTTGCATCGAGGCCGCATGCTGCGATGCCTCGAACGTCGAGCGTCCAAACCCCTCCGCCGCGCGTGCACGCCCATACGGCACGGCCACGGGCACGACCAGCACCGCCGCCACTGCCCCGGCCAGCACCACGCGACTCCAGTAACGGCGCGACCGCCACTGCCCCGTCAGCCATCCGACCACGGGCGCGAGCAGCACCAGCAGCCAGGCGGTCATGATGCCGTAGTAGATCGACACCAGCGTCTGTGCGCCGGCGGCCAGGCCGAGCCCCGCGGCATCGCGCCAGCGACGGGCCGCCGCCACTCGCAGCAGCGCCCACACGGCGATGGGCATGAAATACAGTGCCTGCAGTTGCAGGTGCAGCAGATGCGCGGTGCGATAGGGCCAGGCCATCCACACCAGGCCGGCGAGCAGTGCCGCCCCCGACGAGCCCGTGGCCAGCCGTGCCAGCGCGTACATCGACACGCCGCTGGCGACCAGCGACGCAAGCAGCGTGAGGTTGTAGACCAGCGCCAGCGAGTCGGTGGCCAGCCAGACGGGCACCATCAGCAGCGACTGGGGCAGCTGGTGGTCGGTGTACGTGAGCGTGAGTGCCGCCGGATGGAAGATGGGGGCATCGAAGGCATCGCCCGTCAGCGTGCCCAGCGGGTCGGTGACCCACGAGCGCAGGCCCCATCCCATGACCCACAGGTTGAGAAACGAGTCGCCCGGCCCCTCGGGGGCTCCCAGGTGGGTGCCGAGGCGCGCCGCCAGCGGCCAGGTCATCCCCACCGCCGCCGCGACGTAGGTCGCGACGACCAGAGCGTATCGGCGGGTCATGCGGCGCTCAGCCGATGGCCCGCATCAGCAGGTCGGTCACCACTTTCGGATCGGCCTTGCCCTTCGAGGCCTTCATCACCTGTCCCACCAGAAACTGGAACTTGCGATCCTTCCCCGCGCGGATTTCCGCGACCACGTCAGGATGATCCGCCAGCACAGCCATCACGTGCGGCTCAATCGCCGACGTGTCAGACACCTGCGCCAGCCCTTCCGACGCGACAATCTCGTCGGCCGCCCGTCCGGTCTCGTACATGGTGGCAAACACGTCCTTCGCCACCGTGCTGCTGATGGTGCCGGCGTCGACCAGCCGCAGCAGCCGCGCGAGGGCCTCAGGGGTGATGGGCACGTCGGCCACGGAAACCACGCGTTCCTTCATGGTGCGCAGCACTTCTCCCATGACCCAGTTGCTTGCCGCCTTCGGCAGGCCCGACGCACTCGCCGTCGCTTCGAAGTAATCGGCCAGCTCCTTTGACTGCGTCAGCACGTCGGCGTCGTAGGCGGGCAGGCCGAACTGCGTCATCAGCCTCGCCCGACGCGCATCGGGGAGTTCCGGCAGGGCAGCCCTGGCCTCCTCGAGGCGAGTCGACGACACCACCAGCGGCGGCAGATCGGGGTCGGGGAAATAGCGGTAATCGTGCGCCTCTTCCTTGCTGCGCATCGAGTAGGTCTTGCCCTGGGCCGCATCGAATAGCCGGGTTTCCTGCACGACACGGCCGCCCTGCTCGAGCACGTCGATCTGGCGCCCGATCTCGAACTCAATCGCCTTCTGCAGGTAGCGGAACGAGTTGACGTTCTTCACCTCGGCCTTGGTACCGAGCGTGGTGGTTCCGGCCGGACGCACCGAGACGTTGGCGTCGCACCGCAGGCTGCCCTCGTCCATGTTGCCGTCGTTGACGCCAATCCAGACCAGCAGCTGTCGCAGCCGCTCGAAGAACGTCGCCGCCTGGGCGGCCGAGCGCATGTCGGGCTCGGAGACGATTTCGATGAGTGGCGTGCCGGCCCGGTTGAAGTCGAGGTAGGTCTTCCGGTCGGAATCGGCGAAGCCGTCGTGCAGCGACTTGCCCGCGTCTTCCTCCATGTGAATGCGGGTCAGCCGCACGAACGACGTGGTGCCGTCCACGTCGACCTCGATGCCGCCGCCCAGCGCCAGCGGCTCGGCGTACTGGGAAATCTGGTACCCCTTCGGCAGGTCGGGATAGAAGTAGTTCTTGCGGGCGAAGACCGAGCGGGCCTGCACCTCGCAGCCCAGGGCGAGGGCCGCGCGGATGGCCAGGTCGACGGCCGCACGATTGAGCACCGGCAGCGCGCCAGGCATGCCGAGGCAGACCGGGCAGATGTGCGTATTGGGAGCGGCACCGAAGTCGGTGGCACAGCCGCAGAAGATCTTGGTGCGGGTGCGCAGCTGCGCGTGAATCTCGAGGCCGATGACGGGTTCGTAGGTGGGCATGTCGTGCTGCGTGCGACCGACGCAGGGTTATCGTACCCCGAATCGGCCGCACGTGACGACCAGACGCGGCCGGTCTTACAGGCGGGGACCGGCGTCGCGGACCGCCGCAGGCACGTCGGCCTCGAAGGTCCGGAAGTTGTCGACAAACATCTTTGCCAGCCTGGCCGCCTGCGCATCGTAGGCGTCCTTGTCGGCCCAGGTGCTGCGCGGGTCGAGCACGCCCATGGGCACGTCGAGGCAGCTGGTCGGCACGTCGAGATTGAACACCGGATGCCGCTGGTAACCCACATGATCGAGCTGGCCCGACAGGGCTGCCCGGATCATGGCCCGGGTGTGGGAAATCTTCATGCGCGAGCCGACGCCGTACGGTCCGCCCGTCCACCCGGTGTTCACGAGCCACACCTTCGACTGGTACTTGGCGATCCGCTCGCCGAGCTGGCGCGCGTAGACGTTGGGGTTGAGGGGCAGGAACGGCGCCCCGAAGCAGGTGCTGAAGGTCGCCGACGGCTCGGTGACCCCCTTCTCGGTGCCGGCCACCTTGGCGGTGTAGCCCGACAGGTAGTGATACATGGCGCCTTCCGGCGTCAGGCGCGCAATCGGCGGCAGCACGCCGTAGGCGTCGGCCGTCAGCATGATGATGTTCTGCGGATGCCCGCCGATGCCCTCGAGCACCGCATTGTCGATGCACTCGATGGAGTACGCCCCGCGCGTATTCTCGGTCAGCGACCCATCGTCGAAGTTGATCTCGCGGGTGACCGGGTCGATGACCACGTTCTCAAGCACGGTGCCGAAGCGACGCGTGGTGCCGTAGATCTGCGGCTCGGCCTCGGCCGAGAGCTTGATCATCTTGGCGTAGCAGCCACCTTCGAAGTTGAAGACGCCGCGGTCGCTCCAGCCATGCTCGTCGTCGCCGATGAGCCGGCGTTCCGAATCGCTCGACAGGGTGGTCTTGCCCGTGCCCGACAGACCGAAGAAGAGGGCCGTGTCGCCCTGGGGCCCGATGTTGGCCGAGCAGTGCATGGCCAGCACGCCCTGAAGGGGCAGCAGGTAGTTGAGGACCGTGAAAATCGACTTCTTATTCTCGCCGGCGTAGCTGGTGCCGGCGATGATGACTTCCCGGGCCGCCAGGTTCAGGGCAATGACCACATCCGAGCGGGTGCCGTGGCGCGACGGGTCGCACTTGAACGACGGTGCGGTCATCACCGTGAACTGCGGCGTGAACTCGGCGAGGTCCCCGGCCGGGGGCACGATGAAGAGGTTGCGGACGAACAGGTTCTGCCACGACAGTTCGTGGACGAAGCGCACGGACAGGCGGTAGGCCGGGTCAGCCCCCGCGTAGAGGTCCTGCACGTAGAGTTCCTGCTGGCCCAGATGGGCGACCACATCCGCCCGGAGGGCGTCGTAGTGGGCCGGCTGCATCGGCTTGTTGACCTTGCCCCACCAGATGTGGGCGTCGCTCGACGGTTCCTGGACCACGAACTTGTCGTTCGGCGACCGGCCCGTATGCTGTCCCGTCCGGCAGACGAGAGGCCCCGCGGCCGCCAGCATGCCCTCGTTGCGCCGTATCGCGTGTTCGTAAATGACCGACGTGGTGAGATTCACGTGCACGGGCTTGCTGGGCCGGATGCCCAGGGCCTCGATGCCACCGCCCGTCTGTGACTGGCTCATATGCGGATGACTCCAATGACCGTCCGACTGGGACGGCGATAATCTCCCGATCGTAGTCAGCCAGCTTCCGACAAGTCAACCACCCCCCGGTGCCTGCTAGAATCAGGACGGTAAACATCCGGATTGCGCCGACCGTATCTCCATGCACATGCCCCCGTCCTCCACGGCTGCCGCGCTCCGAGCCTCCGGCCCTGACGCCACGCCAGACGCCGCGTCGGTCGCCGCTCTCGCGGTGCGACAGTCTGTGGTCGACGGACGCCTGCCGGAGGCCCACGAGGCGTTTGCCCGGCTCATGGCCCTGTGCCAGCGACGCGCGCTCCGCCTGGCCTACCACTACCTGAGAGACGCGGCTGATGCGGATGATGTGGTGCAGGATGCCTTCATCAAAGTGTTCCAGCACATCGACCAGTTCGATCCTGCCCGGCCATTTGAGCAGTGGTTTCTGAAGATTGTGGTGAACACGGCGCTCGACCGGGTGCGGTCGCGGCGTCGGCACGTCGAGGGCCGGGCCTGGTCGCACGACGAGGCCGAGTCGCACGCCATCGAGGCGGTGGCCTCGGCGGAAGCCGATGCCGAGCGCCAGCTGCTGGCGGCAGAACGCTGGTCGGCCGTGCGCAGCGCCGTCAATGGCCTGCCGGACCGGCAGCGTCTGGTATTCACCCTGAGCCAGATCGACGGTCAGTCGCCGACGGACATCGCCGCCACGACCGGCATGAACGCCGCCACCGTGCGCGTGCACCTGTTCCGCGCCCTCAGGCGTGTGCGGGCCGCCCTGGGAGATTCCCTATGAATGAGCATTCCCCTGCCGACCACCCGGTGGCTGAGCCGACCCTCGACGCGTATCGACGGGGTGTCGAGGCCGAGTGCGAAGCGCTCTTCGGCGAGGCCATGCTGTCGCGACAGCGGTCGCGTGTGCTCCGTCGCCTGAGTGAACCGCGGGTCCTGGCGTTTCCCGGCTCCCCTGCTCCCGATGGCCCTCCGGCTGTCGCCGCCCGGCCGGTGTCTTCGTCGCGAGGCTGGCTGGGGCTGACCGCAGCCGCCGCCCTGATGGTGGGCCTGGTCACCGGCCAGATGGTCCCCGTGGCCGACCTCTACCTCGCGGTGTCTGCACCGACAGGCCCAGCCCAGGGCCTCCCCGAACCGGACCAGGCGACTGGCGGGCGTGCCACGCCGTCGGCACCGGGTTATGTGTCCGCGGTCGCCTTCGAGGGGGACGATGCCCTGCTCGATGCCATCGACGTCGCGGTGTCGCAGCAGGGGCCGCGTGAACTGCGGGCCCTCGACGACCTCACCTTCCAGTACGATCAGCGCTGATGCCATCGCTGATTTTCCGCAAAGGGCTCGACCTCAAGCAGGAGGTCGCCGGTGTACTCGAGGCCAGTTACCGCAGCGCGCTGGTCGAGCAGATCAAGGCTGACGGCTACTGCTACCGGTCGGGCCGGCTGACGGTGCACCTGGCGCGCGAATTCGGCTTCTGCTATGGGGTCGATCGCGCCGTCGACTACGCCTATCAGGCGCGCACGCGCTTCCCCGACCGGCGGGTGTTCCTGACCGGCGAGATCATCCACAACCCGCACGTCAACGATCAGTTGCGTCACCTCGGCATCCGTTTCCTGACGGATCCCCACGAGCCCGGCTTCGCCCTCACCGCCGACGATGTGGTGATCCTGCCAGCCTTCGGGGTCACCATCGAGGAGATGGTGCGGCTGGACCAGACCGGATGCACGCTGGTCGACACCACCTGCGGTTCCGTGCTGAATGTGTGGAAGAACGTCAAGCGCTACGCCCGCGACGGCCTGACCTCGGTGATTCACGGAAAGCACTGGCACGAGGAAACCCAGGCGACCGCCTCGCAGGCCACGGCGGTGCCCGGCGGTCAGTACCTGGTCGTCTTAGACATGGCCCAGGCTGAACGGGTGTGCCACTACATCGAGTACGGCGGCGACCGCGATGCGTTCCTGTCCGAATTCGGGGCATCGGCCTCCCCGGGGTTTGATCCCGACCTGCACCTGGGTCGCATTGGCTGCGCCAACCAGACCACCATGCTCAGCACCGAGTCCCTCGCGATCGGCAAGCGTTTCGGCGAGGCGATTCGAGCCCGGTACGGCGAGGCCGAGTGGGCCGACCGGTTCAGGGCCTTCGACACGATCTGCAGTGCGACGCAGGACCGTCAGGACGCGATCATCCAGCTGCTCGACGAGACGCCGGTCGACCTGATGGTGGTGGTCGGGGGCTACAACAGCAGCAACACCTGCAATCTGGCCCGCATCTGCCACGACCGGGTGCCCACGTACCACATTGGCGACCCGAGCGGCCTGCTGTCAGCCGACGCCATCCGCTTCCGCGATGTGGTGTCGAAGACCGAGATCACCCAGCACGGCTGGCTGCCCCCCGACGGGCCGGTCTCGATTGGCCTGACCTCGGGGGCGTCGACGCCGGACAACCTCGTCGAGACCGTGGTGCGCCAGTTGGACGCGTTTACCGCCTCGCGGTAAACGCTGCCCCGGTCACCTCCGTAGTCCAGACAGGTGCCCATGGTGTTGTGTCGTCTTGTCTGCGCGCTGGCCGTCTGCCTGCTGATGGTCGGGCCGGCGTCTGCCCAGGGATTCAAGTGGTGGCAGAGCGAGCGCTTCCAGCGGGAACTGGCGCTCACCGCCGACCAGTCGACCAGGCTCGAGCAGGTCTTCCAGGCCCTGCAGCCGCTGCTGCAGGCCCAGAAAGTGGCCCTCGACAAGCACGAGGCCGCCCTCTCCCTGGTGGTGGCCGACCCGAAGTCCGAGGAAGCCCAGGTCCTGATGGCCGTCGAGCGGGTGGAAGCCGCCCGCGGCGAGCTGGCCCGGTCGCGCACGCTGCTCACCTTCCGGATGCGTCGCATCCTCACCACGGAACAGCACGTCAAAATGCAGGCGATGCACGAGCAGTGGAGCCGCGACCGTCGGTCGCGGCAGGCAGCCCGCCCCGCCACCAAGCCTGGCCGGTAGGTCGCGGGCATGCCGGTTTCTTACGGAGTACGACAGGGAATGATCGTGAACAGGATGCGTGTGTGGGCGGCCGGTGCGCTGCTGATCTCGGTGTGGGCCCGCCCTGGCGCGGCGCAGACGAATCCGACCAGTGACGATGCCCGGACAGCGGCTGTGATTCGTGAGGCGATGGACGGCTACTCGGCCGCCATGCGCACGCTCGAGGCGCCCCGCACCTCGGCCGACCAGTCGCCGCTCGGGCGCATCGCCCCCGGTGGCGTCCGCGAGCTCACGCTCGAGCAGAGCGTCGAGCTGGCGCTTGAGCGCAACCTCGACATTCAGGTATCGAGGCTCGAGCCCCAGTCGGTCGACCTCGTGATTGCGGGCCTGCGCAACACCTTCCGTCCGGTGCTGTCGACCACGCTCGGCGAGCGCGACCAGGTGCAGCCTCCCACGTCGCAGCTGAATGGCGGCACGTCGGTGAACAACGCCACGGCCACCTACAACTTCGGGGTCTCGCAGAACATGCCCTGGTTCGGCGGGCAATATTCCGTGGTCTTCAACAACTCACGGCTCGCCACGAACAACCTGTTCGCCAACTTCAACCCCAGCTACAACACGACACTGACGGCGCAATACGTGCAGCCGCTGCTGCGCGGCTTCCGTATCGACAACACGCGGCAGCAGCTGCAGGTCAACCAGATCAATCGCGACATTTCCGAGCAGTCGGTGCGCGCCACCGTCACGCAGACCGTGGCCAATGTCCGCAACGCTTACTGGGATCTGGTGTTCGCCCGCAGTTCGGTCGACGTGGCGCGCCGTGCCCTCGACCTGGCCGAACGGCTCGTGGCTGACAACCAGGCGCGCGTCGAAGTCGGCACCCTCGCCCCGCTCGACATCGTGCAGGCCCAGGCCGAGGCCGCGACACGACGCCAGACGCTGGCCGCCGCCGAAGCCACGGCCTCGACCGCCGAGCTCACGCTCAAGCGCTTCCTCGTCAGCGGCACCGAAGACCCGCTGTGGCGGCAGGAACTGGTGCCGGTCGACGTGCCGTCGCTCGAAGCCCCGCCGACCGACGTCGAGTCGGCCATCCGCCGGGCCATCGCCGACCGCACCGACATCGCCACCTCGCGGAAGAACCTCGAGTCCAACGAAGTGAACATGTCGTTCTTCAAGAACCAGTCGCGGCCGGGCCTCGACCTGACCGCCAGCTACGGAGCGCAGGGGCTGGGCGGCACGCAGTTCATCCGCCAGGGGTCGGGCCTGGGTAGCACCATCATCGGCACCATTCCCGGGGGCTATCCCGACGCCCTCGACCTGCTGTTCAACCGGGCCTATCCGACCTGGAACGTGGCACTCACCTTCAGCTATCCGCTGTTCGGCAACCAGGCCGAGGCCCAGTATGCCCGCGCCCGGGTCCAGCGGCAGCAGGCCCAGACCAGGCTGCGGGCCCTCGAAGTCAGCATCGCCGCCGAAGTGGCCAACGCCGCCTTCACAGTGCAGGCCAACCTGCGGCGCGTCGAGTCGGCACGCGCGGCCCGCGAGCTCGCCCAGAAGCGTCTCGAGGCCGAGCAGAGCCGGTTCGAAGTCGGTCTGACCACCAACTATTTCGTGGTCCAGGCGCAGCGCGACATGCGCGATGCCGAGAACACCGAACTCCGGGCGCTGGCCGACTATCGCAAGTCGCTCGTCAATTTCGAACGCGCCCAGCAGGCCCCCGGCGGTGGTGGTGGCGGGGCCGGTCTGGCCGGCGGCGGTTCCTAGGTCGCGGCCCGGCTCCGCACAGTTTTTCTGGAAGGTGAACGGACAGGTTTATGCGTAAATTCGTGGTGATTGGTGCCGTCGCGGTGGCGGCGCTCGGAGCCGCCTACTACGGCGGTCTCTTCCCCTCCTCGTCAGCGCCCGACACCCAGCAGGCGGGCAGTGGGCCCCAGCCCCAGGGGGGCGGGCCCGGGGGCGGTCGTCCCGAGGGCGGCGGTGGCCAGATGCGTCAGGGCGGTGGCCCCCCGGGCATGGGTGGCGGTTTCGGCGGGGGCGGCTTCCGTCCCCCGGTGACCGTCCGCATGGCCGAGGCCGCCACTGGTGACATCGGCGCCCAGCTCACCGTGGTGGGTAACCTCATTGGTGAGCAAACCGTGGATGTAGTCCCGCGCACCGGCGGCCGACTGGTCTCGGTGAACGTGAAGCTCGGCGACCCTGTGCGTCGCGGACAGCTGCTGGCCAAGATCGAGGACTTTGAAATCATCGAGCAGGTCAAGCAGGCACAGGCCTCGATGGAAGTGGCCAAGGCCACCATCCGCCAGCGAGAGGCCGACCTTAAGGTGGCCGAGCTCAACTTCGACCGCTCCAAGAACCTCTACGGCCGCCAGCTGCTGGCCAAGCAGGCCCTGGACGATGCCGAATCGCGGTACCTGGCGGCACAGGCCCAGCTCGACCTGGCCCGGGCCCAGTCGAGCCAGACCGCCGCTCGCCTCGACGAACTGCAGATCAATCTCGGCAACACCCGCATCACTTCGCCGGTCGACGGCTTCGTCGGTCGCCGCAACGCGGATCCGGGCGCATGGGTATCGCAGAATGCCCCGGTCGTCTCGGTCGTCGAGATCGCCCGCCTGCGTATGCAGGCGGCGGTCGTCGAGAAGGACCTGCGGTTCGTGGGGGTCGGTGATCCCGCGACGGTGGAGGTCGATGCTTACCCTGGCGACAAGTTCAAGGGCCGCGTGGCGCGCGTGTCCCCCGTCCTCGACCCGGCCACCCGCACCGCCACGATGGAAGTGGAGATTCCCAACACCGACAACCGCCTGCGGCCCGGCATGTATGCACGGGTGGAACTGACCATCGAGGAACACAAAGGCGTGGTGGTGGTGCCCAAGCTGGCGGTCGTCGACTTCGAGGGCCGGCGCGGCGTGTGGCAGTCCGGCGGCGACAACAAGGCACAGTTCCTGCCGGTCACGCTCGGCATCGAAGCGGGAGACCGGGTGGAAATCACGTCCGGCCTGAAGGCCGGCGACCGATTCGTCACCGAGGGCGCAGGCGCCGTGCGCCGCAACGACACGCTCGTGGTGCCCGGTCAGAGCGGCGGCCCCGGCCAGGGCCGCGGCGGACGGCCTGGCGGTGGTGGACAGGGCCGTGGTCAGGGCCAGGGACAGGGCGGCGACCGTCCTGGCACCGATGCTGGCAGCCAGGGCCAGGGAGGCAGCGCCCCGGACAGTGGCAACCGCCGACAGAGGCCGCAGTAGCCCGCCTCGCGGGTTCAACGCACGCAGAACATTCCTATGAGCATTCCACGCCTCGCCATCCATCGTCCCGTCACGATGTTCATGATCAGCTTCGTGATCATCGTGCTCGGGGCCATTTCCCTCACCCGGCTCCCGGTCGACCTCCTGCCGGACACTGAATATCCCAGCCTGACCGTGCGGGTCAGCTATCCCGGCGTCGGTCCGCTCGAGATGGAAGAGCTCGTCACTCGTCCCATCGAGCAGGCGGTCAGCGCGGTGGCCGGCCTCGAACGGGTCGAGTCGACCTCGTCCGAGGGCAACGCGAACGTCCGCCTCAACTTCGTCTGGGGCACCGACCTCAGCGAGGCCGCCGACGATGTGCGCACGCGCATCGACCGCGTGCGGGGGCGCCTGCCGGAGGATGCCGAGGCCCCCACGATCTTCAAGTTCGACTCGAGCGCCATGCCCATCATGGGCATCGGTGTCGAGGGCGACTACGACGCGGTCACGCTCCGCGAACTGGCGCAGAACGACCTGTCGCCGCGCCTCGAGCGCGTGAACGGCGTGGCCGCGGTCACCATCGATGGCGGGCTGCGGCGCCAGATTCACGTCGATCTGTCGCGCGAGAAGATCACCGCGCTGAACCTCACCCCCGAGCGCATCGTCCAGGTGCTGCGCACCGAGAACCAGAACATTCCCCTCGGCGAGATCGACGACTCGAACCGTACCCTGCTGCTGCGCAGCCCGGGGCAGTTCACCAGCGTCGAAGACATCCGCAACCTCATCGTGCTCACCCGCGGCGGCGTGCCCGTCTACCTGAAGGACATTGCCGACGTCACCGACTCGACCGAGGATCGCCGCTCGATCACCCGCATCAACGGCAAGCCCGGCATCCGCATGCGCGTGACCAAGCAGTCGGGCACCAACACGATTGAAATTGCCGAGGGCGTCCGTGCCGAGATCGAGCGCATTAACCGTGAGGTCTCGGGCATGCGCCTGCAGCTGCTCGACGACCAGTCGGTCTTCATCGAGCGCGCGATCAGCAGCGTGCAGGAGCACGCCATGCTCGGCAGCCTGCTGGTCATCGCGATCATCTACCTCTTCCTGCGCGACCTCAAGTCAACGCTGATCATCTGCACCTCCATTCCGATTTCGGTCATTGGCACCTTCGCGCTGCTCTACTTTGGGGGCTATACGCTCAACACGCTGACGTTCGGGGGCCTGGCGCTGGGCATCGGCATGATTGTCGATGCCGCCATCGTGGTGCTCGAGAACACATACCGGCACCTCGAGATGGGCAAGGACCGCATGGCGGCGGCGATCGATGGCTCGGAAGAAGTGTGGTCGGCCATTCTCGCCTCCACGCTGACCCACATTGCCGTGTTCGTGCCCATGCTGTTCCTCACCGGAGTGTCGAGCATCATGTTCGGACAGCTGGCGGCCGTCGTGTCCTTCTCGCTGGCCATGTCGCTGCTCGTGGCCGTGACCATCGTGCCGGTGCTCTGCTCGCGCCTGCTCGACCCGCCCAGCCACGGTAAGGACGCCACGGGGATCTTCGGTGCGCTCAACCGGGGCATCGACCGGTTCCTGGACGGCATCGACAACAGCTATGGACTTGCCCTGGGCGTGGCCCTGCGCCATCGCCCCACCGTGTTCGCCACCGGATTCGGCCTCTTCATCGTGGCCGTGCTGCTGCTGCCCCGCATCGGGTTCGAGTTCCAGCCCACCACCGATGAGGGTGAAGTCACCGTCGACGCCGAACTGGCCGTGGGCACCCGAATCGAGCTCACCGAGGACGTGCTGCTGCAGCTGGAAGACCGCATCCGCACCAACGTGCCCGAAGCCACGATGCTCATCACGCAGGCGGGTGGTGGCGGCGGCGGCTTTGGCCCCACCTCGTCGCACCGCGGCAGCATCCAGGTGCGCCTGGTGCCCCGCACGGAACGCCAGCGCAGCAACGAGCAGATCTCGATGGAACTGCGCCGCCAGCTGTCAGGCATCCCCGGCGTCATCGTCCGCGCCCGGGCGTCGGGCGGCCAGAACATGATGCGCGGCATGGGCGGCGGCGGCGGTGGCGGTCGCCTCTCGGTGGAGATCATGGGCTACGACCTCGCCGAGTCGAAGCGCATCGCCCAAGACGTCAAGACCATGCTCGACTCGACGCCCGGCATCGCCGACTCGCGCCTGCAGCGCGAGGAAGGCCGGCCGGAACTCGCCGTCCGGGTGGACCGTGACAAGGCCGCCCTGCTCGGCATGACCGTCACCGGCGTGGCCAACACCATCCGCACAAACGTCGCCGGCACCCAGGCCGCGTTCTTCCGCGACGCCGGCAACGAATATCCGATCGTCGTCAGGCTGCGCGAAGAAGACCGCGGCGAGGTGGCCTCGGTCGGCGACGTGCTGCTCAGCACACCCGCCGGGCAGGTGCTGCCCGCCAAGAACGTCATGATCATCGACCGCGACACCGGTCCGGTGTCGATCGACCGTAAGAACCAGGAGCGCATTCAGCGCGTCAGCGCCGAAACCGAGGTCACGCTCAGCGAGGCGGTCAGCAATGCCCAGGCCCGCATGGGCGAAATCACGGTGCCCAAGGACTTTGCCGTGGGCTTCGGCAGCGAAGTGGAAGAGCAGGAGAAGAGCTTCCGCGAACTGCAGCTGGTGCTGATTCTCGCCATCGTCCTCGTCTACACCGTGATGGCGTCGCAGTACGAGTCGCTACGCGACCCGTTCATCATCATCTTCTCGATTCCCCTGGCGGCCATCGGCGTGGTGGGCATGCTGCTCGTCACGAAGACGGCCTTCAGCATGCAGGCCTATATCGGCGTCATCATGCTGGCGGGCATCGTCGTGAGCAATGCCATCCTGCTCGTCGATTACACCAACACCCTCCGTGACCGTGACGGCATTCCGACCCGTAAGGCCATTGAAATCGCCGGCCGACACCGCCTTCGCCCGATTCTGATGACCTCGCTCTGCACCGCCCTGGGCCTGGTGCCCATGGCCCTCGGCATCGGTGAAGGTGCCGAGCTTCAGGCCCCACTGGCCCGGGTCGTCATCGGCGGGCTGATCACCTCGACACTGATCACGCTGGTGTTTGTGCCGGCGATGTACACCCTCTTCGACGAGGGCCTGTCCGGCATCTTCAAGCGCGGTCGTTCAGGCGCTGAAGCAGCGCAGTAACCGTCAGCCCGGTCACCGGGTCGTTCCAGTCGCCCGCCACTTCCGCGAGCGGGGCCAGCACGAAGGCCCGTTCGCGGAAGCGGGGGTGCGGCACCGTCAGCGCCGGCTGGTCCAGCACGGCATCCCCGAACAGAATCAGGTCGAGGTCGAGTGTGCGCGCCGCATTCCGATGCGTGCGCGCGCGGCCGCGCTCGGCCTCGAGGGCCTGCAGTTCTGCGAGCAGCTGATCCGCAGACAGCGCCGTCGCACCTGTCAGCACGGCGTTGAGGTACGGCCCCTGCGCGTCAGGGTCGGGGACTTCGAATGGGGGGGTCTCGATGACGGACGATGTGCGGACGCCAGTCAGGAGGCGGCTGAGCCGATCACAGGCCCAGCGCATGTGCTCATGCCGGTCGCCCAGGTTCGACCCCAGGGCGACGGCGACACGCACGGAAGACGAGGCCATGAAGGCCCCGCCTATTCCATCCAGCGGGTATTGGCCACGACGCCCTCGCGGGCATTGATGGCCAGGTGTGAACCAATCAGGTCGTCACGACCGGCCGCGCCGTGTTCGAAAATGCGGGCTTGCTCGAGCATCTCACCGAGAATGACCGTCAGCATCTTCTGGTGCCGCGCATGCGTGATGCCCTCGACACGCGGACGCCAGGCCTCGACAAACTGCCGCTGCGCGCGCGCATCGTCGGCCGCCAGGGACGTCCAGCCATTCTTCCCCGCCGGCGCAGTCACCGTCGGACGCGCCGGGTCAGGCGGGATGGAGGCGTGCAGGTCGAGCAGCGCGTGCTGCAGCCACGAGACGTGGGCCTCTTCCCTGTTGATCACGTACTGATAGGCGTTGTTCACGTCGTAGTCACTGACGTGACGCGCCACCTCCTCGTGCCGGATGAGCAGGGCCAGGCGGGCCAGATAGAAGTCCCGGATGAGATGCGACAGTTCGGTGCTCACGCTTTTTGCTTTTCCTTGCAGGTGATGCACACCCGCGTCCATGGGATTGCCGCCAGACGCGCCGGGGCGATCGGTTCGCCACAGTCGCGACAGATTCCATAGGTCCCCTTGTCGAGGCGCTGAAGGGCCTCGTCAATGGCCACGAGAATCTTCGCATCGGTTTGCTTGAGGCGCAACTGGATGTGCACTTCGTTTGTGCCATCCGCCTGGTCGGCCAGGTCCCCCTGGCGACCGCTGTTGTGCTCCATCTGATACTGCAACGGCCTGCCACCTGAGCCGCCGAGCAGTTCGGCGCGCTTCTGTTGCAGGGCGTCTCTGAAGACCGCTTCGTTCATCGACGGGCCACTCCTCTGAGTGCCCCCAGCCGGAGGGGCAGAACCTCAAAATTGTACCACGCACGGGTCACTGCCCAGGTGTGGCCTGCCGGTCAGGGTGTGGGGGCTCCGAAGGCACCTGCCCCCTGGACACTACTCGCCCCGAAGGGTCCCGAGGGGCTTCTGCGTCAGGACGTCCCAGCTCGAGGCCACGCCGACCAGGGCGACCAGCACGGTGGTCGCCACGATGGCGCCAGCGGTCAGGCCGGGCAGCGCCCTGAAAGGAATGTCGAGGGCAAACCGCGAGATGCCCCAGGTGAGCCCCAGCGCCGCCCCGGCGCCAATCGTGCCTGCCAGGAGACCGAGCAGGCCGTATTCGATGGTGAGCACGGCGGTCATGAGCGGTCGACCCGCCCCCAGTGTCTTGAAGATGGCGGCCTCATAGACGCGCCGGAACTTCGTCATCGATACGGCGCCAATCAGGATCAACAGGCCGCTCACCACGACGAGCGACCCCACGACCGTCACGGCCAGCGTGACATTGTCGACAACGCCCTTGACGGCCTGCAGGATCTCGCGGCCGTCGATGACCGACACATTCGGCGCCAGCTGGACCAGCGTGGCCTGCAGACCGGCGCGGGCGGCGGCGTCGGTCGGTCCCTTGAAGAATCCGATCGCCCCATGCGGCGCGCGGTCGATCATTCCGGGACGGAAGACAAACATGAAGCCACCAGCCCGGCTGTCGCCCCAGTTGACGCGGCGCACGCTGGTCACCCGCGCGGCCATGGGCCGCCCGAGCACATCGAACCGCATCAGGTCGCCAGGGGCGATGCCGAAGCGCAGCGCCACGCTCTCCTCGATGGACACTTCTGTGGCGTCGGCCGCCGACGGTCCCGGAGCCGACCAGAAGGCGCCCTGAATCACCTGTTCGTTCTGTTCGAGGCCCTCACGGAAGGTGACGGTGTATTCGCGGGCCAGCGAGCCCCGTTCTCGCACGTCCTCGTAGCGCTCGAGCTGCAGGGTGCGTCCCTCGACGCCTGTCACACGCGCCCGGAGGACGGGAATCAGGCGGGGTTCGGGACTACCCGGCTCCTGCACGGCTCGGATGGCCCCCCGCACGGCATCAACCTGATCGGACTGGATGTCGATGAGGAACATGTCCGGCGCTTCGTTCGAGACATCGAGGGCGAACTGCTGCAGCAGGTTCTCCTGCAGCGCTCTGACTCCCACGATGAAGAAGCTGCCCAGCCCCACCGCCAGCAGCACGATGCGCGCCTGACTGCCGGGCCGGGCCAGCTGCAGCACGGCGTGGCGCAGCGCAAACCGCCGCGACCGTGCCAGCGGCGCAATGGCCCGCACCATGACCAGCCCCGCCACGTGCAGGGCACCAGCCGTGGCCAGCAGGCCCACGATGACTACCAGGCCAATGCGCCACGAGCCCGCCTGCCAGATCGTCAGCCCTACCAACGCCAGGGCCACCCCCGCCACCGCCGCCAGCTGCCACCAGTCGCGGGGCGCCCGGACCGAATCATCGCGCAGCAGGCGTGACGGCTTGACGTGCCGCACGTCCAGCAACGGCACGATGGCAAACAGCAGGGACACCGCCAGCCCGATGGCCACCCCCTGCGACACCGCCGAGGGCGTCAGGCCGTAGGTGATGGTCACGCCCGGCGTCGCCGGCCCCAGCAGCAGCCCCGGCACCGTGTGCACCGTCAGCCAGGCCAGGGCCACCCCCATGACGCTGCCGAGCAGCCCCAGCACCACCACCTGCGCCAGGTAGATGGCCAGCAGCTGTGACGACCGCGCGCCGACGCACTTGAGCACCGCAATGGCGCGAATCTTCTGCTGCACGAATACGCGCGTGACGCTCGACACCCCGATGCCGCCCAGCACCACGATGACCAGGCCGACGAGGCTCAGGTAGTTTTCAGCGCGCTCAAAGTCTTCGCCAATGTCGTCCTCCTGCGCCTTATAGGACCGGATGCGCACGAACGAGTCGGTGAAGTCGGCGCGCAGCTCCGTGACCAGCGGGTCGAGGGCCGCATCGGGCACGCGGACCAGCTGCTGGTGAGTGGCGCGGCTGCCAACGCTGACCAGCCCGGTCTGCTGGAGGTCGGCCATCGACACAAACACGCGCGGCCCGAGTGAGAACGCCCCGAGTCGACGGCCCGGCTCGGCATCGAGCAGGGCACGAATCTCGAACGACCGTCCACCGATGACAATGCGGTCGCCGACCCCGAGGCCCAGTTGGGCCTCGAGCTCTGGCCGGACAATGGCCCCGCCGTTCTCGAGCAGGCGGAAGTCATACGGCTGCCCTCCGGCCAGGGTCATGCGACCGTAGTAAGGAAACCCGGCCTCCACCGCCTTCAGCTCGACCATGCGGGTACGGCTGCCCTCGGCCTCACCGCGCACCATCGTCGCCAGTTCCACCGAGCGGGTCGACTGGGCCCCCGCCGCGGCCAGGCGCTCGTCGATGCGTCCGCGCAGCGCATCCGGAAACTCGCGGTTGCTGCTGATGACCGCGTCGGCCGCGATGAGCGAGCGCGCCTCGCCGGCAAACGCCTGACGCACGCTGTGGATGACCGAGCGGAGCGTCACAATCGCTCCGACGCCGATCGCGATGCAGATGAAGAAGAAGACGAGTCGGCGCCAGGAGAACCGCAGCTCGCGCTGAATCATGCGGCGGACGAACATCAGGCCAACGGGGCGCCCTGGCCCCCCTCCCCCACCGACCGTCCGTCGCGCATCACGATGCGCTCATCCGTGATGGCCGCGATGGCCGGGTCGTGCGTCACCATCACCAGCGTGACATGGCGACGCGTCTTGACCTCGAGCAGCAGGTCGAGAATGTGCCGGCCGTTGGCACTGTCGAGGTTGCCGGTGGGCTCATCGGCGAGGATGAGCGGCGGATCGTTGGCCAGCGCGCGCGCAATCGCCACGCGCTGCTGCTCACCGCCCGACAGCTGGGACGGATAGTGGTGTCCGCGGTCGTGCAGGCCCACCTCGTCGAGCAGGGCCTGCGCCCGTTCGCGCGCATCGGCGCGACCCGCAATTTCCATGGGCACCTGAATGTTCTCGAGCGCCGTCAGCGACGGCACGAGGTGGAAGAACTGGAAGACGAACCCGATCTTCTCGCCCCGCAGGGCCGCCAGCGCATCTTCATCGAGGGCCGTGATGTCGACCCCGTCGATGAAGATCTGCCCGGTCGTCGGCGCATCGAGCCCGGCAATCAGCCCCAGCAGCGTCGACTTGCCGCTGCCGGAGGGTCCGATAATCGACACCGAGCGCCCGGCAGCGATGTCGAGGGAGAGCGGATGCAGAATCGTGAGTGGATGGCCGCCGCTGTCGACGACCTTGCTGACCTGTCGGAGGGAAATCATGACGACGACCGGAGACGGGAAAGGTGCGGCTCGAGCGCACGCCAGACGAGGTCGGCCACGCGCCGCGCGCCCTCGGGGTTGGGATGGATGCCGTCGGCCTGGTTGAGCGTCGGATCACCGCCGACGCCCTCGAGCAGGAACGGAATCAGTGGCACGTCGTACTGACGGGCCAGGTCGCGATAGACCTGACGGAACGCTGCGGTGTACTCGGGGCCGTTGTTGGGAGGCGCCTCCATGCCGGCCAGAATCACGAGGGCCCCGCCCTGCTGCCCGCCCTCGATGATGGTGGCCAGGTTGCGCCGCAGGTCAGCGACGGGCAGCCCCCGAAGGGCATCGTTGCCCCCGAGGGCCACCAGCAGGATGGCCGGTCGCGTCTCCATCACCCATGGCAGACGCCGCAGGCCACCGGCTGAAGTGTCACCAGAGACGCCGGCATTGAGCACGGGACGCGAAATGCCCTCGGCACGCAGCCGCGCCTCGATGAGCGATGGATAGGTATCGGGCGTATCCAGACCGAGGCCCGCCGTGAGGCTATCGCCCAGCATGGCAATACCGGGGGCATCAGGCACCGGCGCATCGGACCGCACGGATGCGGCGCTGTCCGTTGCCGCGGCCATGGGCGGAGGAGCCACGGCCTCGGACGCCGAGGGCTCGCGGCCGCAGGCCGCCGACAGCGAGAG